>DATBYA010000001.1:0-9732 GCA_036514015.1 Candidatus Sulfotelmatobacter sp.
TCAGACCACGGCTTCAGCCGTCGCCAGGCATGTGCCCATTTCGCCTTTTCTTCTTCGCTCAGCCCCTCAATTTTGTACTGTTTGAGCAGGTCCTCCAGGATCATGCGATTCAAATCGTCGAGGTTGGTCCACGGAATCTCACCGTTCCGAACTTTGCGCATCGCTGGCTCGTATCCGAGGCGCCAGCGGTCGATGAACTCCACCCAGTTAATATTCAGGCCCTTGGCCTTGCCCCAGCTGGTAGCCTCGGCAATCATCGAACTGCGCCAGTCCACAACGGTGCCGAATGTATCGAAGACGCATGCCTTTACGTTGGCCAATTCGGGTTTCATTATCTGAGCCCGCCTCCTGTCGCCTGCTGTGCGACAGCCGTCTGCAATTCGGAAAATCTCATACAAGCGAAATCATTCTGCCGGCGGCGTCGCCGCATAAGGCTCGGCTCGAAGCCTTAGACTGTTCGCGAAGAACGAGACGGTGTGATAAAAGCCCGTCAATGCGATCAACTCGAAGATCTGCTCGATACTGAACGATGCGTTGAGGCATTCCCATAGCTGGTCGGAGATGTTCGCTGTATCGTGCAATTCATCAACCAGCCGGATCAGTAGCATCTCCTGTTCGCTCCAAGCCGGGTCATCGGCGTCGCCGCGTACGGTTGCACGTACCTGCTCGGGCTCCAGGGCGGCGCGATCGGCGAAAAACGCTATATGCACGCCCCACCATAGGCGCAGCCACAGCGTGCGCAACTACGGTCGATCACGATCTCGCGATGTCGCAACGACACCGGCCCGCGGTCGAGCAGGCTCCCAGCACGGAAGCGATCGTATATACGCGGCACGCGCGCGAGCGTCGTGAATAGCGCAAGCGGAGGGACTCCGGGGGGCATGATCTTATCGAACACAGCCTGTACGTCAGCCGCGAAGGGTGGTGTCAGAGGCTCCACTCGGGGCGGGGCGTTCGGGTCAGTCGGTGGACGTCGCAAAGTCTTGTCGAAAACGTTCATTGTCTCCTCCGGTAAGAGAGCCTTTGCAGTTCGGGGATTCTGTCGGACTGTCCCTGCGTTGAACGGGCTTGGTCGGGTCGAATCGGCCGAGCTGTTCCCGATACGAGAGCGATTCGAAGGCATTCGATAGGAACTCACGCCTTGAAATCATTATGGCCTCCAATCAGTTACACCTGGGCTCTGCCGCCGTCAACGAACAGTTCGATACCCGTGACGAAACTGGAGTCATCCGAAGCCAGAAACAGCGCCGCCTTCGCAACTTCATCGGACTCCCCCATCCGTCCCATCGGGACGGTGGACACAATCCGCGCAATTACGTCTGAAAATCGCCGTTTCGTGAGCAGCGTATTGATCGGACCCGGACTAACAACGTTTGAGCGGATACGACGGTCCTTCAGATCTGTAGTCCAGGTTCGCACGAACGAGCGGACGGCAGCCTTACTCGCGGCGTAGACGCCGAAGGCGGCAGTACCCTTAACACTCGCGACAGATCCGTTGAGAATGATAGAGCCACCATCATTCAGTAGCGGCAAGGCCTTTTGCACCGTGAACAGCGTTCCCCTCACATTGATGTTGAATAGTTTGTTGAAATGCTCTTCGGTGACGGCCCCAAAGGGAACAAATTCGCCAACACCGGCGTTGCCGAAAACAATATCGATTCGCCCTTTTTCCTTGGAGACGGTTTGGTAGAGACGATCAAGGTCGTCCAGTTTGGAAACATCTCCTTGAACGCCAGAAACGTTGTTCCCGATTGCTTTTACGGCCTCGTCCAGTTCCTTCTGGCGACGGCCCGTGATGAAGACATAGGCGCCCTCTTTGACGAAGAGTTTTCCGGTAGCCAACCCAATCCCTTCTGTGCCGCCGGTAATGACGGCGGTTTTGCCTTCGAGCTTCCTGGTCATTGTCTTTCTCCGTTGTTGTCGAGTGAAAGCGGTACCGAGGCTTCACCCCTATCGAATGGTTTGTAGGATTTGCCCTAGATGATTGGGATCAGGAGCACTCTGCCCGCGTGTAATTGCATATACCGTCTCTACGATTGCGGTATTTACCGGCGTATTGACACCGAATTGCCGAGCAGTGTCTACGACGTACCCATTGATGGAGTCAATCTCGGTTGTACGTCCCCGTTCGAAGTCCTGCAGCATGGATGCCTTCGCGTCGCCGTAACCATTCAGGATTTCAGCGAGCCACAGATCATGCGCTGCTCCCGAAATGCTCTGTCCGTTCCATCCCGGCGGGATTGGATCGACAAGCATCTTCTCTGGTCGGACTCCGCTTGCTAGTGCTACCGACAGAGCTTCGGCATACGTTCGACAGAACAACTCGCGTCCTTCAGGTCGATCGATGTACCCACGCATTGTCAGGCCCGCAATCGCGCCAATTGTGGTAACCGAGCAGTTGAGCAGGAGCTTGGACCAGACAGCTCCTTGAAGATTTGGAGTTAGTTTTACATTTACTGCACGACTAAGCCACTGACGCACCCGTTCGCTTCGAACGCTTTCGCCCCCGCCAAGCTCCCCTATCAGAAGGTAGCCGGCATTGCTTTGCTTATATATCCCGGGCCTCAGCATTGTGGCGGTGAGGTTTGAGAGCCCACCGAGGACGCATTGCTCCCCGATCTGACTGGCAAGCATCTGTGGTACTCCCCCATTCTGGATCGGAAGCAGAGTGCCCCCTGGCGCAAGTAACCGCACGAGGCTCGACGCCACATCAATCGCGTCTTGCGCTTTCGTGGCCAAAACAATCAGATCGAAAGTCCCCGGAACGGAATATTCACCTAATGGAGCGACTTCTCCGGCTTCGGTAGTCAAATCACCTCCGATGCCGGTGACGCGAAGGCCGGAGGCTTTGATCTCTTCTGCTGCCGTGGCATTCCGAGTCGCAAGTGAGACAGAGGCGGCTACTGCCAGGAGGCGCGCTCCTATGATTCCGCCCAATGCTCCGGCGCCGACAATCAATGTTTTCATGCATCCCCCACACGATCTTTCCATCGTTATCCCGAGCATGTATGTCGCGGGCTTTGAATTTGACGACAAGCCCTAATGGGTGTCGAGCCACTTCCCAATATTCGAGACGGTATCCTCGTAGAACGTCTTGTAAAGACCATGCGACACGTATCCGATATGTGGCGTTGTCAGTAAGTTGTCCAGCGTCCGGAAGGGGTGATCCGGAGGCAGCGGCTCAATGTCGAATACGTCGATCGCCGCGCCGGCCATTTGCTAGTTCTTCAACGCGCTGATCAAAGCCTGCTCATCGATGATCGGCCCGCGCGACGCATTGATCAGCCGCGCCGTTGCCTTCATTCGCCCCAGCTTCGCAGCCCCTGCTAGGCCGCGCGCACGGCTGCTCAACACCAAATGGACCGTCAGGATGTCAGCCCGCTCGAACAACTGGTCCTTGGAAACCAGAATTGCGCCCGCAGCTTTGGCGGCTTCGGGCGTCATGTTCTGGCTCCAGAGAATCAAATTCATTCCAAAAGCGCTCCCAATCCGCGCGACCTGTGATCCAATCCGCCCAGCGTCTTTCCACGGAGATCCGTGCCCACCGTTTGCTGCCAGCCGCCGGATCGGACGGAGTTGCTCTCCGTCACGATATGTCGCGCGGAGGCACCCGCGAGTCGCGCAGGTTAGTCGATACGATGTAAAACCATGCTGCGAAGCTCTGCTCAAGAACCTCGCCGTCGTGGCGATCACGGAGTGCGTAGAGAGTGGTGGCGCCAGCTCCGTTCGATCCAAGTTCACCCATTTTCAAAGAGAACCGGATTATTTCAACGGCGACACTTCTATGGCCGTCCCATGACGTGCAAATGCGCGTAAGACGATCCGGCCCACATGATGTAGGCGCCGGTCGGCTTATGCGCGGTCGGGAGCCCGGTAGCCTTCGGATCGAATGGCCACATGATCATCCAGTGGGGACCGATCTCGATGGGCATGCTCGTGGCGTCGTGGGGATCTGAATCGCTGTGCTGAGTGGCGCCGGCCAGCATGTACGTGATGCCGGGGACCGTGTTCGTCGGTTTCGGTTTGTGAGCTTTGGCGTCGGCGTACCACTGAAGCGCAGGCGCATCGACACACATAGGCGGGTCGGCAACAACTTTTGGATTGCCCGGCATGCAGGTGAAGCCGTTATTCCCCTCGCGCAGAACTACCATCTGGCCCCGCGCGTCGTCGTCTACGATCCTTGCTCCGTTAGCGACGTTCGCTGGCCCAGCCGACATCGCCCGGGCTATCTTCGCTTGCGCCGTCTCCCCAGCATCCACCGCGGAACTCTGATTAGGCGTCTGCCTATGAGCTACGGCTCGCCGATCCGCTCCGTTCACAAATAGCGCGCTTACCAAAAGCACAAGAAATCCAAGATTTCTTTCGTGCGTCCTACGGATCTTGTTTGCCTGCGTCCGCATCTTCGCCGTTTGTTCCATTTTCATACTGACCTCTTTCCCTTTCGTTCTGTATCCACGAATGGTGCTGATTCCTTTTCTAATCCGCTTGCGCGCGCTACCGCGCTCCACCTTGGAGTTCGCGCTCGGCTTGGAGCCAATCGTCCAACTCAAGGCCTGGCTGTCCACCGCGTTCGAGATAAAGCTCGTATGCACGAAGTCTGATTTTTTCGTCAAGCGCCAACGTTCCCTAGCGAAGTCTCTCCCGTCGCCGCCTGAGTGGAGGCGGCTGGGGGCTCTGCACTTCCAATTCTCTTAGGTTTCGATGACACACTCATCTCCTTGCCTTTTGGATTTGACTGCTGTTGATCGTCGAGGCTTGTTCATACATCTGCTCTGCGTAACCGACCGCGAAGACACTCGGCTCCTATTTCAAGCGTCATGCTGCTGGCTTTGTACTTCGAGCGACTCCGTCCTTTGTAACCAGCACCATAAGTGCCCGTGGCCGCATCGGTGTGACAGATTCCCCATGCTTCTACCCGAATCCGAACTGACCTACTCCGGGCTGCGGGGTTTGCGGTTCGACGACTCGAAGCACGCCGGGTGCGGAAACTTCCACTGCTTTGTATGTGGATGTCAATTGCATCTAGTTCTTATTTGCATTTCGTCCTGGTTCAACCAGAAGCGCCCCGCTCAATCTTTTTCCCTTTCCATCCATTCGCGAATATAGGGAGTTAAATTCTCGAGTTTCACGCCATCCGCTTCGCAACGCGCGAGAAAGCTGATTGCGTCGCGATCGACCACACTAACGTCCTTCAGATCCAGAACGATGTTGCGGCAGTCTGTTTGAAGTTCAAAAAGACTCCTCAACTCGGCTATCGCCTGTTCCTCGATTCGGCCACTTAGGATGAACACTGTGAATCTCCCTCGCGCCGCTGTCTCAATCCTAAAAGTCATCGATCAACCCATTTGAACCCGCACTGCAGTCGCGGCTCCACTGCACTACATACTTCTTCTCCCCCCGACTTCATCGTCGGGCGTCGGTTTTCGGTCGCACAACTCAGATGTCTCACAGTCATGGCAAGTACCTCGGCGCCGCGTTGCTTCCACCTGGAACCAAGTTGGTCGGAAGTACTTGTGCAAAGAGTTCCGCAATGTCAGCCGCGCGCGTTGCAAACGGGTCTTCACCGCTGACGATGTAAGAGCGAGGGCTTGGGCCGTTTCTTCCGTCGAAAGGCCATCGACGTCCCGAAGTTGAAAGACTGTCCGGTATCCTGGCTGAAGTTCGTTGATGGCCGTAGCCAAGATTTGCTGCAGCTCTTCCCCTGAGTAGCGCTGCTCCGGGTTTGGGCCCCAGTCTTCGATCTCAAGTGGGACGCAAGAATCATCGGTTTCTTTCGACTCATCGATTGACACTTCTTTATAGCCGGGACGGCTGCGAATTTTCATCAATGCTTCATTGACGGTAATGCGCACGAGCCAGGTGTAAAAGCGCGAATCTCCTCGAAAGCCGGGCAAGTTTTGGAACGCTTTTAGGAATGCGTTCTGCACGGCGTCTTCGGCGTCCTCGTTGTTGCGGGTGATGTTCTGAGCCAGACGGAACACTCTCCGCTCATAGTGTGTGACCAGTTCGTCGAACGCGATTTTCGACCGGCTCTTCGCTCGGGCGACCACGTCCTGTTCATCCCATTCAGCGAGAGCACCGGCGGATGGCACTCGAACTGTCGCTATTTCGGTCTCGTAAATCATGCGACCAATTCCCTCCTTCCTAGAACTGATCAGGACTAGTGCAACCGAGTGCCCAATTGGATCTCAGTGAAAACAGGGCTCTAAAAAGAAATTGGAGTGACAGAATCTTAGGAAGTGCCAGAATTCTGGGAGTTAAAACGAGGGGCTTACCGAATGATATTTTTCTTTATGTCGAGCTGTTTGATTTTCAAATCCAGCGTCGAGCGTGGAATCCCGAGTTTGGCGGCCGCGCCACTTGACCCAGCAACTTTTCCGTTGCTTTCCGCAAGAGCCGCTTCGATGAGTTCCTTCTCGAAGTTCTGCACGTTCTGCGTAAAAAGACCTGATGACTCCCGGCGAGGTGCGTTCTGGCTTGAAAGCCAAGCCTCGTCGATCCAAAAGGTATCGCCAGTGCAGAGGATTACCGATCTCTCGACGATATTCTGCAGCTCACGAATATTGCCGGGCCAAGGATAGGACTGGAATAGCTTGAGCGTATTTTCGTTGATCTTGCTGATTTGCTTTCCCGCCTTCTCTGCATAGCGCTTCACGAAGTACTCCACCAGCATCGGAATGTCTTCCTTTCGGTTCCGCAGTGGCGGCACGTGGACCGGAAAAACGTTCAGCCGGTAGAAGAGGTCGGCGCGAAATGTCCCTGAAGCCACGGCTGCCGTCAAATCGCGATTGGTGGCGGCAATCACTCGAACGTCGGTCGAAAGCACACGATTGCCTCCTACTCGTTCAAATTGGTGCTCCTGGAGGACGCGCAACAACGCCGTCTGCGTTTCATGGGGAAGCTCGCCGATTTCGTCGAGAAAAATTGTGCCGGAGTGCGCCAACTCAAAACGACCTTGTCGACGTTGCAGGGCGCCGGTGAAAGCTCCTTTCTCATGGCCGAACAATTCTGAGGCGATGAGCGGGGAAGGAATCGCCGCGCAATTTACAGTAATAAAAGCCTGAGCGGCGCGGCGCGAAGCCTTATGAATAGCGCGCGCAATCAGTTCCTTCCCAGTGCCTGTTTCGCCCGTAATCAGCACTGTAGAGCCCGTGGGAGCGACTTTCACGACGCTCGCGAGGACTGTTTTCAACGCTGGCGAAGAGCCCACGATTTCCTCAAGCATGAAGACCTGATCGATTTGCTCTCGCAACGCGAAGTTCTCTTGCTGCGTTCTTTCCTCCGCCTGTTTGCGATCTTCGATGTCGATTCCGGCCGCGTACCAGCGAATGGGGCGACCCTGCTCATCGCGCAACGCGTTATAGCGAATTAAGAACCAGCGATACTGGCCATCATGTCGGCGCGCTCGTTGTTCGTTTTCAAACGGAAGGCCGCGCAAAAGCGCTTTTCGGCGTTCCTCTCGGACTCGCTCCACATCATCTGGGTGGAACACCCGCGCGCGAAAGTCATTCGCGCTCAGGTCTTCAAGTGAAAAGCCCGTAAATTCCATCGTGAACTTATTTGCATACAGAGCGTCTCCATCTGGGCTCAAAAAGACAATGAGTTGGGCGATGGTATCGACGATCTGCCGAAGCTCCCGCTCGTCTTGCCGCAACTTCCCTTCCGCTCGCTTCCGGTCGTCAATATCAGTCAGCAACATGTACCAGCCGGTGATCCGATCTTCCATGTCTCTCGCGGGGAGAGCGCGAGATTGGAACCAGCGGTACACGCCATCGGCACGCCGCTGGCGGAACTCAAGAACATACGGCTGACCGGTATCGACCGAGCGCCTCCACGCATCGATCACTCGAGGAAGGTCATCCGGATGGACAGCGTCGCTGGTGGCCCAATTCTTCAATTCCTCAGTCGTCTTGCCGAAATATTCCAAGACTTGACGGTTGACAAGTTCAACCTCGCCTGCCGCAGTCAAGGTGCACACAAACCCAGGAATGGTGTCGACGATCAGGCGTAGGCTCTGCTCATTCGTCTTGATCTTTTCGAACGCTAGCTTCAGGGCCGACTGCGATCGATGGCGCTCAATGGCGATTCCGGCAATGCGGCCGGCGTACTCGATTAAGTCAATTTCGCCCGGGCACGGAAGCCGAACTTCGCGGTAATACATGCAGAAGGTCCCGAGCACATTGCCGTCGTGCGACATGATGGGAGTCGACCAGGCGGCGCGGAGCCCACTCTGCAGAACAGCGCCTCTGAAGTTCTCCCAATTCGGGTGAGAAACGATGTCAGAGACGAAGACGGGCTGCCGAAGGTAAGCGGCCGCACCACACGATCCGACATTAGGACCAATGCACACTCCATCTGTGGCCGCTCGGTACGACTCGGGCAGGTTTGCGGAGACGACATATCGCAGGTGCAAGCCGTCTTCGTCAAGAAGGAAAATCGAGCACGACATTCCCCTACTGTGGGCTTCGATCAGGCGGGTGACACTCGTCAGAACTTCGTTCAGGGGTGCGCCGATGAGCATCATCTTCAGCGCATCCAACACCGCCTCGCTGGCCAGGATTTGTGCGGGGGATGGGGATATTGAAAGCGCCTGTAGATTCGGTAACGCTTTGGCGTCTGCCATAAATCAGCCGCTTCCGTTGATGCCAGCAGTATCGCACAAACCGATGCCCAGCAGTTGCCGTGAGGCGTAGCACGGGAGTATGGACTCAACCCGCCCGGATACGCCCTCTGTGAGCGATGGACCCGGTGCCCTTTCCCTGTCCTGCTGCCTTGCTGAGCAGATACCGATCTGAATCAGCGTATCGGGATTCGAATTCCCGGTAGGCAGCCGAGGTGCTTGCTCATGGAAACAAGACGGCGAAGCACTGGATGGCCGACGGACCGGACATTGTGTTTCACTCCGGGGAAATGAAGATTTGGGTTAAGTGCAAACCGTTTCGTGAAACTGTGGACAGAAATGTCGCCACCTTCCGGTGGGGGAAAGAAAGGATCGTTTCCTCCCCAGACATTCTGGGCGGGAAGCCGGTCTTCCGGGGAACGCGAATCCCCTTGGAGCACGTTGCGGCCCTTTTCCGTATGAACGTCCATGAAAAAGAGATCGCCGAGGATTTTCCATCTCTCGATCCTAGAGACTTGGCGTACGCTCGACTCGTGGCACGACTTGGAGAAGCCCCCGGACGACCGAAAAAGCGGCTTAGAATCGAACGCGTGTCTGAGGCTCGCCGGTGATTCGTCTATTGCCATGTGCGATGGGACGCACGGTCTGATCGATTTCCTCCTTGTCAGACAATCGTTCCAACAGCTTTCAGGTCGCAATCCGGTTTGCCGACTCTAACCGGGAGTTGGCAAAAAACGAGTTACCTTTCTTCAGAGCAACAATTGAATCCTGTCAAACTGTTGAGCCCAAGCGATCTTCGACAGGGCGTACGCGATGATGGGGATGCCTACTTCTGTAACAGTGACTCTGGCCTTCCCCTCAGATTCACTGAATTCAACGATAACGGTAATCTCGTTAGGCCACTGCCCAGGAACCGATACTTGCGAGCCGGGAATTGTTTTCCCGTTCTCGTTAGAGAAAGACATCGTTGACACGATTTTCTTGTTTGCGACGACTTCCTTGTAGGTTCCGGTGTTCCAAAACATCGTTCCTTGCTCAGATTTCATCGCCCAAAGATAGCCCCCACCCTCTCGCACGTCGTTCCGGACGACGAGTGCGGTGTAGCCCTTGGG
>DATBYA010000002.1:0-3634 GCA_036514015.1 Candidatus Sulfotelmatobacter sp.
GGCATTGAAGACAAAAGCTAAAATCGCTTGCTAGGGTGATGCCAGCCGGAACGCTGCCCTGGCTAGGTTTTGACCGAGCACAGCCAAACAGATGGTTCGCCCGGGCAAGCATTGTCGAATCAATGCACTGGATGGTGTTGCGTCGACCGGTTGAGCTGGCACGCGTAACCGGAAACAGGGAAATCCAGTTAAGTCGATTGGATGACTATAACGACGGTTCCAGCGTTCAAGCAGCTTTGGACAAGGCTCAACTCGCCAACCTCCCGGCACTAGCGCCATGAGAATTGGCAGGGGCTACTCGTCACAATCGATGACTTGCGACTAGGTTAAACAGTGCCGCTGGGACCATTGAGAATGCGGAAATCCAAACGGAGACGCACCCAAAATGAAGAATTCATCCGAGCTAGCTCTATTGATCTTGGTGATTGGTTTAGCGCTGCCTGCGAAAGCGCAAGATATTGCGCCCAGATTTGAAGCATATGCGGGTTACGACTACATGGGCGACAACGCAACCAACGACATCACGCACATGCCGCCTTCGCAATCGGTCAATGGCAATGGAGGAAGCGGCCAACTGGAATTCAACGCGACTCGCTGGCTCGGTGTCGTAGGAGATCTGGGTGGCTATGCGGTGGCCCGCAACGGATTTGCGACTGCGCACCAGATTTCATATCTGTTCGGACCTCGGGTGAATTTCCGGGGCGGGAGGGTCACGCCATTTGCCCAGGTTCTTCTGGGGGCCATGTGGGCATCGGATGCGATTGTGCTGGGGTCGAAGACCGCTTTCGGGATGACGGCTGGAGGGGGAGTTGATGTGACCGTGTCGCGCCATTTTGCAGTCCGTCCGGTTCAGGCCGAGTATTTTTTGACGAAGTTTCCCGACGGCGCCAATGACCGGCAGAACAATTTCCGGTATAGCGCCGGAATCGTATTCCGTTTCGGTGGGCAATAATCCGAGTTCACGACTTTTTAATTTTCCTGTGTGTTGAACACCATTTCCGGACCGTCACCGACAAACATCGGTAAGAGCGCATCACACGAGACATGCCTACAGTTTTCAGCTTTCAGCACCCTTGGATTAGCTAGATCAAGTCTTTAGAATGCAGAAGCATGGAGCCGACTCGTACTCCTGACCGTAACAGCGGTCGCCCACGACCAACAACCTCGATCATTGCCGTCGCGGTTTTTCAAATTGTGGGGAGCGTTCTTACTTTGGTCTTGTTCAAACGCGGTGTGCGAATTTTCTACTTCTCGGATCAGAGTAGTGTCCCTGCGAATGCACTGTTCGTGCTTTGCTCCTTGCTGGGCACTGCTCTTTTGGAAATCGTCACGGCAATCGGGCTGTTGCGTCTGAAAAACTGGGCGAGACAAATGAGCTTGTGCATTGCGACCGTCCCGCTCTGCGTCGTCGTCACCATTGCCGCGACGCTACGCAAGCCGCATCCGCCTTGGGACTTCACGGCACTTTTAGTGGAGCTTGCGCTCTGGGTGCTGATTCCTGTGAGCATATGGTGGTGGATTGTATTCACGCGCAAGCGCATCCGCGCACAATTTCATTGAAAATCGGAGTTGCAATGGAAACGAAACGCGACGACCCTCGCCCTCCAACTGCTGCTGCGCCCGGCTGCGGAAACATTTCGGCGAGAAAGGCACCTCTCGAAGGTTGTTTTCTACGAAGCTTTTGAGGACTGAAGACAGCTAGCATCCGAGAGTTTTCTTTCTTGGAGGACGCCATGTTGCGCTACGCGAAGTTCCTTGCTGGTGGATTGATCGCTTTAGTGTTGGCCGGAGCGGCGAATGTGCAGGACGCCCATCCGCATGTAGCTGATGCGGATCGGGAATATGCGGCGGTGTTTTCCCGTGGGGAGAATCCGTGTGCGAATGAATCGACCGCCCTAAGTTATGAACAGTGCATCGGGAAGGAACTGGAGTTCACCGAGAAGCATTTGAATGCATTTTTAGCGGCAGTTCGCAGAATTGTGTCGGATGAGGGTGCTGCACAAGCAGCTGGCAAAGTGAAGGAATTGGATCTGCTGAATGGGGCTGACCGCGCGTGGGGAGAGTATAAAAAAAACCTTTGTGAACTGCAGTCCGCGGGGTTCGACGGTGGATCCGGAGCAAGTTCGATCGCGACGGAGTGCCAGTATCGGGCCGATCGACAGTACGTGCAGCAGGTGGCGGACGCAATCTCTCTAAAGATTCTGGCGAAGTGATGGAGGTCAACTCGTCGTGCCATATAAACCGTTGATGAATCCGTTTATCACCACTAAATTATTGGGTCTCGACCTTCGATAAATCCGGTTCTGGGGAGTTCCGGCGTGCTAACTCCTGATTTAGTCGTAACCGGAAAGAAGGAATTTCACTTCTGCGGTAAGGGCGTTTACCAGGACCTAGCTAGGCCATTACTTCCGGCTTGCCGACAATCCAGGAATAACTCACGAGAGGCGCGTTTGCCATTACCAACCTAGCGCTAACTTTCAGTGAGGAAGTTTCTACATCTTGGTAGCATCGAAGAGAAACAAGCCGTGCTCCACGTATGCCATGTCCGCAAAATCAGGCCCTGGAGGAAACGTGGGCTTCTCGCCGCTGGGACTGACGCCGCTGATCGGCGTTTTCGATATGCCAAGGGCACTTGCCTTCTACCGAGACGTGCTGGGGTTCACTGTGGTCGCGGCCTCTCCTGAGGTCGAGACGGCGGAGGGCCGGTTTTCTCATTGGATGTGGCTGAGGTTTGGGGGAGCCGAGATCATGCTGAACACTCAATATGACTCGAATGAGCGCCCGATGCAGCCTCCAGAGAAGAGGTCCAAGGATGCTGTGTTTTACATCGGTTGCGCCGATGTAGATCTTGCATATCAGGAACTCACGGACCGAGGTTTGAAGGCTGAGCGTCCGAAAGTGGCACCATACGGGCTTAAGCTCTTCAGCATAGAAGACCCTGATGGCTACACGATAGTTTTCCAGGAAGTGCGTTAGCAGACCCGCTTGAATCGGTGTTAAGTGCCCCAGGCAGACCATCAATCCTGTGAACTCGACTCATAGGAAGTGATCGCGATTGCTCCCAGTTGACGGGCAAACCCGAAGTAATCGAACATGCCTGATAAGTCGCGTATCCGGAAACTAGGAAAATCCACTTTACCGGTTAGAGCTGCCGGCTCAGACGGTCGATGCAACACTTTGTTGAATTCGCGGGAGTTCTAAATGAAATGGTCCTACATAACCGGGGCAGCGGATCCGTCTGGCCACCTGCCCACGGGACGACAAACACGTCGATTGGTTGAGCGCCTTTGAATTGTAGATTCAGCATCACCGCTGATTTCGGCAGATCGGCACCCCACGTCTTTCCTTGCGGGCCCGTGAGTTACTTCTGCCCAGTGCTCACTGCTGACGGAAAGCGGGATTGCGCGCCGAAATAACACTCAATGGATTGCAACTTTCCGTTCTTGATTCGGAGATACTCCACGTTCCGGAGCGATTTGCCGTCCTTGGTGTGGCAAAGATACTTCACAAAAGCATCCTCCGGGCCAGTAGCGACTCGCTCCAGGTCAAAATGCCCAATGAAATTGATCTGAGTTTCCCAGCATTGCTTTTTGAACGCGCTCTTGCTGATGTGGTCGTCGCCGGCCGCGCTTGA
>DATBYA010000003.1:0-25466 GCA_036514015.1 Candidatus Sulfotelmatobacter sp.
TCGAGTATGTGGGCGATAAAGTGCTGGCGAACGCGGGCAACGGAAGCTATTACGTGAGCGCGCGCGATTCCTGGTATCCCAATCTGAACGGATTCGGCGAGAAGGCGCTGTACGATTTGACGTTCAAGGTGCCGCCAGCGAACGTGCTGATCAGCGTGGGCAAACTGGAGGGACAATCCACGGAAGCGGGATTTGCGGTGTCGCATTGGGTGACGCCGCTGCCGGTGGCCGTCGCGGGCTTCAATTACGGCCAATATAAAAGGATCGATTACCCGGACAACATCACGCACTACAACCTGTCCGGATATTATCTGTCGGAGTTGCCGAGCAGCTTGCAGCCTTACGCGCACAGCGCATTTTTGAGCGCGATGTCCCCGACGGCGATGACGAAGTACGCGCTGGATCAGACGCGCGCGCAGATGCAGTTGTGCACGATTTTTTTCGGCAGGGCGCCCTACGACAACGTGAACGTCACGGAGCAGCCGAACTTCAGCTTCGGGCAATCCTGGCCCGGCCTGGTGTACTTGCCGATTTCCGCGTACATCGATTCGACGCAGAGGTGGATGCTGTTCGGGCAGATCAATACGAAGTTCACGGGATTTGTGCAGGAAGTGACGCCGCACGAAGTGGCGCACCAGTGGTTCGGGCACGCAGTGGGCTGGGCTTCGTATCACGACCAGTGGCTGTCTGAAGGATTTGCGGAATTTGCGGCGGGATTATTTTTACAGCAAGCTACGGGGCCGAAGTGGCAGAAGGATTACATCGATTTCTGGGAGCGGCAGCGCGTGCGCATTCTGGAGAAAAATAATTTCGGCGTTTCGCCGAACGATGCGGGACCGTTGTGGCTGGGACTGCGGCTGATTGCGCCGCGCTCGCCGCAAGCGTATCAGGGCGTGACGTATTCCAAGGGCGCCTACGTGCTGCTGATGCTGCGGTCGCTGATGTACGACGATCACGCGACGGGCGACAAACCCGAGCAGACCTTCATCGACATGATGCACGACTACATGGAAAGCTACCGCGACACGCCAGCCTCGACCGAATCGTTCAAGGCCATCGTCGAAAAGCACATGACGAAGCAGATGGACATTCAGCAAAACGGGCGCCTGGACTGGTTCTTCGACGAATGGGTGTATGGCACGCAGGTGCCGCGCTATAGTTTCCAATATGAATTCAAGCCGGGCGAGGGCGGCAAAATCAGAATCCGCGCGGAAATAACGCAGAGTGAAGTGGACGAGCATTTCGCAATGTTCGTTCCGGTATTCGCGGATTTTGGAAATGGCATGGTGCGCCTGGCCGCGGTGGGAATTGCGGGGAACAACACGCGAACGGTGGATTTTATCGTGGACCGCCAGCCGAAGAAGGTGGCGCTGAATGCATACAAGGATATTTTGGAGCGCTAGATCGTTTGCAGCGAGCCGCTCAGGCATTACGGGGGGAAAGGGCGGGTCGGGGAACCCGCCCTTTTTTGGTGGCTTCGGGTTACGGCTAAAAAAGCAGCTTCAAGGCGAATTGAATCTGCCGCGCCGAACCGAAGTCACCCACGGCGAAGCGGGTGCTGAGAATTTTGCCGAACGCGGCGCTGGTGACCGTGTTGGTGGGGTTGTTGAAGTTGGGGTGATTGAAAAGGTCGAACATCTCGGTGCGGAATTGCAGGTTGAGCCGTTCGGTGATTTTCGTGTTCTTGACGATGGAGAAGTCGGTGTTGACGAAGTCCGGACCGGGAAGGGAATCGCGTCCGGCGTTTCCGGGATGGCAGCTTCCGGGGACGATCGGGTAAGTGCTGCCGCCCGGCGCGGTCGGGGTGCCGCTAAATGTGCACGGAACTTCGTAGGTGGGATTGGTTGCCGTGGCGCAGTCTGGAACCGCAGGTGCGCCGCCGGTGGGAGGCGCAGCGAACGGCTCGCACAGCAGCGTGTTGCTATAGAACTGTGCCGGATTTCCCGTGCCGGAAACGGCTCGAAGTTGATCCGGCCGCACGGTGAGTGAAGAGCCGGGCGCCGGACCAATCGTCAGAAGCGGTGTAATTGGGTTGCCGCTCTGGGCCATCGTGATCACGCCGACCTGCCATCCGGCAACGAGGCGATTGCCTTTGAACGGGAACTGATAGAAGCCGCTGACGACGATGCGGTTGCGCACGTCGAATTCAGAAGAGCCGTAATCGCCGCGCGGATTGTAAACATTCTGCAGGGGAACGGCGTCGCCGGAACTGACCGAGCTGTAATCGAGCGAATGCGAATAGGTGTAGGCGGCGAGAAACTGGAAACCGCGGGATAGATGTTTATTGAGCGTGACCCAGAGCGCGTTGTAATTGGAATTTCCCGGACTGAAAATGCGGGTGATATTGCCGACGGCGCACGGCGGATTGGGAGCGGCGCACTGCGCGGGTAGGACCGCGCTGCTGAGCGGAAGAGTGGTGAACGGACGCGTCGGGTCGTAGAAACCATTCGTTACGAACGGTTGATTGAAATTGCCGGTCATTTGCAGGTGCGTGGCCTTCATACCGACGTAGGCAACCTCCAGGCCCAGTGAAGCAGTGAGCTCGCGTTCGACGGTGAGATTCCAATCCTGCGCGTACATATTGTCGAAATTGGGAGCAAGCGCGCTGGGACCCAAGCTGACGCCGGTGATGGAGGCAGAAGGATTCTCCAAGGTGATGGCGTTCGTTGCGGAGCTGACACTGATAGGCACAGCGAAGGGCGGATTGCCGCTGAGAGGGCTGACGATGTTGGTGGTGGGATCCTGGCTCAAGATGGCGTAGGCGGCGCGAATGGAAGTCTTGCCGTTCTTGAAGGGATCCCAGGCAAAGCCGATGCGCGGTTCGAAGTTCTTGTTATTGGTGTGGAACGGATGGGGAGCGGGAATGAGCGTGCCGGTTGCGAGATCGAAATTCGTAAAGCGGCCCAAAGCTTCGGATGGCGTAGAATCCCACTCGTAGCGCAGGCCGAAATTGATGGTGAAGTTGGGGCGCCATTTGAAGCTATCCTGCGCAAAGACGCCGTAGGACGGCTGAAGGATGCGATCGTTCCCGGCTCCGAGCAAGACGGTGAAGGCGGAGGACTCATCGGAGAGGAAATCAGCCATGGTGGGAAACGTGAAACTGCCGACGTTCTCGGCGATGTTGTTATTGTAGGCGCGGCGGATTTCGCCGCCAAAGGCCATGGAGTGACGATCCTTCAGCCAGCTGAGAGTGTCGTTGAGGACGACGGTGGTATCGCCGCGACCTTGCGGCTCGCCGGTCGGGCCGCCGAAATCCATGTCACCGGTGACGTTGATATTGGGAATACCGACGCCGACGGGCGCGCCGGGGGGCAGGGTGATATCAAAGTCCGCGGGATTCAAAGGGGTGGGCGTAAAGATCAGATGAATGCGGTTGTAGCCGAGGCGGATGGTGTTGGCGAGTGATGGACTGAATACGTGGTCCTCGCCGACGGTCAGGAGTTGGCGGAAACCGTTGCGGGTATCACCGAATCCCGGAATATTGGCAGCGGCAGCGCCGCCTTGCTGCGGTTCCTGGCGGAAGTCCTTCTGCATGACGTAATAGAAATGCAGGCGGTCGCTTTGGCGCAGCTCGACATCCACGTCCCCAGAGCCCTGGTTGAGGCTGACATTGGCCAGAGCCGCGCCGCTAAAGCCGTTAAAGTTCGCCGGAATTCCGGTGGTATCCGTGCCCGGAGTGTTCGCCGCCGGGACGAGTTTTAGAAGGCTGAGAACCGCAGGCGAGGTCACGGTAGCGATCTGATTCTGGCTGGGAACAATGGCGCCCAGCGTGAGGCCTTGATGCTGACGAATGCCTTCGTAGGCGAGGAAGAAGAAGATTCTATTTTTCTTGATGGGGCCGCCTGCATCGCCGCCGAACTCATTGTGTTTGAAGGCAGCCTGCGGCGAACCCACATCATTGAAATAGTTGCGGGCGTCGAGCGCGTTGTTGCGGAAAAACTCGAAGGCTTCGCCGTGGAATTCATTGCTGCCGGAGCGCGTGGCGATGTTGACGATGGCGCCGGCGTTGCGGCCGTACTGCGCGGGGAATGTGGAGTTATCCACCTTGAATTCTTCCAGCGTGTCGATAGGCGGCTGAAAGGTGACCTGGTTCTGCACCGGATCGTTCAAGTTGATGCCATTGACCAGCCAGTTGGTGGTGTCCTCGCGCTGGCCGGCGGTATTAATGGCGAACGAGCCTTGCCCGCGCAGAGGGGCGGTGAGAAAACCATTGGCCGGGGGTGTGACGGTGCCGGGCGTGAGCAGGTTCAAATCGACGAAGTGACGCCCATTCAGTGGGATCTCCTGGACGGTCTTGGAATTGATGACCTGGCCGACGCCGGTGGTGGAAGTTTCAATCAGCGGAGCTTCTGTGGTCACCTGAACCTGTTGCGAGACGGAGCCTAGGGTTAATTGAAGATCTTTGGTTACCGAAGTGGCGACGTTCAGCTGGAGGTCGGTGACGACGAGCGTCTGAAAGCCCGGTTGCGTAACGGTGATTCGATAATTGCCGGGTGGCAGCGAGGGAAAGACATACAGGCCGACGCTATTGGTTTGCGTGTCCCATTCTTCGGAGGTTGCGACATTCCTTAGGATAACTTTTGCCGATGGGACGGCGGCGCCGGAAGCGTCCGATACCGTACCATTGAGCAGCGCGGTCGACTGCGCATGCGCGGGCGGGCACAGAGAGACGGAGAGGATAAATAGCAGGATTATCATAGTGAACAAGGAAGATGGAAAGACACCGCGTGCTCTCTGAAAGTTCATCGCTCCTCCTGGTTTTGAGAGACGAAGTGGGATCGAGCTGGCGTTTGGCGGATCAGCGAAAGCTATGATACTGACGCCGATGAGCCTCATCGCAGCTGATTACACTAGGAAACGGGCCCAACATCGTCCGCTACCGACTAGACCTACACGCCCATAGGGGCGCATTTGGGATGCGCCTAACTCGCTAGGAATTCGCAGGCAATTTCGTAACCATGATTGCAAAAATATAAATGTACTGGTAAGTGACTGTGTTAATACCAGCTACGGAAACGGGACTGGAGGCGGAGATATGTGGGCGCGGAAGTGCATACAAATATTCGTATGCGCATTCCATTCTTTGGAGACGAGGAGGATTTCCACAGGTCGTCGAGGTGTGCGCGGGCGGCCAGGCGGCTGAGCATCCCGCGGTTCGCGTGGCGCTGGACAGCGGACTACGCTAAGGCATTGCTGGTCAGCACGTAAGGTGTTCCCCCGATGGCCCCCTTCTTTGGAATCGGCAATACTGCGCCCGCTCAGGAGGCTTGCGGCTGCAAGATTTTCGCGGCGTTCAGAGCTCGAGCTTTTGTAGCGCGGGCGGTGGCGCCCCAAGAGAGGAACGAGATGCGAACGATCCTGTTGATTATTCTGGTCCTGCTGATTCTGGGAGCGTTGCCGACTTGGCCGTATAGCGCGGGCTGGGGGTACTACCCCAGCGGTGGATTGGGCCTGCTGCTGGTGATTTTGTTGATTTTGGCGGTGCTGGGTAAATTGTGAGGCTGGGCGGGTGAATATGAATCGTCCCACGGGTGTAACGGTCGCGGCGGTCCTGACGTTTTTCGGAGCGATGATTCTGGCGCTGGGATCGTGCGCCTTTTTTGTGGTTGGCGTGATGGTCGCGACCGGAGATGAGAGAGGGGCGCCGGTATCGGTAGCGATCACGGGCATGGCGCTGGGCGGCGGTCTCATGCTGCTGATTCTGGCAGGATCCGCCGGCTGGGTAGCGCTGAACGCCGGGGAACTGTTCGAATGGGCGCGGACGGTTTCCTTTGCGGGAATCGCCGCTAGCGTGGAACGACCTCTGCGCGGCCTGTCTGCGGCAGTGCGCCACTGCGAAGAGTTTCTGCGGCGGCGGGCGCACGAATTCCCATGGGCGCTGCACCGTTAAATAGTAACTCGAACTGCGGACGACGTTCCTTCTTACGATCCATTCCCAGGTTCCGATCTCGTTAGCTAGTCTGCTTCGCTTGGAGCCGGCTGCGAGCCGTGCTCCGCGCCGTTGCGCTGCTTTCCCAGCACGCGCAGGCGCAAGCGGTCGAACTCCAGGTAGACGACCGGAGTGGTGTAGAGCGTTAACATCTGACTGAGAATCAATCCCCCCACAATCGTGATGCCCAAAGGGCGGCGGAGTTCGTAGCCGGTACCGGTTCCGAGCGCGAGCGGCAGAGCGCCCAACAGCGCGGCCATGGTGGTCATCAGGATCGGGCGGAAGCGCAACATCGAGGCTTCGAAAATCGCGTCGCGCGTGCTTTTTCTTTCCTCGCGCTCCGCCTGCAAAGCGAAATCGATCATCATGATCGCGTTTTTCTTCACGATACCGATCAGCAGCACAATGCCGATGATGGAGATGATGTTCAAGTCTTGCTTGAAGAGCATCAATGCGACCATCGCCCCAACGCTGGCCGAGGGCAGAGTGGAAATGATCGTGAAGGGATGGACCAGGCTTTCATACAAAATGCCGAGCACGATATAAACGGCTAGCAGCGCCGTGATGATCAACAGAGGCTCGGTGCCCAGCGATTGCTGATAGGCCTCGAGCGTGCCGGCATAAAAACCTTGCAGCGAAGAAGGCGTGCCCAGGCGTTTTTGCATGTCGTTGATGGCGGCTGTGGCTTGGCTCATGGACACGTTGGGAGCGAGGTTGAAGGAAACGGTGACGGAGGGAAACAGGCCCGTGTGATTGATGGAAAGCGGCGTGGTGTTGGCCTGGCCCTTGGCCACGGCGAGCAACGGAATATTGCCGCCGCTCGCGGAATGAAGGTAGATGTCTTTCAAGCCTTCCGGACTTTGCCAATACTGCGGAGCGACTTCGAGCACCACGTAGTATTGATTCAGCTGCGTGTAAATGATCGAGACTTCGGATTGGCCGAAGGCGCCGTATAACGCGGAATCGAGCGACTGCACCGTGATGCCGAGCTTTGCCGCGGTGATGCGATCGTAGTTGAGCAGTTCATCGAGGCCGCCATTTTGCTGGTCCGAGCTGACGTCCTGTAGACCGGGAAGTTTCTGCATCGCGGCCAAAAGAATCGGCGCCCATTTGGAGAGGTCCTGCACGTTGTCCGATTGGATCGTGTACTGATAGAGCGCATTGCTGGAGCGGCCGCCAATGCGCAGATCCTGCACGGCCTGCAGGAACGCAGAAGCGACGGGCAACGCGTTTAATTTGGGACGCAGACGGTTAATGATCCCGGCGGCGCTGATTTTGCGTTCCGCCAGCGGCTTGAGCGCGATGTAGGCGGAGCCGGTATTGGTGGCGCCGTTGCCGCCGGTAAACGTAATTACGTTGGCGACGGCCGGATCATTGTTAATCACGTGGCCGATTTGCTGGATGGAATTGTTCATCGCCGCGAAAGATGAGTCCTGCGGCCCTCGTACGGAGCCGGAAAGCGCGCCGGTATCCTGTTGCGGGAAAAAGCCCTTGGGAATTTTGATGATGAGGACAACGTTGAGCGCAATGGTGATGAACAGCATGATCAGGGTGAGCGCGGGATTGTCCAAGACCCAGGTGAGGGTGCGGCGATACAAGGAAAGCACCCAATCAAAGACCTTCTCGCTGGCGTTATAGATGCGGCCGTGCTTTGCATGGCGCTCGTCCCGCAGCAGGTAGGCGCACATCATCGGGGTGGTGGTGAGCGAAATGATCATGGAGACGACGATGGCGGTGGAAAGCGTGACCGCAAACTCGCGGAAGAGGCGGCCAACGATTCCGCCCATCAGCAGCAGGGGAATAAAAACGGCGATGAGCGAAATGCTGATCGAGAACACGGTGAAGCCGATTTCTTCGGCGCCCTTCAGCGCCGCGGCAAAAGGCGTCAAGCCGTTTTCCAGATGACGCGCGACATTTTCCATCACCACGATCGCGTCATCCACGACGAAGCCCGTGGAAATGGTAAGAGCCATGAGCGAAAGATTGTCGATGCTGAAGCCAAACAGATACATCACCGCGCAGGTGCCGATGAGGGAAACCGGCACGGCCACGGCGGGAATCAGCGTGGCGCGCGCGTTGCGCAGAAAGACGAAGACGACCAGGATCACCAGGACGATGGAAATCAGCAGGGTCTTTTCGACGTCGCCGACGGAGGCGCGAATGGTGGTGGTGCGGTCGAGAACCATGGTGATTTCAATTCCCAGCGGAATCGAGGCCTTGATGAACGGAAGTTGCGCGGTCACGCGGTCCACTGTGTCGATGATGTTGGCGCCGGGCTGGCGGAAGATGATGACGGTGATGGCGCGCTTGCCGTTCAGATAGCCAGCCGCGCGGACGTTCTGCACCGAGTCAATTACCTGCGCGACGTCGGAGAGGCGCACAGCGGCGCCATTTTTATAACCGACGATGATCGGCCTGTAGTCGGCGGCGGCCGAGATCTGGTCGTTGGCCAGGATGTCCGCGGTTACGATGCCGTCGGAAATTTGACCTTTGGCGAGGTCGGAATTTTGCAGGCTGAGCACGGATTGCAAATTCGACAGGGTGAGCCCGTAGCTTGCCAGTTGCGTGGGATTGGCTTCCACCCGGACCGAGGGCAAGGCGCCGCCTCCGACGCTGACCTGGCCGACGCCCTGTATCTGCGAGAGTTTTTGCTCGATGACGGTGGAGGCCACGTCATACACTTTTTCGGGACCGTATTTCTCGGAGGTGAGGCCGAGGATCATGATGGGCGCGTCGGCGGGATTGACTTTGCGGTAGGTGGGATTGGAGGGCAGGTTGGCGGGCAAATAAGTGCGCGCGGCGTTGATGGCGGATTCTACGTCGCGCGCGGCGCCGTCGATATCGCGACTGAGATCGAACTGAATGGTGATGGAGGTGCTGCCGAGCGTGCTGGTGGAGGTCATCTCGGTGACGCCGGCGATATGGCCGAACTGGCGTTCGAGAGGAGTAGCGACGGAAGAGGCCATAATTTCGGCGCTGCCTCCGGGCAAGCTGGCACTGACGGAGATGGTCGGGAAATCAACTTCGGGCAGCGGCGAAACCGGTAGGACTTCGAATGCAACTGCCCCGGCAAGCGCAATCGCCACGGTGAGCAGCGTAGTGGCGACAGGGCGGTGAATGAACGGCGCGGAGATGTTCATGCGGGGCCTGGGGCTTCTGCATTTGGCGTGCCTGGGGGTTGCGGGTTGGGCGCTTCGCCGCCAGAAGTTTCCTGCTTTGGCGATTTGCTCGAAAAACGCTGCGCGAGATTATCGAAGAAAATGTAAATGACCGGCGTGGTGTAGAGCGTGAGCGCCTGGCTGAGCAGCAGGCCGCCGACCATGGCGATGCCCAGCGGCCGGCGCAATTCGGAACCGAAGCCGGCACCGAGCGCGAGCGGCAAGCCGGCTAGCAACGCGGCCATGGTGGTCATCATAATCGGGCGGAAACGCAATAGGCAGGCTTCGTAAATTGCGTCCGTGGAATTTTTTCCGCCTTTGCGTTCTGCTTCCAGCGCGAAATCCACCATCATGATGCCGTTCTTTTTCACGATGCCGATCAGCAGGACGATGCCGATGATCGCGACCACGCTCAAATCCTGGTGGAAGAGAATCAACGCGAGGAAAGCTCCGACGCCGGCTGAAGGCAGCGTGGAAAGAATCGTGATCGGATGCACGAAGCTCTCATACAAAACACCCAGGACGATGTAGACAGTGACAAGCGCGGCGAGAATCAGCAGCGGCTCATTGGCCAGGGAGTTTGTGAAGGAGGCCGCGGTGCCTTGAAAGCCGGCTTGCAGGCTGGGAGGCATGTGCATGTCCTTCTGCACTTTGTTGATCGCGGTGATGGCGTTGCCCAGGGCTGCGTTCGGCGCGAGATTGAAGGAGGCGGTGATCGCGGGAAATTGGCCCTGGTGGGTAATCACCAGCGGCTCCATGGTGTTCTCGAAGTGCGAGAAAGCGCTGAGCGGCACCGCGTTGCTCGTGGACGAGCTGGTGGCGCCGGCGGAGGTCGAGCCGCCGCTCGTCGGGGAGGAAGAATTCGGTGAAAGCGCGTTCGCGGGAGGCACGAGCGTATTCGCCGACGGAGTGTAGAGCGCCGAACCAGTGAGCGCGTTCGAACCCGCGGAGGACGAGCTGGAGGACGCGAAAGAGGAAACAGTTCCGGCGCCGCTGGTGCCAGCGGACGCGTTGGACTGGATATAGATGTGGTTCAGCTTGTTGGGATCTTTCTGAAATTGCGGCTCGCTTTCCAGCACGACGTGGTATTGATTCACCTGCGTATACATCGTGCTGATCTGGCGCTGGCCGAAGGCGTCGTACAAAGTGTTGTCAATCGTTGCGGGCGCGATGCCCAAGCGCCCGGCGGTGACGCGGTCAATCACCAGAGTTACGGCAAGGCCTCCTGGTTGTTGGTCGGTCGCCAGGTCTTCCAGTTCCGGCTGTTTTTTCAGCTGGTCCATGAAGCGGCTGGTCCAGAGATTCAGTTCGTTGGCGTCGGAATCTTCCAGCGTGTATTGGTATTGCGTGCGGCTCACGCGGTCGTCCACGGTAATGTCCTGCACCGGTTCCATGAAGAGTTCGATGCCCTGCACTTTGTCCAAGCGGGTTTTGAGTCGGCGGATGAGATTGGAGGCGCTGATTTTGCGTTGGTCGAGCGATTTTAAGTTGATGGACATGCGGCCGCTGTTGGTGGTGATGTTCGTGCCGTCCGCGCCGATAAACGACGAGATGCTTTCAACCGCCGGGTCTTCCATCACGACTTTGGCGAGTTCCTGCTGTTTTTCGGCCATGGCTTGCGAACTGATCGACGCCGGGGCTTGCGAGATGCCCTGGATTACGCCGGTATCCTGCACCGGGAAAAATCCTTTGGGGATGATGATGTAGAGAAAAATTGTGAGCAGGAGCGTAGCGACGGCGACGAGCAGCGTAATGGTCTGGTAGCGCAGGACGAACTTCAGCGTGCGGCCATAGAACGCGATCATGTTTTCGAAAACGCGCTCGGAAGCTTTGTAGAAGCGCCCTTGCTGGTCCTTCGGGGTGTGGCGCAGGATGCGCGCGCTCATCATCGGAGTAAGCGTGAGGGAGACCACTGCCGAGAGCACGATGGTGACCGCGAGGGTCACGGCAAACTCGCGGAACAGACGGCCCACGACGTCGCCCATGAATAAAAGCGGAATCAGCACGGCGATCAGCGAGACGGTGAGCGAGAGAATGGTGAAGCCGATTTGTTCGGCGCCTTTGAGCGCCGCGTCCATCGGCTTATCACCCGCCTCGATGTAACGCGATATGTTTTCGATCATCACGATGGCATCGTCCACCACGAAGCCGGTGGAGATGGTCAGCGCCATCAGCGACAAGTTATCCAGGCTGTAGCCGAGCAGGTACATCGCCGCTAAGGTGCCGACGAGCGAGAGCGGCACAGCCACCGCCGGGATGATGGTGGCGTAGAGGCTGCGCAAGAAAAGAAAAATGACCAGCACGACGAGGCCGATGGTCAGGAGCAGTTCAAATTCGACGTCCGATACGGACGCTTCGATGGCGGTCGTCAGATCGGTCAGTGTGGTGACCTGAATGCCGGTGGGCAGGTTGGCTTCGAGCTGCGGAATCAGCGCCTTGATGCTTTTCACCACGGCGATCGTATTGGCGCCGGGCTGGCGTTGCACGTTCAGGATGACCGCAGGCGTCTGATTCATCCACGCGGCCTGCGCATTATTTTCGACGCCATTCACGATGGCGGCTACGTCGGGGAGCATCACCGGCGCTCCGTTGCGGTAGGCGACCACCACGTTTCTGTAATCCGTGTTGGTGACCAGCTGATCGTTGGCGTCAATCTGGTAATCCTGACGCGGACCGTCGAAGTTTCCTTTGGCGGCGTTCACGCTGGCGGAGGTCAGTGCGGTGCGCAGGTCCTCCAGGTTAATGCCGTAGGAGGAAAGCGCTGTGGGGTTGGCTTGAATCCGCACGGCCGGTTTTTGTCCGCCGCTAATGGTTACCAGGCCGACGCCACTGAGCTGCGAAATTTTCGGCGCCAGGCGCGTGTCCACCAGGTCTTCTACTTGCGGCAGCGGCATCGAGTTGGAAGTGATTGCAAGCGTCAGCACGGGAGCGTCAGCTGGATTCGTCTTACTGTAAATAGGCGGCGCGGGCAGGATGGACGGCAGCAGACTCTGCGCAGCGTTGATCGCCGACTGCACTTCTTCTTCGGCGACATCGATGCTCAGCGTGAGATTAAATTGTAGGACGATCACGGAAGTGCCACCGGAGCTGGAGGAAGTCATCTGGCTCAAGCCTTGCAGCTCGCCGAACTGGCGCTCGAGTGGGGCCGTCACTGTGGTCGCAACCACGGTGGGGCTGGCTCCGGGATAAAACGTGAGGATCTGGATGGTGGGATAGTCAACTTCAGGCAATGCGGAGACGGGGAGCTGCGTGTAACCGACGATGCCGACCAGCAGGATTGCGGCCATTAATAAAGAGGTGGCCACCGGCCGCAAAATAAACGGACGAGAGGGACTCACGGAGCGCTGCTCCCGCTTGCACCGTTGGTGCCGGCGGTGGCGGGCGGGTTCGACACGACCACCGCAATCTTGTCCTGCAACTTATCGAAGCTGCTGTTGGCGAGGACATCTCCAGGATTGATGCCGTCAACCTGGGTTACGCCGCCGTTGGTGACTCCGGGTTTGACGCTGACCATGTGCGCGATATTGTTTTGAATCACATACACGAACGACGCCTGTCCATTCTGTTGAATGGCGGATGACGGAACCAGTGTCACGCCCTGCAGCGTATTCACCAGCAGGCGCGTATTCACAAACTGGTTGGGGAAGAGCGCGTCATTGGTGTTGGCGAAAAGCGCGCGGCCTTTCACCGTGCCGGTGGTGGTGTCTATCTGATTGTCGAGCGTAAGCAACTGGCCGCTGGCGATTTTCGTTTGCGCGGTGCGATCGAAGGCGTCCACGCTGAGCTTGGCTTTTGCGCGTAGGCGGGCTTGCACCGGGTCGAGGCTGTCCTCCGGTATCGTGAAAATTACGGTAATGGGCTCGAGCTGCGTAATGACCACGAGCGTGGTTGTGCCGGCGGTTTGCACCACGTTGCCGGGATCGACCAGGCGCAGACCGACGCGGCCGGCGATGGGCGCGGTGATGTGGCAGTACTCCACCTGCACCTGATTGAATTGAACGGTGCCTTCGTCGTTCTTTACAGTGCCTTCATCCTGGTGCACCAATTTTTCCTGGTCATCCAGAATCTGTTTGGCGATGGCGTTGTGCGCCCACGCTTCCTGGTAACGCGCCAGATCCATCTGTGCCTGCGCCAGAAGATTCTGGTCGCGTTCGAGCGCGCCTTCGGCTTCCATCAGCATGGCGCGGTAGGTGCGCGAGTCAATGTCAATCAGCGGATCGCCCTTCGCAACACGCTGGCCTTCCGTATAGTGGACGCCAATAATTATCCCGGTAACCTGCGCGGTGATGGAAGAGGTGTACACCGGAGTGACCGTGCCGATGGAGTCCAGGTAAACGCCGATATCGCCTTTTTGCGCCGTGGTGGTGGTGATGGTGATGCCCGCGGGACGAACTTTCTTGGCCGCGGCTTTTTTGGCCTCTTCGTGATGGCGGAAAATCAGCAGGGCAATGATCACAAGGACCAGAAGTGACAGGCCCCACCAAACGAACTGCGGTACCTTACGCCGAGGTTGTGGCGAAGCGGGAGCGGCTGGGACCGGAGGCTTTTGATATTCAGGGATGGATGCAGAGGTGTTTTTTATCTCGGCAATAAGAATCTCCTGGGCACAGCTGGAAGCGCCTAGATGGTACTGCCCCGGACCGGTTCCCCAAAATACAATAAATCTGGTACTGGCTCCGTTCGGTCAGGGCTGCGCGTGAATGATTCCTGTAGATTGATAGAGCATTTCGAGCGCCACATTATGAGGGTTTGGCGCGGGATTTCATTTGTCCGCGAAGCCGGCATGTTGATGACGGAACCGTCCAGCAACCAGACGCCGAATACTTCGTACGGCTTCTGTAGGTGAGCTTTGTGCCTTCGCCGTTGGACGCCATTAGTCGCACCGACATAAGCCGCATCATGCCAAAAGTACTGGCCAAACTTGACTGGTTTTCTCATCAGCCATCGCTTCCTGCAGCGATCGAAAAAGCAGCGCTCCCGAAAAACTGCCGGGACAAGCGTCACTACCATCAGCGCCGTCCCAAGAGGGTTGCTCTGCAGCAAGCTCTCGGCGTGCCGTCGGAACAGGCGGGGCAATCGCGGGAAAGTTCGCAGCTTGGGTGGCTTGTTCGATCTGGTCGACGCCGCTCTCGAACCGATCACCGGACTCGGCGACCGATGAGCGCAGCGACCAGACGCGGACCGGCGCTAGCGGCGGTAAGACCAAGTCCCTGGCGCAGGACCATCAGCGTTGCAACCAATTGCGGTCGACAGGCTCTTTCCCATAGGCCGCTCCCGCGATTCCGCTTGACAAAAGTCGGGTCAGGGAGCAGATTCTGCCTCAAGAAATCGGCGCACAATGAGGCCCTCTGTGTTTTCAGCGCTCTCGAACTAAGCCGCATTGAAGCCATCAATCTCCGGTTCGGCTCGTGACTCTCTAAACCGCGTTCGATTTCAAGGGAGGATCACTTGGAAACTGCTATTGGAGTATTTGCTTCTCGTGAACGCGCTGAAGAAGCTTTGAAGGAATTGCTAGACCAGCACGTCCCGCAAGAATCGATTACGTACCTGACCCGTTCGGAGAGCGAGGCTTCTTCGCTCGCCAAGGAATTGGGATCCTACGCAGGCGGGTTTCTGGGAGGAGCTGCGGGGCTGTCGGCTGGTGTTGTTGCCGCATCCGTCTTCTTAATACCGGGACTCGGCCAAGTCATCGCTCTTGGCGCCGGCGCAACCGCTCTCCTTGGCTTTCTTGGCGCTCGGGCTGGTGCAAAGGCCGGCGAAGCCATCTCCGAAGACGAGGCGGCACCACACCCAGCCCCGGCCGCCGCTTCCTCCGAAGACACCGCCCTGTTTCTGGAGCCGTTGAAGCAAGGCCGTTCCCTTGTTGTGGTCCGAACCGACTTCGCCGAGGTTGCCGCAAGAGCATGCACCACTCTCGATCGCCTGGGCATGAGCATGCCGATGCAGCCCGCCGGCAGGATGCAAGCCGCCACTCGAGCGATTGGCGAAATCACCATCGTCGATATAAAAGGGCGGATCACACTCGGTGAAGGAAACGTGATCCTCCGCGAAGTCATGGCTGGCCTGCTAGAGAAGGGCCGCAAGCACATCCTGCTGAATATGACGGATGTGGCTCACGTGGATAGCGCCGGCATCGGAGAACTGGTTCGTTCACATACCACTGTCCGTAAGCAGGGCGGCCACATGAAACTCACGAATGTGAACAAGAAAGTCCAGGACCTCTTCCAGATGACTATGTTGTCGGCGGTCTTCGACGTTCATCCGGACGAATCGAGCGCCATTAAGTCGTTCGGCCCGTCTTCGAAAGCAGCTGGGTAGACATGGAATGTGGACATGAAGTGCCCGGCTGAGGCCTAGCTACCCTCGACTCGCGCCTACCGGGGATTGCCGGATATCGATTTTCCGCTGCAGGACAATATCATCGTCGTCGCCAAGCCGTCGGCATTAAAGAAGTGCACGGCGGTGTCTGCACGGTTTAGTTTATGGATTCTGATCTAGGACGCTTCGACCTCGAGACGCGCGTGTTGGAACCGCTGGAAAATCCATCGGCCCAAAAGTGTTACCTATGTCTTAAGCAGCTTGTGTAACCCATGTCTCCGGGCTGGACCCCTGGGCTGTTGGATGTCCGGAGAGATTCGAACTCCCGACCCTCTGGTTCGAAGGAGTCGGGGGTAAATTCTAAGTCGCGCCTGTGTCGTGGCTTCCGAGCCACCGCCGCTTTGCTTCATGCGTTCCCGCTCTGTTCCGAGAAATCATGCTTTCTGTCAGTGTTGGCAGAATCGCAATTCCGCCACCTTTTTGCGGCTGAATCTATCGATTTAGCCGGTTTCCATTAACCAACAAACCAAAATCCGACCGCGCTTCGCCGACTTGCTGCTCCCCACGCTCGCAACCCAGCTTCGCCTTCTCGTGGAGCGCGGCGAACCCAATTGGCCGTACAGGTGCGAGGGAGTTCTCCGCTTCCATTACGGTCTTCATCTTTAGTTAGCAATCCGTGCCGTCTGGACACAAGTACTATTGGCGGAATCAGAGGCCGAAACTAGTCTTGATTCAGACAAAATCCGTTGTCGGCCAAGGAGCCAAACCGTGAAGAAACTTGGGAGGCAACGGCGGAGTAGACGACTGCCTTTGTCTATTCCGGTGCGTGTTTATGGGCAAACTACGAAAAACCGGCCATTCCGCGACGTTACCGAGACAAACGCAGTGAGCGTTCACGGGGGATTGCTGGCGTTGGCTGCGAAGGTGAAGCAGGGCCAGACCGTTCTGCTGGTTAACGCGATAACGGACGAAGAGCGTGAGTGCCGCGTGGTGTACGTCGAATCAAAACTGTGGGGGAGAAGAAAAATCGGCGTCGAATTTACAAACCACGGTGGCGACTTCTGGCATGTGTACCCTTCTTTGATTCTCTCGAAATAATCCTAGCAACAAATACCGCATCTGCGGCTCCCGGTTACCAAAATTCGACCGCCTGCCGCCGCGACCCTAAAGTAACTCCCTTTCAGTGACACTGTCACCTATCGCCCCCGAACCAGAAGGCTCGGTCTCGCCCGAGTTGTGCATAAGGTTGCGCATGTCCGGAAGCGGAATAGTCTTGATTGACGAAATCCTGTCTCCTAACCGCCGTGCAATCTTCGCGAGGTGTTTGGACTTCCAATTGCGCTTCGTCCCGCAGGTCATCGCAGGGCTGCCCCACCCAAGCGATGCCATATCCTTGTTGGGAGAACCTCCCTCTCGATCGGCAATGCAGGTGCTCTGGATTCAGGGCGAGCGACAGTTCCCGAAGAGCGAATAAAATGCGTAAACCAACTTCCTGCGTCAATGAAGGAGAGCATCACGCACGGTTCCGTGTCTGGATAAAGGACGGCAACCCTCAGTCTATAGCTTCCACCTTCACCTGTTTTGTGCCCCTGATTGATTGGGAAAGGCGCTGGCGGAAATTCCAAAATGGGGACGAGCCAATTTGCGTTTGCGAGGATGCTGCCAGGGAAATGGGCATCGTCCGATGACTTGGCGACAGTTCTTGCGTCCGGCGGTCCGACGGGGAAAATTCTAAATATGACGGTCTAGCCCACGGCCAGGCCGCGAAGGTTCCAAAGATTTAGTCTGGCCGGCTATCCGCCGCCGCAGCCTGCCGCACTTGTTGCTGAGACACTTGCAGTCTTGGACGCATAATGCGGGGTCTGGAGGTTTTGGACGTCTTCACCAAGCGCAGTGGCCCATACTTAACTCGCCGTTAACCCACTGAACCGGGCACGCTGCTGAGTAGGATTGCGTTGTCCCCGACATGAAATCTCGGACTAGCAGCGCACGCGTGCCTGTTCCCCTGTGAAGTTGCTTTAGGTCAACCGCAGACGAGTCCTTGCACGAATTCGTGTTTTCTTGCTTGAGAGATTCTTTCCACAGTGACTGTTCTTGCTCGCGGTCGCTCATCCATAGAGTCCCATCCGAGAACTCGACCCTCCAGACAGCCACTGCAACATGCAGACAATTTGAATTGACAGCCGATGCGGCAATTATCGCCATACTAGAAGGCCAAAGCCCATTATCCCCAAAGTTCGCATCCCCGTTTGGCGCGATAACATATGGTGACCTCTGTCCCAGTCTCGACTCGGTGAGAATCCCCATCCCATGCACTACCTCGTTTATCTCCTCGGGGCGATTCGGGTCTCCCATGAGCCCCTGAAGGCTCACGTTCTTGACTTGCTTCGGAGTCGTATTGCGAAGCAGGACCTGCGGGCACCACCGACACACCAGAACCGGGCCCTGTTCCGGTGGTTCAGCCATCTCGCTTGGACCTTCGTCCCCGGTCGCGCTATTAGGCAACCTGAACCCGACAATCTTTACAGGGCTGTCCTGTTTGGTCGTCGTGACAAAGAGATTGAGCACGACGTTGTCGGTAGCGGAAGCGGTAAAAGCCGCGAACAATGCAAGCGATGCCCCTAGCGTGAGCCGTCGTATCCACATATTCGTTCACCTCGAATCGGAATGCCTAAGCGGCGACTAGAGACCACAACATCACCTGACTACAGTGCTCGGTAAGTCGCAGAATCACCCAAGCACTGGACCATGTTAAGCTGGCTAAATCTGATCGGCGAGACCTTCTCGTGGCTGCAGGATTCGCGGACGACATAGCCGCTCACATGATAAGGAAGTGGCCTCGTGCATCATTGCAGAAGTGATTCAAAACCTAAAACCCAAGTCCTTTTTCTTCGATGGAGCGCCCGTAGGCTATTTTGAACAAGAACAATTTCCATCCCAACCCGGAAGCTACCGCTACATGCCCTGCCGGGGAATCGGGCACTATCGGCTAATGCAAGCTCTGAAATCCTCCGGGCCTCAGCGTTGCCATCATCCAGTCGAGGGCGCTAAGCATTTCTTTATAGTTCTCGATTGTCCCTCGTATGGAGAGTACTGGAATTGGCGTAGCTGCATACCTCCGTCGGATTGTCGAAACCGCGTATCTCTTGATTAACCTCAGCGCTTTATCGCACTCGCGTCTTCGCGGAAGAAGTGAAATTGTGCGCAGCGTCCGCCGCGGGCGGCCTCGTTCTAACGCCCTACCGGAACGACCGTTGGCTTCTGCTCTGGCTCTGGCGGCTTGTAGTGGTAGAAGCTAATTTGCAGCTCAAGATAAGCGCCGGAGTACCCCTCAGGCAGACGACCAAACGGGGCGGCGGTGCGAATCGCGCTCAAGGCCGCGGCGTCGAATTCCTTCTCTCCCGAGCTGGACACGATTGTCACGAACTCATCGGCCAATGACCCGTCTTTTTGTATGCGGACCTGAACCACCACGGTTTCTTTTTCTCCTGCCGCTGCTGACTTGGGTAACTTTACGTGAAAGCTACGGTTGATAGGATTGAATAGAGTAATCAAATAAGGTTTAAAGTCTATTCCTCCAGTCGAACTCAGGACTTTAAACCCCACCGTCTCCTCGCGGGATGGTTGCGCAGGAATCAGATGTCCTTGTTGAGTGCTCGGATTGGGCGAAGCCGTAACGATTCCTGGACCCAGGAATGCCACTACAACAAGAAAAACAAACAGAGCGTCGCATCTTACGGTTCGAGGGTGCGGCATAGAGACCTCCACGCCCGATGTATCAATGCCCGTAATTATACTGCACGATAACTAGTAAACCGAAGAAACCCCTTTCGAACCACCAGGAGTTACTCGATTGTTTGGTGCGTCGAGGAAGATTTTGTCCGTCCTTGCGATAGATTTACCGGAGCTTGGAGGGCCCTATGAAGCAAGTGCTGGCGGTATTCCTCGGCCTTCTTTTCTCTGCGACGTCTCTTCAGCCACAAAAATCGGCGAGCCAACCGACTTCACCAGCAGGTCTAGACGCAGGCTCCGCTGAACTCGTGACGCTAACAAATGCTTGGACCGACGCCAGCAACGCTAAGGACCGCGCGAAGCTGGAAGCGCTTATGGGCGCCGGGATTCGCGCTCTACGGTTGGAACGGTGAACTGTGGGCAACTCGGTCGCAATGGCTGGATAATCTGCTTAACCACATGGAAATCAAGGAGCCCTGGACCATGCGCGAACTCGCCCCGAAGGTCTACGGCGACTTTGCCGTGGCGTACACTGAAGACGGACATCCTTTCAAACTAAATGTTACTCTTGTTGACACATGGCGCAGGACGAATGGACGGTGGCAGGTCGTCGCCCGGAACAGTTGTCGGATAAGCTCCACTTCTGCTTCAACTACCAGCCCTTGTAGCTGACTCGGGGATTGGACGGAGATGTTGCCCAGCCGATTATTTCGTCAGAATGCTGGCCCTTCGGCACCTGCTATTGCAGGCAAGGGGCCGGTGGAATACGTAATGGAGTCAGGGGTTTGACCGCCGAAAGCGGTTTGCGGCTGAGTTTCTTGCTGGCTGTAGACTTCTTGGTTTTTTTGGTCACCATGGGAGTTCTCCTTTGAAACGGCGTGCCAAACAGCAATGGCGCAATTCAATGACCAGAACTTGGCACTTGCGCCGCAACCTGTCGTGTGTGGTCTTGAGCGCTAACGCGTGTTTGCGACAGTTGAGGACGAGCACAAACTGTTTTGGTGGCTAGTGCCTTGCCTCTCTTCAGTCTGTTTTGCCCTCGCTCGCCACTATCCGTACAGATTTCATAATGGTCAACAGGTGTGCGTTGATAAAGCGCAGCTGTGCCGGAGTAAGCGCGCGGATGACACCCACCACTTCCGGCGAAGCCAGCGCCACATCCGTTTCGAAGAGATAGCAAGTAGGACGGGCATAGGTTGCGTATAGATTCCCCGCAGTGGACTGTGACATGCCCGACTCGCCGGATTCACGCACCGAATAGGAGCGGTCTGCGATTTCGATAGTAGTAGGCTGATGCACATCGGACACTGACGATGCCTTAGCTTCGCATTCGAATGCGCTCGCCGTTGAAATAGCCAAGTAAACGATGCCGAAGCCCTCCAAGTTCGTTGTCGAGTACGGGCCTACTATCTGGCTTCGTGGGAAGCCGTCCTCACGATATCCAAACCCCGCAGTCAGCGTCGGCGTCATCAGAGTCAATGCGCCTGGATTATATCCAAACTGCGTCGTAGAGTCCCAAATACGGGGATACCGAAAGGTTACGCCGTGTTGCTCGTCGGAGTAGGTCGCATCCAGCGTCCAAACCTGCGTCAACGTGAATGGCTTCCTAGGCAAAGCCGGATTTTGCGCGTTTCGGTCTTGCTGAAAAATCGAGGGTAGGGCGACGAACGCAAAAAGGACAATTGCAAGAACCCGCATAAGGTTTGCTCCAGCTGCCCGTAAGGACCATCTCCCAATGGAGCAGTCCGGTCGAGGTGCTTGTGATTATCACCAAGAGCAGTAAGCCGTTCAAGTATCCTGCAACCGCGCCCGAGAAGTAATCGAAGCGCGTTCACTTGTTTTGTGCCCATGATTGATTGGGACAGGCGCTGGCGTAAATTCGTAAATGGACGAGCCTATTTGCGTTCGCGAGGACGCTGCCGGGGAAATGGGCATCGTCTGATAGTTTGGCGAGAGTTCCTGGTTGTAGATGGCTCGCTACTGCTTTGCGTTGCGTCGTGACATGTCCTGCGCCATGGTGAGCAAGAATTTTCGTTCTCGCTTAGAGGCGCTGTTATGCGGTACCTCAGTACGGATTCTTTAGCTCAGGCTCGCGCGGCTAATCCTTCGAAGCGAAATCGACGAAAACACGATGATGGCCGCTGACGATGCCGTCGAACGCCATGATTGTGTCGCCGTTCTTGAGTGCCCAGCTCGCCTCCTCGCAATGCCACGCGCCGATTCCGTTCTGAAACTTGACCGTGTCCGTTTTCGTCGGCTCTCCATACTTCTGCGCCAGCATCAATCGTTGGCCCTCGAATGATGTCTCGTCTTGCTTCCAGGCCGTGCGTACCTCGTAAATCTTGCCCGCGTGAAACTTGACCGTGACGTCCTCTACTCCGGGTTTCAGTTTCTCTTTCGGAAGCTTGAATTCTCCGTCCTTACCCGCGCGAAAGTCGGCGAAGGCTCTGCAGATGAGTAGCGTTGCGTCTAGCTCGTCACCGACGTGAAGCTTCTCATCTTTTAGAGACCACTTCGGGATGCTCGCAGCGTATTGTGCTTCGGCCTGGGGACAAACGGTGTCCATCTTTTTCTGCGCGTCGGGCGGGACCATTTCGTTGTACCTCTCGCCGAGTTCATACTCACCGATTTTCGTGCGTTCCGTCTGTGGAAAGTGCTGAGCTAATACGCCACCGGGTAGGCACACAAAGGCAAGCAGCCCCAGCCCGAACAACCGAGACAGCCTCGGTCTCATTGTGCTCGCTCCATGGACCCGAGTATCCGGAGACGAGGAGCACGGGTGTACCTGTCCTAATGGGCAGGCCCCACTGAAGAGTTACTTAGTGCGGGTAGCCTGCCCGGACTCAATGGCGGTTGCGAAGGATGAATGTATACGCGCGACGAATTTCGTCCCTGCAGGTCGGTGTAAACGCGGCGAATTGCCTCGGCTTCAGCATTCGCATCTCTCTTCCGTCTCCCGTGGTCGCACCGCTGAGCTCGCCGCCACCTGGAAAACTATTTTGCGCCGCACTTCGACCCGACTCGAGGCTTGACCACGCCCAAACTCCAGGGGAGACTGCGTCAACCATTCGTTCGAGTAAAGTTCCGACCGAGGGCGTAGCAATTTAGTGAGGTCTCGTGAATTCGCTCTCAAGGCGTCTAGGGTTTCTTACCGCCGGAGTCCTGCTGGCTTTGTTGTCGCCGTTCGTACTCGGCCAGGACAAACCGCAAACTCCGCCGAAAATGCAGCTCGGAAATGTAGTGCAGATTCTGACACCCACCCGAGGTGCGGATTTTTCCGGCTACGTGCGGGATATGCTGGCGTCAATTAAGCGCAACTGGATTGCTTCGTTGCCAGATTCGGTGAAGTCGGGAGAAACGGGGCTCGTTGCCGTTATCGTACAAGTTCGGGCAGACGGAACTTTCCTGAACCCGGACCCTAAACTCGAGAGAAGCTCGGGTAGAGACGCACTTGATAGCGCGGCTGTAGCGGCGGTTCGTGCCTCGGCGCCCTTTCCCCATTTCCCGACGGCGTTCGAGGGTGCGACGGTCGAGTTGCGAATCACCTTCTTTTACAATATTCCCGTCAAGAAGCCCATCACGAGTCCGGAACCCGCAAAGTCGGACGCGGGCGGAGAGTCGCCTAAGTAGAGACGCCTGCTGCCACGTTGACACGACGTGACCGTTGCAGAAACGTCGACAGGAAAACATCGCAGCGCAGGAGTGCTTAACTACGGTCGCTTCTCGACGGCTGCCAAGTCGCGGGAGCAAAGTAGGGATTCCCTCTGCGTTCAAATGCCGCTGCAACCATCAACCTTGTTCCCACGGACATTGGTAGAGCAGCAGCTTCGTCGCGCGAAACGAAACGCAGTGCGACCACTTCCACTCCGTCGGGACGCGGTTTCCCTTCAATGCGGCGGACTTCAAAGACCGTCACGGTATATGAAGCAACATCGCCATTCGGATAGTGGATGCGGAATTCTGGACCGCCGAAAACGCCCAACAATTGAACTGGCTCGACCAACAGTCCCGTTTCCTCCCAGCACTCACGGACGACTGCGTCCGCCGGAGTCTCGTCTGGCTCAATCGCGCCGCCGATAGTCACCCAAAGACCCGTGTCCCTGTGCTGCGCCAGCATGAGTCGTCCCTCGTCGAAGAGCATTACCGACACCGATTGAAGCATCAGCAGCTCGTGGCCGATTTTGTTTCTCAAGGCAAGGACGTACGGCGAAGACGGCATCTTATCGAAACTCCTTTGCTAACCGTTTACGCCCATCGTCTGCGTCTCCTTATAACCGAACAGGTGGTGAAACGCCCAAACGTTGGTTACTCCGATGCGCGGATTCTATCACGCACATTCCGTCCAAGCGTGGACTGGCTATGTGTCAGTTCGAGACGTAATGGGTGGTATAGTCCGTGGCTGGAGAGGCGGTCAGTGAAAAAGACTTTGGTGCTGTCGCTCGGCCTCGGGATAGCACTTGGCGTTGCTGGCACATTACTTGTTCAGCGCGGTTTGCGACCGCGAACACCCGGCCTGATACGAATGACTATTATTTCTTCAGGGAGTGTACACGTCGATGGCGTGGTACAAGAGCAGCAGCTTCAAAGGAAGGTTTATTCCGTCTACCCGCCAGCCGCCGAGGCAGGAAACATTACCGGGAATGTTCTTTTTCGCGTCGTCATCGCCAAGGACGGTTTGGTCGAATCAGTCGAGTACCTATCTGGACCGTCTGTATTCGTCGAAAGCGCAAAGTCTGCGGTGCAACAGTATCGATATAAGCCCACCGTGGTCGGCAACATGCCTGTCGAAGTCGAAACGATAGTGGCTGTACCTTTTATGCTTCCTCAGTAGCGAAACCAGCGCGGTTGCGAAGTTCGTTTCTGCGCCACCGTCATGGAGGAACAATATGAATGTTTCTGAGTTGATGGGAGAACTAAAAATACGTATACCAAATGCCCCTATCGTTCTACTCGATGGCAACATCGGACTGGCGGTCACATCGGTGATGAAGAGCGAAGCTGATACTGCCGTTCGGTTGGTCGGCGAGCGTGTCCCGATGTATCTAGGAGGCCCATCTCCACTATTGGCCGAAGCGCTAGCTCAAGGCGTGAGCAAGAGATTCAAAGGCAAAATTATCGAATCCGCTGATAATCCCGGAAAATTCCAAGTCAGCATCGATGGCTATCCTGCGCCAGCCGCCCAGTTCGATACGCGAAACGAGGCACTGGCTTATATGCGTGGCTTTACGGTGGGATACTCTGCGGGAGGCGGAATCAAGAGCATGGCCGATGGTCTTCCGTCCCACCTAACGTAGACATGACGGAGCTAAGGAGTAGCACGACCGCGCTGCGTCTAAGGTTCGTGACGCTTCTTGTAGTGTTGACCCTCTGCTGCGGGCGGAGCTAGCCCTGATTCCGAACGCCCCAGTCGGCCGGTCCACAACCTGTACCTCGCGGACCACCACAAGCAGCCAGTTTCACATCAGTGGAATCAGCGGTTTGCGAACCGTGAGGAATTACCCCTTTCGAACCACCAGCACATATGACGATTATCCCACTCATCGTCCACCAACCGATGTTGCAACTTCAGAGCACGGCGCCACGCCGCAACCAGGTCCACGCACCGCACAAAATCAGTCCCGCAATCCCATATAAAATGAAGTTAGTTCCGAACACGAACGCCAGGAGAAGGGCTATCGCCATAGGTGAGGTGGGTTCTGCTAAACCGAGAATCATCTCAGGGCACAGGACTGATGAGACATGAACAGCGAAATGTCGGGTGTAGGAAAAAGAGCCAAGTATGTACAGCGCGACCGCTATCACGATACCAATGCAACCCGAAATTAAGAACCATTGCGCGGCGCGCTTGAGCCACCTCGTCATTCGTGGCCTCCCTAGAGGTAGAAGCAGTTTACGCCTGCTTTCGTCAACAATCGGAGCACTGACAAGGGAGATGTCCGTTTACCGGGCTCGGGAGCTACCGCAACCTCGTGCCGGCACTCCATGACAAGTGCCAGGTGTATACTGCCCGCACGAGGAGGGGATAACCTGGCACATCTGCGTCGTCGAGCCGGGCGAGGAAGGTGGCGAAGGTTAGGGGATGGCCTTAGCTTTCGTGAGGGTGCGTCAGATAGTGCTGTCGCAGCAGGTCCTTCCCGTAATCATTTCCGTTTGGTGTACGCACCACGCAATGAATATGCTGCTGCGTAGGCACTTTGGGGTCTTTCGCAAACTTTGCCAGGTTTGCGGGTCGCTGGTGGTCAAACTCAATCAGAATTACCGGGCTCTGAATCCGGTAATAGAAGACACTGTTATCTTGCGTGTCGCCGACCCATGCGAACCAAGTATTC
>DATBYA010000004.1:0-7277 GCA_036514015.1 Candidatus Sulfotelmatobacter sp.
GATCAGAGTGCCCGGCCAAGGCCAGCCAGCCTATGGCGCCGCGCCGAACTCGATCGCCGTCAACGGAGACGTTGCCTACGTCGCGCTTTACAATGCCAACGCGATCGCGGTGGTCAACCTCAGCAAGGGCGCGACGAATCCTGTCATCGGCATGATCCCGGTAGCCTATGCGCCGAGCTCGGTCGTGCTGGACAAGACCGCTAACGTGCTTATCGTTGCCAACGACAAGGGCATCGGCGCGCGTTATTCGTTCGAGACCGACTACGGCGTCTCCGACTACAATACCCACCAGGATAATGGCACCGTAAGCATCGTTCCCGTGCCGGACAGCGGGACCTTGGAGGCGATGACGAGCAAGGTCCTCGAGAACAATCACTGGGACCTGATTCAGAATATCAACTCTGCCTCCGGCGGCAACCCGCATGTCAAGCCGGTCGCAATCCCAACGAAGATCGGCGATCCGTCGCTGATTAAGCATGTGTTCCTGATCATCCGTGAAAACCGCACCTATGATCAGATCCTGGGCGACGTGGCCGCCGGCAATGGCGACCCTTCGTTGGCGGTGTTCGGCGGCAAGGACACTCCGAACGTGCACGCGCTAGTGAAGCGCTTCCCTCTCTTCGACAATTTCTACGACCCGAGCCGCCAGTCGGCTGACGGTCACCAGTGGATCACCGAGGGCATGGCGCCCTACGCCGACGACATCCAGTCGCCTGACTGGGTGCGCAGCTATCCCGGCGGGAACGCCGGCGATGCACTCGCCTATCAGAACAAGGGCTTCCTGTTCTCGGAAGCGGCGGCCGCCGGTCTGCCGGTGAAGATCTACGGCGAATACGTCGAGAACGATACATTCAAACAGCCGGACGGGTCGACCAGCGAGCCGACCTGGAGCCAGTTTTACGCCGACGCGCAGAACTTCGAGGCTGGAAAAGAAAAGACGCTGTATTATCAGAACACGATCCAGGCACAGTCTTCTCTCCCGGCTGTGTATCAGCACCTCATCCCAAACTTCCCGCAGTTCGATCTGGGCATTCCCGACCAGTTCCGTGTCGATTTGTGGGTACAGGACTTCCAGAATGACGTCAAGGCCGGATCCGTACCCGCGTTGAGCATCCTGTGGGTCATGTGCGACCACACCGGGGGCCCGCCGACCGTGGACGCCGAACAGGCCGATAACGATTTGGCCATTGGGCGCATTATCGACTACATCAGCCACAGCAACGTATGGTCCACGTCGGCGATCTTTGTAGAGGAAGACGACGCGCAGAATGGCGTCGACCACGTCGACGGTCATCGCAGCCCAGGCTATATCGTCAGCCCCTACACCGTGCAGAACGGACCCACCGACAACACCTACTACACGCAGGTCAACATGACTCGGACGATGGAGCAAATCCTCGGTCTGCCGCCCATGAACCAGTTCGACCTCGTGGCGTCGCCGATGAGGACGGCTTTCGTCAAGGACACGCCGCCCGCGGACAACTTCAAGCCGTGGACGCACGTGCCGAACCAGGTCCCGCTCAATGACGGTGTTTCAGCGACGGCATCCAACAAGGCGAGCAGCCCCGCGGCCCAGGCCCTGAGGGCGGCTTGGCTCCAGAAGAAGGCGCAGATCTTCGCCGGCAAACTGACCAAGCCCGACGCGGAAGACCCGGACACCGTCAACCATCTGGACTGGTATGAGGCCACCGGGTTTACGCGGCCCTATCCCGGCGAGAAGAGAGTTCGGCCCCCGAGCGACTTCAACCGCCCCGCACCCACCACCACTGACATGGACGACTAAAACACGTTCCGACTTGAAACGGCCCTCTCCCCGATGGCGGGGAGAGGGTTTTTTGTTTACGCTTCAAACTACGGTCCGCACCAACCTCAACCGCCCCACCACCGGCGTGAATGTTACTGCGCCTGCTTCGTCCCGGGACCATGCAAAGCACACCTCGCCCGTCGATTTTCTGATTCCAGAGCTTGAGCTCCGGCGTTTCGAAGCGCCGTCGGCATTGGTTGGGGGACAGCCTTTTAGCCTATAGTGATCCGGAAAGTGGTCGCTCTCGTGCTCCAGCGAATTCACTTAATTTTCACATACCGATAACGACGACGTAACACTTCTTGCCTAGCCTTATGAGCTCATAATTGCGGAAACCGATGTCCACCTGGGGGGTACGCATGCGGCACGCTCGAAACGCGAGGTTTGAAATCGCCGGTGGGAGCATCGGGTGCGCTAACCGTTCGATTTTGTTTTGGGCAGCAATTCTTCTGAGCTTGACGCCGTTTTCGCGTGCACAAATCGATCGAGCGGCCTTGAGTGGTACCGTAACGGATCCCTCGGGCCGCGTTTTGCCCCAGACTCGCGTCACCGCCGTGCAGGCTGCCACCGGACTACAACGCACAGCCACTTCGTCTCCCGCAGGAACCTACGACCTCCCCGAGTTGCCGGTCGGTAATTACACGATCAGGTTTGAACATGAAGGGTTCAGCTCTCTCACCTTCGTAGACGTCGAGGAAGTTCTCGGTCGCACTCGAACTCTCAACGCGAGCCTTCGGGTTTCAGTTGGCAACGAACGAGTGGAAGTTTCTGCCGGTTCTGAGCAGATGGATAAAACGTCAGACGCGTTAGGTGACCGCATCCAGCCGGAGCAGGTAAAGGAGTTGCCGCTCAACGGCCGCAATTGGGCAACCCTAACTGCGCTCGTGCCGGGTGCTGTCGATACCGGAGGCAGCAACCAGCGTTCGGTTCGATTTGCCGGCCGCGGACGCGACGACGACAACTTTACTTACGACGGCATCGACGCAACGAACATTGTAAATCAGCCCCAGCAGCCTTATGTTCGTCTGGCTATCCCTCTTGACACCATCCAGGAATTCCGCGTCGATTCGATGCTCGCAACCGCGGAAGCGGGCGGAACCGGTGGCCCGCAACTCGCCGTCACTTCCCCTTCAGGAACCGATCAGTGGCATGGGGACGCGTTCGAGTGTTTCCGCAATAACGCATTCGATGCCGCGCAGCCGGTCCCTATCGCGACCACCCCACCGCCACCGTTTCATCTGAATCAGTTTGGGGGCTCAGTCGGAGGTCCGATCATTCGCGACAGAACTTTCGTTTTTATAGCCTACGAAGGATATCGGCAACACTGGGGATTCCCTCTGCTCGGTTACGTGCCCAGCGACGCCTTCGATGCGCAGGTCGCAACCGATTCTCCGGCGCTTATTCCCATTCTTGATGCGTACCCGAAGAGCGAGATTCCCACCAGTGATCCCGACATCAACCAATTTACGAGCGAAGGATTGCAGGTGGTGACCGAGAATTCCGCCATGATTCGGCTCGACCAGCGCTTCACGGAGAAGACCACTGCGTTCGTCCGTTTTAACATAGATCGCGCAGTCGATACCCAGCCCTTAGCCAGTTCGGGCAACTATCTCCTGGATCGCCAACAGCTCACTTCTGCTCCGGTGAACGGCGGCATCGAACTGCTGCACATTTTTTCTCCGACGCTGGTCAATGAATTCAAATTTGGCTTTAATCGCGGCACTGCCAACACGATCGATCTCAACACCACCGGCATTCCTTACGCTGTCTCAATCTCCGGATTCACCGCCCTCAACAACAACCGGATTAGCACCGGCGTCGGCAATTCGTTCTCCGAGATCGACAACCTTACCTGGGTGAAAGGACGCCACGCTGTGAAGGCTGGAGTCGAAATCCGGCGCGTTCAGCTCAACCAGGGGAACACCGAAGCTGGCACGGTTGTGTTCGCTTCCACCGGCGCCTTCGACGCCAATCAAGTCAGCACAGCCAGCCTCAACGGGGCACTCCCCGTCAACGGCCTGCGCAAGACGCAGTTTTACGGCTACCTGCAGGACGAATTCAAAGTGACATCAAACCTGACCCTCAACCTGGGCGCTCGCTACAGCTTCTTCAACATTTTTCATGAAGTCCAAGGCCGGGCCAATCCCTTCGATTTCGCGACCTGTGGACCGCAAGGCTTTTGTGGAGTGGGAGCGAGTTTCGGTCAACCGAATTACGGCGATATTGATCCACGCCTTGCGTTTGCCTGGTCCCCAACCAAGAGCGGACACTCCGTCCTTCGGGCTGGTTACGGTATCTATCACGAGGATGGTCAACTCGACGATCAAAACCTGCCCATCAGCAACGAAGTGTTCGCCTATTCGCTGTCCAACAAAACCATCCCCACCCTGAGTTATCCAATTACTCCCTTTCTCGGGGACACGACCGGAATCATCTCACCGCGCGACGATGACCGCCGCCGCAAAGATACCTACGTAGAACAGTGGGGCCTGTCGGTTCAGCAGCAACTGCCGGCCGACTTCGTCGGAACTGCCTCGTATGTAGGCAGCAAGGGGGTTCATCTGCTCGCGCTCTCTGAAGTGAACGTTGTCAGTCCTGCGACTGGAACTCGTCCCTACCCGAACTTTGGGGAGGTGAGTTGGCGCGGCAACAAGGACAACAGCAACTACAACGCCCTCTCGCTTGCCGTGAAGCGTTCGTTCTCCCGCGGTTTCCTGCTCGGGGCCAATTACATGTGGTCGCATGAGATCGATGACGGCTCCGATGGCAGCGGCGACGGCGATTCGCTGGTCCCGGAGAACGTCGCCTGCCAGCCTTGCGAACGCGCTTCCGGCATCTGGGACGCACGTCACGTTTTCAATGCCAACGCCATTTACGAACTTCCCTTGGGGCCGGGAAAGCAATTCCTTAGCGAACCAGGCTTCTGGCGTTCCGTTGCCGGCGGATGGGAAGTCACTTCGACCTTCATGGCTCGCACCGGATTCCCGGTCAACGTTCTGATTAATCGTTCGTCGTCTTCGGTTCCCGACGGCAACGCTACCGATCAGCGCCCTGACATCGTGCCGGGCGTTCCGCTCACGCCGTCGGGAGGAGCGACGATTGGCCAATGGATCAACCCGGCGGCCTTCGCCATTCCTGCCGCCGGCACATTCGGAGATGCACCCCGCGACGCCGCTCGCGGACCGGGCTCTTGGCAAATGGATTTCGGCGTCGGCAAGCGCATCTCGCTCACGGAACGCGCGAGCCTTCAGTTTCGCTCCGAGTTCTTCAACATCTTTAACCATCCCCAATATGGTTTGCCGCAGCTCACATTCGGCGTTCCCGGTTTTGGCAGCATCATTCAAACCGTCAACACAACGACGCCGGTCAGCCCGGTTGGCTCCGGAACTCCGCGCGAGATACAGTTCTCGGTGGGAGTGCGTTTCTAAGACGCGGCCGCCCGCGATTGCTATTCGCGCACAGACAGCTTACGTTCCGTGTACCAATCTGCGCGTCTTTGCCGCGCTTGGACGATGTATTCTCCCGTTTTGCGCCAAGACCACCACGGACTAGCGCATTCGGCACGTTAGGGATGTTTGTAGACCGCAAGAGTCATGGTTGAGCTCATTTTTGAGGGACGAATAGGTCGTCGACCGAGGTGCTGCTCTGGCCGTAGGACGGCTGGAGGTATTTCTGCAGGAAGATTTGTTCTTTCCGCAAGGAGTCGAGCCAATGCTCACGATCGGTGAATCCATGCCCTTCGTGGGCGTAGGTGTAATAGTAGAAGGTTCTTCCTTCTTTCTTAAAGCGCTTTGACCAGTTGGGCAGATTCATATGGCGGCACCTGCGGGTCTTCTTCACCGTGCATAATGAGGAGCGGAGTCTTGATCTTTGCCACATCCGTCAGGATGTTCGCCTGGCGATAGACGGCTGGCTTCTGCTCCGGTGTTCCACCCATCTTGGTCTCCCAGCGAATGGCGGAGTTGCGATTGGTACGCTCCAGGAAGGTAGCACGATCGAAAACGCCAGACACACTGATCGCCGCAGCGAATGTGTCGGGAAGCTTAGTCACGGCAAAGTTCACCATGGTTCCTCCGTGGCTGCCTCCGCCAATCGCGACCCGCTTGGGATCCGCGATTCCCTGAGCCACCAGATACTGAGTCGCAGCGCCCACATCCTGCACCTCTCCGCCGCCCGAATCTTCTACGTCATGGTGAACATGTTCGAGTAGCCCGGCAGACCGAACACCGAGAAATTCCCGCCGCCATTCTGAGTGTTCATCACCGCGCCGGGAGCGGTTTGCGCGACGTAGGTAAGATCTTGCCCGGGGTTTGGCAGCAGGCGGTTTTGTCTCTCGTCGTAGCTGGTGGCAATGTTTCCGCTCTCGGTTTCGATTTGCGCAACATCGGCTTGGACTTCAACCGTGTTTTGCAACGAGCCCACTTTGAGCCGCGGGTTCACGGTGGTCGACTGACCCACTGTCACCGCGATCGTCTCCTGCCATATGCTGAAACCACTGAGCGCCGCACTGAGTATGTAGGTGCCAGGCGGAACAAAGTCGAAGTGGTAGATCCCTTCGGAGTTGGCGGCCGTGCTAAGGCTCAGCCTTGTGGCCGTATTCTCCAACCGAATCGTCGCTGCCTTGACCACCGCCCCGCTGGGATCGGTGACGGTGCCGGTCACATATCCGGAGATCGTGGATTGAGCACACAGGTACAGGCCGCTGATGTCTGTGAATGAAAACAGCAGAATTGCGAGAGGAAGGTGACGGATCGCGCGCTGAATAACCTTGTAAGTACTCATTACCCCCTCCGAATGAGTGGACTGCCAGCGACGTCTTTAAGTTCCGGGAACCCAGCCTTGGTTCGGACCGCAGTCGCTGAATGCGCCGGAGCGTCTTAACTGTGGGCGTGATAATAAGCAACAAGTCAATGAATATCAAGTAAAACAATGTACATAATAAACATACTATTATTAGTTGAAGATTCCTCGAATGCCCGGACTTAATCTGGGGCCAGAAGGCGATCACTCCCGGTTGGTCGGCATCCGGAAGTGTGCGGTGAGCAGCGCGTTGTTCAGGAGGGTTGAAGTCCCCGTGGCGCTCAAATGAGGGGCGCCGTATCCGAGGAGTAGGGTTCGTGGCCTCGCTGGGCGGAGAAAGCGGAAGGTATGGAGACGTCTAAAAGGGGCACGAAGGCGAAGTATACGACAAGCGCGCCCGGTGGAACCCTGAGCCACTTTCGTTACATTTTCCCCGGTAAGCAGTCTGCTGAATTCATTTCTGTATCCAAACTTTGCTTCCGGCATCAAAGTGGTTGCAGCACGATATCGCCGCAATAGGCAAGGAGTGATTAGGATGAATTCCAAGCAAGTGGTTCTCGTCACCGGCTCCAGCACTGGCTTCGGTAGACTGTTCACGGAAACCCTGGCGCGTAAAGGGCACACTGTTTTCGCCACGATGCGTGATCCCGGAGGTCGGAACGCCAAGAATGCC
>DATBYA010000005.1:0-113224 GCA_036514015.1 Candidatus Sulfotelmatobacter sp.
CGCAAAGCCCTGCCAGGAGCCGAAGAGGTGATCTCATACAAGATCCCTGCTTACAGACTGCATGGTGGGATAGTGCTGTACTTTGCTGGCTGGAAGCAGCACTACTCGTTGTACCCCGCGGGCGAATCCATGGTCTCGGCGCTCAAGGACCAACTCGCATCGTACAAGGTCACAATCCGTTTTCCACTCTCCGAGCCGGTCCCTGTGAGATTGCTCGAACGTATCGCGAAGTTCCACGCGGAGGAAGCTGTCCGGTGCGAGTCTTGAGGAGACGCTAGGCCGGAGCTTTTGGCCTACACCGCCGCTATCTACCTGGGTTGTCGGCAACCCTTCCCTTTACAAGATTAGGGAAGAGTTGAGCGTCACTCCGTTTTGTCGTGCTGCGCATGCGTCCGCATTTCGCTTAGGTTCACTAGCGCCATGAGCTCTTGAGACAGAATCGCAGAAACCTTTTGGGCATCTTCGCCCGCAGGTATGGGCAACGTCATCACAACCACACTGCCACCTTTGGGGCGCTGCAAAACGCGAATGTAGGCCCCGCCGCGTTTTCCTGGAGCGATCTCGCGCAGATAGTCGACCGTGCTACTGGACCGTGAAACCGCAACCTGTAATAAGAAGGTATTACCATTCTTCGTCACGTGCCACCCGTCGTGACCATCGGCCTCGATCACGTCGGCAAATACCGGGGCCCATTGGGGAATGAGTTTCGCATCGCTCAGAACGTCAACGATCACATCGGATTCTACATCGGCTTCTATGCTTCGTGTTACTGTTCGGTCTGACATATTAAACACTCCACATCGACTCAGTTAGCATCGCCGGACGATTTACGCGAGGAATGCTCGACCGTGTCGATCGCGCCTTGATGGGCTTCGCTGTCCGATCTAATGATAGCTGTATTGGGCTCCCAGAGCCTCAACAACTTCCGGATCGTCGGCAATGCGGAAGTAATCCAGTAGGCCTTTTGGAAGTTGGAAGGTCTTCACCGCAAAAACCCAAAACACCTTAAGTCAGCGCTTTGGGGGTTGGACCCCCGCGTAGGCCACTGTGCGGCTGGCCTTGATTTTTCATCCCGCTGGAATAAGTAACTAGTCGTCCCTCAAACACTGTGTTGGTCCCATCGCCTGCCGCAAGTTCCACAAACAGTGTTATCTATCTACACGTACGTGAAGTGCAAGAGGCACGACAACAAACCTGCGCTCACGGTTCGTGAGTGCAAAGCTTAAGTGAGGAACCGCGATGTTTCCTGGCGAAGATTTGACCAATGATATGGAAGTGCAAGATCGGACGACGCCCGAGGTACGGCAGACCGTAGGTTTAGTTCAATCTCAGTTGAAGCAGCTGTTGCAGCAACGTACTGCAATTGTGAAGCGGATCGCTATGATCCGGCGAACCATCGTGGGATTGAACACGGTTTTTGCTGATTTCAAAGGCGGAGGGGCGGACGGGGACGCGGACGCCGCTCCAGAATCGAACCGGCTCCAGTCTGACTGAGGCATGTCGGTCGGTCCTCACACTCCCTACCCCCGCCAACCGCCGGTGAAACGATTTCTGCCGCTTCCCCACAGCGGATCGTTTCCTTTTCGGGCGTAGAAGCCGACGACCTCCGGTCACAACCAAGTCAAAGCAGGGAAAACAAGTATCCCAAGAAACGTAGAGATGTAGAGCCTCCCTATGATTTCAAGGACGATCGGCCGCTTTCTACGTCGGATTGCAGTCGCAGAGCCGCAACCCTGCTGTACACAGGACCCTGTGCTCCGCTTTTCGTCCCCGTTCCCTGTAGGCACATCCCAAACACTGCTGCGAGCCGTCCATTCGGAACTCTGAATGTAGACGACTCCCATGATCTGTATCGCGCCGGTGCGAAGAATGTGCTCCGATTATCGTCGTCAGAGCGCTTCGTACTCTGCTGAGCCGGACTGCAGTTGCGGCACTGGAATCCTGTTTTGGCTCGCGAAACCGTTTGTCCTGAGCAGGCATGCAATTGGGACCAATCCATCTCGATTAAATCTTCAGGAGAACCCATGACTCGTACAACGACTGTGAGTGGCGCCAGAGTTTTAGCCCTCGGCCTAGCGTTATGTCTCGCCGTAACCTTGAGCTGTGCCAGTGCGCTGGCCCAGGCCATCAGCGGCAATTTGCGGGGTACGGTTGTAGATCCTTCCGGGGCGGCCGTCAGTGAGGCGAGGGTAGAGGCGGTAAACCTCGCAACCAGCCAGAAGGTTACTACTGTGACCAAAGGGTTCGGTGACTACCTTTTCAGCGATCTGCCGGCGGGCACTTACAGAATCACGGTGAGCGCTCCGAATTTCCGGACTGTGACCGTCGAGAACATTCCGGTCGATATTAACAAAACCGGCACCACGAACGTAAAGCTGGAAGTTGGCAGCAACTCGACTACAGTTGAGGTTTCGGGTGCGGCTCCGCCAGTCGACACCACGACTGCGCAACTACAGTCCACATACACGGATCGTCTGTCACAGGATTTGGGTCTCACGTCCGCCGGCGGTGCCGGCGCCGGCGTCCTAAATCTCTCGCTATTGAGTCCAGGCGTGACCAACGCGAGTGCCATGGGAGATGGAGTCGGCCCGTCTGTGGGAGGCCAGCGTCCCCGTGATAACAACTTCACGGTCGAGGGCGTGGATAACAATCTCAAGAGTGTCACCGGAACGTTGATCACAGTTCCGCCGGATGCGGTCGAGAATTTTACGCTGCTATCCAATCAATTTAATTCCGAGTTTGGCCACTCCTCCGGCGGCCAGTTCAACACTACCGTCAAGAGCGGCACCAACAGTTTTCACGGATCTGTCTACGAGTACTTCCGAAATCGCGACCTCAATGCGGTGGATGAGACCTGGGTACAACAGGGTCTGACGTCGAATCCCCGGCTGGACAACAATCGTTACGGGTTCACCTTCGGTGGACCGATTGTCAAGAACAAGCTGTTCTTCTTTACGAACTACGAGCGCAATCCTGTCGGTTTCATCTCGGTGGGCGGCGGAGCGGTACAAACGCCAACTGCGGCCGGTCTGGCGGCAATCGCCAGCGATCCGGGCGTGAGCGCAACCAATCTCGCCATCTTCAAGCAATACGTCCCGGTTGCCCCAGCCGGCGGCGGCTGCATCACGTATAACGGGACGGCTGCCGGCGGTGCGGAAACGTTCAGCAATTTCAGCGCGCCTGCCAATGGCAGCTGCGCGGCGGGCAGCGTCGAAGTTGGCAACGTCTCGATCGTTCCACCGTCGTGGCTCAACTGGACCAACTTTGTGCAGAGCGTAGATTTCAACCTCTCGGAGAAGGATCAGTTTCGCGGCAGATTCATCTATAACAAAGAACACCTGCTGGACAATGCGGCGCAATTGGAAGCTTTTTTTACCCCCTACGCGAATACGTTCGCGTTGATCAATCTCAGCGAATACCACACTTTCACGCCTTCGCTAACCAACGAATTCCGTTTCGGATTCAATCGGTTTGATTCGGTTGACGGAGCTGGTAATTTCAAGTATCCCGGGTTGGATGCATTCCCCAATGTCCTTCTGCATGACCTTGGCAGCGGTCTGAACATCGGCCCAAATGAGAATGCCCCACAATTTACAATTCAGAACCTTTACCAATTTGTCGACAACATCAGCATCGTGAAGGGCAAACACAACCTGAAGTTTGGAGCCGAGTACCGCTGGTACATTTCGCCGCAGGGCTTCACCCAGCGCTCGCGCGGCGACTACGAGTACAACGCCACGCAGGTTTATCTCGAAGACTTTGCACCGGACAATTTTGGACAGCGCAGCACCGGTTCGACTACCTACTACGGAAACCAGAATGCCATTTACTGGTACGCGAATGACACGTGGCGGTTGAATCAGCATTTGAGTGTAAACGCCGGCGTACGTTATGAATTTACGACCACTTCGACGGGCGAAAACCGTCAGATCCTGAACGCGATCGCAGATACGCCGAGCATTCTCGTCCCCCAGGCAGGCAATCAGCCACTGCTGTTCGATAAGCCCCGGGCTCCGAAAAATAACTGGGCGCCCCGGCTTGGTTTCGCCTACTCACCCGGCGGTGGAGGCGATACATCCATTCGGGCTGGCTTTGGCCTGGCCTATGACACCCTTTATGACAACATCGGTATTCTCGGGGTACCACCACAGATTGGTTCGACCGCGACCGTGCTAGACCCTCTGGCCCCTGGATTTATTGCCGGGGGAGGACTGCCGGGCGGCGGCGGCACCGGCATCACTACCCTGACCAAGGCACAGGCATTGGCGAGCACTGCAAACTGGATTACTCCGAATGTTAAAGATCCGTATTCGATCAACTGGAACTTCGGAGTTCAACACTCCTTCGGCAAGAACTATACAGCTGAGATCAACTATGTAGGTACGCGTGGCATTCACCTGAATTTCCAGGATATTCTTGGCCTGCAGGCGTCCGTTACCCCCACAAATTTCTTGCCAACCTACTTACAGGCCCCGGACCAGACGACGCTAAACGCGCTTCCGGTGGCACTGGGCCTGGATTCTGTCGGTGCTCCGATAGTAGGAACGCGGGATATCTTCATTCCGCAATACGCAAATGCGGGCTTCGGATGTTCGGTGCAGGCGGACGGAACTCTAGGCCTTCCTTGCGCGCCAGTGATCACCGCATTTGTTCCCGACGGCTGGTCCACGTATCACGGATTGCAGGCTGGACTTGTTCGGAGGTTTAGTCATGGATTGACGTTCCAGACCGCCTATACGTGGAGTCATACCATTGACAACAGCACGGCAGACTTCCACACCAGCGACTTAACGCCTCGCCGGCCCGAAGATTTCTTCAACTTCGACCAGGACAAGGCGAACTCGGCACTAGACCGGGCTCAGCGCTTTACCTTGGCCATGGTCTATAACCTGCCTTACCTCACACACCGAAACTGGCTGATGAAGAACGTAGTCGGTAACTGGGGATTTAGTCCGGTTTACACTTATGAGTCCGGAGAGTGGGTGACGGTGCAGGCACAGCAAGACGCTAACCTTAACGGCGATGCTGCCGGAGACCGGGCGATCTTCAATCCCGGTGGAGTCCCGGGGACAGGGACCGATGTCACTGCGCTCAAAGCAACCGCTGGTCCTAATTCAGGTGGCGTGGTCGCTTATGTGGCCAACAATCCAAATGCCCAATATATTCGCACCGGCCTCGGAGCGTTGTCCAACCTTGGCCGCAATACCCTCCAAACGCCGGGCACCAACAATTTCGACCTGGCTGTCTACAAGGATATCGGCATCACAGAAAGAATGAGATTCCGGTTTGGCGCCCAATTCGCCAACATCGTCAATCACCCACAATATATCGCCGGCAGCAATCCTGGCTATGGCTTGGGGGTGAATGATGTGGGTGGGTTCGCATCGGTAGGAACCACTTACCAATCTTTCGTTACACCGGGCAATGCAAACTTTAACGTTCCTCGATCGGTGTTTGCCAGCAACGCACGCACCATTGCTTTGGTGGCAAAATTCACGTTCTGAACAACGCCGGGAAGACGCCCTGAGGGGAGAGCGCACCTCTTCCCTCGTTCAACTCACCGGGTCCCCCTGTTCATCGACTCCCCAACAGAATGGTCTTATCCCCAAAACAAGTGTATTCGTCCAACTTTATTGATGGCGGGTTCGTCCCTGGACTAAGCTGATATCCGATCGCGCGTTTGCCGGTCTTATTCTGCCGATCTCCGAGGACCGAGGACACCGGACTTAAGATTGAACAGAGGAGAGTTTGTAAATGGACTCGGAGCTCTCAGGGTGAAGCGCGCCGCTCTCACTGGCCAATGGCCGGTATTCCGCGGACCCGCCACTCAAGACGCTTGGGCGCAACCCGTGGATGCGGCCCGATTGCCGGTGCTTGTGGCAGGGATTCGCCTTCAGGACTCGAAAATCGCTGGCAGGGCGGTTGCACTGGCGCAATTCACCTATCCTCCTTACTTGTTTAACCATGAGGTCCGAACACTTCTTTTAGGATCCCTGGCCGGCCGAGCTCGAGGGCAGCGTTTCGACGAGGAACTTCTCTTCCTCGCGTGCATCCTGCACGACCTGGGCCTAGCTGAGCGATTCCAGGGAGGCTTACCTTTCGAGATTCAAGTCGCTGAGGCGGCGAACCACTTCCTCAAGAAGAGGCACAAAACAGAAGGAGTCGAAACCGTGTGGGATGAAATCGCGATGCACGCATCCGCCATGGGCCGGTTCAAGCGACCGGAGATTGCATTCGGGGACGAGGGAGCGGGAATCGACGTGCTAGAGCCCGATTTTTCACAAATCAAAAAGACCGACGTCGCCGAGGTCGTGAAAGCGTTTCCCCGGAGGGGTTTCAAGGTCGCTTTTGTCCAGACCTGCGGGGAAGTGGTGCGCAGCCACCCGCGAAGCGCGTCCCGCAGCTTCATGCGTGACAGTGGGGAACGCTGTGTGCGGAACTTTCACCCGCACAAGTCCTGCGATCTGCTTGCACAGTCTCCGTTCTCCGAGTAGTGCGAGGCTTGCCAGCGCTGCGATCGCCGCTTGTAACAATCTACTGCTTCGAAAGTTACTATGAATCACAAGTCAATTGTCGAGACGTTTGCTGGTGGCTCGTCACCCGACACGAAGCTTCATGTGGAAAAGGTGGTCCAAAAGGCGCACGAAGAACTTTCCCAACTGCTGCGAGAGCGGGCCGCACTCACCAGACGCATCGGAGCGGTAAAACAGACTATCGTTGGGTTGACCAAGCTTTTCGGAGAGGGGATACTAAACCATGATATCAAGCTCATGGGGCGCAAGACCCACCGTCGTGGTGAGGGTGTCACCGATTCCTGTCGAAGAGTTTTAATGGAAGCTGGCGGACCAATAAACGCCCGAGAAGTACGCGATCTGATCCAGCGGACAAGTCCGACACTGCTCGCCAAACATAAGGATCCATTGGCGACAGTCACCACCGTGTTAGGCCGCCTCGAGGAATACGGGGAAGCCCACAGTGTTGTTTCCGATCAGGGGCGCCGCGCTTGGCAGTGGTCGGTGGAGAGCCAATCCGGCTGAAGCCAGGATAGCCGACGTCAGCCGACGTATAGGGCGAGTGCACTCGCATAACACTTACCAGCGCGTGCACTGTCAGATCCCATTGTCATTCCCTTTCCGACTGTTATCCTTGCAGACATAGAAGCTTGTCGACAGGCCTGCCGGAAATACGGTGGCGACCAAGAATCCCTGACAATCGCTCGCGGTAGTTCCTTGTCAAAGTCAATTCCTTGCCGTTTCTCATGAACACGACATACTCCCCGGTTGGCCAAACCCTGAGTTCGCGAATCTTGTCGAGATTCACGATCGTGGATTTGTGTATTCGGGCGAAGTTCGTTGGATCGAGCTGAGCTTCGAGCGACGCCATGGTCTTGCGCTCTATAAACGACGTGGGCCCCGCATGGATGCGAACATAGTTGCCTTTGGCCTCAATCCAGTCAATCTCGCCACTTCTTAAGAATATGAAGCGTCCACGGGATTTAATGACCAGTCGCTCTGAGGAGGTGACAACGCCGGCTGCGCGCAGCGGGAATAGTGAGTTACTTACCCGCCCATACTCGAGGTGTCTCTTGGCTGCCTCCAAGTTAGCGCGCACCAGACTCTCGGAAACAGGTCGGAGCAAGTAGCCAAATACGTGTAACTGCAAGGCGTCCATGACATATCGCTTGTCGGAAGCGATCAGAATGACGGTCGGCGGTGGTGCAGATCCTAGGCGTCGAAGCAGCTGGAAACAATCCAGGCGCGGCATCTGTACGTCCATCAACAGAAGAACACGCGGATGTTCCCGCAGAATAGCCAACACTTCCTCTTCAGTTTCGAGCTGACCAAGAAAACTGATTCCTGGATCGCGATCAAGGATGGAACACAAAGCCGTGCGCGAGCACTGATTCCCATCTACGACGACGGAAGGGATCGGCATAACACACGATGCGTTCCCCGCGTTGTTAAGCGTCATCAGGCGGCCTCGCACACTCGGTTCGTCGACCATCGTCAACTGACGGTCTCACTTTCTCTTTCTCTCTGACTGTTTTATTAGACGTTTGCGATCACAGAAACAAGAGCCCGGGACGATCACCCGGCTCGCAGGGATGAACCGTCCAGAATCTCTCACCGAGTGCCGTATCCCGGAAACAGCACGCGTGATCCAGGAGCAGCTCGATGGGCAAAACAAACCATGATCGGCGACACCCTGGGGGCATTGTGATACCCCGAAGGAGGTAACAGAACTACAAACCGCTAGAAGGTAAGTCGCAAAGCGAGCTGAAGAATGCGCTGAGTTTGCAGCGCGTTGACTCCCGACCCAAACGTCGTGGAGGTTATTTGGCCGAACGTGCTGCTATTAATGTTTGTGTCTGGGTTGGCGAATTCCGCGTGGTTGAACAGGTTGAACGCCTCCACCCGAAACTCCGCGTTCACCCGCTCGGTAATGAAAGTGGTTTTGGCCAGAGCTAAGTCGAGGTTTGTTCGACCTGGGCCGCGAAAGAAGTCCCGAGGCAAACCGTAGCCGCTCCCGGGAGTATCCGAAATAGGTGTGAAGGCGTCGCATCCGAAGTAGAGGTTACCCGTCTCCATCACACCGGTGACGGGATTGGTACAACTTGTGCCCTGGCTTTTGGGATTCATCAGCGTGATGTGGTTTACACCTGGCACAAATACTGCATTCGCCAGGTAGCCGTCGCCCGCACCGGAGGGTCCCGGATCGGAGGTATTGTTCACCGGCAGGCCGGATGAAATGCTGAGCGGAAATCCAGTCCGCCAGCTAAAGATGGGATAAAGGCTCCATCCTTTCACCAGCCGCTTCGGTCCGCCGAATCTATCGAATGGAAGATCCCATCCACCACTGAGAGTAATCCGTTGTGTGAGGTCAAAGTCTGACGAAGCTCGAAACTGACCAATGTTGTAGTAAGGGACTTGCGAGTCCCGGTTTCGAAATCCGGATGCGTCATCAATGCTGTGGCCGTAGGTATATGCCAAAGTGAAGTACGAAGTACCTAACCGGCTGTCGCTCACCTGTTTCGTCAAAGAAGCTTCGAGGCTGTTGTAATTGCCAAAGCTGAGATTGCCAAACTCCAGCGCAGCCGAAAATGGACAGTCCGATGGACCCTGGAAGTTGGAGTCACAGTAGCTTGTAAGAGCTGCGTTCTGGTTCTGATTCAATCGCCGAGTCGGATTTGGACCATTGACCGTGTTCAGGATGAAGGGATTCACGTCCTCCAAAGATGTTAAGCCCTTCGAACTGCTGCCCACGTAGTTGACCTCAGCCGTTAGATTCCGCACCACCTCGTGCTGCAGGCTCAAGTTGTATTGATACGTATACGGAGTATGGAGATGCGGATTTACGAAGAAAATGCTGCCCCCACCGAATGGAATATCGGCGCCGTTGGCAAAAGCGGTGCTTGCGGTGGGTACGGGCGAGGGAAACGGATTCCCGGGAAAACCTGCGGTCGTCCAAGGTTGGGTGTAAAACGGAGCCGGGCCCGCAGGATATTGGCAGGCGCCATTGAAGGCCGTTGCCGGGCAAAAATATTGGGCCACGGGCTCGCTATAAAAGGGGGGAGCGCCGTTGAACTGCAGGTTGTCTTCGCCCTTCAAGATGTCATAGAACAGGCCGATCCCTCCCCGGATGCTCGTCTTGCCCTGGCCCGAAGGGTCCCATGCGAATCCGAATCGTGGCGCAAAATCGTTTTTGTCGGGAAAATTCACCCCTCTCGGAGCCCCCGGATCTCCGGGAAACACGAGCCCAAGCGGTGCGTTGGGAAACCTGACGGATTGATCTCCAGCGATGATAGAAAAGGTTCTGCCCTGCGTGTCTAGCTTGGGCGTGTTGTATTCATACCGGATTCCCAGAGTTAGGATAAGCCTTTGGGTCGCTCGCCATTCGTCCTGAAGAAAACCAAAGGTTGACTTACTTCTGATATTGTTCCGGGCATTTGGCCCCTCGAAGAGGTTGTTGGGAATCCCCACGAGAAAATCAGCCAGGCTGTTGCCGGTTCCAATTCCAGTTTGAGAATACGGGCCCACAAAAGTGAAATTGCCATCGCCAAAAAAGTTGTAGATCGTGTTTTGCTGATACGCGGAGAAGCCGCCACCCGCCTTCCACGTGTTATGCCCTCTGATCCACGTCAATACGTCAGAGACAGCGTACGTATTACCACTCTCGTAACTTGGGCCCGCCTGGTCCGGCCCAATGGTTAACCCGTTGTCGAAGGTCATGAGCGGAGGGCCGTTGGCTGAGTCCGATAGAAGACCAAATCCCAACTGGGCACCCTGAGCGAGACTCGATGTAGGCTTATTCCCCACCGTGTAGTGACGTTGTGCTGTCCCCCGAAGTTCATTCAGCAGGGTCGAGGAAACCGTTCGTGTGTAGGTGATATTGGCAAAGTAGTTGTGAGTCTCATTGATGTTGGGAAAGCCGACCACGTCCGCTCCGTAGCCACCTGGAGGCGCAAAGGGCTGAAGCAAAGGATTCCGAATTCCGCCGATGGTCGCCGACAGCTTGTCTTTGGTTCTGATGTTGAGGTCGAGCTTGCCGGTCAATTCGTTCGTATTGTTGGTACCGCCAGCCGCCGGGAAAATCGTGCCGGTCGGCGTGGTGGGAATGAATCCATGGCCAATGAAGTTTTGCGCAGCCGGATCAATTTTGGCAGGATCAATAATGGCTTGCGCGGCGAGCGTCGGACTCGACTGAAAGTACGGGTTCGCCTGCAGAAAAAGAACTACATTCGGATCGGGGCCGCCATTGTTTGCCTGTGAGAAATCACCGGTAAGTTCGGCAGGAGTAAAGGTGGTTTGCTCCGGCTCCACGTCAGTCTCTATCTGACGCTGTCCCTGATAGGCCAGGAAGAAAAAGAAACGATTCTTGAGAATAGGACCGCCAACCGTACCGCCAAATTGACTGCGTTTCAAATCGTTTCTGGGTATGCCCGCGGGAATATTGAAATAAGCGTTCGCGTCGAATGCAGTATTGCGCAAGAACTCAAACGCACTGCCGTGAATCTCGTTGCTGCCCGACTTGGTTACGACGCTGATCACTCCCGACCCGTTGCGCCCGTACTCCGCCGTGTAGTTGCTGGTCAAGATCCGAAACTCCGCCACCGAATCCGGGTTGGGATTGTAGACCACTCCATTGCCTAGAAGTTCGTTGTTGATGCCGCCATCCAACAGGTAAGTGATGGAATCGGAACGGCCGCCGGCCACACTGAAGTTTCCTCCCCCAAGACTAGCGCTTCCCGCGCCGGCGTCATCCGGATTATCTTCTGTGACCCCTGGCTGCAAGAGTGCCAAGGTCAGAACATTGCGCCCATTCAATGGAAGGTTAACGATGGGCCGCGCCGTCACAGACTGGCCCAGCGTGGGATTCACGGTCTCCACATTGGTTCCGGCTCCGCTGACATCGACCGTCTCTGATCGAGCGCCCACCGATAAGTGCAGGTCGATCCGCTCCTGCTGGTTGATCTGAAGCGCCCGGGGTTCGATCACTAGCGTGGCAAACCCCTCATGCTGGGCGGTCACTGAATAGTTGCCGATTGGCAAAGCCAAGACGCGGTAATTACCTTCCGAATCTGTCACGGTGTTGTAGCCAACTTGAGTGGCAGCGTTGCGCACCGTGATCTTCGTGTCCGGCAAGGCTGCGCCCTGCGCGTCGGTCACTTGACCCAGGATGGAAGCCGCGGCAGATTGTGCCCAGGAAGAAGTGCCAGGCAGAAGGGTGAATATTACCAATACAGCGGTGGACCTGAGAACGCGCATGAACCGGCTCCTAATCGGCTGGCGTCATACGAGGTTTGTCCTCGCATGAGTCGACTTTACAAGAGCTGCCATACTCAGATTCGTCAAAGTTCGATGTCAAGGTGTGTGGGACCAGTCGCGGCGCTACGATGATAAGAAGTGCGAGCGCGGTGTTGTGCGCACGAAAAGAGAGAGCGCGACGTCCCAGCCAGTTACGCCGCCTACGCGACATGGTACATAGGGCCGCGTATCAGGGATGTTTCTCGATCATGCTTTCCAGCGCGCCCCGGTAACTCCGGCTGCAGGAGAGTTCCTTGCCGCTTTTCAACACCACGATGTATTCACCGCTGTTTACGGGAATCAGTTCCTTGATCTTCCGCACATTGACGATCGTGGAACGGTGAACGCGAACGAAATGGTTTGGATTCAGCCGTTCGGAGATCCGGCCGATTGTCTCTCGAAACAGATGCGACTCCTTGCCCACGTTCAGCCGGACATAGTTGGCCGAGGCCTCGATCCAGTCAATCTCACTCAGATTCAGGAACACGACTCGACCCTTTGCTCGGATTACCAGGCGCCCCTCGGAGGAAGGCGCCGGCAGCATGTCGGACTTGACCTGGGAGAGTAGATCCAGGATGCGATGTGTGATCTCGCGATCCTGCGACTTGTGCAACTCCCATCGCGCTCTCTCGATGGCATGATGCAGCCGTTCCTGGTCGAACGGTTTCAATAAATAATCGAGAGCGTGCGCCTCAAACGCACGGATTGCATACTGATCATACGCAGACGTGAAGATCACTACGGGCATCTCTTCCGCCGAAAGCTCATTTAGCACTTGGAACCCGTCCATCCCGGGCATCTGTATATCCAGCAAAAGCAAATCCGCCCTGTAGGTGCGCACGGCGGATAAGGTTTGCTGACCGTCGTGGCATTCAGCCACCAGTCTGACGTTCGCCTCCGAGGCCAGCAAGATGCGCAGTTTGTCTCGAGCCAGCCGCTCATCATCTGCGATGATCGTACGGATGACCGCGCCAGTTGGCAGTTCCGGTGAGACCGCGGCGGCGGCGAATTCAAGGCTCATGCGTCACCAACAATTCAACGAGTTGTGAACACGTCAGATAGACGTGCGACAAACGGACTCGTTATCCGCCAAGTCACTTCACACTTCGCTCCCGTGCCGCTGTGTTGCTGCTTCTTGTTCTTCTCCATTACAGCAAGGAGTTGTCGATTTGATTGTTTCGCGCTATCCCCAAAACAAAACGCCCCAGACAGTCTGTTGTGCTGGAGTCAAGACGGTTCTGATGCAGTGACTCTTGATCACAAAATCAACAAAAGTCTCAACTATGCCTCCCAAACTTGGTATCCGAACAGCTTGTCTCTACCAGTTCTTGTAATCCCGCACGTTTCTACAGGGCAACAGCCTCACTGCGGAAGGTAAGCCTATGTCGTCTGCGCCACGGCTGGTGGATGAATTCAAGGCTCTCGTCCCATCGCGCTCTTCTGGAGGGACTCTGGCGTTTCAGTTGCAAAGGCCGCCATGGGGCGGGCTGTCTTGCACCTACAGCAACGGAGCCGAGTTCGGACTCTCGCTGAAGTGACTTCCTTAACCATTGTGAGTTGCCATGCTTGCGCCGCCACAGCGACACAGCACGGGGAGCGCGAATTTCGCGCGCGCGCTCGAAAACGCTCCCCCAGGAGATGATTCATGTTTTTCAGGTTTCGTTGGTTTCGGCTTCAAGCGGCGTTACGGGTAACTGCTCTGTTTCTGGTACTTCCTGCTGGGGTAGCCGGGCAAGCGACCTCCGGCCTGACTGGCGTGGTGAGCGATGAGTCCGGCGCCATCATTGTAGGAGCGGAGGTCAGGCTTGAGAATTCTGACACGGCATTTTCTGCCACGACAGTGACCAATCGGGAAGGAGAATATCAATTCTTGCATGTGGCACCCGGTCCACACTATCGGTTGAGGGTCAGCAAAGACCTGTTCCGGGCTACGACTCTCTCTGATTTGGGCATCGGTGTCGGTGTCACGGAGACCAGAGACGTGAAGCTGCAAATCGGCAACGCAAGCGAGAGCGTCGAGGTAAGGGCAGCGGGAGAAGGCACCGTGAATACAATCGATGCCAGCATCGGCAACGTGATTACCTCCCAGCAAGTGGCGGAGTTGCCCAGCTTGTTTCGCGACGATGCGGGCGCGCTGTTGGGGCTGCAACCGGGCGTGCAGGTTACCGGCGGTGACTCGCAAAATGGATCGGTCACCGGCTCGCGCGCAGACGCCACCACTGTCACTCTCGACGGGCTCGACGTCAACGACGAGACCACCGGCCAGGCCTTTCACACCGTGGGCCGCGCTCCTCTTGATTCCGTTTCAGAGGTTCGAACGATTGTCGGCAACGCCGACGTCAGCTTCGGTCGTGGCGCAGGGGCGCAGGTAGATCTGGTAACCAAGAGCGGCACCAACCAGTGGCACGGGTCGGCTTCCGAATTCAATCGTGTGTCCGTGATGGCCGCGAATGATTTCTTCAACAACCTGGTGGGCAACCCGCGCGCCCAACTTACGCGCAATCAGTTTGGCGCGAGCGTGGGCGGCCCTATTCTGAAAGACCGGCTGTTCTTCTTTTTTGACTACACCGGGCGTCGCGACGCGACAGGCGCGCAGCAAACGCTCACGGTTCCTCTCGATCCCTTTCGCAACGGAGAAATCTCCTACGTCAATGACAGCAGTTCCAATTGCCCGGGAGCGACTCTGAGCACGCAGCCCAGCTGCATTTCAACGCTCACCACCGCTCAGACTGCGGCTCTGGACCCGCTCGGGATTGGCGCTGACCAGGCACTCCTCGGTTTCATCGATGGCCGTTACCCAGAGCCCAACCAAGTCAGCGGTGGCGACGGAATCAATACCGGAGGCTTTCTGTTTACCGCGCCTTCTTACGTCAAGGACAACACATTTGTCGGCCGGCTGGACTACAAGCTGTCCTCCACTCAAAATCTGTTCGCGCGCGGAACTTGGGACCGCGACAATCAGACCGAAACTCCCAAAGTGTTCCCGCAAGACCCGGGCCCGGTGGGCTCATTCGTCAGCCACGAGCGTTCATGGGTGGTCGGACATACCTGGATCATCAATCCTCGAGTCACCAATCTGGCGAGCTTCGGCATCGCCCGGCAAGTTTACGATTTTCCCATCAACTACGCTCCGACCGCGCCCTACGATCTTGGTTTTGGAGTACTGTCCAGCCCCTATGGCGACATCCGCAGCCAGGGCCGGAATGTTCCGGTGCCTGAGATCCGAGACACCCTCAGTTGGGCTAAGGGAAGACATACCGCGCAGTTTGGCGCCGACATCAAACCGATTCGGGTGAATTTTTACAACGTCAATGACATCAGTTTCGCCGACATCGGCTTGCAATCACAAATCACCAGCCTTGAGCCCAGCCTCAGGCCGAGCGACATTTCCACCGATCCCACCTCCGAACTGATCTGGGACAACACTTTCACCACCCTGCTGGGACGTTATGCCAGTGTCAGCGGAACCTATAACTACGACGTGTCGGGCAATCCTCTGCCCCAGTTCACGCCCTCTGTCCGCAACTTCCGCTACAGCGAGTATGAGTTGTTCGTCCAGGATGCGTGGAAAGTACGCACCGATCTCACCGTCAGCTATGGGCTGCGATGGAACTACCACAGCGTTCCGTACGAGGTGAACGGTTTCCAGTCAGTTCCAACGCTCAGCGAACCACAATTGTTCAATGCGCGTCAGGTCGCCGCTGCCGGTGGTGTCAACGGATTCAATGCTTCTCCGTTTGTGAGTTATCAACTCGGCGGTCCCGTCAATCACGGTCCCGGCTACTATCATCCCGACTGGAGAAATTTTGCTCCCCGCCTTGGAATGGCATATTCACCGTCGTTTACCGGCGGCGTACTCGGGCACCTGTTGGGTGACCGCAAGAGCAGCATCCGAGCCGGAGGAGGGCTTGCCTACGACCGCGTGCTGAGCACGTTGAGTTTCGAAGTGGACGAAACGGCGCAGATGTTTGACTCGACGATATCGCACGAGTTTGGTGTGCCGCTTGATCCCGTAACCTCGCTCCAGACTGATCCACGATTCCACTCGGTGGGCGCGCCGGTCCCTCCGCCCCCGCCCGGAACGGTTCCGCGCCCGTCCGTCACGCCCTTCGTAGTCACTTCGAATGGAAGTAACTGCCCACTGTCCTATCCCGTACCCGCGGGACAACCTTGCGCCACGGGATTGGCGACCAACAGCGATTTGTTTCAGCTCAGCAATACTCTGAAGATGCCGTATTCGATCACCGTCTCCTTCGGTATTCAGCGCGAGCTTCCAGGCAACTTCCTGCTCGATGTCAATTACTTCGGGAAGTTTGGCCGCCGGCTGATCGGAAACGGCGATCCCGGGCAGCAGCTCAATTTTAAAGATCCGCAGTCGGGGCAGCTCTTGAATGCCGCCTTTGGCAACGTACAGGCGGCGCTGAACGCCGGGACCCCGGCTGGCTCCATAGCCATTCAGCCCTGGTTTGAAAATCAGGTTAACCTTGCGCTTCCCAACCTGTACGGACCGGGGGCAACCTGCCAAAACGTGTTCGGCATTGATTGCACCAACTTTCTGGCTTCCCCGTCGGTGCTCCAACCCAATTTTCAGACCGGCGATCTTTCAACTGTGGATGTAGACCTTGCCAACGCCGGATTTCTTCTGCCCAATACTGGGTTGCCTTACCAGACCGGCTCGGTGGCCAACGTTGGCAACTGGGCTTCGTCCAGCTACAACGGGCTGGTCGCAACCTTGCGCAAGCGCGCTTCCCACAATTTGCAATTCGATCTCAACTATCAGTACGCGAGATCGATCGACAACGTTTCTGACATTACCAATGACGCGATTTTCGCCAGCTTCAATGCGCAGGGGCTGATTTGCGACTTGCGCAATTTACGGGTGTGCCGCGCCAGTTCCGATTTCGACGCCGTCCACACCATCAGCGCAAATTATGTCTACCAGTTGCCTATCGGGCGAAGGCAGTGGTTGCTCGGGAGCGCCCCAAAGTGGGCGGACGCGATTCTCGGAGGGTGGGCAGCCTCGGGAATTATTTCCTATCACTCGGGATTCCCGTTCACCACAATCACAAACGCTTTCCCCATCGACTTCACCATGGAGGCGCCGGCGGTTTTAATCGGGCCGTCCTCCGCGGTCAAACAGCACATCCACGTCCAGGCGGGCAACCAACTTCAACTCTTCACCGACCAGACGGCGGCGATCGGAGCTTTTGCGTATCCCTTCGGCGGCGGCACGGGGGAGAGAAATCAGTTACGCGGCCCGAGCTACGCCAACGTCGATATGGCCCTCCTGAAGTCCTTCAGGATGCCTTGGTCCGAAAACCAGCGATTGGAGTTTCGGGCCGAAGCCTTCAACGCCTTTAACCATCCAAGTTTCAACAATCCATCCGTGAATCCGAACTCAACCGGAAGTTTTGATTCTGCGAATGTGAACATCCAAGATCCAGGCCAGTACGGAGTCCTCACCAACACCGCGAATGCAGCGCGGCAGCTGCAACTCGGTTTGCGGTACGACTTTTAACAGACGGTTGAAACCTCACAACAGGGCCTGCCCTAAGCGGCCTGTTTTTGTGGGCTCGTCCGCCGCGCTCATCGTCCTGACCGCGCTCTCGGACGCCGGCGTCCCCGAGGTGACGTTTGCCACTTCCAACCGTCGAATCAAAGGGCGAGTGGAATCCTCCGGGACGACTGGTCACAATTCAGGGATAAGTCGTGGTGTTACGAAGTCGCAATTTCCCCCGCCGGGAACACCGGCGTGGTTCAATATTACTTGCAGCTTCCAAACTGCCGTCCTCGCGATGGGTCGCTACGATGATCGGCGGGGGCGAATTGGTCTAGGTTGAACGTTTGCATCCCCGCATTGGTTGTTCTCGAGGCCCATTGAATATGAAGACCACGTGCGAAGGATGCGCGCGAGACCTGCAGCCCGACGTCGAGGCATACATCTGCTCTTTTGACTGCACATTCTGCGCCGATTGCGCATCGCGTCAGCAGCGCATCTGCCGTCATTGTGGAGGGGAGTTGGTTCGCCGACCCCGGCGGGGCAATTCTACCGGCGGCGATCATGATGGTGATGAAGAGGGCGACACCAGAGTCCAGATCACAAATCATCCCGCCTTGATTTGGGCAGCCAGCTTCGGCGTCTGGACCTTCGTCTCTCTCGCCGCGACCGCCACAATTTACCAGTTGTATCGCCCGATGAATAATGGAATGAGCTTGCATTCAATTGCTGGCATGGAATTCAGCCAGATCCTCACCTTCGCTCCCCTCACGCCTTTCGTTTTTGCATTTGCTCTTCGCTACCCGCTGCAACGCGGTAACTGGGTGAAGAGATCGCTACTGCATCTGGCGGCTGGCATCGTTTTCACCTTGGCACACATCTCTCTCCGAGCCGTGACTCCGTATGGCTACTGGGACCAAGCACACCGCCAATGGACCTCCGCGATCTGGGACTCGCACGCCCACGCCCTTAGGACGGCGCCCTGGGCCGTGCTCAGGAGCATGTTCCTCGGTAGCGTTGTGGACGACATTACCTCGGTTTACATTCCCATCGTACTCATCGCGCACGCTGTGTCTTATTACCACAGGTTCCGCGAGAGAGAACTTCGCGCCACTCAACTTGAGGGACAACTCGCCAAAGCTCACCTCCAGACATTGAAGAGCCAGTTGCAGCCGCACTTCCTGTTCAACACGATGCACTCGATTTCAGCACTTATGCTGACCGACGTAAATGCTGCCGATCGCATGATGAGCCGTCTGAGCGATCTGCTGAGAATCAGTCTCGAAGCGGCGGGCACTCAGATTACGACCCTGAATCGTGAACTCGAGTTCGTGAATTGTTACCTCGACATCGAGAAAGTTCGGTTTGAAGAGCGCATGAACGTGATTTTTGACATTGCGCCGGAGACACTGGATGCGCAAGTCCCTCACCTGCTGCTGCAACCCCTGGTGGACAACGCGGTGAAACACGGAATCTCGAAACTGCTGGGCGGTGGAGAGATTCGAATCACCGTGAACCGCCAGAATGGTGACCTGCAATTGAAGATAACCGACAACGGACCAGGGCTCAGAAGTCTGAGCACTCTCCCGGCGAATGGTTTAGGTTTAAGAATCACCCGGGAACGGCTCGAATCCCTCTACGGACAGAATCAGAGCTTGGAGGTCGTAAGCCCTCCCCATGGCGGCCTCACGATATGTGTCAGTATTCCATTGCGAATCCAGCGGGAGACGACGGCGGCCGCAGTGAATTCTGTAAAGAGCGAGTAACTCAAGTCCTGCAGGGACTCCCGTATCGTTTTTTTCATCGTCCTTTCATCGCGCTCCGATGACTCTCAGGCTACCGGCCGCAGCGCGGCAAACCGGGGATTCAAATAGCGATTCGCACGCTGCGTCCAAGGACTCCATAACATTAACATTGGTATCCTGCAACTCGAATCCTACCAGCCGCCGTCTGAAGTCGAAGCTAATGCGTTTAAATTTCCGGGTAGATATCCCCAGGATTCCCTGGAATTTGCAGCACGTCGAGGTTTTCCCGACGAGTGCGATGCTGTCGCTCAGATTCGTCTCCCCAATTCGAAGTTCCTTTAACTGAACTTTCTGGAGCTCGGCGTCCCCAGCCAAATTTGATAACTTCGCAGTGGCTCCGAGGGTTCGCCAACTCGTCGATTGCGGCAGCCTTTCCGCAAACAAAATGAGGCTGGATCCGCCAGTATCTACTACTAATTTCGCTGGTTCCCCGTTTAGCTTTGCTTGCACGATCAACAAATGATCGGCTTCCTGCATCGGTACCGCTGACCGAGGAATTCGAATCGCACCGAAACTGATTCTTCTCGATGGATAGTCAATCTGGAAGTTGAGCTGCGCCAGCACATCCAACCCTATCACCGCATCAACCTGAATGCCGATCTGCTCCCGTAGCCAGGAAAGGTCAGTCACTGCCACGGGCATCGCTTCCCGGTGTATCGGTCCAAGGTCCAGCGTCGGCAGAATGGAGTGATAGGTTGTCACCGAGCCATCTACAACGCTGATGCTCCCGCCGGACCGACTCAGCCGCTCCAATCCCAATTCGCGAGCGGTTGCATCATCCACCATGGTCGGGTTTGTTCCGGTATCGATCATCAGGTTTCTTTGCTCTGACCCTCCCAGCGATCCCACGGCGATCACCAAATGGGTTTGATAAAGTTTGAACGGAATCTCTCGCACCGCATCTGAGTGTTTCGCCCACACTTCGTTAGTCGGTGCTAGAGAGGACACGATCAAGAGGAAGAGAGTTTGGGCGGCGTGTCTCTTTCCGAACGCAATACGTCGACAGAATGCAAAAACCTTGCCGGCTCTGCGTGCAGAATTCGAACCGTGTGGCTTGAAAGTCTGACCCAATCGGAAGCGCAACATATCGAGCCCCCGCGCGCGAAATGAACTCGCAACGCGACGATTCGACTATCGAGATGACAGGGCTGTTAGCCGGGGAAACACCAGTTCATCTAATTCGGGGACCAGTCGAGGGATTTCGATTATCACGAACCTGGGTCGTTGTTTGCTTCCAGAACTAGAACGTCGCGGCGGGACCGGGTCAAGGCAGTCCGATAAGCCCCGGCCAAGATTCTTGCCAGATTTGCCGCGAGCTCAGCCTGTTTTGAAAGCTAGCCCGAGCGCCCGGTCGCCGACGTCATACCATACTTCTGGGTGGCATATCCCACCACCATGCCGACGATGCTCCCGGGCAGGATGATCGCGAGATAGTGGTCATGCTGCATGTACGCGACAATGAATGCGAGCCCGAAACCTACTGCCAGACCGAACAAAATTCCGAGTGGCAGCGAATTGATCTTGCGGGCAAAGATCCCGGCCGCTACTCCCGCAATCAGCCCCTTGATGGTCGAGCCTACGATGATTCCCGCCATTTGCGCGCGTACTTCCGGATAAAACCAGGCCGTACTACCGTCAATGGCGCCAAGCAATGCACCTAACAGCAAACCAAGCAGGACTTTGTTCATAAGTTTCCCTCGTTTTTGTGTCCTGCAGTTCTTTACAACAGAATCTGAAATTCCTTTAAGCGCTAGGGTTTAATAAGCACAAGCAAAAGTATGCGCATGACTAAATACGCTGCCGTCAATAGGATAAAGAATCGGTAGCGGCGGTAAAACCGTCCCACCTTCTCGAAGATGTTTTCGCGCCGCGCCTCAACCGCCAGGCCGTCCAGGTATCGGGAAACGTCCGCTACCAGTTCCTGCACCGTAGCGTATCGTGCCGCGCGTTCTTGCGCGGATGCCTTGGCGCAGATCGCGTCGAGCGAGCGATCGGATGGTCTCTCGCTCCGGAGAGATCGCAAAAGTTGTCCAAGAGAGAAAATGTCACTGCGCGCGTCCAGCGATTCAACTTCGCCGCGCGCCTGCTCGGGCGACATGTATCCTGGCGTGCCCATCACCCTCCCATGACCGGTAACTACCGAGCCCGTGGTTTTGTTTCGGCGATTCGCAGGGTCGTGCGGACTGGCAGGGTCGGCACCCGGTTGGGTCTCGACATCACCGGTCAGGATTTTTGCCAGTCCCCAGTCCATGACCAGAACTTCGCCGAAGGAGCCGACCATCACGTTGGCGGGCTTCAGATCACGATGGAGCACCCCGCGAGCGTGTGCGAATGCAACTGCGTCACAAATGCGCTGGAACAGGCGCAACCGATCCGAAATGGGGGTTAGAGACCCGATATATTGATCGAGGCGTTGGCCCTCGACAAACTTCATCGTGTAAAAGACACGGCCGTCGGGCAGCCTGCCGACATCATGCACGGGCACGATTCCGGGATGTTCGAGCCGCGCCAGCACGCGCGCCTCGCGCATCAGCCGAGCTGCCAGCTCGCCCTGGGAACCTGGCGCTTCGAGCACTTTTAGGGCCACGCGGCGTTGCAGGTCTCGGTCTTGCGCCGCGTAGACTACGCTCATGCCGCCGCGCGCCACCCGTTCCAGCAAGCGGTAGCGCGTGCCGCTGAGGTCGGGAAGCTCCGCACCAGTGCGCAGTCGTATGACCGCCTTGTCGGAAAGTTGTCTCATGGAGCGCCTTCCTACGGTCCGCCGTTTCCCCGCTTCTCTAACCTCTTGCCGTGGTTTGGAGAATCCTCACTGCGCCTCCCATCCGAACACCGCTTTAGTCTCTCGTTGGAATTCCTCATCGCTACCGCAGGTTCGACGCAAGCGTTCCAGCGCCATCTTGCGAAACTCGCGACGCGCCCAGGCCAGGGCGTTGGTTACGGCAGTGACGGTAATGCCGTACTGCTGCGCCAGTTGCTCGTAGGAACTATTGTCGTCGCCATCGAGATCGTAGGCCTCAAAAAGCTGGAACGTGCGCTCGCGCCCCTGCGCGATACAAAGGGTGCGCAAGTCTTCAACCGCTAGTGTGAAAAGACTGCGCACCCATTCCTTCTCAAAGAATTCGTCGAGAGAGTCGGGAGAGGCAATTGCCGCAGCATCAATGCAGCCTCCGGCAAGCTCGTCTTCGGCTCCGGCGAAATCAAGAGCCAGGTGCTGGACCTCTCCCCCGCGCTTCTGGCGGCGCGCCGCTTTATCTTCGTTCAGCAGAAAGCTATCCACGCACAGGCGCAAGTACGTCCGCAGCCGGCTCTTGCCGGCATCGAAACGATTCAGCAGTTCCCGCTCCAGCATTTCGGCAAAAAATCCCTGCGTGATATCCTGAGCATCCTCAGCTCCACGACTCCAACGCAAGCGCACGTATTTGTAAACCGGCTTCCAGTACTCTTGGCAAAGCGTTTCCAGCGCCCGCCTCCGCTCTGCCGTATCGCCGCTGCGAACTCCTTCTATGACGGACCAGCGCGTGGCGGGAAAGCCCGCATCCCCTCCTCTGAATGTCGGTTGCAACATGAATGATCGTCAACGCCAAAGGCGACGAAGGCATTCTAGGCAGATAGGGGCACAGAGACAAGCAGGTTTCGTCGCGGACAGACAATTGTGCCCGGTCAAGCACGGCCGATACTCGTTGATCCAATCAATGTTTAAAGCGGGAGCGACTTGCTCAGCAACCGAGACCGGTCCCCAGCAGCTGACGTTTCTATACGGGTGCCATGGTTGCCGCCCGCTCGGGTCCGAGTTCCAGTCCCAGATAGTCGCGGGCATTGTTGAAGCAGATATCTTGGATCAGAGAGCCGATTAGCTTTTCGTCACTGGGGAGCTCGCCTCGTTCCATCTCGCCGCCGAGCAGATTACAGAGTACACGGCGAAAATATTCGTGCCTGGGAAATGACATGAACGAGCGGGAGTCCGTCACCATGCCGATGAAGCGGGACAATAATCCGGTCGCAGAAAGCGCATTCAATTGCCACTCGATGCCCTCTTTCTGATCGAGAAACCACCACGCGCTGCCCAATTGGATCTTCCCCGCGATCGCCGAATCCTGGAAATTGCCGATCGCCGTGGCGAAGCTGTAATTATCGGTTGGATTACTGTTGTAGATAATTGTCTTCGGCAAGGCGTTCTCGCTCTCCAGCAGATTCAGATAGCCGCTCAGCGGCGCCGACTGTGGCCAGTCGCCGATCGAATCGAAGCCAGTGTCGGGGCCGAGTTCCCGCTGCCGTCGCCAGTTCACGTTGCGCAATGCACCCAGGTGCAGTTGTTTCGTCCAATTCTTCGCCGCGTCCAGACGTCCGAAAAATAGCATCATGAAGGCGGCGAATTCGTCGTGCTCCTCGGGACTGGCAGCGACCCCGGACCGCACCGTGGCAAAGATCGAAGCCGCGCGGGCTTCACTGCAAGGATTGGCATAGCAGTGTTCCAGTCCGTGATCGGATAGTCGACAGCCCGCGTCGTGAAAACATTTGTGTCGAACTTCCAGAGCTCGCAAAAAAGCGGCAAGGTCGGATATATCTGTGCCGCTGACCGCTTCCAGGCGCTGCACCCACGAATTAAAAGCCGCGGGGGTCGAGACCTGGAGCGACCGATCCGGACGAAAGGTTGGATACATCCGAAAGCCACAATCACTGGTGTTCACCCTCGAGTGACTTTCCAGAGCGTCGCAGGGATCGTCGCTGGTGCACAGGACCCGGACCTTGAACCGGCGCGCAATGCCTCGGGCCGTCAAATCGCTATTCGAGAGAATTGAATTCGCCTGATCCCAAATGGCCTCCGCAGTGTGCTCGTCGAGCAGTTCTTCGATCCCGAAGTAGCGCTTCAGTTCCAGGTGCGTCCACTGATACAGCGGATTTCGAATGGTGTAGGGCACAGTCCGCGCCCAAGCCAGGAATTTTTCCTTGGGCGAGGCGTCGCCGGTGCAGTAGCGCTCGGAGACGCCATTTGCCCTCATGACTCGCCATTTGTAGTGATCGCCTTCCAGCGCGATCTCGAACAGATTGCGGAAACGGCGGTCCTCGGCGAAATCGCCGGCCGGCAAGTGCGAGTGATAATCCAGGATGGGTGGGGACGCGGCATAGCTTTCATACAGCCGCCGAGCGGTCTTTGAAGCCAGCAAGAAGGCATTCGTGATGAAGTTCAACGACTCTCTCCCCTTACGTACGCGAGCCCAGCAGGGCGCGGGCAGTGCGGACGATGGCGACGAAGTCTTGAGCCGCAGCAACAATCGGAGCCGTGTTGCCTGACTCGAGCGCCGAAGCCGACACCAGTTCGGCTCCAATGCCGAGCGCGGCGGCTCCGGCAATCAGGAAATCCGCGGCGGTGTTCAGGTTCACGCCGCCGGTCGGAATCATCGGGATTTGCGGCAAGGGCGCTTTCAGCGCCTTGATATATTTCGCACCGCCTACGGTTCCGCACGGAAAGATTTTTACGAAATCACTGCCCGCTTTCCAGGCAGTGATCACTTCGGTTGGCGTGAGCGCTCCGGCCATCATCAATTTGTCGCGGCGATTTGCAAATTTCACGGTTTCCAAATCGAATCCGGGACTCACGATGAATTCGGCGCCAGCGTCGATGCAACGTTCCGCGGCGCCGGCATCGAGCACCGTTCCGGCTCCGATCAACACTTCGGAACCCATGCTCTGGGCCAGTTGGGCAATCACTTCGACGGCACCCGGGACGGTCATGGTGATTTCCACAATCGGAATTCCACCCGCGCAGACGGCTTCCACGGCCCTCAGCGCCTGTTTCGCCGAAGATGCCCGGACAACCGGCACAATGCCGATCTCCAGAATTCGACTGGCTGCGTCTTGCTTGGTCATAAATCTCTGCCACCTCTAACGAGCGATGCGGGCGCCCTTTCCCTGCATGGCCTCGATCACTTCCTTCAGGGTTGCCATGGTGGTATCGCCAGGCGTCGTCATCGCCAGAGCGCCATGCGCCGCTCCGCACTCGACCGCCCACTGCGGCCCCTGGCCAGTGAGAAAGCCGTAGATCAGTCCGGAGGCAAACGAATCGCCACCGCCGACGCGATCGAAGATCTCCAGGTTTTCCCGATATTTGGCCTCGTAGAAATCGCCGTCCGCATAGCAGATCGCGCCCCAGCCGTTCAAAGTGGCGGTTTTCGCTTTGCGCAGCGTGGTAGCAACCACGGCAAAAGGAAATTCCTTCACAGCCATCTCAATCATTTTCTTGAACGCTTCGGTTTCAATGTGCGAGATGTGCTCGTCCATTCCAGCGACTGGAAAACCCAATGCAGCGGAGAAATCCTCCTCGTTGCCCAGCATAACGTCAACCAGCGGAGCAACCCGCCGGTTCACTTCCTGGGCGCGCTTTTTCCCGCCGATCGCTTTCCACAGTGAATCCCGATAATTCAAATCGTAGGAGACGATCGTTCCATTTTTTCTCGCCGCCGTCATGGCCTCCACAGCCACGTCGGGCGTAGTCTCAGACAGCGCGCAAAAAATGCCCCCCGTATGAAACCATCGCGAACCCTGTTTACCGAAGATCTCATCCCAATCGATGTCGCCGGGTTTCAGCTGCGAAACCGCCGTGTGCCCGCGGTCGGAACAACCCAAGGCCGGACGGATGCCAAAGCCGCGCTCGGTAAAGTTAAATCCATTTCGGGCGGTGCGGCCCACGCCATCGAATTCGACCCAGCGGACCAATGACTGATCCACGCCGCCCTGATAGATGAAATCCTGCAGCAATCTGCCCACCGGATTATCCACGACGGCGGTCACAATTGCGCTATCCAGACCGAAGCACCGCTTCAGGCCACGGGCGACGTTGTATTCGCCTCCTCCTTCGGAAACCTCGAACTGACGCGTAGTCCACACACGACGGTCTCCAGGATCGAAGCGCAGCATAACCTCGCCGAGACTTACCAGGTCCCAGCGACTGTGCACTCTGGGTTTGATCGCAAGTCGGGATGAGGCCGGGCTGGGTGCTGGGTCTGCTCTATCCACTTTCGCCTCTCGCTGACAAAATTATAGTTCTGTCGCTTCCAACTCTACCGGTTTTAGTCTCGGAGCCAGAGCTTGTATGACCGCCAACGCGATCAGATACGCCGAACCGGCGAGAAAGAATGGAACCGCATAGCTGTGCGTCCGTTGTAGAAGGCCGGCGACCAGTTTCGCGATGAGCATGCCCCCGATGGCGCCCGCCATGCCGCCGATCCCGACAACGGATGCGACCACCGTCGGCGGAAACATGTCGGAAGACAAAGTGAACAGGTTGCAGGAAAAGCCCTGGTGGGCCGCGGCCGCGAGTCCGATCACCAGCACCACTCCCCACATCGACGCTATCTTGGGCGCGAAGACAATGGGCACCACGCAAACGGCGCAAATCAACATCGCGAATTTGCGGCTGGCGTTCACCGTTCTGCCGTGCCGAATCAACGAAGAGGAAAGCCATCCTCCGGCAACGCTGCCCGCGTCCGAAATCAAATAAATGACCAGGATCGGCATCCCGATGTGAAGAAGAGCCAGACCGTGCTCGCGCTGAAGAAAGTCGGGAATCCAGAATAAATAGAACCACCAGATCGGATCGGTAATGAACTTTGCCAGTATGAAAGCCCAGGTTTGGCGATGCGCCAGCAGTTTGAACCAACTTGCTCTGATCTGGGGCGGGACAGGATCGCTCGAAATGTACTCTAACTCGGCGGGCGAGCAGGACGGATGCTCCTGCGGAGGGCGATAAATCGACAGCCACAGCGCCAGCCACATGAATCCGACTCCACCCAACAGGAAAAAGGCCGAGCGCCAGCCCCAATGCACGGCAATCCATGGGACGATGAGGGGGGTGGCGATAGCGCCAAGATTGCTCCCCGCGTTAAAGATTCCCGTCGCCAGCGCACGCTCCTTCCTGGGGAACCACTCCGCAACCGCCTTCAGGCTGGCCGGAAATACCGCTGATTCGCCCAACCCTAAGGCAAAGCGAGCTACGAGAAAACCGGTGAATGAACTCGCCAGGCCGTGCGCAATCGAAGCCAGGCTCCAGAATGCCATGGCCAAGGCGTAGCCCAGCCGTGTTCCGACCCGATCAATAAATCGTCCAACCAACACCATTCCCACCGCGTAAGCAGCCTGAAAAGCAAACACCAGATTGCCGTAGTCGATTTCGTTCCAACCCAGATCATGTTGCAAGGTGGTTTTCAGAACGCCGATTACCTGGCGATCCATGTAGTTCTTCATCACGCCGAGCAGAAGAAGCGTGCAAATAACCCAACGAAAGCGTCCGATATGGTGAGCAAGTTGTGCGGCGCCGCTGTTCTTCGATTTGGGCACCGGTTTCAAGGCGGACGGGAGATTCATAAAGGAAACCTGCGGCGCGTTCCCATCACCGGTCGAGACCTGGCAACGGCCACACCCAATCATGTGGCATCCAAAATCCTGACAGACGTGTGCCCTTCGGGTTGGTCTCCAGCATCGCATTCCAATCGCTGTCGCTTATGTCGGAGAATCGGAGTGCGCCGCGTAATGCCGGCTGAGTTCACGAGGATACCAACCTTGCCGAACTCCGCGCAAACTGCAAACCTGAACGATCGGCTACGCCGGGGATGGCGAGCGAACTCCGCCCGCGCCACCAAGCAAAAACCGAGGGGAAACGAGAACCACTCCGACGAGAACTCCCCAGAAGAATGGGCGCATTTCTGGCCCACTCCACCAGAGTCAGGAACTGCCGTGACCACGTCGAAATCATTGCTCCGGCGGAAGTGCCCATGCGAACAGTACCCCGCCGCTGCTGGTCAGCAGATATTGACGGCCGTCGAGTTCGTAGGTGATCGGAGAACTTTGGATGTGCGAGCCTGAGCCCGCGTGCCAAAGAGTCTTGCCGTCGCCGGAATCGAGCGCCAGGAAGTTGCCCATCGCGTCGCCGGTAAAAGTAAGTCCTGAGTCCGTCGTCAGTACGCCCGCGTCTGATCCTTGGGGGCCAAGTTCGTGGCTCCAACGGATCTTGCCGGTTTGGTAATCGATAGCTTCGATCACACCCTTGCCCCAAACGTCGTAATCCGCACCCGCCCATCCGTAGACTCCATCCGCGGGTTTGGCAAAATAGATGCTATAGCTGGGATGGGCGTCGACGATAAACAGCCCGTTTCTGGTGTCGAAGCTGGGAGACCGGTAATTGGTAAGACCGCCCTCGTCGGGCGCAATCAGACGCCCATCGGGCGCCGGTTCCTTAGCGGGATTTGGAATCGGACGGCCTTGCTTATCAATTCCGAGCGACCAGTTTACCGGTCCGAAAGGACTCGTCAGCAGATTCTTCCCATTGGTGCGGTCCAGCACAAAGAAGTAGCCGTTGCGTGAGGTCTGCATCAGCATTTTCTTCGGCGCGCCGTGGAAATCTCCATCCACCAGCACCGGAGTCTCGACCGCATCCCAGTCATGCGTATCGTGTGGAGACACCTGAAAGGCCCACACCAGCTTGCCCGTGTCCGGATTCAGGGCGACGATGGAGCACGTGTAGAGATCATCCCCGGGCCGCGTCGTCCCCTTCAGGACGGGAGTCGGGTTGCCGGTTCCCCAATAAACAAGATTGAGGTCGGGATCGTAAGTTCCCGTCATCCACGTCATCCCGCCAGTAGTTTGGTCGGGGGTTCCAGCCGGAGCAGTGGAATTCCACTGCCACTGGGTTGCGCCTGTTTCCGGATCGATCGACCGGATATAACCGGTCAGGTTGTCAAAGTCTCCGGAAACACCCACCAGCACTCGGTTCCCGACGATGAGAGGCGCCATGGTCGTCCAATAACCCTTCGTGGCATCAGCCACCGCCACAGTCCAGCGCACGGTTCCATCTTTGCTGTTCAGGGACACAAGATGTGCATCGGGAGTGACAAAGAAGAGATATCCTTTGTACATAGCCACCCCGCGGTGCCCGATGTGCTCCCCATTGTTCGGTGGATAGATGTAATGCCAAATCTGGTGGCCGGAACGCGCATCAACTGCCCAAATGTTGTCGGGAACGGTGAAGTACAAAATGCCAGCGACCAGTAACGGCGAGGACTTGATTTGTGCGAACTGGTCTGTCTGGAAGACCCAGGCAAGCGCCAGATTTCTTACGTTCCGCGGCGTGATCTGGATGAGCGCGCTGTGTCGTCTGCCGGAATAGTCGCCATGATATCCCGGCCAACTGTCGGCTGGCGGATGCAAAAGCATTTGCTCATCCACGCCTTGCGCCATAACGGTGGATGGTGCAATCGCCATCAGCGCGCTCGCGCCAAAAAGAAATGCAGCCTTCAGAAAATTCATATCGCCCTGGAAACCCCTCAAACTCTTCCAGCCCTGTGCGCAGCCAGATCTTGAGACGCCTAGCGAAAGGTCTGCAAATACGCCATCAGGTTGTGGATGTCAGCGTCTGTGTACTTGCTGAATAGTTCAACATGGGCGTCGACAGCCGTCTCGACCTTGTACTGCACGTCGCTGGTCCGCCATGACCGATACGCACCCGTGGAATCAATGAGCCCAACCGTAAACTCATCGAGGTAGGCCAAGTTCCCCGTGATCGTTTGACCGAGCGAAAGCTTCACCGTGACTCGGGATTTCGCGTGTCTGGGATATAGCATCTGCTCTTCAAGCTCGAGGCCGCGGTAACGCGAAGCGATCCCGGCGAGATCCCCGGTTGGCGAGTGGCAACTGGAGCATCCGCCGATGCCCTCGAAGTATTGTTTGCCGGCCTCTGCGTTCCCGGTTTGAAGATCGACGGCGTCCACCCCTTTACGTCCGCCACTTCCCCTGCTGAGCGCGCGGCTTTGTTGGGTATGGATAAAGGCCGCCAGGCTGGCAATCTGCTGATCGGAACGGTCGAAGGGGGGCATGCCTTTCTCAGGACGTCCGTTGCGCACAACGACCCCGATCTTGTCTCCATCCACATCCTCGGTCACCAGCGCGGACCGAGTAAGATCCGGCCCGCTCTCTCCGCCGCCAGCGTCGCGCCCATGACAGAACGAGCAATCCTGCCGGAACAGGTCTCGTCCGCTCTGGACCAAAGCGAGGGGGTACGATTTGCGTACCACTGGCGCGCTCGGTTTGACTGCGGTGCCAGCTTGAGCGCTGTCAGGTGGTGTTTGTGTTGCGGCATGGGCGAGGCTCAGGATCAATGGAGCCGCCAACCATACCTTCCAGTTCCGGGCCAAACGAAGAAAATTCATCCCGTGAAATCGTCCTCCGCAGTTCAATGCGCATCGACCGGCGTTTGCGGCCGCGGATGAGAAGCCGTGCTGCCTTCGGTCATGCCCAGCACCCACTTGATCGCTTCAAAATACATCTTGCGGACGTCGGGGTCCGTCCAGGCCTCCTCCGTATGGCCGAGGGTCGAATAGAAAACGCGCCCTTTCCCGTACATCTTGTCCCAGGCCACGGCGAAATCATGATCCGTTCTGTGGACGCGCGGATTGTTCGCATAATCGAGTTTCGTGGGATCAAGACTGAGCAGGACGTTGACCTTATCGCGCGACCAGTCCTTGGGCTGATAGATTTCGTCGTATTTAACAAACGCTTTGGGAAAGTGGCGCACCGCCGGGAAGCTGGGATCCTCATTGACGATCGGCGCATTGAACGTAGACCACGGGTGCTGGTCGAACCAGCCGCCGATCATCTCCCCGTATTCCGGCCACTTGTAGTTCGTATCGAGGGCGGCGTGAACTCCTACAAACCCCTTTCCGTCATCCCGGATGAACGAGAGCATATCTTTTTTCTGGCCGTCGTCCAGATCCAGCTCGCCGGTCGTGCTGACAAAAACCAGAGCATCGAAGTAGTCCAGATTCTTGGCGTTTCTTCCCAAGTCCTTTTTTGTGAGGAGCTCGGTGTCGGTACGCAGCGTGGCATCCCAGAGACCGCTGTCGTGGCCCATATCGTAGATAGCAGCCATCCCGTCCGAAACCGAATCGTGCTCGAACCCCTTGGTCTGACCGATCACCAGAATGTGCTTGAGATGGACTTGCTTCGCGTGCGGCGGGGGCGCCACCGAGGTGTTTACGGCAGGCTGATCCTGGGCGAGCGCGAAGGCTGCCAGGATCAGAAACAAAGGAGCGAGAAATAGAGCGATTCGAGTGTGGCGCAAGTGATCTCCCTCAAAGGCATAAAGGTAACACAAGCCGCTGCGATAGAATGACTGCTTTCGTTCTAGGATTAAGATTCCGAGGAGACAGAAAGCGTTATGCGTATTGGAGTCTTCACTCCCCTGCTGTCGCAACTTCCGCTGGCAGCCGTTCTCAAGAAACTCACGGCGCTCCACATCAACACAGTCGAACTCGCTACGGGAAACTATCCGGGCGATGCGCACTGCAAGCTCTCGATGCTCGAAGATACCGGCGCCCTCGCCGAGTTTAAGAACGTTCTGGCCGATCAGGGAGTCAGCATCAGCGCCTTGAGTTGTCACGGGAACGCCCTGCATCCGGATAAGGCCCAGGCGCAGCACGATCGCGAGGTCAGTCGCAAGACCATACTGCTTGCCGAAAAACTCGGCATCTCCGTGATGGTCGACTTCTCCGGATGCCCCGGCGATTCGCCCCATGCCAGGGCTCCTAACTGGGTTACCTGTCCCTGGCCGCCCGATTATCTGAAGGTGCTCGACTGGCAGTGGAGTGAAGTGGTGACCCCCTATTGGATCGAGCATGCAAAGTTCGCCGCCGACCATGGGGTGAAGATCGCGATCGAAATGCATCCCGGATTCGTCGTCTACAGCCCTGAGACTATGCTCAAGCTGCGATCGATTGCCGGACCCAATGTGGGTTGCAACTTCGATCCGAGTCATCTCTTCTGGCAAAGCATCGATCCCATCGCCGCCGTCCGTATATTGGAAGGCGCAATCTTTCATGTCCATGCCAAAGACACGCAGCTTTACGCCAGCAATCTTCAGCGCACGGGAGTGCTCGATACCAAGCCATACACGCAAGAGCGCGAGCGTAGCTGGATCTTCCGCACTTGCGGTTATGGTCACGGCGCCGAATGGTGGAGCCAGTTTGTCTCGACGCTGCGGATGTTCGGCTACGATTTCGTCCTCTCCATCGAGCACGAAGATAGCCTGCTCTCACCCGAGGAAGGGCTGACCAAGGCTGCACACTTCCTCAACAGCATCGTTATCCGTGAGCAACCTACGGCCGCGTGGTGGACCTAAGTGGCCGCTGGACTTAGTGCGCGCGTTCTTGCGTGTATCGTTTTTTCGTGTACGGTTTTGATCTTGTACTCCGTTTTGGCTTGAACCCGGTTTTGACTTGTACTCCATTTTGAAAGGGCGCGGCTTCGAGCGGCGCCGTAAGCCGAAAAGAAACAAAAGCGGCTTTCGCCGCTGACAGAAGAGAAACCAGATGAGATCAATCAGAACGGCGATTTTCGGTACCGGCTTCATGGGCCGCGTTCATCTCGAAGCTGTGCGCCGGGTGGAGTCCGTGGAAGCAGTTGCCGTCGCGGGCAGAAACGCCGAGGCGGCACGAACTCTGGGCGCGGGCTTCTCTATCCCTAAGATTGCAACCGACTACCGCGAGATCCTGCGCGACCCGTCGATCGACGCGGTTCACATTTGCACCCCCAACGCGCAGCATTTCCCCATGGTCAAGGCTGCGCTTCAGGCGGGCAAGCATGTGCTCTGCGAAAAGCCACTGACCACGAGCCTAGAGGAGGGCGAAGAACTTGTCGCCCTGGCCGCACAGCAGGGAGTCCGTAACTGCGTCTGTCATAATCTGCGCTACTACCCCATGGTGCAACAGATGCGAGGTATGCGCGAGGCCGGAGACCTGGGTGAGATCCTGGTTGTCCAGGGCACATATTCCCAGGATTGGCTGCTCTATGACACGGACTGGAACTGGCGCGTGGACGCCAAGGCAGGCGGCCCTTCGCGTTGCATGGCCGATATCGGTTCGCACTGGTTTGATATGGCGGAGCACGTCACCGGATTGCGTCTGACCTCGCTCTCGGCCGATCTTCAGACATTTCACCCAACCCGCAAGCAGCCGAAGCACTCGGTTGAAACTTTTGCCAACAAATTGCTGGGCCCGGAAGACTACATCGAAACAGCCGTAGACACGGAAGACTTCGGCGCGGTGATATTCCGCATGGGTGCGCGCACGCGCGGCAGCGTCACCGCCAGCCAGGTCTCCGCTGGACGCAAGAATCGCCTTAACATGGAGATCTACGGCACAAAATCTTCCGTAGCGTGGGACCAGGAGAGGCCCGACGAACTCTGGTCTGGCCACCGCGATGCCGGCAATCAGATCTTCATAAAGGATCCCTCTCTACTGAAACCCGCGGCGAGAAGCTACGCCGATCTTCCCGGCGGCCATAGCGAAGGCTACGACGACACCTTCAAACAAGTCTTCCGGCGATTCTATGCGTCGATCGACGCGCCGAGCGCGGCATCCGAGTACCCGCAGTTCGTCGATGGACTGAGGCAACTCGCGATTCTCAGCTCTGCTCTCGAAAGCCACCGGGCGCGAACTTGGGTCGATGTTCCGGCGCGGGAAACTGGCAAATGAAAAGGGAGCGTTTGAATTGGCAGCGGAAGTCGTATGTGTACGGCATCGCCAACTCGATTTTGATGCGGTCGGAACTCGTCAACTTTTACTCGAACTCAAGCATGACAATCTCGGGATTCGATCCCAATCGCAGCGGTGGTCCCCAGGTTCCGGCTCCGCTCGAAGTAAAAACCTGCATCTTCCCAATCCTGCTTAGGCCGTAGACAAACTGCCGGTAAATCCGCCGCGCCATCCAGCTCCAAGGTATAAATTGCCCAAGGTGGGTATGCCCAGACAGCTGCAGAGAAATGCCCGCAGCTTCAGCGATTTCGGGATGATCCGGAGCATGGGTCAACAGAATGCTGGCGCGGTCGCGATCCAAACGCAAGCCGCGGAGTACTGCGGCAAACTGCCTATCCTGCACCGCGTTGCGGTACGGCACGCCAATAATCTGCAAGCCGTCCACTTCCACCTTCTCATTGTCGAGGACGCGCACTCCGGCCGCGGCAATGGCACGCAAGTACTTGCTGTCGTCGCCAAACTGCTCGTGATTTCCGGCGACAAAATAAACGCCGCCTGGAGCCGCCAGTTGGTTCAAGGGCTCGGCTGCGCGCCCCGCGTTGATGGCGGTGCCGTCATACAAATCACCGGCAATAAAAATCGCGTCCGGCTCTTCCCGCAAAATCTTTGCCACCATGCGCCGCAGAAAACCACGGTTTCGGACATGACCCAGGTGCAGGTCGCTGATCAGGGCCGCTCTTCGCCCGCGCCACGCTGCCGGCAAATTCGCCAGCCGCACCGTGGTTCGCGTGATTCGCGTCCAGCTGGCGTTGAACACTCCATAGACTCCGGCGGCCGCTGCCGCAGCGAACAGCAATTCCACCACGCGATGGAAGTTCACAGCCAGGACGTTCATGGGCAGCCCGGCCAGCCGCGCAAGTCCGAAGATAATCCAGGAGGAGACTGCCCCCAGAAAGAGAAAAGTAAGCAGACCCAGCCAGACTGCAGCCCCCCGGTAAAAGGTGCGCAGAACCGCGTTTGTATAGCGAAAAGAGAGTAGCGAAGCGACCACAAAAGTCAGCGACAACAAACCCAGAGTCAGTTTGATCCATCGCGACTCGGCAATACCGCTTCCTCCGGGCGAAAATGTCCAAGTCTCATAGAGGAAAAAATGCGTCAGAAAAAGAACCGACTGAATCATTACAATGAAGCCGATTAACCCTTTTCGTACCCGCATGAGCATTAGATGTTCCAGCCCGCCATTTTGATTGTTGACCAATCTTCTGCGAGACTCGCACGGACGGGTTGCCCGTGACTTCGAATACTCCTTCTTGACTTTCGCGTTCAATCCGGGGGCTGGCTTATCTCGGCGGCTGGACTGTGTTTGCAAACTTGCCGCTGCACGGTCTGGGAGTCGATATGCGAGAGGGTGTCCCCAAATCTCTCCAGGCAGGGGACGTCCCGTGTTACGAACCGCTGCTGACTGCCGGCAATCAAGCCTTCTTTGTGGAAGATACATCTCTGATCCTTCCGGCCGGCTATGAAATCCTGAATTGCCGTATTCGGCAAAGGAAATCGAACCGGCAATAGCGGAGCGACTCCCACTGGCGCGAAATGGTGTCCTTTGATCTCGCGTTCCTTTCGACGGACATTTCCCGCCGTCCGTTTCGCGACTGACCGGCTTTCGTCGTCTGAATCCAGGGCGCCGGGCAGGCATCTACTTGGGCATGGCATGCTTGACAGAATTCAACCTCGCCGAGGCCATCGCAGTTCTCACTCGGACTCCCCCATGCGTCAATGCGCTATTGCGTTGGCTGCCCAACCTCTGGGTGCACAGCAACGAAGGAAAGGAAACCTGGAGCGCGTTTGACATCGTCGGCCACTTGATTGTCGGGGAGCGCACCGACTGGATGCCGCGAGTGCGGCTCATTCTGGAGCAGGGCGAAGCGCGACCTTTTGATCCCTTTGATCGCTTTGCGCAATCGAAAGAGGGTCCAGACAAGTCGTTGGAGCAACTCTTAGACGACTTCACACGTCTGCGGGGAGAGAATCTAGCTGCGCTGCAGGCATTGAATTTACAGCCGGACGACCTGTCCCGGCGAGGAAGGCATCCGGCGTTGGGAGTGGTGACGCTAAAGGAGCTTCTGGCGACATGGACCGTTCACGACCTCACGCATCTGCACCAACTGTCCCGCGTAATGGCCCACCAATACCGAGACGCAGTCGGTCCCTGGAGCGCCTATCTTGGTGTGCTTCAGTGCACCGGCCATAGCGCTCCGTAGGCAAGCGGCCTCACATGTACTTGAGCCCCCAATCGCTCGTCCTGGCTTTACGTCCGAGAGCAATCGGCATGCGAGGTACAGTTCGAGGACTGTGAGTCCCCACTGATACGCTGGCAGTTTCGGCCGCAAAGCACTGCCAGGAAGGAGCAGTCCGGCACTCGGGTTTGCCGCGGAGCCGAATTCCGCGGCCCCAATCCCCTTACGCCGCGTGCTCGCTTTTCCTACCGTGGAACCGATTCTTGATTAATAAAAACGGCCGTTCCACAGCGAAGTGCAGAATCGACGCCAGAGCAATCGCCAGCGCAAGTTGTGCCGCAAACACCAGCGCAAAGTTGTCCACCTTGATGCCGCCCGAGATTCGGGGCCACAAGATTTCCCGCGCATAGTCATGACAAAGATATAAGGAGTACGAAATGGCTCCGAAATACCTGGCCGCGCGATGGTTCAGGAGCGCGGGCGGGCGGCAAATCACAGAAATCAGAATCAACCCCAGCAAATACGTCACAATGTCTTTCTGGCTCTGCAACGCAAAAACTAAAATCAATGCGCAGATCGGCGTCCATCGATGCAGCACCCAGTTCGGCGGATTCCAGCCACGGCTTGCCGCCAGCGCGATCAGGCATCCCACAACGATCGCATCTAAATGGGTGTCGAACGCGAACCAGGTGTACTCCCCATAGTTCAGCAATGCCAAGACCGAGCGGTAAACGGGTTCCACAAGCAGCACTCCAAACAACACCTTCACGAGATTGGTACGTTCCATGCGAACCAGCACGAACGGCCACAACAGATAAAATTTTTCCTCCACGCCAAGCGACCAGCCGACCGTCAGAACGTTGTAGTGCCGGGTCAGCGCGTGGTAGTAATCACCCATATAAAAGAACGTCGCCCAACTTCCAGCGAACGGCCCCGCGAGCCTGCACAGACCCCAAACCACGTAAAAGACAGGAAAGAGCCGTAGCGCACGTCGCAAATAAAACTGTCTTCGGTTCAACTTGCCGTTCTTGCTGATTTCCTTCAGCAAAAGCCACGTGATCAACAGACCGCTCAGTTCAAAGAAAAGGGTGACTGCGTAGGGTCCCGGGAAAACCGACACAAATTTCCAACGGCCAAGCCAGTAGTGATAGCACACGACAGCTAACGCCGCGGCCCCGCGCAGACCATACAGGCTTGGTATTTCCGGCATCGATAAATTTCTGACCAGCGCATTGGTCCGAGCGGGTTTTGTAAGCGCCCCACCCTCGTTTCTCTGCGCAACGGGCGCGCTCGGTTCTCGGCCCGGTTCGGTGATGAATGAAACGCCAGATCCCATAAACGCCACTCTAATCTGGCAGAGGAGTGCCTTCCCTTAAGATTTCTTAAGCCCTCCAAGCTCCCTTGGACTTGTGAGAAAGTTGAATCAATGTCGCGCAGCCCCCTTTATCCACGACGCGAGGAAGCATGACCACGTCCTGGCAGCCAACTCCCAAGTTGTCTCTGCTCCTGGTCGATGACGATGAGGAGCTCTGCAGCATGATGAGAGAGTTTTTTGCCGAGATAGGGCACAATCTCGATTGCGCGCACAACGGACGCGCGGGCCTCGCTCGCGCTCTTGGCGGCACCTACGACTTGGTCATCCTCGATGTCATGTTGCCTCTGGTGAACGGTTTCACCGTCCTGCAACAATTGCGCCGCCGCAAAGACTTGCCCGTAATCATGTTGACCGCACGCGCGCAACGCGAAGATCGCATCGCCGGCCTCAACACCGGTGCCGACGACTATTTGCCAAAGCCTTTCGATCCCGACGAGCTTCTCGCGCGAATTCGAGCCGTGCTGCGCCGCACGGGCAAATTGTCCGGCTCCGGCACCCGCAAGAATTACGGAAACATCGTGGTTGATTCGCAGACCCGTGAAGTCTGGCGCGGCGATCAGAAAGTGGATCTCACTTCACTCGAATTCGACATCCTCGATATGCTCATCCGCGCCGCCGGCCGCGTCATATCGCGCGACGAAATCACTCTCACGCTGCTCGAAAGGGAAGTGGATCCCCACGACCGCGCTCTCGATGTTCACATCAGCCATCTGCGTACCAAGCTTGAACGGGGCCACACTTTGATTCGCACCGTGCGCGGCGTGGGATACGTTTTCACCAACGAACCAGACACCCGTCTATGAAATCCCTTAACGTCGCAGTCGTACTCGCGTTAGTCGCCACGCTGTTCCTCGCCCTGCTGGTATTCCTCGCCATCTCGGATCGCGTCCAAAACAAGTATCTCAATCCCGTCTTTGAGGCTATGGACGAGCTCGAGCTCCAGAGCGCCCGCAATGCCCTCGACACCGGCGGCCCTGCGGCCGTCTCTTCCTACATGCAGCAACTCAATCGCTTGTTCGGTTCGTCGCATTATTTGCTCAACTCTCGTGGCATCGACCAGGCCTCCGGTGAAAATCGCGCAGACTTGCTTCCCCGCGCTCCAGATTCCAGGTCGCGTGGGTACGTAAACGGGAAATTAATCGTCACCCACCAGGCGTCTGATAAACGCTATTGGTTCGTCGCTGTCGATCCGCGGCAAACCAGCCGTTGGACATTTTTTCCCTACTATCTCTTGGTGATCGGCGCTACCTGTCTTCTATGCTGGCTTGCTGCCATCACCATCGTTGCTCCTCTCCGTAGGATCACCGCAACGGTTCAGCGCTTTGGGCAGGGAGATTTGTCCATCCGCGTGCAGATGCGAAGGCACGACGAAATCGGTGCATTGGCCGGTTCGGTTGACGAGATGGCCGAGCGTCTCCAGCGTTTAGTCCTCAACGAGCGACGGCTGCTACAAGACATCTCGCACGAACTACGCTCGCCCCTCGCGCGTCTGAAGTTTTCGGTGCGCCTCGCCAGAACCGCCAAAGATTCGAATGCCGCCCTCGACCGCGTGGAGCGCGATGTGAACCGCATCGCCTCTCTCGTATCGGAAATAGTCGAGATGACCCGCATCGAGGGCGACGTCCTCGCTCCTAAGACAGAAGACGTCGTCTTAGCGGACCTGATTGCTGAAACTGTCAACGACTGCTGCGTCGAGGTAGAGCTGAGAGGCTCTGTCCTTCGGGTTGAAGGACAGCTTTCCAGTCACGTGACGGGCGATCCCGAGTTGCTTCGTCGCGCGGTCGAAAATGTCCTGCGCAATGCCATCCACTATTCGCCCCAGCAGGGAACCATCCTCATCACGTTGGCCGAGGCTGTGCACGTCGCTACCATCACGGTCCGCGACTACGGCCCCGGCGTTCCCGCCGAGTCACTCGCGCAAATCTTCCAACCGTTCTTCCGCGTTCAGGAAGCCCGCGAATCCTCTTCCGGCGGAATCGGGCTGGGCCTCGCAATCGCGCAGCGTGCTGTCAAGCAGCATCACGGCACCATCACCGCCTGCAACGAGTCGCCCGGCCTCAGCGTGCAAATCAGTCTTCCCATATCAGCCAAGTAAGGCACGCGATCGCTTCGGCATTGTCCAGATTCCTACTCGCACCTCAGCGCCACCATGGGGTCGATCTTCGCGGCTCGGCGGCTGGCCAATATCCTGCAACTGCTCCCACGGCGAGGAGCGCACTGGAGGCGAGGGCCAAAATCAACGGGTCGCCGGGAGTGACGCCGAAGAGCATGTGTGCCATCAGCCGCGTGGTGGCGATTGCGCAAGGGGCGCCGATTATGAGCCCAGCCACGCTAAGCAGCAACGACTCGCGTATTCTCGGCGCGGACGAATAGGTTACCGGATTCGCCAAAATCCGGATGTTGCGTGGAGGGCACATAAATGATCAGCGCATCAGAATCCAACTCCCGGTAGGCTCGCCACCGCATCGACGAGCTGCTCACGGTAGCTGCTCGTGTCAACGTTTTTTGAATCCTTCAGGCCGAGGTTCCAGGCTTACTTGAATCACGCCTCTTCTCTGGAGCTGCGGATCAAACGCCCGCAGCTTCTCAAAAGTCTGCAACAGGAGGCCAGCGCCGAAGACCAGGAAGCGCGATTTGCGTGACGACCAGAAACTTGCTCAGGCGTCCAGTGCCACTGGCCAGGGTGCGGTCGTTGGTGCGCAGGGCGTCGGCTGGCTTCTGCCGCGACATCTGCAACGCTGGCGCGAGCACGATGAGTACCCCCGTCCCGATCGCCGCCAAGGCTGCGAAACAGAAGACACGCCAATCAGGGCGCAGGTCCAGGATGACTGGGGTGGCAGCACCTTCGCCGACCATCCTGGCAAGGAAGTGACCGCCCCAACCGGCGAAAGCGAGCGCGAGCAGCGCCCCAGCCACCGACAGCAAAATGTTTTCGGTCAAAAGCTGGCGAACGATCTGCAGCCGGGTTGCTCCGAGCGCCACTCGCACGCTCATCTCCCGGCTGCGGGCAGCCACGCGCGCTAATGTCAAGTTTGCTAAGTCGAGACATGCAACCAGCAAGATGAGACTCGCCAAACCCATCAAAACGTGCAGAGGACGCTCAAAATGCTGGCGCAGATCGGCATTGACACCGGTGGCCGCGGAGTTCAGGTCCAAGCGCATATTCAGCCACGATAGCAGCCGCTGCCCAGGAGTTGCCGTCGGCGCCGTCGCGACGAGAACGTCATGCCAGAATGAACGTAGTTGTGCTAGTGCCTGCTCGATGGTGAAACCGTCCTTCAGCCTTCCCGTGGCGGAGATCCATAGCACCGAACGGTTCGTGGTGAGGGCGACGAACGGTCCGGCCGTAATGGGGACGGTAATGTCCGGCGGCGTGCCGGGAGTCATTCCCATAAACCACTTGCGACTGACGCCAATAATCGTGACTGGCTCGCCTTCGATGCGAAGCACCTTGCCGATCACCGCTTGGTCGCGACCGAACTTCTGCTCCCAGAATTCATAGCCGATCACTGCCACGGGCGCTCCCGGGATGCCGACGGCGCCCTCGGGTCCGATGAATCTTCCGAGCAGAGGAGAGGCACCGAGTGCACCGTAGTAATTGCCGGTCACGCCGCGCACTTCGCCGCGGAACAGCGCGCCGTCTAGTTCAACGTTGTGGACCGAACCGGGAGTCAGCCAAACAGATCGGAGAAGACTCGCTGATTCTCTTGCAGCTGTTGAAGGACAGGAAACGAAAACGGAACCTTCGTCCGGTTGCAAGTATGCCCTTGCCCTTCCACAACCCCGCGCGATAATGTCGCAAGTGATGCCCCTTCATGCGCGTGAAAAGATCGGACGAAACGATCCCTGTCCCTGCGGTAGCGGCAAGAAGTACAAGCACTGCTGCCTGCCCGGCTATGCTCCATCTATCAGCCAGGTGTGGGCGCGGCAGCACGAAGAGTCGGACCGCCTGACGGGGGAGATCACCCGGTTTGCCTTGCGTAAGTTCGGGGAACGGATCTATGAAGCGTGGCAAGACTTCAACATGCGTGACGTTCCGAAGCCGCTGGAAGAGGCTGCAGACGAACGTCAGATCTTCATGCCCTATTTCTTGTTCCAGTGGAATCCGGACGCCCGGCGGACCACCACGCGCGGGCAGGGCGGCGTAGTGGCTCGCTGGTACATGCTGGAGAAGTCGAGGCAGCTAACCGCGATGCAACGGATGTTTTTACAGCAGGCTACAACACAGCCGCTGAGCTTCTACGAGGTCGTTTGGAATGAACCCGGTGAGCGTTTGAGGGTGTGGGATGTTCTGGTTGGCGGAGAAACCGAAGTCATCGAGCGATCGGGGTCGCGACACCTGCGGCAGGGAGACCTGCTTTTTGCCCAGATCTGGCGCCAGCCGGAAATTGCCGTGTTCGGCAGTATCGCTCCCATCTGCATTCCGCCGGACAAGAAGATCGAGGTCATCAAACTCCGAAAAACACTGAAGAAGAGAATCGCCAAACAGAATCGCTATCTGGCGCCGCACGACCTGTTGCGATATGCAGATCTGATTCGCGCCACTTACCTGGACATTCGCGACCGGCTATTCGCTCCGCCAGTGCTGTGCAATTCGGACGGCGACCTGTTGGTGTTTCACACGCTGACGTTTCGGATTGAGTCGGCGGAAGCAGCGTTCGACGCATTGGCCCCGCTCGCAGTGGGACATTCCCGTGAGGAGTTGCTTGACGATGCGGAACTGAACGATAACGGGAAGCTGTGGAAGGTGGACATCGATTGGATCAAGGAAGGCAATCGTAAGTTTAAGACTTGGGACAGCACCATCCTGGGCCACATCAAGATTTCCGAGGGACGTGTGATCGCGGAGGTGAACTCGGAGAATCGCGCCAAACGGATACGCAAAGAGATTGAGAAACGACTCGGCACGCTGGCGACTCACGAGAGCACGCTCGCCCAAACGCTCGAACAGATGCGGAAGAATACGCCACCAGATGCAGAGGAAGCGGAATTGCACGATGCCGAGACGAAGGCGCTGTTGGCCGATCCGGAAGCCAGGAAGTTCCTGCAAGCCACCGTGCAGAAGCAAGTCGAAAGCTGGGTCCACCAGAAGATTCCTGCGTTGGGGGGGTGCACGCCGTTGGAAGCCGTTCGTGATCCAGACGGCAAGGAAATGGTGGAAGCACTGCTTCTCGATTGGGAGCGCCACGCTGAAGGAGATGTTTCTCCGAATCAGATACGCCCTGACATTAGTGCGCTTCGCCGCCTGTTGAACCTTGCTCCCGAGGCATCCTGAGTCTCGCGGGAAAGGGCACCAGGTTTGCCATCGAGTCTGCGCTACGAACCCATGATGGGAGTCGGCGACCTCGAACATTGTTCGGATCGCAGGCGCAGAATGAAATTCGTGAAGCTGCCCCTTGAGACGCTGCCGATTGATCTATCCTGTCCCAGACCTGAACGGATTAGCAAAATGCATTTGTCGGAATCTTCTAACGAGCAGCGCTGGTCGATTGTCAGTTTGCTTTTTGCAGCATCGCTAATCAACTACCTGGACCGCGCTGCCATTTCATTCGCCCTGCCACTGATCTCCATCGATTTCCGACTTACAGCGCAAACCAAGGGCCTGCTGCTCTCCTCTTTCTTCTGGTCGTATGCGCTGATGCAAATCCCGATCGGTTGGTGCGCCGACCGATTCAACCTGCGCTGGCTCTATGCCGGAGCCTTCATCATTTGGTCACTCGCGCAAGGGCTTACTGGCCTGGCGAGCAGTCTTGCCGCGTTGCTAATCTTCCGGTTTCTCCTTGGCGTCGGAGAATCCATTTACCTGCCGGGGGGAACGAAAATCGTCAGTCTGCTGTTCGCGCCGAAAGAGCGCGGACTGCCCTCAGGGCTCTTCGATTTTGGGACTCGAACCGGGCTGGTCCTCGAAGGTGTACTGGTCCCCTGGCTTTTGGTTCGCGTTGGATGGCGCCACACTTTTCTCATTTTGGGTTTTACAGCTCTCGCCTGGATTGCACCCTGGTTCCGGATTTTTCCTCATCGCTTGCAAGCCGTGAACGCGAATCGGGCAGCAACTGACCTTCCGCGACGCGCGGTCGGTCGCACCTTGCTCAATCGCAATTTGGCGGGAATATGCCTCGGATTCTTTTGTTTTGATTACTACTGGTACGTGCTGGTGACGTGGCTGCCCGACTATCTGGTAACTGTTCGCCAGCTGAGCATCGTTCAAGCGGGCTTTTATGCTTCACTCGTGTTCTTCACGTTCGGGATTGCCGAACCGATCGGCGGATGGATCGCTGATAGCGTAATCCGTCGCGGGTGGGATGAAACTCGCACTCGGAAAGGAATCGTGACCATCGCTTTCGCCATGGGTGTGTTCCTTATCGCAGCGATGCTCACTGCCCATACTGGAATCGCGATTGGGCTGCTCATGGGTGGTTCTCTCGTCGGTCTTGCGACCGGAAACCTGCTCGCGATTCTTCAGTCGTGTGCACCAGGGGAAGCGGTGGGCATCTGGACCGGAGCGGAGAATTTTGCAGGGAGCCTCGCTGGGATCATGGCTCCCCTGGCCGTAGGTTTCTTGATTGCATCGCACGGCTCGTACGTTCCGGGTTTTGAACTCGCGTCGATTGTTCTTTTTGCCGGGGTGCTCGCCTACTGGTTTGTGGTCGGGGAGTTGAAGCCCCGAGACTCCTAGGGCAAGCGATTTCGACGAGAACGTTTGTACTCACGGCGTTTGAGCTCCCTGAGTCTCAACGTAGACCGAGTATAGAGACTGGCTGGCAGCCATGAACAACCTGTTCTTCTTGGCCCCTCCGAAACATAGGTTGGCACAGGTTTCAGGGAGGTGGATTTTCCCGATTAGCGTGCCGTCGGGCGCAAATACATGCACGCCGTTGTACCCTTCACCCCCCCATCCAGCAGCGGACCAGACATTGCCATCGACATCGCAACGAATGCCGTCGGAATTGCCCGGCGCCATATTTACAAAAAGGCGACGATTGGTCAGTCGAACGCCATCGACTACGTCATACACGTAAATCGGATGTGGATCGGTGGGATGCTTTGGGACCCCGGTGTCCACGATGTAGAGCTTTTTCTCGTCCGGGGAAAAACAGATACCGTTGGGCTTGTCCAAATCGCTGACAACTACACTCACTTCACGTGTTTTCGGGTCGAGGCGGTAGGCATTGTCCGGCAACTCAAAGGGAGCTTTGTGGCCTTCGTAATTCGACATGATGCCGTAACCAGGATCGGTAAACCAGATCGCCCCGTCGGAATGCACGGCCAGGTCATTCGGAGCGTTAAGCATTTTTCCCTTAAATTGGTCCATCAGCACCGTGATCGTGCCGTCGTATTCTGTTCGCGTTAGCCGGCGCGTGTCGTGCTCACAGGTAAGCAACCTGCCCTGCCGGTCGCGGAAATTGCCATTGCTGTAGTTAGACGGACTGCGGAAAACGCTGACCTCTCCAGTCTCCTCCTGCCAACGCAGCATACGGTTATTAGGGATGTCACTGAACAACAGATAACGCCCATCACCGAACCACACAGGCCCTTCGGCCCATCGCGTGCCGGTATATAGGCGCTCGACGGCCGCGTTAGCAGCCTTGTATTTTGCGAAACGCGGATCAATCACTTCGACCGCCGGATCAGGATAGAGCACCGGATGTTTTTGTTCTTGCTCCGCTCCAAAGCCGAGCGGTTCAAACACAAGCGCCGTTGTAATACCGGCAGCCATGTTCATAAATGTGCGTCTTTGCATTCCTTCCTCCAGCAGACGAAATCCGGGGCGAGAGCACGTTATCACGCCCTCTGCTGCGCAGAATAAGGCTTCTGCTGAAATCTTTCTTCACTGCCCCCGAAGGGCTGCTCGAGAGCCGAAGGTCTCAGACGTAACTGCATTCGCTCTCCGACGGTCACTGGGGTCGCTTCAGGATTGCGCCGGTCGAGAGAACTGCAAGGGGCAAGATAGCATTGCCGAGATGATCCCAGCAAAAATGCGGGACTGGGGCGCCCGTCAGCAGTCCGACGCCACCCGCACGTAGGATTTGTTCAAGGCGCTAACCGAAGGACACCCCAACAGTTTGAGACACCTCTCCAAGTCGGACCGAAGCAGATCGAGTGCTCGTGTAACCCCCGCTTCGCCACCGGCAGCGAGTCCATAGGCATACGCACGCCCGCAGAGGACAGCGCGCGCACCCAAAGAGATTGCCTTGACGATGTCTGATCCCCGCCGGATCCCGCTATCTATCAGGACTTCCCCCTGATCATGGACGGCCGCGACTACTTCCGGCAGGACTTGGAGACTCGCAGGAACACCGTCCAGTTGGCGGCCTCCATGATTGGAAACAACCACCGCCGCGGCGCCATGCTCGAGCGACTGCTTGGCGTCTTCTGCCGAGAGAACACCCTTGATGACGATTGGTCCTCTCCACAACGCCCGAATCCACTTCATGTCGTCCCAAGAGAATGCCTCGCGCTTCATCGCGGTGTGCGCGTCCCGAACCCGGAGTACACCGCTTTCCGGGCTGACAATGTTGGGCATGTCGGGAAGACCTCCATCCAGCAGAAAACGTGTTAACCAGCGTGGCCGAACGAAAACCTGCGGAACGAAAGGAACCTTTGACCAAATACTCCCCCGCAAAAGCTGTTCCATTCCATCCCGCAGTTCACGATCGCGCTGTCCAATAACGGTCGAGTCGATGGTAATCACAAGCACCGTGTATCCCACGTCCATCGCTCGCCGGAGTGCATTCTCTGCGGCGGCGCGGCCACCGGTCAGATAAAGCTGATACCAGACCTGTCCAGTAGAAGCAGCCTTCACGTCTTCGAGCCGGTAACCGGAAACAGTTGAGAGTATCAAGCCAACGCCGGCTTTGCCAGTCGCCCGAGCCGCCGCGATTTCACCGTCGGGGTGCATCACGCGGAGATAACCAACAGGTGCGAGCAGCAGTGGCATGGAGAGTTCCATACCTAGCACGCGAGTTCGGAGATCACACGCTGGCACGGCAACGGCGTGGCTGGGCCGAAACGTAATCGTGTCGAAAGCTCGGCGGTTTTCGCGAAGCGTCCACTCGTCTTCCGCACCACCGTCGATGTAGTTGAAGACAATTCTCGGCACACGATGGCGCGCCAGTTCGCGCAAGTCCTCGATATTCACAGCCCGGGACAATCGCGTGGTCGTTGAGATCGGGTTCATTCAGGAGTGCTCCAAGAGCATTCAATCATCGAAGTTGTCCGTCAGCCACGCCGGGGTCGTAGCCCGTCCGCGTTGTGCACATTGAGCTCGTTTCCGTCATTGATGGTCGCAACAGATCATCATTGCGTGTCCGCTCCCGAACCAATGGCGACGACGTAGTAGGTCGCGGGACCGGCACCGACGTTCTTGATGCCATGCTCCTCATTCGAGTGAACGAAGCCGAGACCGCCGGGGCCCACACGATGGCCGATGCCATTGATCGTAAGTTCAACCGTTCCTTCGCGGATAAGCCACATTTCCGAATGGAGATGATGATGGGGAGTGTGCGGATATCCATTCGGGGACAGAGTCGTTTCATGCACTTCGATATGCTCGCCTGTTGCCAGTCTGCCCTTCATGATCTTCCGCACCTGTGCATGCTCGAGGTCCTGAACGGGCAAACTTTCGAATGCAAATGTTGCTGACGGTAATGGATCATCCTGAGCGGCAAACACCGGGGCTGCTGTTCCAGCGACCACCAGCGCCGGAATGAGACTACAGATTTCTCGCCTCGTCAACGACATGCTCACCACCTCGTGAATATTGCAGGCCTTTGCAATCGTCGGTCGTTCTATCAGGTGAAGCCTGGTAAACCGCTGCTGGGGAAACGCTCAACGCTCGCAGCGATAATCCTGTTTAAGATCTCCGACTTAGTATAGAGGCTCTTCTAGCGAATGAATCACTCTCCAAGTCGAGAAGGAACGCCTGAACCCGCTGACGGTTGGTACGAGATTTTCCAAAGTTTGTTCGTGAGTCGCAAGCGGGGCCGCCTCGGGGCTAAAGTCCTAGCAGGATGCGGAAAAAGTCAATTTCAAAGGGCGGTTATCGATCTGGGATTTGCTCCCGGCTAGTGGCTGCGACACGACGAAGGCAGACATTATGTCGTAACCGCGAGGGTGAGCACCCCCGCTATCGCCCATCTGTCCCATTGGAAGCCCCCCTTGGTTGAACCTTTAACTCATGCCCAAAACCGAAGATCTGGTTAAAGGGGACGGGAGCCGTAAAGTAGAGATAAAGCGGCAAACAGAACAGCGACGCCGCGAAGCCAATTGCCGCGGCAACTCGTCGGTGTATAAAGGCGACGACAAGAGCTAGCAGAAAGAGACCGATCCCGATCTCGGCCATCCAGAGTAGGGGACCGGTGAGCCACCCTCCGCTAAATTCCGTTCCTTCAAGACCTTTTGTGTTTTGCAGGGCCACGAACACGCCCACAAGACAAATGAGGGCCAGCGAGAGCTGATCCGTTCCCGGTTTCTTCATTTAATGGCCTCCACACATGCAGAAGGCGATTCAACTCTTTCACGTTCGCTCAAGAACACCACGGCTGTCCACACAAATCAAGAACCCGGCCGCCCTGGGCAGTGACCATACTGAGCTCGAGATTCACGTCTACGACGCGCAGCCTGAATGCTTCGCCGACCCGCATCCCGGTTCCGTACAAGAACAGCAACAAGCTACGGAACGTCGCCGCCGACACGACGCAAGAAGAACGTCTCTGACATTTGGGCACGGCTTCTACCAACCGGCATCGTTCGGGTTGAGAGAAGATATAGGGAACGAAGTCCTGCGTTGCACTGGAGAGCGTTCGGTGGGACGGGAGACGTTTTTACCTGACGCAGACTGCCCAGTATTCAAAAAAGACCTTCAGTGTCCCACGCTTTTGATTCCAGGTGCCCGGCCTTACACCCGAGCCGTCAAGGAACTCTGCGACGCGGATCGCAGTGATGTGGCGGAGTTCTGCATCCTCACGAAGAAACGAACGTGCCGGCGTGGACACCGATCTGCGATTCCATCCCTTGGCACCTTTCATCGCTCATCCGCATGATTGCGGTTCACGCTGGCCAGGGATCGATGTTGCTTTCCGAACCATGTCAAAAACTTCGATGCAGGAGTTTGACCGGAGAGATTGCGGCGACAGTCGCTGGTCCAATGCCATGTACTGCACGAAGTCGTCCAGTTGGCCGGCGAATCGCGCCCGCCGTACACTCGGCGGTTTCAGCCGGCCGACGAAGCGAAGCCATTTTGTCGCCACATAAGCAAAATAATACGCTGCGCGGACGTATGAGTGAGCCTTTGGATTTGACAGTTGTTGGCGAGCAAAGCGCTTCGCCGCTCTATGGACCTCCTCTCGGCTCACGTCGCGCAGTTTTCTTAATCTCAGGGGAGGAACCACGTGGATTAATTCTCCCGAAAGATTCCGCGGAACAGCACGACTTGTTCCTTGCTGCTACAGGCGCCGGAGGAACTCTTCACGTTCCTTCAGCAGAGGGGCCTCCCGATGACGGTTCAAAGCGCTTGGACGTTCCAGAAGTGTCTTTAGCATTTGCCGGGTCTCCATGATCCCAGCAAAATGCTACAACCGGTCTCATAAAGCACCAGGAGACTGATTATTGCTGTTCACTTCCGGACAATGACGTTCGTTGGCGGACAGAATGATCCCCTTCCTTCACCGTAGTGTTCGATTTTCCTTTTATAGTCAATAAGTTACCTCCTGAGTAGATTTGAGTAGATTTGGTCAGGGCCTTGCTCCCACAGGTTCACTTGGCACCGTTGTCGCCGTCGCGTTCCGGTTGAGCAGGCGCGGTGTGCCGCGAAATTCGATACGATCGTTGCGCCGCGATACGACTTAAAACGTATGGAGAGCCTAATCCAGGATGTTCGTTACGGTTTCCGCATGCTGCGGAAGTCGCCGGGCTTCACTTGCATCGCGGTCATAACGCTAGCCCTGGGCATTGGCGCGAATACGGCCGTTTTCAGCGTAATGGATGCACTGTTATTGCGCATGCTGCCGGTGCGCGATCCACAACGGCTCTACTATTTGCAGATCGCGAGCGGGAACCAGCCGCCAGGAGCGCGCAATACAGGCAACTCGGATACATCCTTTTCAGAAACCGTCTTCGAAGCGCTTCGCCAGCGCAATGACGTCCTGGATGACGTTATTGCTTACGTTCCGCTCGGCATCGGCAAAGTCGCGGTGCGGTATGGGGACACGCCGGAAGCAGCGGAAGGCGAAGAAGTCAGTGGAAGCTTTTTCTCGGGTCTGACCGCGGGAATTTTTCGAGGCCGCGGGTTTTCCCTGGAGGACGAGAAAGATCACTCGCCAATAGTCGTCATCAGTCACGACTATTGGTCGCGGCGCTTTGTGGGAGACTCGGCGGTTCTCGGTACAACTCTCTTCATCAAGAATGCTCCTTTCACCATTGTGGGCATCGCTTCGCAGGGGTTTCGCGGACTCGAACCGGCAACGTCAACTGATTTTTGGATTCCATTGCAAAACCGAACGGAGCTGAATGCCTGGGGTAATTCCGGGGGCGATGACAGCCTTTACTCTCCGAAATGCTGGTGCCTGCCGCTGATGGTCCGCCTCAAGCGAGGCGTCACGCCTGTGCAGGCGCAAAATGCATTGCAATCGACATTTGGAGAAGCAGCCAAGATCGGAGTCGGCACCATTGATCCGAAGCAGTGGAAGCCGTTGTTAAACTTCGATCCGGCCAAAGGGATCGAAGGCTACAACCAGCAATACCGCGAGCCGGTGCGAATACTGATGGGTTTGGTATTTCTGGTTTTGCTGATTGCCTGCTCCAATGTTTCCTTGCTGATCGTGGCTCGCAATGAGGCGAGGAGGCGGGAATTCAGCCTGCGAATGGCGGTTGGGGCGGAGAAAGTGCACCTTCTCCGCCAACTTTTAACCGAAAGTTCGCTGCTCGTGATTGCAGGAGCGGGACTCGGTTGGCTATTCGCGCTTATTGCCACTGACGCGCTGGCCGCCTGGTCGGGAATTGAGACTGGACTCGGGCCTGATCGAAACGTGTTGCTCTTCACGCTCGGAGTTTCAGCGATCAGCGCACTGGCCTTCGGTATTGCGCCGTTATGGATTGCGCTGCGGGCACCGGTTTCGGATGTTCTGCGGGCCACCGCAACTAACATCACGCAGGACAGGCACCGTGCTCTCGGCGGAAGGGTGCTGATGTCGTCGCAGGTGGCAGTCTGCATGTTGCTGCTGGTCGCGGCTGTGCTTTTGCTGCGCACGCTTCGAAATTACGAGACTCAAGACTTAGGCATGCGCGCCGATGGTCTACTGGTTTTTGGAATCACTCCCCAGAGGGCTCACAGCGCCTCGGAGACGCTCACGTTTTATCGCACTCTGCTGGACCGGATTCGAGCAGTGCCAGGAGTGGAATCCGCAACCCTCATGGAAAATCGCATCGGCTCGGGATGGAGCAGTAACAACGATGATGACGATCTGGACGGCGCCAAACTCAAGGGGAGGTTTGAATCGACGCTGGTACGAAGCAACAATGTTGGTCCCGATTATTTCCGCGTGCTCGGAGTTCCACTCCGTGAAGGTCGCGACATTTCCGAGGCTGACACTCCGTCCTCTTTGCCGGTTGTAGTTGTGAATGAAACATTCGTGAAGAGGTTCTTACCGACTACGAATCCACTTGGGCATAAGTTTCACGATAGCAGAACCATCGTTGGGGTTGCGAAGGACAGCAAGTACAGAGCTGTCGATGAGACGCCTGTGCCAATGGCTTATTACCCCAGCTTCCAGAGGCTCAACGGTGGGGAAACCATGCACGTCGAGATGAGGGTGAATGGCGAACCGCTGAACCTGCTTCCGACGCTTCGACAGATGGTCCATGACATCGATCCCAATGTTCCCCTGGAAAAGCCAATGACACAGCTCGCTCAGTTCGAGGAGTCTTACTCACAACCGAAGATGTTTGCGCGGTTGGGAGGATTTTTCGGCGGATTGGCCGCGCTGTTAGTGGCGACGGGACTTTACGGCACATTGTCTTACCGGACAAATCGCCGCACAGCCGAGATCGGAACGCGCATGGCACTCGGCGCTCAACGTCGCCAGGTGCTCTGGATGGTTATGCGCGAGAGCCTGCTCATTAGCTGCATTGGCACTGCAGCGGGGCTTCCCCTTGCGGTTCTATGCGTGCATTTTTTGAGTTCGATGCTCTATGCGCTTTCTGCCTTCGATCCGCTGAGTTTTGTGGTCGCAACAGGCTGCGTCGCGCTCGTTGCCGGTGTGGCCGCGTTTCTACCAGCTTGGCACGCGGCCAAGGTCGATCCCATAGTGGCGTTGAGGTACGAGTAGGCCCCCTCATAATTGCAGGTGCACAAGCCGCGGGATGGCTGCCTTCAAAGCCGTTTTGCCGCGGGTTGGCTCGCCTTTGAGAAAACACGGGAACATCCCATCATGCCCCTGGAATAGTCCTTGAGATTACTCCCGCTGGTCCGTGACTCGGGCACGATCCTGAGAGGTCGTCGAATCGACCTCGATGATGCCGCGCTTACGACAGGGTATCCTGACATAGTCGACCTGATTGCCCAACATCGCAGTCCGAGCTACAGTAAAACTGTGTGGGGGCTGCTTCCATTGTCAGAGAAAGAATCACTGCAGGCTGGACGCTATGAGGTGCTCAACCCCGTTTCCTAAGCCATTGGTACCTCTGAAGCGAAAGAAGGTCTGTCGGACTCTGACGAACTACCGCCTGATCAAAGAGCAAACGATACAACTCTGGACATCCGATTGACGGACCGGGGCAAAGCGGAGGACATGTTTCTGGCGCCGATGACGGGTAGCGCCATGTTTGAAGCCTTTTGCAGAGCGTTCTTCATTTTCTATTGTCGTCTTACAGTTGCGGGGCGGAATCAACTTCCGGCTTCCCCGTTCATCATCTGTAGCAACCACACGAGCCATGTCGATAGCGCAGTTCTGATGACAGCTTCGGGGCTTCCGTTTTCGGACTTCGCACTGCTCGGTGCCAGCGATTATTTCTTTGATTCTTGGAGGGCGAGGTTCTTAGTCTCTCGATTCATGAATGTCATACCGATCGATCGCCGGGCACAACACAAGTCGGTCCGGCGCAGTTTGGCCATGTGCGAGGAGTTTCTACAGCGGACGCATGGCAATTTAATTCTCTATCCGGAAGGTACTCGGTCGCTGGATGGCGAGATGCAGACATTCAAAAGTGGGGCTGGGCTGTTTGCGGTCGACCTTGGAGTGCCCGTGGTGCCCGCGCATATCGACGGTGCGCATAACATCCTGGCAAAGGGAAAGTTCATGCCGCGGCCCGGGCCCGTCACCGTGCGCTTCGGAGAGCCGATTGTGTTCGAATCGAATCAGTTTGATTTTCGGTGGGGGCGTGGGCGCCGTCGGGCAGCTGTCGAATTGCTCGAGCAGCGCATCCGTGGGCTGAAACGGCGGCCTTCTGCCGGAGGCGTGGCCAGACCGTCTGGAACGGAACAGCACGCGACAGTATCCGTCTCTGCTGTGGCGCAAGGAGGCCGGAACACGAAAGAGCCTCCGGCGCAGCAGGGATCGAGCAGGTAAGTTGGGAGCCGTACATTGGCGGGCTCTGATGTGCTACGGCGCGCACCGGTTTACGCAGTCCAAATCTGTGGACACTTGAGGAACTATGTACACCGCTAAGCATATGAAATGGTGGGGATGGGGAGACCCAGGGGTCAGCTTCGACTCCAGTGCCCATCCCGGTTTGTGGCCCTATGCCAAGGCGGTACTTGGTGTGGAAGAAGAGAATTTAGACACGTCGCCCGTATCGATCGAGGCCGCCCAGTTGCGCGAGGCAATTTGTCATGACGGCTTTTTGGCTGAGCTGCGCTTATCGATGCGCACCGATCAGATCTGCGACAGTCGTCACGAGCGTTTGGTCCACGCCTACGGCAAGGGCTTCCGCGACCTGTTTCGTATGCGCCGGGGAATGGCTGAGGGCGCTCCTGACTTGGTGCTTTATCCCGAAAACGAGCATGAGGTGCTCGCGACAATACGGGCAGCGGCGCATCACGATGTCGCGGTCATCCCATTTGGGGGCGGTTCGAATATCGCCGGCTGCTTGGAGCGAAGCGAAACCAGCCGCATGGTGGTGTCGCTTGATATGCGACGCATGCGACGCGTACTGGCGGTAGATGCGGAGTCATTTACGGCGCGCATCGAGGCCGGAGTGTTTGGTCCCGATCTTGAAGAGCAACTGCAGTGCTACGGACTAACCCTCGGCCACTTTCCAGACTCCTTCTTGCACTCTACGCTCGGCGGGTGGATCGCCACACGGTCTGCTGGAATGCAGAGCGATAAGTACGGCAAGATCGAAGATATGGTAGTAGCACTGCGGATGGTCACGCCAATAGGCGTTCTGGCGACGCGAGTTGTGCCCAAGTCCTCGAACGGTATCGATGTCAATCATCTGTGCATCGGCAGTGAGGGAACTCTGGGAGTCATTACAGAAGCCACGATGCGAGTGCGTCCCCGGTCGGAGTTGCACCGCACTCACGGATACCTGTTTCTCGATTTCGAAAGCGGCATCCAAGCGATGCATGAGTGTGTGCGGAAAGAGTGTGTGCCCTCAATGTTCCGCCTCAACGATCCCGACAAGACGGCATTGTCGCTGGCATTCAAACCGCCGTCATCGCGACTGTCGCAGGCGGTAGCCGGAGTTATGAAGACTTTCTTCCGGATGAAGGGTTTTGATTTCATGCGAGCTTGCCTTATGCTCACCACTTTCGAAGGGAGCAAAGCCAAGGTCGCCCGCCAACATAATCAGGTTAGCGCCATATACCGTCGCTTCGGCGCAGTGGACCTAGGCCTCCGGTCGGGAAAGTCCTTCGAGTCGACCAAGTACGATTTTCCACACATACGTGATTTCCTCCTGGATCGCGGCATCACTTCCGACGTGAGCGAGACCGCAACGGTCTGGAGCAACATCGTCCCTCTGTATCGGGCGTCGACAGCAGCACTGCGCACCGCGATCTTAGATAGTGAGGGCGGTGTAAAACCCTGGGTCGGATGTCACATCAGCCACACCTATCAGTGCGGGGCAAGCCTCTATTTGACATTCGCCTGCCGGCAGCAGTACGGACGCGAAATCACTCAGTATCTGCGCGCGAAACGAGCGGTACAGCAGTCATTCATCGATCACCGGGCCACCCTCTCACACCATCACGCGGTCGGCACCGAACACCTGCCGTGGCTCACCGATCACATTTCGCCCGTGGGTGTAATGGCGGTCGCTGCAATCAAAGCTGGACTCGACCCCGGCAATGTCATGAACCCGGGACGATTGCGGCCATCCTCATCGGCTTTTGAGGAATGGTCGAGAGGCGTTAGCAACGCTGCGTGTCCGATACCGTCTGACGCTCGATAGCGTCGAAAAGGCAACCGTAACAAATTCATTGTCCTGCCTGATCAATATCGATGGCTTGCAAACCAACAGGCACGCTGTAGGGACGCTACGGACCCAGGCGGATATACCTCCGGCTTTGGCGGCAGCCCTTCACTTTGGCATCGCTGGATGGAACTTGGAAGGAAGTCTGGCCTCTGTGCTCAGCGGGTTACAAGCGATTCCGGTCATCGGCTACAGTTTCTATAGTTTCCCTCATTTGCTTGAGTTCCGCTGAAAACGGTATCGCTGGTATCAGTTTCGTTCTGGCACGTCGCAAGCCTCTGTCGACCATCCGGGAATTGGCCCAAGTCACTGTTTGTAAGGTCGTTTCTCTTTACTAATCTCGAACGGCTCAGGCCGGCGGATGCAATCGATTGGCCCATGAATAAAGCAGCTAAGCAAGCTCGGCGCATACACCTTGGGAGAATGCGCCGCAGCAACTTCGCCGCCATCTCTTTGGCTTTATTGACTTCATCAGCTTGCTCAAAGGCTTGCACGGAGTCTTCAGTGTGTCGCAATAGCTAGTAGAATGGCTCCGGTGGTTCCCCAACTGCAAAGGTGTGAATGTTGATGCTTTATTAACCGTCGAGTCTTTCCGAACTCGGCTGTGAAGTCAGCGACTCTTTGAACTACGTAACTCGCCGTTTGCATTCGCAGATTAGGATTGACCGGTATGCGATTCAAACTCCCCCTTGTTCGCCCATCCCTTACGACTCGGGGGCCGATTCTGGGTTACGGGGTCGCCGTCCTCAGCAGTATTCTCGCCTTGATTCCGGCGTGGTTGTTGTCTGACGTGGCTGAAAGCCGGTTGGTGGTGTTTGCCGTCGCCGTTATGGTCAGTGCCTGGTATGGCGGGTGGAGGCCTGGTCTAGTGGCCACCTCGTTCGCTTTGGCGGTGAGCGCTTATTTCTCGATCAGAGCCGCTCGCGTTCCGGACGATTATCAGACTGCTATCATCCATCTCACTCTGTTTGCGTTTGTCGTGCTGCTGATTTGCTGGTTCAATGCCGCGCTGCGCTCCGCCCAGAATGGGTTGCGTGATTCTGAGAGTAACCTCCGCTCGCTGGTCACCCATGCTCCTTACGGCATCTGCCGCTGCGACGCGGCGGGCGTTCTGTTGGACGCCAACCCAGCACTGGTCAGGATTCTCGGCTATGCGTCGAGTACAGAGCTGGTGGGAAGCCATTTGGCTAATCAGCACACCGATATCCAGGAGTGGTTCGATCTGGCTGACCGTTTTCGCTGTTTGCAGCGATTCCACGGGCTAGTCGCCGCGTGGGTGCGCAAGGACGGGAGTTCTGTCATCGTGCGCTTGTCCGGACGCAACATCCGCGGTGAAGGCAATGCCGGCTTCTTTGAACTCTTCGCCGAAGATGTGACGGAGCAGCGCGCCTTGGAGCAGCAACTGCGGCACGCACAGAAGATGGAAGCCGTTGGCCATCTCACCGGAGGCATCGCGCACGATTTTAACAACCTGCTGATGGTGATCTCCGGCTATTGCGAGTTTTTGCTAGAGCGAATGGGTTCGGACGCGACCCTTCGCAGATCAGTCCAGGAAATTGCCAATGCGGGCGAGCGTGCCACTTCCCTTACACGACAACTGCTTACCTTCAGCCGGAAAAAGATGCTGGCTCCGAAGGTAGTGGATTTGAATGTCCTCGTGAAGGGAAACCTCCACATGCTCACTCAGATGATCGGGGAGGACATCGAGTTCGTCATGATAGCGGTGCCCGAGATTGGGGCAGTGAAGGCCGATCCCGGTCAGATTGATCAAGTCATCATGAACCTCGCGGTGAACGCGCGGGACGCGATGCCGCAGGGTGGCAAACTCACGATTGAGACGGCAAACTTCACGTGCGACGAGGAATATGCCCACTCTCACCCTCCATTAACAAAAGGGGAATACGTGATGCTTGTGATTAGCGACACCGGTGTGGGCATGGATGGGGCAATCAAGTTGCACATCTTTGAGCCTTTCTTCACTACGAAAGGACAAAAGGGAACTGGACTTGGACTCTCTACCGTCTATGGCATCATCCAGCAAAGCGGGGGATTCATTCGAGTCTCTAGCGAACCGGGCAAGGGTACCTCGTTTAATATCTATTTCCCACGCGTGGGCGCAACGGGACAAGCAATTGCGCGAGAACCCAGCATTCTGACGGCCAAGGCTGAGCAGGGTTTGGAAACAATTCTGCTGGTTGAAGATGAAAGCAGCGTTCGCAACCTGTCTCGCCAGTATCTTGAGAACCAGGGCTATGCAGTGCTCGAAGCAGCCGACGGGGCTGTGGCGATACAGGTTTGCAAGGGCCATTCAGGACCCATCCACTTGCTGTTGACCGACCTCATAATGCCGGGGATTAACGGACGCGAACTGTCTCGTCGGATCCGTGACATGCGGCCAGAGACGAAAGTCCTCTATATGTCCGGCTATACCGAGAACGCCCTCGCACACAACCGCATGCTAGAGGAAGGCACCGTCCTTCAGAAACCCTTTTCACTCTCTGCTCTGAGTGCCAAGGTGAGGGAGAAGGTGTCCTCCGCGTCCCGTGCGCAACGCTTCAATCTTCATTTGCCTCTGAAATACCGGATCGTGGGGGAAAGCGTTTGGCGCAACGGCACCACCGAAAACATCAGCCGTTCGGGAATGTTGTTCCGGGCAGAGGAATTGATTCAACCCAACGCCAAGCTCGAGATTAGCCTCGTGCTGCCGGCGGAAATTGCAGGAGTGACCACCGCCGAAGTCATCTGCCATGGCGAGGTCGTTCGAACCGTGGAACTCGAGCAACCCATTGTGGGCCCGGCTCTTGCGGCGAGGATCCTGCGGTACCAGTTCCCGCACGGCTCACAACTGTCGCCAGCATAACCGTACACAGCAGGCAGCCACACTTCGTGAACGAGTGCAGAGGCCGTCAAACTACGTTGCCACACCAGGCGTAAACCCCAAGCATAAACCCACAAAAAGCTAACGGCCAGTGTGCATCGCGGGTGGCGTTGCGAGAAAATTCTTCACGCCAAGTTGCTGCTTTTCTTCACGGATTCGAGGCAATTCGAAAATTAGAAGTTATGCACAGGCGGGATACGCAAATGAGGGGTGAGAGGCATATACTTCCCCCGCGTGAACTCTGCACCCTAGGAGAACCTCCCCCATGAATAAGACTGCCGAGATCGTGCTAATCGCTTTGGCATTGGCCGGAATGTATTGTGCAATACCAAAGAACTCGTCCCCGATCGACAATTCTCGTATTGGAGCGGAACAAATGGTAGTGGTCGCTGATGGTAGCGACCCTATGCCTTTTTGCCGCGGAAAGGCCTGCAAATAAGAAATACGAGTCTGTAGTAGCCTACTAGGCCGGCCTCGACAAAACGCTTGCAGGGCCGCCGGGGGAGAAGTATGCTTCTGGGCTCCGGGGGACAGAAGCAATGAACAGCGTAATGTATCTGAGTTGGCTGGTGGGTCCGGTGCTGCAAATCACGCTTCTCATCTTTATGATGCAGCGCAAGTTGCAGGTCGTTTTTCCACGATTCTTCTCCTACGTCGTTTTTCAGATTGTTAAGTCCGGTATCCTGTTCGTGATATATCGCTACTATCACGAAAACTACTTCGACGCCTACTGGACTGGTAGCGCCCTCAGCGTGTTGCTGGCCGTCACGGTCATGGATGAAATATTGCGCAATCTCCTTCGAGGATATGGCGGCATTCAGACGCTGACATCTCTTGTATTCCGATGGTCCTGTGGATTGCTGCTTTTGCTTTCGATCGTGAATGCCTTCTCGAGCCAACAGACCACGGCCGACAGGGTGGTATCCGCGGTACTGGCTTTCGATCGCAGCGTACGCGTTATGCAGTGCGGACTCTTCTTCCTTTTGATGATTCTTTGCCGGTTCCTCAGAAATTGCTGGAGGCAACACGTATTCGGAATCGCGATGGGTTTCGGAATTTTTGCCAGCGTCGAGCTCGTGCTGGTAAGTATCGTCATGCACTTCGGCGACGGTCCGGTTGCGATCGTCAGCTTGGTGAAGAGTGCAGCATATAATGGCGTTACTCTTCTGTGGATTACGTACCTGAGGCGTCAAAACGAATCGATCCTGGAAATTGACGCAGCTCCGCAACTCAACGCGCTGAATGTGTCTTTAGTAGGGTCAACTCAAGCCGGGGATGATGGTTTTCTTTCGATGGTGGAGCAAGCCGTGGAGCGCGTCTTGTCGCGCGGTTCGTGGCCGAGACCGTCTGCAAACGGATCGCAAATGATCGGCCGCAAGCCCGAACGAGAAGAACTCAATTGAACTAAATTGCGCCGGGTGCCTAACAGATGAGAGCCACGGAAAAGCAAGCCAGCGCCGGTGCGAACTGGCCTCCGGAAGAGGGCCAAAGCATCGCCTTCAGGTCGATGAATGGTTTAAGCGAGGGCATCGTCAAAGAGGTGAGATGGGGACTGGTGTGGCGAGATTTTATTCTTTACGATGGACGGGTGATACCGGAGCACAAGCTTTTGGATCATCCTGAGCCGCCAGTTTGGCGCCAGGCCGAGGAGGTTACGCAGGACGAACGGGAGGCTTGGGAAAGACGGCTGGTCTCAATGGCCGAAGAAGGGTTGGATCCCCGAGATCAAGAGCAGTCTTTCTGGGCAGAGCTAAACCAGTATCTGGCGTATACCTATCTTAGGTTCAAGCGAGCGGAACTCAAACCGCCCGACCCTGCGTGACAACTGGAGGCCACGTTGGAGACTCGACCCACCGAGAACGGAGTATAGAGCCGTGACCCGAGCAGATGAGGGATCCGAGAAAGAAAGAGTTTGGAGGGTGCTCTCGGAAGCTGGTCTCATAGACATCCCCCCCGACGAGTTTGCAGAGCGGATCAAAGAAGCCAAGCACGCTGTTATGGGACGGCTGAGTGAATTACTGGAGCAGACTACTGATATTCAGGAGCGCGAAGCCGCAGCATACTCCCTGGCCACGTTGAAGGAACTAGAGCGGACAGTGTCGCGAGGCGGACGGCGCATTTCCGATTGAGAAACCACCAGACTCTACATGTTGTTGTCGCTATCTAATCCATCTCCCCTTGGGTGTCGTCTGATTCCTGCATCGCAGTACCGCCGGCGGCGGCGCCCGACGCGGTCTTCTTCTGCCAGTTGATTTCAGATAACGCCACGATCGTCTCCATCTTCTTTTTCTTCAGGCTGCTGTTGATGCCCGGCAGGCCCTTCTGCGTGAGTTTCTGGAAGTCGTCAATGACGTCTTGCAGTTCGCGGCCGAGAGAGTCGGTGCGCGCTACCTGATAATCGGTTGGCCGGCCGTCGTATCCGGTGACGTTTCCGTAGAGTTCGCCGATCAGTTCGCGGATGCGTTCTTCGCCGGTGATCATTCCGCCTTCTTTGGTGGCGACAATCTTCGAGCGCAGCGCGTCACAGTCGCCGGCAAGCTGCTGCAGCTGTTTGCGCAACGGATCTTTCTCGGACAGCTTGGCTGCACGAGCGTTGGCGGCGTTGCGCACGCCTTCGATGGCCTCGACTCCCCACGTCATGTGCTCGAGCAGGTTGTAGATTTTCATGGAGAGATCGAATTCGGCTTTGCGGTCGGCGAGTGTATAGGTGGCGCGCGGGTCCATCACGACGTTGAGTTGCTCGGTGTAGGTTTGATCCCCTTTGGTGAGCTTGACCGTGTATATGCCGGGCAGCACGCGCGGGCCGCGCTGCGCCCCATTCAGCGCCGTCGCGGCGGGGGCAACCTCCGGCGCTTTTATGCGCATGACCCAACTGGTGCGGTTCAGGCCGCGGTGGGTGCTGCCGGCAACCGTGTCAATGAGTTTTCCATCCTGATCGAAGATTTCGATTTTCAAATCGCCGAAGATGTGGCGACTCTTCTGGTAATAGGTAATCTGGGCGCCGGAGGGGCGTGGACGGCCGGAGAAAGTCTCGTTGCCTTCGGACCAGCCTCCGCGCGCGATGAAATATTGAACCACCGGCCGGCCGGGAATCAGCGCCGCTTCTTTCCCCATCAAGTCAGGAGTGAGGGATCGCAAAGGGGAAATGTCGTCGATGATCCAGATGCCACGGCCGTGAGTGGCCAGCACCAGATCGGATTCGCGCGCGTGCACTGCGATGTCATCGATGGCCACGGCCGGAAAATCGGAGCCCTTGTATTGCGCCCAGCCCTGACCGCCGTCAACGGAAATCCATAACCCAAATTCAGTCCCGAGGAAAAGAACGTTGCGATTGACCGTGTCTTCCTTAATCACGTGGGCGTAGCCGCGCACACCGTTTTCCGGAGCGGGCAGTGCGGTCCAAGTCTGGCCGTAGTCGCTTGTTTTATAGACGTACGGCTTCAGGTCGCCGTACCAGTGGCGGTCGAACGTGGCATACGCGGTCGCTTCGTCGAAGCGGCTGGCTTCGATCGTCGAGACCCAGGCATTCTTCGCTAGCCCACGGATGTTGCTGACGACGTTCGTCCACGTCTTGGCGCCATCGCGAGTGATCTGCACATTGCCGTCATCCGTGCCGACCCAGATGATCTGGCCGTTCTTGGGAGATTCTGAAATCGAATAGATCGTGGTGTGCATCTCGGCGGACGAATTGTCGACGGTGACGCCACCGGATTCTTCCTGTTTCTGCTTTTCTGCATCATTGGTGGTGAGGTCGGGAGAGATGCGCTCCCAGGATTGGCCATGATCGCGCGAGCGGAACAGGAACTGTGCCCCAATGTAGATTGTGCCTTTCTCGTTCGGGCTCACGTGAATAGGGGTGTTCCAGTTGAAGCGAAGTTTTTTCTCGCCATAATTGGGCAACGGCTTGATTCCCCGCCCTTCGTGCGTGTAGCGATTCACGCGGCCGATTTCTCCGCCCTGCGCTTCGGCGTAGATGTAGTCGGCATCGGACGGGTCTTCGAACATCCAGAAGCCGTCGCCGCCATACATGTTTTCCCAGCGCGAGTTGGTGATGCCGGCGGGATAGGACGAGTCTCCCACCCAGGAGCTGTTGTCCTGCAGGCCGCCATACACGTGATAGGGGTCGGAATTGTCAAGGCTCACGTGATAGAACTGCGACACCGGCAGGTTCATGAAGTGCTTCCAGCGGTTGCCGCCGTCTTCGCTGCGCCACAAGCCGCCGTCGTCGCCGGAAATCACGATATTTGGATCCTTGGGATCGATCCAAATGTCATGAAAGTCGCCGTGCACCGCGGCCGAAACATCGTTGAAGGTCTTTCCGCCATCGTTGCTTAGCAGAAGCATCAGATCGGGTTTGAAAATCTTGTTTTCATTTCTGGGATCGACCGTCAGGTTGGCGAAATAAAATGGGCGCCAGACCATGTATGTGCTCGCGTCGAGTTTGGTCCAGGTCGCGCCGGCGTCGTTCGAGCGATAGAGGCCGCGGCCTTTTTCGGCTTCGATGTTGCAATACACCACTTTCGGTTTGGAGTCGGCCACAGTCAAAGCGAGCCGCCCGTATGGTTTCGGAGGCAGGCCCTTGGCGTTGGCATCGGTGATCTCTGTCCAGTGAGCGCCGCCGTCGGTGGATTTGAACAGACCGCTGCCCGGGCCGCCCGAGCGGAACGTCCAGCCTTGACGCCGGAAGTCCCACATGGCGGCATAGACAGTTTTCGGTTCCTGCGTGCTGCGGGCGAGCATGGCGCACCCGCTCGAACCGTTAGACCCGGCGAGAACTTTGTTCCAGGTTTTACCGCCGTCGGTGGTTTGGTAAACGCCGCGCTCGTCGTTGTCGTCCCAGAGATGCCCGGTGGCGCAGGCCAGCACGTCGTTGCTGTCGCCTGGATTTATCAGAATCTTGGCGATGTGTTCGCTGTCTTTAAGGCCGACGTTGGTCCAGTTCTCGCCCCCGTCAGTGGATTTGTAAACTCCAGCGCCGACGGAAACGCTGTTGCGCACCCACGACTCGCCGGTTCCCACCCAGACGTTTCTCTGGTTCGAGGGATCAATCGCCACCGCGCCGATGGATTGCACGTTTTCGCGGTCGAAAACCGGCTTGAAGGTCGTGCCGCCGTTTATGGACTTCCAGACGCCGCCGCTGGCCGCGCCCACGAAGACGGTGATGCGGCCTTTCTCGTCGACGGCATCGAGCGCGGCTATGCGGCCGCTCATCGTGGCCGAACCGATATTGCGGGCCGGCAGGCCGGAAACGGCAGCAGCATCGAAGCGGTACGGCGCTTGTGCCGAAGCCAAAGCAGCACACAGCGTCATTCCCGCCAAGGCCACCACCATTGGCCAGAAATTGCGAGCGGATCGGTTCATGGTCATCAGTCCTTTCCAGAAAAATCCATGAGAGGATCGGGAAAAATCGCGATCCGAATTCATTTGATGAACCGGCCACTCACTGACCCGATTCATGACCTCTGCTCAGTGAATGCCAACCAGTCCTGATTTCTTTTCTTCTGTCCTCAACGACTCGGGCAGCGCGAAATCAGCGGGATCGATGTTCACGTTTACTTCGATTTTCTGTACCTCGGTCGTTTGCGCGTCGGGGACGTTCCGTGATCCGGTAGCGATCGCAAACGGAAACATGACTCCAGCGACCGGCTTGTACGAACCGAGGCTTTCCTCCCGCTCGCGTACTGAGCCCCGAATAAACTGCTGGATTTCGCGGCGAATCTCGATGAAAGTATCGGGATCGAGATAGTCATAGATGATGTCGCCATTCTTGAGCATCACTTTCAGGCGCAGAGCGTCGTCGCCGTCGACGAGGTCATGTCCCAGATATTCAACCATGCTGCCTTTTTCTTTGTAATCGACCAACGGGCCGTCGAAGTCGGCGTCCAGCAATAGATCGCGCAGGGAATCTTCACCCATCAGTTCCGGATCTTTCTTGCCGCCAAAGGGCTCGACTTGCCAACCGGTTGTGCCGTCATAGGCTTGAATGGCGGTCATGCCCTGCACGGTGGTGGTGACGCGGACGAGATCAGGACGAGAGTTTTCTTCGCCCATCGCCATGACACGTCCTCCGAAGCCTTTGATTTTGGCGGTGACGCGCATGGTTTTGATGGCCTTGATTCTCTCGAGGCCGCCCCGCGCCTCGATGTTTTTGGCGATCAACTCATCCGCGCTTTGCGCCTGAGAAAGGGCACCCATACAACCGAAGGAAATCAAGAGAAAGAGACAGCGCATAGGAGCAGGCTCCTGTCGATGACGGACTGAACATAGTTAGGGTTGCGGCAAGAAATGTACTCGCGCAGGGGCCGGAATTCAAGCGTGGATGGCACCGCGGCAAACGACGCGTCTCCGATGTCCCTTTGGTGGGACAACGCCTCCCACAGTTCTTGCGCCAAGTGACGAAGAAAAACGAACCTCTGTTCCGGCAGGTGCCAGTGCGGGACATGAAGAACTTGCTAGCAAGATCAGGAATTCCGGGCTCGTCCATCAGTATAAGAAGGGCCCCGAAAGATTCCGCGTGTATCCATAGCTTCTGATAAAATTTCACCGCTGCCGCGGTGCAATAAGAACCGTTCACTCGCGATCGCGTGTCGTCTTTTTACCTCCGATTTCGATATTCAAAGTAGGGGGGATTCCGGGCTTTTTTACTATCAGTCTTTTCCGTCTTGCAATCTTTCGATCGTTTCACCGTCGGGAGGAAATATGGGCAACCCATTTCAGCAAATCGCGACTTTGTGGACGGAGATCCTCCCGCTGCTGAGCGAACCGGCGCGCGATCTAAGCAACGACGACGCGTTTGATCTCATGATGTACCTGGTGGGTACCGGAGATATCACGCTGTTCGATAAGTTGGTAAAAGACAAGAGCGGCAACATCACGTCGCACAAGCCCGGTGTACAAACCAGACTCGTTCCCGTGATCGCGGGAATCCCGTTTTTGAAGGCGCGGGGGTCTAATCCCGGTCCGAACGGGTCGCTGGGAGCGACGCAGCAGCAATACTTTGCCCCCACACCGGCGTTTGCGATCGTGCTTTACAAACTGGCGAAGTTGTTGGCGAACGATTGGGGAGCGACGCAGATTGTCTACGGGGGAATCGGAGCGGGAGGGAATGCGAACGTCACCGACTGCCACTCCACCGGGCACTGCGTGGACTTCTACGGTGCCAACACGAAGAGAGGCAACTTCGATGTGCGGCAGGACTGGTGGATGCGCCCGGTATATGACAGCGCGGGTAACCTCCATGCAAGCGAAGGCAACGGCTGGGCCATGGATCGCTGGAAAAATGAAACCAAGACTTACTACCGGCTGGCAATGTCGCCTGAACCCCAGGATGCCATGGCATGTGACTTCTTCGCGGCAGTTTACGAATTCGCCTATGAGGAGACGCGAGCGGAGGCGTTCGACGCCAGTCCGCATTCGTTCGCGTTCGGTCTGTCGCTCAGCAAAGGTTGGATTATGCATCCGGATTATCCTGAGATGGCGACTCCTGGACGACGGTCACACAACGACCACATCCACTTCCAACTGGGGCAGACTCGCTAGAGCGACTGCTATATCCTCGATGCCGGTTGGCGCGGCCGGTGGAACCGGCGATGGGATTATGACAGTATCGGTTCGCGTGTGTCGATTTATTCATTGGCACAGATGCAGCGGTTGGCGCGTGCTTTTTCAAAAAGCTTCGATGTTCCGGCCGATTTGGGTTGACTTAAAACATCTCTTGTCGTAAATCATTAGAACCCGGGTGCGTGTGGTCGCTCGCTACACCGCCCCCTTCCCCCTGGGCCAGGTCGAAAAGTCAAACTTTCAAGAAAGGAACGCTATGCACGCCTGTCGGCTGTTGGGTCTCGGAATTCTAGCGGTCTGCGTTGTGCCAGCTGCCAACGCCCAAACCAACGCCCCAGATGTATTCGACGTTTTGCCATTCTCGGCGATTCAGCCGTCTGGAGTCCTTGCGGGATCAGTGGCGAGTGTCGCCAGCTATCAGGGGCCAACCTGCGATCTGGCTCCGCCTGCGGGGTCGAAGACGCCGGCGTGCACGGGCGCGCAACTTACAAATCCTTCGAACTGGAGAGCTCAGTCCGGCATCCTGAACCTGGCTGGAAGCCTGAATGGAAGCATTGCAACGGCGCTCTCCGTCATACCCCTGGCATCTCCTGCATCCGGCGTAATTACAAAGATTGATCCGGCGACGGGAGCGGAGCTGCCCTCCAGCAGCACACTGGGACCAATCTTCACGGAACGCGCCGAAACAATCGGTAGACACAAGTTCTACATTGGAGTCTCAAACCAGGACTTTCACTTCAGGTCTCTGAACGGCGAATCTCTGAAAAACCTGACATTGTTGGATCCCGGCGGTGATTCAACAAATATTGAGGCTGGCGGAAAACCGCTCACGACGTTTCCGACGACGGTGAATGACGTGGCAGATGTTAGCCTGTCGCAAGACGTGGCATTTCTCACGTACGGCGTTACCGGACGCATCGATGTATCGGTCGGGCTGCCGGTAGTTCATGCCGCGGTTTCTTCCAGAACCTCCAACGGGCTGATTTACGTTGGAGACGGATTTAACAATAACGGCAACGGAAATTGCTGGTGCCTCGACACATTCACACCTGCGGTCGCTCCCGTAAACGGGGGGGGCCTGACCCTTTCGCAGGTCAATTACTCCAGCTTTTCAAAAACAGGGTTTGGAGATCTCCTGCTGCGATTCAAGGGGAACGTACTCGAAGCGCGCAAACTTGCGCTCGCTCTCGGAGTCGACTTGCGTTTGCCGACTGGCGACGAACACAATTATCTGGGCACGGGCGCGATGGCGGTCAAGCCTTTTGCCGCGCTGTCGCTCTACAGCGTGCCTTGGCGCAATAGCATCGTGTTCTCTCCTCACCTCAACGTGGGGTGGCAGATTGCCGGGAAAAGCATTCTGGGTGGACAACTCAGTGCAACACCCATAACGCTGGGCGGTTCCTCGGCGCTTGGACCTCCTTTTGCGTCGAGCAAGGATTACCTTCCCGACGTGTTTTCCTGGGCGGTAGGAACAGAAGTTGCTCTGGGACGGCATAACACCGTTGTGGTTGATGTTCTGGGAAATCAGATTGGATGGATTCACGGCATCCAAAACCTGATGGATGCGTCTGTGGCGAATGTGCCGCTCCCGCAATCTAAAGTGGGTGCCGCTCCTCAACTTGTAACTGCTTCCGGCCTGGTCAGCGCCGGCCGTGAATCGTTTGGACAGTATAGTGGCGCGTTTGGTTACAAGGCACGATTGGCAGGGAATTTGGTGGCCACGTTCAACATGCTAGTTCGATTCGACAACAACGGTCTCACCGCACGCGCAACGCCGCTGTATGGGCTGAGCTACACGTTTTAAGGGCGGCGGCTTTGCCCAAGGCCTGAAGGCACGAGAGCGATTTCGGCTTATTGCCCGAAGCTGCTTATGAGCCAGCCGCCTCCACTCTTGCGGAGGTGGAGATTGGTTTGTTTTTGGTTCTGGGTCGTTTGACCACCGGGCTTCATGGTTTTGGAGTTCACTTGACAGGGGACGATTGCGGTGTCGCCCGAGATGGCAGCATCACCGGTTTGTTGCAGCATGAGGACGACCTTGTAACCGGCCGGTGGGTTGAGATATTGCTCCGTAACTGCAGGCCAAATCTGTTTCAACTCCCGGGTCTGATGGTGTTCAAAGGCAGCATTGAACTTATCCAGAGCTGTTTGTATGGCTTTCTTGTCGGCCCCTTGCAAATCGATTTTAGTCAAGAATGATTGGGCCTCCTCACGATGTGCGCTGTTCGGATATTGGCTCAGGAAGTCTCGCAGGGCACCGGGTTTTTGCTTGTCCAGCCGGGTCCAGAGAGCGTTCTCAATCAAGCGAGACGCTTCTTCGGCATGGGGGCCGCTGTGAAAGCGCCTCACATAGCCCTGCAGCGCTGCAACGTCGCCCTGATTCGTAAGCCCCCAAACCAAATCCTGCAATCTGGACTCTGCTTCTGTAGTGTGCGGTCCGCTCGGGTACTTCGCGAGGTATTCTTCGATTTGCTTCGGGTCGGGGGTGCTATTTGCCTGCTTCCACGACTGTGCCTCGAGCATATCCGCACTCGGCTCCATCGAGCCATCCAAGGTTGTCTGGCCGGAGTTGAACGAGTGCTGAATACTTTTCGACTTAAACCCATCCTTCGTGAGTTCCAACGTATGATTTCCGGCCGCGACTTCAAATTGGGCGACCCCGGAATTATCGGCGTGATCCGCGTCGCGGCCATCCACCTTGACGGACGCACCGGGCGGAAGGTTCCGGAGAACGGCAAACGCGGTGGAATTCGCAGGCTGTGGGAAATTGAATTCGCTGCCGTCAATGTTGCGGGACTTTCCCGCGAGGAAATTGCCGGCAATCGCATTGGAATTGCGCCCATCCTCGGATAAGACAATCTCGTGCCGGCCGGGACTTACATCACGAGCGAAGCTTCCATCTCTCCCTGTCAATCCCAGATAATGTCCGTCAGCCAGCACCTGGGCATTGGGTCTCGCGCCGTTAATGATGAGTCCCGCGTTGGTGGGTGAGAGCGTCAGGTTAAAGTTGATTGTCGTCTCCGCATCTTTGCGCACCTGAGCCTGTTCGGCCTTTGCAGGCGAATATCCACTTTTCTCGACTTCCACGCGGTACATTCCGGGATCCAATGGCACACGCAGCACGCCTCCGCTCGTCGATTGCGCGGCTTTCTTGCCGTTGATTAGAACTTCCGCTCCGTCCACGCCCGTCTTTACCACGAGATAGCTTCCCTGGGTTGAAGCTGGTGGGTTTGAAACCAGATCCAACGTAATTCTGACCGTCGGCTCCGGGTGGCGGGGATCGACGGTTAAGGTTTCGGAATGCTGCCCGTACCCCTGCAGTTGGGCGCTTATCTGGTAGTCACCTGCTGGGAGGTCGAGACGACAGTTCGGAGTGACACAGGTTCGATCTCCGACTCGCACTTGCGCACCGACCGGCTGGGTTGCAATTTGCACGGTATAGGTTTTCGCTGTGAGCAGCTTCACTACGATTGCACCAACGGCTACCATCCCAAGGGCCGCTACAACGACCCATTTGACTGGGAGCTCGGAACGAATGCGGGGCGGCTCAAGTTCCGAAATTGGCTGAGCCGCGGCTGTGGCTCGCTCTTCGACTGTGCCGATCGTCCGTCGCGCTTCCTGGACAGGTGCGAACATTTCGGTTGCTAGCCCGGTTCGAGCCGTCTCCGCTTTCTGTTCATTGAAGTCGTCAATGGCGGATTCCAGAGCTTTTTTGACCCTTGCGAAGCTCGCCTGGAATTCCTGATCGCCAGAATGATTCCCGGCCAGCTCACTGGCTCGACGTATACGCTTTTCCAAGACCGGGATGTTGATACCGGACGCAGAGAGTTCCACCAGCTTCTCTAGTTCTGCGAGATCGCGATTTCGACGGCGCTTGACTTCTTCGACCTGTTTTTGCTGCGCGGCGTGCTTGCGTTCTTCCGCCTTTTTCTGCTTTGCCGCAGCTTTCGCGGCTTCCAGAAGAGATTGCAACTGGGGATGCTTGCCTTGGCTCCGTAAAGAGGCTTCTGCCGCCTCGATCGCCTCATCCGGCTTTCCGCTATCAAGAAGTGCTTGAGCTTGGGCTATCCCGGCTGCCAGGCGGAGGCGACGTTGTTCCTCCGCTTCCCGCTCAGTTTGCTCGCGCGCGAGTTTTTGCTGGCTGACTGCAAGTTGGCCACGTAGTTCTTCACTCTCCGGATAGAGCCGGAGCGCCTCTTCCAATAATCCACAAGCCTTTGACGTTTGGTTCGATTTCAGATAGCGCTTGGCGTTTTCCAGCGCCGCGGCGATATGCTCTTTGCGGACTTGGGCCTCGCGCGCCTGCTCTTCGCGCTCCTGCTTTAGTCGCTGCTCGGCTGTTGCCAGCAACGACCGCAACTCCGCGCTCTCAGGAAATTCCCCCGTAGCGCGTTCGAGAGCGTCAATTGCCTGTTCGTTTCGCTTTGCCTCCAGAAACTCTCGAGCCGACTGGATCCGGCCCTCGATCTCGCTGCGCCTGCGAGCGGCCAATTCTTCGGCGCGAGCCTTTTCTTCCCGCTCATGCACTAAGCCTCGACTGGCGAGATCCAGTTGTGCCCTGAGTTCCTTAGCGTCGGGATAGGTGCGCAGGGCTTGTTCTAGGCTGGCGATGGCTTGGCTGGTTTGTTTCGCGTCGAGGAGTTGGCGAGATGCGGTAAGCTCTCTGTCGATCTCCGCTTGCTTGCGGCGGGCCTCGCGCTCAGCCTTTTCTCGTTCCGCTTGCTGCGCCGCCAGGCGCCGCTGTGCGCCTTGCAGCGTGGACTTCAGTTCTTCACTGTCGGGATAATTTCGCAGCGCCTGTTCCAGCGTAGAAACTGCTTGATCGGTCTGGTCGGAGTCCAATAGATCCAGCGCAACTGCGATTCCTTTTTCGATCGCAGCCCGTCTGCGCAGTTCCCGCTGCATTCTCTGGGCTTCGGCCTCGTCATCGGCCAGACGTTGCCTGGCGGCTTCCAACTGCGCCTTGAGCTCGATGCTCTCTGGGAACCTGTGAAGTGCCTGCTCCAGACTCGAGATTGCCTGATTGGCCTTTTTGCCATCCAGCAGTTGCCGAGCCGTTGCCAGGTCGCGCTCGATCTGTTGCTGCTTGAGTCGAGCTTCCTGTGCGGCTCGCTCCTGTTCCGCTTGCTCAATATCCACGCGCTGCCGGGCAATCTTGAGTTGCGACTTTAGCTCTTCACTGTCGGGGTATTGGTGAAGACCCCGCTCCAGCGTGGCGACGGCGCGGCTCGCCTGCCTGGAATCCAGCAACACTTGAGCTTTGGCAACCTCTCTTTCGATCTCCGAACGCTGGCGCCTGGCTTGCTGTTCGACGCGCTCTCGTTCCGCTTGCTCAACCGCCGCGCGACGTTGCGCAAACTCCAGTTGCGACTTCAGTTCCTGACTCTCCGGGTACTGCCGAAGCGCTTGTTCCAGCTTCGCCACCGCTGCATCGGTTTGCCTGGCCCCCAGCAACTGTTGCGAGATCACGATTTCGCGCTCGACTTGCGCTCTCTTGCGTTGCGCCTCTTGCTGGACACGCTGCCGCTGATCTTCTTCTTGTTTCAGTAGATCTTCGACGACGATGACCTGAGCCTTCAGTTCCTCGTTTCCCGGGTAGTGGCGCAGCGCATCCAGAAGTTTTTTCAGCGCCAGTGCCGTTTGTCCTGAGCGTTGCAGCTCATCCGCAGCGGCAAGCTGCAAATTAATGTAGCGGAGTTTCTCGGCCTCTTGGCGCTCGGCCTCTTTGCGCTGCGTCTCCTGGCGCGCAAGGCCATCTGTAACCGTCGCGAGCAGCGAGGTCAGGCCGGAGTCATCGGGATAACGTTCCAGCGCTTCATTCAAGATGCCCTGGGCACGGATTAATTGACCCTCGTCCAGCACCTGCCGGGCCCTCGTCATCTGCGCTTCGATAAACTGCCGCCGAGTCCAAGCCTCCCGCTGCTTCTCGGCAAAACCTCTTAATTTTAAAAGCCCAAGATCTTCGGGAAAGCGCTGCATCGCTTCGTCAGCCTTGGTGCATGCGGCTGCGTATTCGTCCCGGTTCAGAAGGTTTTCAATCTCGCTACATGCGTCTTCCAGGGCTCGCCGACGCAGTTCGTGCTCAAGGCCCGCAGTTGCGGTGCGGATCAACTGGTGAACTTCTGCGACCGTGGGGTCGACGGCTTCTGCCTGGCGCAAAATATCGAGAGCGGATGTGTAGCGGCGCAGAGCTATCTCTTTGCGCGCCTCGGTGATGAGCTCATCGATCTTGTTCCGCCTGGAGCGTTCGGCGATTTCCTTCGACACAATGGCGAGTAGCGCCTTGGCCGTCGTATCCGATGGGTCGACCCGTAGAGCTGCCTGCACGGCATTCTTGGCGGTATCCAGATCGCCTTGGCCATGGGCGAGCTCCGCCCGGCGCAAAGCCTCGGCCAGCAGCTCGCTTGACCGCCGAACCGAGTTACGAAACTCGATCATCTCAGAGTTGGTTCCGTCCAGTCTGACGGCCTGGTCGAGCAGGGCTACGGCGTCGTCCCACCGTCGCGCAGCGAGGGCATCGTCGGCTTGTGAGCGCAGAAGCCCAACCTGTTCACTGATTTGCTGTCTCTGAATCTGGGTTTGGACCTCACGAAGCAACTCACTGGCGCGCCGATGCTGCTTGTCGAATTTCAGAACCTGCCGAAGGTGTTCCCGCGCCTTGTTCCAGTCCCGAGTCTCCATCGAAAATTCGGCGCTGCGGAGACAACCGGCGATCACGTCGCGGCTCAACTTCTCCTGTACCGATTGGAGTTCGAAAACGAAGTCTTCCATCGCGGTGTAGCGATTGTTGCGATCTTTCGACAACGCCCGCTGAATCACAGCGTCGAGTTCGGGAGGACAGGCTGTGAAGAGATTCGAGAGTGAAGGAGGAGGTTCCTGAAGAATCTTCGCGAGAGTTGAGGTTGGATCTTTTCCCTGAAATGGGAGCACTCCTGCCAAGAACTCAAACAGCAGGACGCCGGTGGAATAAATATCGGACCGGGCATCGATATCCAGCCCCTGAATTTGCTCGGGAGACATGTAGTACAAACTGCCAATGACTTGCCCGGTTTGCGTGAATCTTTCATTCCCCAGTTGCGCGATGCCGAAATCGACGATCTTTACCCCGCCATCGTTCAACACAACCACGTTGCCCGGTTTTACGTCGCGATGGATGATCTGCCGCTGGTGGGCATAACCCAGGCCCTCACAAACCTGCGTGATGATGTTCAACTTCTCCGCTAGGCTGAAGGGGCGTTGTTCCTTGATCACTTTTTCCAGACTGTCACCCTCCAGGTATTCCATTACCAGGTACGGGACTCCGTCCTGATCGCCGAGGTCGTAAACCGTTACGATATTGGGGTGCTGGAGTTTCCCGGTGGAATGAGCTTCGCGGTAGAAGCGTTTGAGAAGAAGGGGGTCATCGGAAAAGACGGATGTGACTTTTTTTATCGCGACCATGCGTCCGATGGTCGGATCGATGGCCTTGTACACTTGTCCCATGCCACCCCGACCGATCACGTCGAGGATTTCGTACTTCCCGATCTTGTTGACTTTGGGCGGTACCATTGGTTATACGCGAAGGAGATTCGCCGGAGGTAGCGATACACCGATTCGCTCGACTCAATGAACGCCAACCGCTTCCGTAAAACAGCGCCCGACCAAAGCGCGGTCACTGACAGTCAGATAAGGTGCTTCGCGGGCCCGATCCCACGGCACTCCACCTGGCTCCTAAGTTACCACGGAAATCTATTGGCCCACCACTGAATGCCATTCCAATCATTCCAATCAAGCGATTCCGCAACCTAACAGGTAAATCTCGGAAACGCATAGATCTAAAGCGCTATCGAGGTCAAAAGGGTAGAGGGAATTCGCAAAGCGAAAAAGGGCAGGGACGGGGAGGGTTTCGGCAATAGTTCGCGAGAAGGGACCGCCAGAAAATCAGAAACGCAGTTTAAGTACTTGAAAAGATTGGTCGGGAGAGAGGAAGTTCTACACAATTTCGCATTGCGGCGTTTCGCATTCAGCGACACTTTCCGGGGATTGTGGATGCATCGGTGGAAGCGAGTTTCCCCTCTGAGAGAGGTAACAAAGAACCGGCACTGCGGTCGGAGGTTCAAATTCCTCGAGCGACCTTCCTTGTGAGCGCCGCAATTCGATGAAGTCGACGAGTAATGATGGAATTGCGGACGATGATGCCGGCTCTAGCGATAACGCCGATCATCGAGGTCGCAGTAAAGAATGCTCCCATCAAAGTGGGCGCCGGCAGAATTCCGACCAAGGTGAGCGGAATCGGCGCCATGATGACCAGCGGCGTGACGAACGACCGGAACCAGCCCACGACCAGCACGTAGATCAAAGCCAGGACAGCCGCAAAAGCAGGTCCCAGATCGCGGAAGACTTCCACCGTAATGTGCTAGCTCAGCCCGCAGCTTAGTCGTTCCTGTGTTCGGCCCGCTCTGACTTTTCTGCCTTAACGTTATTCTTAAACCTGTTAAAAACTCCTCTTGACCACAATGCTAAAATTTCTATTACACAAACTTACTACCGCCCACCCCAGAGGGACGGAGGTTCAACAAGATGTCAACCCAAGCAAGTGTTACTTGCTGGATATGCAACTTCGCAGTGCCACTTACAGAATGTAAGTTCGATGAGCACGGAAAGCCTGTACATGAGCAATGCTCCGTCGCACGTCTTGCACTTCAAAACGGAGCGCCCCACCAACAAACCAACCGTCCGAGTGATAGGCCAACCCACATCACAGGTTGATTAGAGAGCGGGCAGCGCTCTACAGCGTACTGCAATGTATTGGTACATGGTGTTGTTTACTTGCCTTTCTTCGCTCGAATCTTTGCCCACCTCGCACGCTGCGCGGCTGCAATTCTTTTGCGACCGGCTGCTGACAGCTTGCGCCGTTTGCGTGCTGGTTTGGCTCCTGCGTAAACGCCTGCGAACGCAGATAGAGCTGCATTTAATCCTGACAACTGCTGCTCTACGAGGTCGCGTTCTTTCTTCAACTGCTTCACAATGTTCGACACGGTTCCCATTTTGTTCTCCTTCGGCCCCAGATTGGCCTTAATCTTGCGCCGATTCGGCGCGCCGGATGCGGCTCAGAACGAGGTTGGCCGGTGCCCAGTTCGCATTTCTGATCCGAAGCTGCGCGACAAGTCGAACAACGGATAGCGAGTATCTGCTTGGTTTAGGGCGCTTTTCCAGGGGAATAGTACCTCAAACCGCTGAATGGGACTGGTCAAGATCGCACAGTCCCAGACCGGCCAACGCGGCTCACAAGAAGCCGCTACAGCGAGGTCTGAGAGGGATACGTCCTGAGGCTCGGTTCGGTGATGGTTGGAAGTTTGGTACGGTACCGGGCTGATACTCTCCGCAGGTGCTTTAAGAAATCCCCAAAATTCTCCTGTATCCAAGGGACAAAGCGATGACAAGCTCCGCAAGTTGATTGAATGGAGCGCTTACCACAACGGCATCGGCGCCACCGATCCTGTACTTACCATCCCAGACAGTTGAATCGGGGCGTTTTTTCGTAATGCGTTGACCCGGCTGAGGGGGGGAGTGGAGCAGCCGTTGCTGGCTGCCCACCGCCCGGACGCGGACGGGCGGCGCTGATCGAAATTGGGCGATGATCCTTTTGACATGGCTAACGCCAACACGAAGGGCCGCGCTTCTCACTCGTACTAAACGCACTCCACAATCATCTTAGCTGACACCTAATGTGTCACCCAATAATCGCCAATCCACCAATGCAGAAATTTCTCTACGCCCCCCAGAGCAGCCAATAGACGAACAGTTATAGGAAAATCAAAATCTCGTGTTCGGTGTGCACGAACTATCGTGGCAGGTCGCGTGGGTGTGATCTCTTGGAAAAAAGCAATTCAGATCGTAGCGCTTGGAAGGCGTTGCCTCTGTTTGGGGGAAGAGTGACACTCTATGGACCGCGCCCAGAATTCCAGGCTCGGTCGCGGGCATTCGCTCCACGCAAAGAATTGCAACTGAGCGAGAAGATCAAATCGTTTTCCAACCGGTGATATAGTTTTGCGACGAAAACCTGTCAATCGTAGCCTCAACGCGCTCTTGTCGGTTCGGAGGTTGTCATGAGACGAATTCACCTTCTACTGTTTCTCTTCATGTCCAGTTCCGTCTGCGCGCAACAAACGCAAGTGCCGGAAATCCGATTCCAATCGGTCCCGGATGCCCTGAAACTTCCAGCCGATTTGAATCTCGGTGAAACAGCAGGAGTGGCGGTCAATTCCAAGGGACACGTTTTCGTGTTATCGCGCGGCAACACGACCGGCCCGGCGTACGGAGCGGCTGCAGCACAACTGCTGGAGTTCGACGCTGAAGGCAAATTCCTTCGGGAGATCGGCCACAACCTCTACGCCTGGTCTTATGCGCACTACGTCAGGGTCGATAAGGAGGACAACATCTGGGGGGCCGACAAGGGCTCAGACATGGTCATCAAATTTAATCCCGAGGGCCGCGTAGCCATGGTCTTCGGGCGCAAGCAAGAAGCGTCTGACGAGAAAACCGGGCCTCTCCCGCACCCGAACCCGCCCCTGCCTCCGATCGACGGAATGTTCCGCCAAGTAACCGACATGGCGTGGGACAGGGCCGGTAACACCTACATCAGCGACGGATATGTCAATTCGCGCATCGCCAAGGTCGACAAAAACGGCACCTGGATTAAGTCGTGGGGAGAACCTGGAGACCAGCCGGGGCAGTTCAGCACTCCTCACAGCATTGCTGTCGATGCGGAGGACCACGTCTACGTGGCCGACCGCGGCAATCGCCGCATCCAGGTATTCGACAGCGAAGGAAAGTTCCTGCGGCAAATCACCATTGATGTGCCCTTCGATCCGAACGCCCGTCCCGCCATTGGGAATAAGCCAGTATTACCGATCAAAGGATCGCAAACGATGGCGCCGGGCTCGCCCTGGGCACTCTGCATCACGCCAGCTCCGAACCAAGTGTTGTTTAGTTCTGACGCTTACCCTGGCCGCATTTACAAGCTAAGTCTGGACGGAAAGGTGCTTGGAGTGTTGGGAGAATCCGGCAAACAACTCAAGCAGTTTGGGTGGATTCACGAAATTGCATGTCCGTCGGAAAATGAACTCTATGTGAGCGAGTTGCTGAACTGGCGGATACAAAAACTAATTCTCAAAGCAGGTCACTGAGCGGTACTGAGAACAGAGCCCGTTGCACCTCATTGCGCGGTCAATCACTGCTCGAACGCCTGTGGCGGTTGAAAAACTCACTCACTGGATAGCCGCCATGCTCGATCGCCTCCTCCATCATGGTCATGTACGCAAATGCGGTCCTCGGAGTTGGCGCACGAAAATGGACTTGCCTCCACAGCAGGCTGCAGGGTAGAACAACTGAGTCCATCTCGACGGTGAGCGCCTCGGAGACGAGTTCTCGTGTGCGGGCGACGGGAACACTGGCCAATGACCTGGCGAATGTCGCCTCACGCGCGCGCTCTTCGATGTCTACGTCCCTCAACATCCCTGAGTTTGAGATGGCGCTCATGCTGTGGGGTATTTAGCGGCTCCGCCTGGGGACGAGTCCGCAAGAAGATCGACGAGGATAAAAAGAAGTCGGTTGAAGTTTGCCACCTCTCCCCGATTCCACGCGTCTACGATGTTTTGACGAGGGTGAGACTCGGAGTAACGTTCTTGCGGTTTGCGCGTCTCTCTCAGGAGGATTCCATGAACCCTAGGTCCCTGCTTACAAGTGTGCTCTTTCTTGCCGTCGTTGCTCTTCCAGCACTCGCCCAGAACACGCTACGCCCGACGCCTGACGTTGTCCGCGGCCATTTCATGTCCATCAACCGGAAGATCCTCGACATGGCCAAGGACTTTCCGGAGGACAAGTACGACTTCCGGCTAAAGCCTGAGATGCGATCTTTCCGCGAGGTCATCGTTCACATTGCCGGCGGAAACATCTATGCCGCCAAAGCTGGACGCGGTGAGACCGTTGCCTGGGACGATACTCTCGAACTCGATCCCAAGAACTACAGAACCAAGGCGGCTGTAGTGGCGATGTTCGAAAAGACGGTCAACGACGCCAACGCCGTTCTTAAGGCTTTGCCGGATGGTTCCTTCGGGAAGACCGTGGATCCATGTGTGGACGTGACCGAGCACTCCGCGGAGCATTACGGACTGCTGGTGGCGTACTACCGTGTCAACGGAATGGTGCCGCCAGCATCGCGTCCGAAGAAGTGAAAGTGGCGTTGGACTGACATGATTGCTCACGCAGCATGGCCTGGCCTCATTTTGAACCGTAGAAGAAATGAGCCGACCTCCTAACGAGACAAAGGATGCGGTAGCGAGCAGGTCATTCACCTTGATCGGAAACGAGTCGGAGCAGACTCTTGTGGTGGAGCAGGGATCTTTGATCCGAGGTGTTTTCGATCAGGGCCAGCGACATACGGGAGTTTTCGTGGTGTGGTAGTGTGAGTCTTCAAAAGAGCTTGCCAGAAAGAGCTACAAAAACATCGTTTCCTCGCGTCCTTGGACCGGGTCCGATCCGTCCGCCGCTTCGAAGCGTCAAATCCGTTGAAACCGAGCATGCATAATGCGTGGCACGGATGGTTTTGCTCCTGGCTTCATATTTCCGTGGTCATCGATGGAATCCCATCCTGAGTTGGCGATGTAGTAGAACTCGTTGTCAATGACCACCCCGTGGGTCGGATCGCCGAGCGTGCCCGTCGACCGTTCGATAATCTTTTCAGACTCAATTCTTGTGAGCGTCGCGTCCAGCGTGAAGACTGCAACGCGTTCGGGAGATGTCCCATTCTGCACCGCGATCAATTTTCCGTGATCGAAATACAACCCGTCGATGCCGTTGATGGCAAATCGTTGTTGCATCGAAAGCCACCGCACCTGCTTCGTTGCAACTTCCAGAACACCAATCCCGCGCGCATAATCAGGCACGAAGATATGTTTCCCATCCGGATGCATCGCCGGGGTCTGGGGAGAGATGAAATCCCCGTCGTCCAAGCGTTCCAATACAGAACCTTTCGCCAGCAACCGGTACACGCCTCCTCCTTCTCCGTCACTAACGATGACATCGCCATTCGCCATCAGTGCCATGTCGCCCAGTGCGCTTCCGTGCGGCCCGTCGATACGCCGCAGCAGCTTGCCACTTCTCAAGTCATAGCAGAGCACGGCGGAACTGCCCCAGTCCGATTCAGGCGCGAAGTTAAAGCCTTGCATCGCAACCTCAGTTGCCCAGACCAAGCGACGCGAGGGATCGACCTTGACAGCCAGCATTGGCCAGTTATCGGGCGCTCTCGCAAAATCAGCGCTGGCCCCGCTGGCCTCCACCGAAACTATCTTCTTCTCCCGCACGCTAGTAATGAAGAATCGCTGGGTGTTCGGATCGTAATCCACGTCCTCGGCCAACAGGCTCGGGTCGGACAACTGGAAGGCAGTTGATCCAGTTGAAATCAGGCTTTGGTTTGCCTTCATTGCGTTCTGGATGCTTTCGAAGTTTGCGTTCTTGAGAAGTGCGGCAAAGTCCGAAGACCTTGTGAGCAGATCGGTCGACTGACCCATGCGGGTGAACTGCTCTAGTTCGCGAAACGCCGCATTGAGGTCGTCGACGTGCGCGTCTGCACGAGCAACCTCCAACAAGGAGTCCGGAGCCTCATTCAGCAGTTCTTTGAATTCATTTGCTCTCACCAGATTCGAGCGCCAATCATTGACGCTACGCGACTGTCGCAACTTTCCTTGCAGGCTCTGAAATTGTTCTCCCGCTGAGCGTATTTGTTTTGCCGTTGACGCCGTGCCGAGAATGAGCACGACGCACGCTAGGGCGCAGTTGAACATCCCTAAAACCATGAAAAACCTCCAACCTCTCTCCCGCTGAGCTGAATGCTATGTCGCCGGGCAAACGCTTGTCCAGTTTCAGGGCAGAGAGAGACTGGCCGAAATTGATCTGTATTCAGCAGCAGTCCGAGGCGGTTCGACTCTATGCCGGCAGCTCGCAGAAGCGGTTTTTCAAGATTGGGATCGATGACGGCTACTCGGAAGTACCTGTTGAAACCAGCGTCTACACTCAAGACCCTCTTCCGGGGTCCATCACTGCTATGGCAATTTTTCGCCAACTGACCCGTTAAGGATGAAGTTGAGCGACGGCAGTAGCAGGGCGCTATCCGGGGCTACGCTGGTTTGGCGAACCTGCTTGCTTCCTTTCCCGCTTAGTAACGTTCAACCCCATCACGAGCAGCCACAGGAACACCGATCCTTCCACGAGGAAGGCGGAGGCCAGGATGTAGGGGGAAAAATAGTTTGTTAGCGCCGGTGACAGAAAGGTCAGCCAACACAAGCCCGCTATCGCCGTCAGTGCACTCAGAATCCGGGGCAGGAAGGTCGACATGAAAATCAGGTAGCCGATCAGGATCCAATAGGCTCCGTGAAGTCCAAGACCGATGTTCACGCCGTGAGGCAGAAATTGAAGAAGCTCAAGGATGAGCGCCACGAAGTTGAAGGACGCCGCGAGCAAAGAGAGGCGCCAGTCCACCCGCTTAAAGATGTCATATAAGAGCAGCGTCACAGCGATCATGCACGTGACCTCGATGACGCCCGCTGCGAGGTTCGCTGCGGAACTTAACCTGCCGCGAGCGAAGAACTCGGTGAATACTGCCGTCAGTACGAGGAGCAGAAAAAGGACACCGGCCATTCTAGCCTTGAAACGCGGCGACGTTTCTGCAATCCATTTCATCATTAGTGCTGCGCCCATACTCTTTCCCCTTATGCCAGCTTTGAATCAGGCGTTCATGCGAATCAAGTCGGGTTTCCGATCGAGGCCCAGCCGTTCCGCTGCGACGACAGACGGTGGTTTTCATGCTGCGCCGGCCTGTTCCTTCCATCGTTGAACGTTCACGCCCATCACGAGGAGCCACAGGCAAAGCGATAGTTCCGCGAGGACTCCGAGGATCAGATTGTAGGGAGACAGATGGTTTGCGAACGGCGGTGACAGAAAGGCCAGCCAGCCCAAACCGGCGAGCGCCATGAGGACACCCAGAATTCGAGGCAGGAAGGCCGATCTGAAGATGAGGTAGCCGATCAGGAGGCAATACACTCCGAAAAATACGAAGCAGAGGTTGACGCCCTGACCGTACAATTCGAGAAACAGAAACGCTAGAGCCCGCAACTGTTCCACCTTAAATGCGCTCAAATACTGGCCACCTCCCAAGACGACAAGGGGGGCGAGTTGAAAGAGGCTAGCGAAAACCAGAATGGCGCATCCCACGAGGCTGAAGAACGCCGCGAGTAAAGAAAGGCGCCTGTTCACAGGCGCAAACAGATCATAGAAGAGGGCCGTCACCGCGACGTAGCACGCGGTGGCGATGAGGCCAGTTGCTAACCCCAACCGAAATAAAGGCTCGTGCGCCAGAATGTTGTTCGCTGTAGCCGCGGCGTCGCCATCCACAACAAGCCCTTTAAGAAAGAACTCGCCTAATATCGCCGCCAGAAAGTAGAACAAATAGACGACGCCGGTAATCCTGGGCCTGGGACGCGGTGACCCTTCTGCAATCCGTTCCGTCATTGCAGCTGTGCTCATTTCCGTTTCTCCGGAGATTCGCTATTTGGGATCACGTTACTAACTCCGTCAATCAGCTGTCTGAGCAATTCTGCACAATGTCGAAATGCTGATTCGCACGAATGAGAGACTGGCTGGCGCGACCCCGAAGATCGGATGGAGTTGGCGACGGCTCCTAAACTGTCGAAATCGGGCGTGGGTGTTGAAAAAATCACTGCGATTAGTTAGTTAGCGAATCGGAATGCAGCAGAAACAGGGTAGTAAGGAAGTAATCCTGCGCATGGTGAACGATTCCTGAAAATTAAGGCGAGGTGAAAAAGCTGTGGAGTGCCCAAGTGCACTGGTAGTGGGACCGTTCCGTGCGCCGCTTTTGCAGCAACCCTGCCCTGGTTGAGGTGGGAAGAAGAAAATCACGGCGTCCTACAAGCAATTTTGATTGAAACGTTTACCTGCTGGATTTCACTACCTTTACTGCAGTCTCAGGCACGAATCACGTAGAACACGCGCGGGATTCGTTCCTGATATTTGGCAAGGGGGGCGATGTGATCTCGACGTATCCGAGTGTAAAAAAGACCGTCCTGTGCGTTGATGATGACGCAGCGATACTGCGCTACGAGAAAGCGCTGCTCGAAAAGTCTGGATACGCAGTTATTACCGCAGCTTCGGGGTTACAAGCACTCAGGCTTGTCGCCATGTGCAAGTGCGACATCGTGCTCCTCGACTTCGAAATGCCTGGAATGAACGGACACGAGGTTGCGCACAAAATAAAACTCGTAAGGCCCGAGCTGATGGTCATATTGCTTTCCGGTAGCGACGTGCCAGCGGGTGCGTTGGCCTTTGTCGATGCCTTTATACCCAAGCTGGAAGCCAATCGACAGTTGCTAACAATGATTGCTGAGCTCTGTGGCCAGGCGATGTGACCGGAAATCGAGGCGGCAAGGCTGCCCCTTCTCTACCTAGAAATCAGCGGGCGCGGATTTTGGGGCGGTGTGCATTTGGGAACGCACGCCATCGCTGCTCCTTGGGCAATTGCCAGCCCAACTGCGAAAGATCGGCTAGGACGCGCCATGCTCCGAACCGGCGACGGCCGTCAAGACACCGGACGCGAAGTTAACATCGCGATCCCGAATGACGATCGGCTCGATGTGTCCGTCGAAGACCCGACGCGGCGCAGCATCACGCCAACTCTTTCCTTTTCCGACGGTCTTTTCGCATACGAGGTCGGCAAGCCTCCCGACTTCGACTGGTTTCACAATGATTTCGTCCGTCTCCAGCAAAGATACCCGACTGACTGTTCGCGCTGTTAGGACGCACTCCCAAACAGAGCTTTTCTGATCAGACTTAAGATTGGGGAAATGAGAAACTCCGTGGTGAAGCCATTTGTGAGCGAGATCAAAGGTTTCATCAGGTTCAGCTCGCTTAGGCGACCGGGAGGGTAACATGCTTTGGACTATTTTTGTTGTTTTGCTTGTTTTATGGCTGCTGGGTTTTAGTTTGCATATCGGCGGAGCCCTGATCCACTTGCTACTCGTGGTGGGATTGGTCGTTCTGGTCATCAACTTGCTGAGCGGACGACGAAGTGCTGTTTAGAGAAAGCAGTCGGAGTCCCGACCCCGGGAGGCCTTGATGTGAGCCTCTTGGTCCCTACTTCGCTCCGGGCGCCCAGGTTGGGTCAACGCGGGTCAAGGACATGGGGAAGTTTGCGCTGCTTGCTGCCGATTGCAGTCCGTAAGCAGTGCTCATTACGTAGAAATGGCGCGAGACTGTCCCCACTCTAATAGGGCGCATCGCCCTTCACCGTTGTGCGATGCAGGTGGCGCCGAAATTGCTGCGGACAGCCGTGGGCCAAGTGAATCGTGCATCGATTGTCCCAGAAAACAAGGTCGTGATCTTGCCAGCGGTGGCGGTAAACGAAACACGCTGTCGTACTATGGGTGAAGAGGAATTCAAGCAGTTCGCCGCTTTCCGCGCCAGAGAGGTCGAGAATACGCGATGTGAAGCCCTCGTTCACGAACAGCGCCCGGCGGCCGGTTTCCGGATGAATGCGCACGACAGGGTGTACGACCTCGCGCACTTCCTTCTTTTGGTTTTCGGTGAGGGGTGGCCGCCATTTCGATCCGCTGAAGCGCTCATAGCTGTGGTTATACGAATGCACCGCGCGCTTTCCTTCGATTCGCTGCTTGATCACGGCGGGCAGAGCATCGTAGGCGGCGTACAAATTGGCAAATGAGGTATCGCCACCCTCCGCCGGAAGCTCCAAGGCGTGGAGCAGGGAACCTAGGCTTGGTTCGGGCGTGTAAGAGAGGTCAGAATGCCAGATGGTGCCTGCGTCCCCGAGCCCGATGGGCTCGCCATTCTCAATGACGTTGGAAATTCGAAGAATCTCCGGATGCCCCGGGAGCAAGTATTGGCGCAGAATATGAATCATCAAAGGCCCGAAGCGCCGGCTAAACTCAATATGCTGTTCGGGCGTGATGTGTTGTGCGCGGAACACCAGCAGACCGTTGCTTTCAAGGAAGGCACGGTGCACTGCGGTGAACGTCTCATCCTCCAGAGGTCGCGATAGATCCAGGTCGAGGATTTCGGCGCCGAGCGCCGCGTCGAGCGGGTGAAGTCGAAAAACTGTGCCTTCAGTCATTTCTGGATTTCCAAACCCCGCTCACTCGCTTCACTGGGGAAGACGACCATCAGTGGCAGACTGCCAGAGCCAGCTCAATGCAGTCTGAGAACAGCACATCGCTCATCGCTGGAGCGCCGCGCAAGGACTCCTGTGTCAGCCTAAATCCTTCTCTGGCACTCGCTGCACCGACCGACCCCAGGGCTGATCTTAGCCTTCCGTCGTAATCAATGGGCGCAAGCAAGTTCTCCTAGGAAATAGCTTCTTACCACCTGCAAATCGTGATCGTCAACTTAATTGTCCTTATTTCGGCACCAATCCCAGGTACGGTCCGCATACCGACTCTTCGCGAATCGTTGCGGATTCTCCAAGGTCAATACGAAGGCCAGCGCCGTGATCGGCCCCACCCCTTTCACCTGCCGCAATAACGCCGTGTGCCCATATTTCTCCCGGCCCAGCTCTTCAATCTTTTGTCCTGCTCCTTAATATCAGCACTCCAGGTTGCTGCCAAACGCACCAAGGGCAGTACCGCTACCAGAATCAACTCCCAGTCGTCGAACACTGCCAGGCATTTTGCACCAGAACCACTTCACCTGCTATTTGCTCGCTAATTGCTGAGCACTAAGACCAAAATACGTCCGTCAGAATGGAACTCTCCACCCGTTGCGGTTTTAGCAGAGGTGAGGGGATCTGGCGGTGAAACATGATCACGCTGCGTAACCAGGCCAGTTCCAGACAGTGTGCCATTCACGTACTCGCGTTCTCCATCCACAGCCGGATCAATTTTGTGAGTTAACCCATTGTTTCGCCGGTCGCGCTCGAAGCCGATATCATGGGTGGCGGCTACGCACCAGAGTGGTCGTCCGCCGACGTCGAACGGTGATTTCCACACCCGCAGATGATTCCGCGACATTGCGACCCTCACGGGTTCGGCATGTGCGAAGCCGTAGTCCTGTGGCCGATTGAAAAGAAAGAGAATGCTCATCGGCATTGTCAGATAGTCTTTCTTTTCGATGGATTCGAGCGCAGCATTAAACGCCGTATTCCGCACCGTCTTGTCCACTTGCACCCACTCTGCAGCATTAAACGCCTTGACCATCTGCTCCTGGGCCCCGACGATCAGAAATTGACCATGTCGCCGGGCCTCCCGTCGGGATCGATTACGCGCCGCGGAATTTTGTTCAGCAAATCGGGAGTGATACTCGGTATGGCGGTTTCAGGCGGACCGCCGACATTTGTGACACTCGCTGAACCCTCCTCGAGAATGGCAATATTCACGTGGAAACTTCCTTCTGCGGTGGAGGCATCGCTCGTGCTCTGATTGATCCCGAGATACAGTCTTCCCGCCACCGGCACATGGTATTCCTTGCTTTCACCAATCAGAAATGCCTGCGCATAGTCGCCAGAACCAATGCGTCCGACCAGGGCGCCATGGCCGGCGTCGGTCACGGCATATTGATGAACCAGGTCAGCAAATCCGCGAGCGAGCCCAGCCGGACCGAAGCTTCCCGAGGTCCGCAACTTTCCCGCATAGGACTCGTTGCGTGGATAAGTCATTGTTCCGGTTGCCGTAAAGCGCAGCTTCGCGCCGCCACGCACGTTGATGTTCGTGTCCACCCATTGTTTCGTTCCGGGCACGTTGACCTGATAGGAGCGTTCGCTAGCCGCATTTGGCTGCGCCACTGCGGGTGCCTGAGCTTCTTGGCTCCCCAGGCATCGGGCAAACAATGCAAGTTCCATGAGCGTGAGTGCAATTGTTGCTTTCACGGCCCTCATTTCGGTTCTCCCGCCCTTTGTCTGGATGCCGCCGAAACCCTTGGGTTTGTCTGTTTCGAATGGACAATCCCTTTCAAGGAAGCTGAGCGGATCTCCTGGTTGCTCATGATCGTGGCAGTTTTGTCTTTCATGTACTTCAGCGAAATTTCAGGGGGTTCTCGGTCGTGGAAATCGATACAGTTTGCTGAGGCGGTTCGGAGCATAGGGCGAACCAGAGGGGCAAGTGGAATGCCCGCCAGCCGAGCATTTCGCCCTGTGGTTCAAAAGGGTCTCTACCCCTCGTAAACATTACGAGAGTTGTCGATTGCAGTGCCAGCAGAACGGGCTGAGATTGCGCGAGCGTGGCTGGTGGCCTGCAAGCACGGAAATCAGGACAGGGCGTGCGAACTCTTCAATTCACTTCTGGACCTTGTGCAGCGTGATGCGACGGTAGAGCGTCTTTCCGTCATCAATCGCCAGCTTTCCGGACATGGCGTCACCAAAGACACGGAATTCCCAATCATCTTTTTCTTTGCTGCTGGAAGTGCAACTCAGCGCGCCCGACTTCGGCTGATACTGACAAGTCAGTGTACCCATGAATTCGGGTGCTCCATCAATGATCTTGTAGCCATCAACACTCAATTGCCATGGGTCTCTTTTGTCCTGCGCGATCTGATAGAGAACTTGCTCGTCGTGGCATGGGGAATTGGGAACGGTGCACTTGGATTCGCCCTCCCAAGAACCGAGGACGGTCTTCACCGATTGCGGCCAGGCTGGCCGAAACAAGCAAGAGAGGATTACGACCAGGAACAGTGTGTTTCGCATGGCAGACTTCGCGAAGCCCATATTATCTGAAGAAGGCGAGCGAAGCATCTCCGGGCGGCACAGTGTTCGCACTCGAATCTATTCGGCGAGAACCAGCCCTGCGTTTGCCACTGCGGCGAGGGAAAAGGGTTGCTCTCCGGCAGAGTCTCGGCACCAGTTTCCGCAGCTTCCATTTTTTCCACCACAGCGCTCACGGAATTTCGGCAAATTGACCGTTCTTGAGAATCAGAAACGAATCGTCTCGCCTACAAGCCATAAGCTGTTTCTGTGGAGTATCGATCGCGTCATCTGCCAACTGGAAAGTCCCGTGGTGGATTGCGATGCTGGTCTTGGCACCGAGAATTTCGTGGGCTCGAACGGCTTCTTCGGGACTCATATGCACGGGCGCCATAAACCAGCGCGGTTCATAGGCTCCAATGGGCAATAATGCCAGCCGTGGAGCGCCGAACTTTTCCCGAATCTGCGCAAAATGACTTCCGAAACCAGTGTCGCCCGCAAAATACACCAGTCGTTCCGGGAATTCGATTGCGTAACCGCACCAAAGCGTCTTGTTGCGGTCGAAGATCCCACGAGCTGAGAAGTGCAGAGCCGGGACGCAGTGGACGTTAAAACCCGAAAGGGTCAGTGATTCTCCCCAATCCAGCTCGTGAACGGGTTCTATTTTTTCCGAACGAAGCAGGCGAGCGCCGCTAGCAGCAACGATGAAGGTAGAACGTCCACGCGCAGCAATCTGGCGCAAGCTCGGTAAGTCCAGGTGGTCATAATGATTGTGGCTGATCAGCACGGCGTCGATGTCTGGTAAATCATCGATCCGCACTCCGGGTTTTCGTCGGCGCCTCGGACCTAACCAGGACACCGGAGTGGCTCGTTCCGACCAAATTGGATCCGTCAAAATGTTGGATTTGAGTTGCTGAATGAGCACGGTCGAGTGGTTCACCAGTGTGATTCGTAATTCCCCATCCTCCGTGCCCCGCGGCGGAGCGGACTGCTGAACGTCTGAGATGAATGCTGGCGATGGCTCTGGACGACTATGCAACTTCCAGCGAAGAACATCAAAAAAACCGCGGGCTTGAGGCGCACTCGGGTTGTAGAAATGCCGTCCATCAAAGTGTTTTGGGAATCCTCGATCGCTCATACGTTCATCGGTTGCCTAGGTCAGGTGTACATCAAATAGCACCAGCCAATACTGAAGGGACTGCAATGCGAAACCGCCGAAGATAAGCCCGATGCCGAACGCGCCGAGGCGTCGCTCGGGAAGATTGTCAGCATAGTATTCGATGTAAGGATTGACCGTCGCACCAATACCCGTGACGATGCCTGTCACCAAGCCCACCCGAATCGCAAATGACCAGGCGTGATCCACGTGATGGATGAAGGCGCTACAGATGAGGGCGCTGGCGATATAGCCAAAGGTGCGGACCACCGTTCCCCAGAACTGACGAAGTGTAAGGCGAGGACGGCGGACTGCTAGATATTCCATGGCAGGACGCATCCCGCGAGAGTACGCCAAGATTTGGCCGACGGTGATGAGAATGGCAAATGCGATTGCGAACCGCAAGCCTAGAATCCTATATAATCCAGCTCCGAAACCAAGTCCCCGGACCGCAGAAAACACTCCTTCCCAAGGCGACGAATAATGATCGAGCCCACGAGCTGCCCGATTGAATTCGACTGACAATGTGATACCGGTCGCAATTCCGGCGGCCAGACCAAAGAAGAGACCAAGGCCGAGGCCGTAGCCGATTCCAAAAACAATAGAGTACGTGACGGCGCGGGTAAGCAGTCTCAACGGACCGTGCTGTCCACCCAACAAATCGTAGGCGAGGTAGAGGCTGCCTAACACATCGAGGCATGTACCCATAATGCTGATGGCTGCGACGGTATGGTGGTCCATCGAGCCATAAGGCTAACACTTTGATGGGTCCGAATACTTCAGAAGTGGCTGACTCCGAACTGAATCGGACACCGGGGGGCCCCGATATCGACGCGACCGACAAGAAAGCGTTTTGGGCGGTATGCCTACCAGGCAACGGCCAGCTTCCAGCACGCCGACTTATTCACAGATTGCGTGGGGAAGGGATTTCTCGCCAGCGGTCCTGAGTCCCTCTTAATTGTGGCCAAAATCCGGGCTGCCGACCAATCCTCCTGTATCGGCTTAGCCTGTAGAAAACGCATGAAAAATGCTCTTCCATGGCCCTGTCCGCTGATACTCGCGGTGGAAATACGACTCGTAAGCAAGCCGACTTCTTTCTGCGCTTCGATAAGTAGGCAGGCTGGGCAGGCCAGTAAAATTGAGCTTTTCTGCTCCGCCGCACCAGAGTTCGTTCATCACTCAGCCTCCAAAGGGTTGCGGTAGAGTTACGGTCCACAACTCGAACAGTTTTTTCAAGTTCTTCTACTTCGGCAGCCTTCAATAACGCAGGCTGGCTTGGCGACTCATAATCGGAGGGAGTCTCGTAATGGAAAGGCAGTAGCGCGTTTCCGGCAGCTTTCCGGCAATTCATCGCTCAGGCGCGGGCTGGAAGAGTGGACGGTAGTGACGCCGCCTGCATTTGTAGCATCTCGCAACTTGGAGCAGCAGAAGCAAACACGCGCGATCAAGCCACGTGGGCCGGGAACAGTCTCGGTGCTCGAGCTCAAGGCTCGGAAACTGATTTCGGTTATACCTGTTTCTCAGAAAACGCAGCGCACCTCCATCTCTGTCGACGATCGAACAGTCTTCACCGCCGACCAGACGAAGCCACGTAAATCCGATCTTTTCCATAGACCGCACAGTGACTCTAGATTGTCCTTAGCAAATCGCAAGAAAGAGTGCATTGTAGTACAAGCTCGGAGATTGCATGGGCGTCGACGTTACCGCGACGCAGTTACATCGCCGCGCTGCATCGCTTAGAATAGCTAATAATAATGGCCACTTTTTCTACCCCTGATAACGATCCGAATATTGAGGCTTCAGGAAGGACTCCTGTTCCACTGGAGTTCTCTAAGGATTTTCTTTGGGGCGTATCGACGGCTGCTCACCAAGTGGAGGGCAATAGCCAAAATCAATGGTCAGATTGGGAAGCCGCCGGGCACATTCGCTCCGGCGATACCTGTGGGAGTGCATGCGACTGGTGGGGCAATGCCGAACGCGATTTTGACCTGGTGCGCGATATTGGTCTGAATGCCCTGCGTTTTTCTGTAGACTGGAGCCGCATCGAGCCCAGACAGGGCGAATGGGATCTTACGGCGTTGCGGCGCTACCGGGAAATGCTCGACGGTCTGGTGCAGCGCGGCATTTCGCCCATTATCTGCCTGCATCACTTCACCCATCCCCGATGGTTCGAACACAATGGCGCCTTCTTAAGCCTCGACGCTCCGGAACTCTTTGAGCGCTTTACTCGGGTGGTGATTGACGCACTGGGGGAACAGTGTAGCCGTTGGCTGACCTTCAACGAGCCTAACGTGTACGCCGCGATGGGATATGCTCTCGGCGAATTTCCTCCTGGGCGTCGTGGTGACATCGGCGCCGCGATGCGAGTAATGAGCGCCATGGCTCGTTGCCATCTGCGCGCTTATCATGCGATTCACCAACTGCAGCCGCATGCCGAGGTCGGATGGGCGCACCACTATGTTGTATTGGAGCCGCAAGGCCGTGGGCCAGATCGTTGGATCGCTGCCTTGGTGAACGAGCTGTTCAACGAGAGTTTCCTGCGTTTGATTCAGTACGGCAGGCTTCCTTTTCCCTTGAGTATGCTCGACGGAACCGCCGGCGCGGTGAAAGGTTCGTGTGATTTCGTCGGTTTAAACGTTTACAACCGATTCCACGTGGCTTTCGACTATAGAAATCGCGCTCAGGCATTTGCTCGTCTGTTCGTCCCGCCGCACGTACCCCAAGGGGACAGCGCTTGCGACCGACCCTACGGCGAGGCTTACCCTCAGGCACTGCGGCAAGCGGTCGAGCGGTCGGCGAAGCTCGGCAAGCCGATTTACATCCTTGAAAACGGAGTGCCCGATGCACAGGACCGCATTCGCCCGTGGCTCATCGTGAATGCAGTAAAGGAGATGCATCAGTTGATTGCGGAAGGTCACGACATCCGAGGCTACTTTCACTGGACGCTCACCGATAATTTCGAGTGGACCGAAGGCTGGCGTCTGAGATTTGGTTTGGTGGCCCTGGATTGTGCTACGCAGGAAAGAACGATACGTGGCAGCGGGAAGTTGTATGGAGAAATTGCGCGCAGGAACGCTCTATCGCCGGAGATGATTGCGGAATATGGGCAGCTCGAATCTGCATCCGCCACGAAGTTCTAGCGACACTTCGCGTTCGTGCGATGCCCTCCGCGATGTTTAGGTTGAGTCTCTGTTGGCTCATATCGACATTCAGGACGAGTGTCTCAGCGCGATCCTTGTAACATCGCGTGGCGCCCCATCAGATCGACATTACCCATCGGCGCGACCGGCATATATTCCGGGCTGTGCCGCTCAAACACCTCTTCAAGGATGACTGGAACTTCAAAGAGCGCACGATTCGTATGCGCCCGCGCGTTGTCGCGAAATTCCTGGAAAGTGGAAGGCCTCAGAAATTGTTCCACAGCGGCCGCGACCTCCTGGAAACTTGGCAAAACAATTCCGAGCCGTTTCTCCGTGAGCCATTCCGTGTTGTAGCGCTCCTGCGGCATGGTTTTGGCATTGCTTTCCACGATGGCTGGCAGATCGAACTGTAACGCTTCGCTGATGGATCCGGGCCCAGGCTTGCCAACGAAGAAATCCGCCAGCGCCATGTAGTAATCCACCTGCGAGGTGAAGCCTTCGACGAGGATCTTCTTCTTTGTCCGAAGCTTCTTGAGCTTCACGGCTAGATCTTTGTTGTGGCCGCACATCATGATCAACTGGAGGTCCTGAGCACTTTCGTCTAGCTTCGCGGCGATATCCAGCATCACCGGCGCTCCGTGGCCGCCGAACAACACGATTCCTGTGGGACGATCCGGAGCCAGTCCCAACCGCTTCCGTTCCACCCCACGATCGATGAGCGTCTTCTGATAGAACTTCGACTTCATCACCATCCCCGACGTCTCGAATATGCTCAGCGGCGAGTGACCCATCGCCAGAGCCTGCTGCTTCGCCCGCGCAGTGCCGCAGATTAGGAATTCCGACTCGCGTTCGATCCAGAAGTGTGGGGGGTAGTCTGCGAAATCCGTCAACATCGTAACAAACGGCGCCTCCGGCAGAGATTTTCGAACGCTTTCTGCGATCTGACGGTTGAAGTGGGGAATAACCGACAAAACGAGATCGGATGGATTTTCGGCCCAATACTTCTGAAGAACCCGAGCGATGCGCCCATGATTCAAGCGAATCGACCCTTGCAAGATGGGTAAGAGTTGTGGCGTGAAGCGCGTCCAACCCCGGCGCAGAATCAGGTTGTAGACGTCCTGAATGCGCATACCAGTCGTGCGGTGAACCGGGTCGATCCGGTCCAGCAGTTCCTGCAGATTTAGCAGGGTAACCGTCCAAGGGGAAGACTGTGCTTCCATCGCGGTCTTGACTGCGTCAGCGGCATTGCGGTGTCCGCCACCAGCGTCGTAGAAGACGATATTCAGATTTCGCATGATTCACAACCTCATCTTTGGATCATCAGACTTTGAATCATCAGCCCGAATGCCCGCCAAGTTGCTGCGCAGGGCAATTCCCATCTATTAGGATTCCCAATCTTTACGTATGGGAGATGACAGTAGTGTTAAATATTGATGAAATGCGGAGAAAGGGTAACGTTTTGGTAACAGGTTGAGGCGCGGTGTTTGGAGTCTTACGAGGAGTTGTCACCTTCGCAGGAATCCAGCAGCGCCGCCTGGGAGCATCCGCTAAACCAAGAAAGCAGAACAGTAGAACAGGGGAGATCCACGATGAAAGGGCATCCGGGCGTCATTCAACCTTTGCTGGGACTTTGCGCTGGTCCTCGGATTGGGAGTTGTGCGAACCGTGATGGCGACGGACCCGCGGCAGAGGTTCACGCAGTTGACCGCACAGTCAGCGAGGCGAGGCCCCAGGTCGGCCTTGCAGCAGACTGAAAGCAAGCCCCCGTTGGATTACGCCTGCCGACGGCGGCGAACCATAGCGAGTCCAACGAGGCCCGTGCCCAAGAGCATGAGACAGTTGGGCTCAGGTACTACTGCCGTAGCCGTAAAGGTAGAGCTTCCGCTGTCGCCATTGAAGATCAGCAAGCCGTCGGTCGTGCCAAAGGACAGGCCGGGGTTGAAAATCGACGCGCCGCTAATAGGCCCAATGGCGGTGGTTAGACCATACGTGGCGAACGCCGGATTGTGGGTGATCAATACGACATCCTCTGACTCGGTGAAATCATAAAGCCCGGCATTTTCATTACGCTGAACATCGCCCACTCCCATGGAGTCGGTAAACGTGAACGATCCGATGCCGGATATGTCCACCGTCGCTGTCCCCACAGTGTTTACGTAGGCACCGGGAGAGAGTAGGACGACGTTCGAGGCATTTCCGGCAAAGGTGATGCTCACCGATGCGTTGGTAAAGGATGTCCCACCGATGCTTCCGGTGACGGACGCATCGGATAGCGTGTACTTGATCGTGTTGGCGTAGCTCGGTCCCGCTCCGAGGAGCAACATGGCTAACACCGCGAATAGGATCAAGGCCGTTCGCTTCATGGTTCCTCCCTGTACGAGCCAGAACTTCTGAGCCGCAGCACTTGTGGTTCCAAGATGCTTTCGACTTAGGAACAATTGTGGAATGAGGTAACCCTCTAATTTTCTACTTTTAGCGTGGCAGTAGAACTCGGCTTTGCTCGTTTCGGTTTTCGTCCACTGCGCATGGCTTTGCACATAATAGGAAGTCCAATCGACCCTTAAGGAATCGTCTCCAAAGGGAACGCTCTCTCCACTTCCGGCCCGAGCCTGGACGATCCTATTATAGAACTGACGTTGTCTCCTTGAGGGCTCAGCTTTCCTGAGCCGTGTTCCGTACTGCAGCGCCTGCCTACCTCATAAAAGAGGGCCTAGGGCAGCGATCCCAGTTCGCACCTCAATTGCTCAATACACTTCGACCGAGCTGATTCAATTGCTCCGGTGGATTGCTTCCGATGGCCAGTTGAGAATGGATGACCAGATTGTCGATGAGATGGTTGCGGTGCTCGGCTTCAGCCGGAGCGCAGTCCGGATCGAGCGAGCCATTCAATCCGCCATTACGTGCTGACGGCCACGATCATAGCCGATCTCAGGGTTTCAGTTTTTGCAGCACTCGAGATCTGGCGCAGCGGATTTAAGTCCGCTGCGTCTGCCGGTAAATGACTGCTACTAAATTATTTAATTTATGATTTCTGAATGAGTGGCTCCTGGTCCATGAGAGATTTCAACGACGCTGCAAAAGGCGGAATTTTGAACCGGCGTTTTTTCCTCCCCGCATCACCACCCGGCGTACAATTTCGGAGTTCGTGCGTGGGCAAGCCGCGCCGCATCCAGGAGACACGCCATGTACGCAAATGCATCCCCGCATCCCACGCACCATTCGTCGGCAGCCCCGAATCCATCGTCTGCCACCACATACACCCTCATCACCGAGCCCGCAGACGATCTCACTCCCATCTACAAGCTGCTCTCCTCGGCCGAGAAAGCCATCGACATGACCATATACGAGCTCACAGACATTACCGTCACGTCGATGCTCGGCAAAGCCGCAGCTGCCGGCATCGCGGTTCGCGTGATTCTCGATCAGAATGACGAGAAGAAAAGCAACACCCCCGCCTACAACTATCTTCAGGAGAACCACGTTGCGGTTCATTGGGCAAACCCGATCTACATGGCGACGCACCAGAAGACGATCACCGTCGACCAGGCCACCGCGGCACTCATGACCCTCAATCTGACGCCCACCGACTACGCCACCACGCGCGACTTCGCCGTGCTTACCAACAACGCGGCCGATATTGCGGCCATTGAAACCACCTTCAATGCCGACTTCCAGAATCAGTCCATCACCCCGCCAACGGGCGACAATCTGGTCTGGAGTCCCACCAACTCCTCCAGCGCGCTGCTAGCACTCATCGGCAGCGCAAAAACTTCACTGCTCATCTCGCAGGAGGAGTTCGATGACCTGTCCCTCGAAACGGCCCTGGAAGCGGCACTCAAGCGTGGCGTCGCGGTCACCCTCGTGCAGGAAAATCTTGAGAATAAGTACGAATCGGTGCTCACAACGCTCAAATCCGCCGGCGCGCATATCGCCGTCTATACTTCCTCGACCGGCTACTATATTCACGCCAAGACCGTTCTGGCCGACTATGGTACCGCAGCGGCCAAGCTCTTTGTGGGATCAGAAAATTTCACCAGCGACTCATTGGGTAAGAACCGCGAACTGGGGCTCATCTTCTCCGATCAGGCCTGCATGACTGGAGTCAACACGGCGATCACCGCAGATTTCAAGGGAGGAACGCCCTTCTAACCTTGAATTTCTCACGATTAAGGTTCTTCCTCAATTGTGGTGCAGGCTGGACTGATTGGTAAGGTGACAGAATGGTTGGAATCTGGATGTGTCTACCGATTCATGCTCGGGGAAACGCGGACTCGAGGCTGCTGGCTGACTCGGTCGTATATTTCACTTGCGACTTGTCTTTGTGAGAAGGTGTTATCACCACCTCGGGATTTGGGATGGGAACAAGGTAAGTGGCGAAGCCGATGCCGACAAGAATCGTTCCGAACGCTTTTCCCGGTGTGAAGGTTCGAACGACCAATTTTCCCATCTCGAGTTTGTAGAATTTTGTTTTGTATCGTCGTGTAAAGAGCTGCTGCATCGCTTCCCGCAGGTTGACCTGGGCTTCTTCGACAGAACCGTTGGCTGCCGCTGTTAGCCTACCCAAAAAAGCCCACAGACTAAGCTGCGGGCACGGTAGGATCCATTCTATTCGTCATGTCGAGAAAAAGACTTGCGAGTTTGCTGTGCAAGCTGCCCGAATTTCAGACATTCCTTGGACAATCGGGGCTGGTTTAGCAGAGATCGGTTTCATTTTCGAAAGTTTCACAAGCAGTTCTTCAACCTTGCGCTGCTCATGCGGCTGGGGCAGGCTGGTCTGTGTCATGATGCAATTCTCTCACGCCGCGGCGAGAAGCAGGTCAGTCGCATCACTTGCAAGGCACCAAGGGACCATCTGTGAAAATCTTGTAACAGTTCCGCAACGCAGCAGGCGTCGCTTTGCGAAGGGTCATGCACTTCCGTAATCTTCCTGTTGTTTTTGATTGCGTAACATACTTGCCTCGTATGGCAGCCCTCCCCCCAGTCTTCGCGCCCCGACGCGCTGCACGAGTGCGTCTTCCGAACCCGACCCCTGCTGTTCTTCGATGCCAGGACGGGAGCCGCGTGGCAGGCAGTTTGCAGGTTGTTTCCGGCGCAGGCGGCAGGCTCCGTCTGTCTCGACCTCTCGATCCGAACACTCGGGTTAGCTTGATGTTCCTCAGTGACGGAGGGCCGGTACTCGCGAAGGCAGAGATGTTGAGCCCTCTGTCTCGCACCCAGCAGGCGTTTCGGTTCGTTGCGCTTGATCGAAACTATCGGCGCAATCTACAGCTCGCGATTCAGTCGCACTTGGGCCAGAGATCCGATGAAGACCGATGGATTGCGAAGTATCGATCCGCGATGATTCATGGGGCGCCGTCACGAAGAGGAGCCCTGAAGATCGTCTTTGGATCGGTTGTTTTCGGAATCCTGGTTTTGATCTGCTCGGCATGCTTTCTTCGTTTCGAGTTGCTCAAATGACTGCGTCTCACGCGAATACCCGACGCTGGCAACGGTATCCAGAGGAGCTGCGGGTCCGCATCCTTCCGTGCAGCCGGCTTCCTGCGATTGCGGTGCCGGGCCGGGGTGCTGGATTGAGTCAGGGCGGAATGGCTCTCTATGCCGGGGTCAATATGGAGCTTGACGATCTCATTGAGATTGAATTTCCGACTCCGCACCCTGTGAGAGTCATGGCAGCCGTTCGCAATCGTAATGGCCGTTGTTTCGGGTTGGAATTCCTAGCGAGATTGCATGGGCAGACTGGCGGTTTGCCGAAGAATCGGCCGCCAGCCCTTCCCGAACCACATGCTAAGATCGCGGGCAGCGTGAAGATTGCCGACCCCCCTTTGGTCGAGAAAGTATATGCGGCCTTGGATCGAAAATTGCTGGAGGTCGCTCGTGTGCGGAGGGAGATTGAGGCCCTGATCGTCGCAGCTCCCCTGCTTGCCGAATGAATGGTCCGAATCCAGCAGGCACAAACCGAAGAATTACGCTGCGGTCTCTGCTTTTGTGCGCTGGAAGGTATGCCTTCGAGTCACGCGCCCTTGAACCGCAACACCGCTTTCTCGTGGTGCCCACAGCTGCGAAATCCAAGGGTGTCATTGCCGCACCAGCATAAGCACTCTGTTCGCCTCGAGTGACTCATAGTCGACGATTCGTTCCTTGTTCCCGAGCCGCTGAGCACCCAGCGGTTTCGGGTCGTGCATAGATCTTCTCTTTTCAGTACCTCGCGCTGTTCAGCACTGAACAGAGGCACGTCAGGCGGCGCAGCCGTAATCACTGCTTCTGAGAATGGCATGCCACTCTGAAGATATTTCGTAAGAGATGAGGGCCGCCTCTGGTAAGCGGCGGAGCTAATCCCATCGAGCCCGAAGATCGGATGCCCTGGGTGGGACCGATCTGCTCGGCGCGTTCGTCGCTGGTCTTAAATGGGTTTGCCGACAACGAGATCAAGTATGTTCATGGAAGATGATTTCCAGTGGATTTGAAGCTGGAAAAACAGATTGTTCCGGAATTTGGGGAGACAACTTTCAGATGCACAGTTAATCCTTCAACGCAACGACGGAGACCGCGAAGGGGAGCAGACGGACTTTGCCTTCGTCGACATTCTGCCTCACGATGTCCGGTGACACTCCGCCGATGGTCTGGATTGTGGCCCCGATACATTCTTTGGGCAGTTCCACCGTGACCTCACGATTTCGCTGGTTAATCAGCAGTAACTTGCGGTGGCCGTCTCGGGTGAGAGCTTGTGCCTCGATGGCATCGGACTCCGCCAGCGAGCCATGGCTTCGCACTTCGGTGGAGGGGAGGTCGTCTCCCGGGCCGAAATTGTTTTTGATCAGCTGCAGAACAGCGAAGCGCGCGTTCGGTTTGCCGTTCGTCCAGTCGATCATGCTGACACTGGGAAACTGAGAAGGGTAGCCGACGAGTTGCGATTCGCCTACGGTGTCAACTCCCAGTTTTGCCAACTCGATGTAGAGGTAAGCGTAGAGCGCTCCACTCAGATTCCAGTACGCGGGAGGGATTGCTCTCTCGATGTGACCGGGCTCGCCCTGAACCATGTCGCCTGTGAGAATCGAGCCCACTTCGTTGACCATGACCTTGGTGGATGGGGACAGCAGATCTCGAAGCTGGAGGATGTAACGCGTGACGGAAACGAATTCGCTTGCCCGGTCAAAAAAAGTGTACTGCCAGTCCTCCAGCGTTTGATCACCTGACGGGGTGGCGTAGACGTGGAAGGAAATGTAATCCAACGGCACGCCTGGCTCGTGGTTCTTTGGGTTTAGAAAATATGCGAACGTTCGCGGAGCATCGGATGGGCCGGACAGAGCGAGAGCAACAAATTTCATTTGCGGCGCGACCTTGAGCACGGCCTGGGTCACTGCATCATAACGTTCTACGTATTGCTGGGGCGTAGTGTCGTGCTCTCCATCGACCTCGTTGAAGACCTCCCAGTTACGGATGTCGTAGTGATAGCCGGAAGAATGGAATTTGCCCAATTCGTCGGTGAATCCACCCTGGGTATACCAGCTCGCGAGGCGCGCATAGTAATCGCCCAGCGCTTTGAGGTCGGGAAGCTGCATGCCTTGCGAATAATTCCAGATTACTTGATTGGGATCGTCCGGATAGGTGATTGGCTGAGGCGTGATGAACAGCCATTGAGGAATCGTGCTGAAGCTCATGACGGGGTTGTGGCCGGCGGACGCATGCAAGAAATCGTCCACCAGAGGGTCCATGTATTGGAAGTCCCAATAGGTCTGGTTGGCGTCAGGAGGGCGCAACTCGGCCACCGCCAGCTTCGGATAGGGAATCCAGAAGGCATAACGAACATAGTCAGCCGCCAGAGTGCGGAGAGCGTCGAAGGATGCGTCGTGGATGGGCGATCCGCGACGCAGCATCGGATTGACCACCGCCTGCAGGGTGGGCACGGTGCGATTTGGAGTTTTCTTTTCCCAGGCCACAACAATTTGAGGTGCGCCCGTGGGTGCGGCCTGCGCGAAGAGCGCGGCGTTCGCGACCACCATGAACAGCGGCAGGATCAAGGGGATGCGGGAATTTCGTGTCCTATTGTGCATTTGCTTAGGCTGCATGTTAGGGGTGTTCCGAACGTGAAGTCAATGAGGGGTGAAACGACGGTCGGCATCGTAGACGAGCGCTGAGACAGTCATTTTCATCCCAGCAGGAGATCGATCGAGGAGTAGGATGGGGATTCCGTCTTGAGGGTCCGCATACAATTTCCGGCGGGTGTGGCCGGAACTGACGTACGGTCCGCGACCATCTTTCATTTTGTTGTAATGTCGGAGAATCTTACATTTCGCCTTTTGGCGTTATGCGGAGCGACGCACAATGTTTCGAAGAGTTCGAACCGTAGCTTTACTGCTTGTGGCCGTAGGCTTTGCACTGTCCTTCGCCGCCGCGCGGGGCCGGGGCGCGGGTTCGAACCCGGGTGGCAGCATGCCGTTTTCTATGAAATTTATCCGTGCAGCTTCGCCGACAGTCATGGCGATGGGATCGCGACCTCAACGGCATCGCGTCGAAACTTGATTACCTGAATGGGATGCGACGATGTCGATTCTCAGGAGTTATGCCTTGAACAAAATAGTCGCGTTTTTTATAGGTCTGCTTTTTATAGCCCTGAGTTTTGTTTTTGCATGCGTCGTTCTCGTGACCTTGTCGTCTGCACAAATCATCCAGGTCGATATCACTCCGGCGCACGCCACGAATCACTTTCGTCCGAATGAGACTCTGGGCGCTGGAATTGACCGAATCCCGTCGGAGGCCATTGACAGCGGATTGACGCAGCCGAATTTAGCGAGGGCAATGGCTTCCGGCTGGCAGCCTGTCAGCTATCGAAACAATACCGAGTTATCCATCGAGGCGTGGCACTGGAATCCGCAGGGCACCTGGAGCGAAAGCAACGGGAAAGGATATTTCGTGGGCTCGGCAACTCCTGGCGAACCCATCCGTTACTCGTATGGATATTCGCTGCCGCATCGTGGCTTTACACGGAATGATGGCACGCCGAATGCCGGCTTTTCGCGCATTACAGATGGCGATGAGAATAGTTATTGGAAGAGCAATCCGTATCTGACTGAGCGCTTCACCGGCGAAAGCGATTCCTTGCATCCGCAGTGGGTCGTGATCGATCTGGCGCAAATGCAGCAAGTCGAAAGCATCCTGATCAAATGGGGGGAACCGTTCGCCACGAAATTTGTAGTGCAGCGCTGGACGGGAGACGATCCGATGCACGCGCCAACCAAGGGGGTGTGGCAGACGTATCCCCTGGGGGTCATTGAGAAGGGTCACGGCGGATCAGAGATCATGCGTCTGAATGCGAGTCCTCTTCCCGTTCGATTCCTGCGCATTGTGATGACGGAGTCTTCCAATACTTGCGCAGCAGGGCACGCCTCTGCCGATCCTCGCGCCTGCGTCGGCTACGCGATCCGTGAAATCTATCTCGGAACGGCCTCTGCCGACGGCGAGTTCCACGACATCATGCGGCATACGCCCGACCAGGAACAGACCACGACGTACTGCTCCTCCGTGGACCCATGGCACGAAGCTTCCGATCTCGGAACAACTCATCAAGCGCAGGTAGGTTTCGATTTTTTCTTTACGAGTGGCGTGACCCGAGGTCTGCCGGCCATGATCCCGATCGCGCTGGTTTACGACACGCCGGAGAATGCCGTAGCCGAGATTGCATATCTGCGGAAACGAGGCTACCCAATTTCCTACGTTGAAATGGGTGAAGAAACGGACGGCCAATACACCGCGCCGGAGGATTACGGTGCACTTTATCTGCAGTGGGCTGCGGCTCTGCATCGGCTTGATCCCAGTCTTAAATTGGGGGGACCGTCATTCCAGGGCGTGAACCAGGATATTGAAACCTGGCCGGCGGCGAACGGCAAAATATCCTGGACCGGGCGGTTCATCGATTACCTGAAACAGCACGGACGCATGCGCGATCTTTCGTTTTTCTCTTTCGAACATTATCCTTACGAGCCGTGCAAGATTCCCTGGGGCAGCCTTTATGACGAGCCGCAACTCATCAACCACATCATGCAAGTCTGGCGCGATGATGGAATTCCAGCGGACCTTCCCATGTTCATCACGGAGGGAAATCTTTCCTCGGGGGCCAGCGAAACTTTCATGGACATTTTTTCGGGGCTCTGGCTCGCCGATTATATCGGTTCATTTCTGACCGCGGGAGGCAACGGCGTTTACTACTTTCATTATCTGCCGCTGGTGATGGAACACGGCTGCAACGATTCGCCGGGAACCTTTGGGATGCTCACGGTCGACGGGCAATACAAGATTCAGCAGCCTCTGGCGCAGTTTTTCACGGCCCAACTGATTAATCTGGAGTGGGTCACTCCGGGTGAGAAACCGCATGATGTATTTCCCGCCCGCAGCGATATCGACGACGGCGCGGGACATGCGGTGGTAACGGCATATGCCCTGAAACGTCCCGATGGCCAGTGGTCGCTGCTTATCGTGAATCGCGATCAGCAAAATGCTTACCGGGTGAAGATCGCGTTTCAAGACCAGGCCAGCCATGAGAACGAGGCGTTCGACGGAGCTGTGGAGATTTCGACGTTCGGAAAAGGACAGTATCAGTGGCATCCGGGACATACGCGTTTCGTGGGGCATGCCGAATATCCGGCTGAAACTTCGGTGGCAGCGGAAAGCTTCGGCATGGCCGATCCGGACGGGCCGATTCTGCACCTCAAGCAGAATGTCAGCGCAAATACAGCTTATGAATTACCGGCAGCATCAGTGGTTGTAATTCGGGGGGGAATTCACGCGCGGTAAGCTTCGGAAATCGATTCCAGGAAGACCGAGATTGTACTGATGAAGCTTGAACGCATGAAGCTGACAGCGAAGCAACTTGTCATTTCGAGTCTGCTGGTTTTTTCCGGCATGGTGGGCGGGCAGGATACGCATTTTGATCCTGACCATCAGCAGATTCCTGTACCTGATTGTCTGTCGAGGAAAGGGGCGTGGGAAGGTGGAGGGAAAGCTTGCACGCAACAGGACCACGATGCGTGGCTCGACGATATCCGGCACTGGCGCAGTGAGCGCTTGATCCGCATTGGCTACGATGGATCGCGCTACGATCTGCCCGAGCTTCGGTGGACGCATTCCAGTTTTATCCAGCCGCAGATGATGGTGCAGGACCGCTATTTCTACGATCCGGTTGCGCATCGCTACACCGTCGATCGTTATCTCGACGATTTGGAAAAACGGTACGGCGGCATCGACGCGGTGCTGATCTGGCCGACATATCCGAATATGGGGATCGACGACCGCAATCAGCACGACCTGATTCGCAGCATGCCAGGGGGGGCTGCGGGTGTGCGGGCAATGATCGCAGACTTTCATGGGCGTGGCGTGCGCGTATTTTTCCCGATGATGATGTGGGACCAGGGAACGCGCGATCCTAGGAAACCCTGGCCGGAGGCAATTGCTGAATTGATGAAAGAGGTCGGAGTCGACGGCATCAACGGCGATACCCAGGATGGAGTCCCGCTCGCATTTTCAGCGGCTGCCGATAAGGTTGGACATCCGCTGGCCTTTGAGCCGGAGGACGGGCCTTCGGATGAAGGTTTGGCGTGGAACATCATGACCTGGGGACAGTACAACTTTCCCTTCGTTCCTTTGGTTGACAAGTACAAGTGGCTTGAACCGCGCCACATGGTGAATATTTCGGATCGCTGGAATCGGGACAAAACCAATGATCTGCAGTTTGCTTTTTTTAACGGCGTCGGTTGGGAGAGCTGGGAAAACATCTGGGGAATCTGGAATGGAATCACACCGCGCGATGCCGAAGCAACTCGCCGCGTCGCCACCATCGAGCGCTCTATTGCCCCGTTCCTGGTCAGCGGTGAATGGGAGCCGCTTGCGCCGATGCTACGCTACGGAGTTTTTGCCAGCCGTTGGCCCTTGCATGATCAAAATGATCAGACGGTCTGGACCATCGTGAATCGCAACGAGTACGACGTGCAAGGTCGCGAAATCGAACTGCAGACTGAAGACCGAATGCGCTACTTCGATCTTTATCATGGCGCCGAACTGCAGCCCGAACGCAACGCGGAAGGCAAGGTCGTGCTTAGTTTCGATATCGAAGCGCATGGCTATGGAGCGTTGTTCGCCACGAAAACCCCTCCGAATGCGGCGATTCAGGCGCTCATGTCGAAGATGAAAGAGATGACTACGAAGCCGTTGGCGGGTTATTCGCATGAGTGGAAAGTATTGCCGCAGCAGATCGTACTGATCGCTGCCACTAAACCGCCTCCCGTGTCTTCCTCAGCATCCCAGGCCGGGATGGTAAAGATTCCTGGGGGGAGCTTTGTCTTCAAGGTGCAGGGAATTGAGATTGAGGGATACGATGACATCGGCGTGGACGTGCAATATCCCTGGGAGGATTCTCCGCGGCGTTTCCACGAACATCCTATGCAACTGAAATCATTCTGGATCGACACGTATCCAGTCACGAACGCGCAATTCAAGGAGTTTCTGGACAATACGCACTATCATCCGCAGGACGATTTGAACTTTCTGCGAGATTGGAAAGAAGGACGTTTTCCCGCCGGCTGGGACAACAAACCTGTTACGTGGGTTTCGTTGGAAGACGCGCGGGCTTACGCGGCGTGGGCTGGCAAGCGGTTGCCGCATGAGTGGGAATGGCAGTACGCGGCGCAAGGCAGCGATGGCCGCATCTATCCCTGGGGAAATGATTGGAACGGGAGCGCAGTGCCTGTGCCGGACAAAGGCCGCGCTATGCGTGGGCCGGATTCGGTGGATGCGAATCCGCAAGGCAAAAGTGCTTTCGGCGTGATGGACCTCGTTGGGAATGTGTGGCAATGGACAGAGGAGTTCACCGACGAGCACACGCGCGCCGCCATTGTGCGCGGCGGCGAATACTATCAACCGCAGGGTTCGATCTGGTATTTCCCGGTGACCTACAAGCTCAACGAACATGGCAAGTTGCTGCTGACGGCGCCGGGCCTGGATCGTTCTGGCGGAGTTGGTTTCCGCTGTGTTCAAGATGCGGAGTAGGCCGCGAATTTGTTTCTCATCACGCATGATGGGATTTTGCTCGCCTGCCGTGTTGCCCGACGAATCGTGGGCTTCGCACGGATCGCTTTCCCTTCTGGCGAGGATTCCATGATGGAATGGCCGTACAGCAAAAGGTTTTTGGCGTGCAGTTGTTTGTCACCTGCAGTCTGCCGTTGCTGGCTGCGTTGTCGGTGGCGGGAGCGCAGGTTGCCGACGTCACACCCAAGTTTGACGGCGTGCATGTTGACGCCCTCGATGCCGATGCCTGGAATGGCGTGGTTTTCGCGGCGGGGGGTTCCGGCAGCCTTCCGACTTGGCTTTCCGATTTGGATCGTTCAGCCAGACGTTTATCGCGTGGCCTCGCTTGGTAACGAAAATGTTTGCGGGCTTGATGTCGCGATGCACGACGCCCTTGGCGCGGGCTGAGTCGGGAATAGTTCCATCTCCCCGTCAAGTGGAGCAAGCCCCTTCCCTTGAAGCGAGGTCCGTCTCCTTGACGGCCGGCCCCGCAAAGACCGCTCCATTGGCGGCGCATGACGCCAGCCCCTTCGACGCCCAATCGGCTACTGGGATGAAATCCCTATTCAGTTTCCGCCACGAAGACTGCGGTTGTCAGCGCGGGCACTGTAGCCGTCCCTGCCTTGGAGTCCAATGTCGATTGTCCGCTTGCCGGATCGCTGGAATTTCGTTGCACCGGATGAAGATGCAGCGCCAAACCCTGCAACCGGCTATCCGTGAAAGTCACCGATGCATTGGTTGCGTTGAAGAGCACCACTATGTGTTTGTAAATTCCGTAGTGTCCTCCATTTGCATCCAGCTTCATGACAATCAAGCCCGCCGTCTGATTTGGACCAGTGTTGAGGAAGGTAAGGTTCTTTTGCACTTCATCGAACGTCGGCATGCGGAACAGTCGTGAACTGTAACGGATGCGCAGCAGTTCGCTGAAGGCCGCAGCACTGTATGCAATGTTTTCCGGAAGCGGTGTGTAAGCCGGGTCGCTCAGCAGCGGTGTCATGATTGGCCACTGGCCCTCGTTCTGGCTGGCGATCGGAAGACCGATGCCCCAGTTTGCCGCGTGGCCGCTCCAGTCGATCTTGTTGAACCAATCGCCGGAGTCATAGCTGTTCTGGTCCATGTCCTTCGAACGCAGCAAGTCATCGCCGCCCTGGAAGAACGGGATCCCCTGACCCAGAGTGACCAGACTCATACCCATGATCTGCCTTCGTGCGCGGGTGGCAATGCTGTCACTGTAACTCGACTTTAGCTGTACCTGATCAAACAGATCCTGGTTGTCATGGACTGACGCATAGTTAATCGCCTCGATCGGACTCTTAGTGTATCCGGTCGGTTGCCCGTTATAGTTCACTTCGGCTCCAGTTACCGTCGCCCCTGCGCTGTCGATAAACGTATAGTCGCGAAGGTTTCCCGTAAGTCCCACGTCGATCCAGTCGGAGTACTGGAGCAATTGGGCCTGTTGAGCACTCGTCGAAAGGCTGCCATTCGTGAAGTCGCTGGGGTCGGTGAAGAGTCCAGTGGCGAAGCCCTGCACCCGTTCGTCCGTAAACGGGCTGCCGCCATGAATTCCATCCCGTATACGGTCGTTGAAGGTGCCAATGCCGAAGCCATAAAGATTGATCTGCGAGGCATTGGGCCCTATCTGGTCATTCGCGGTGTCGCCGAAGTTGAACCCTTCTCCGTAGAGATAGATTGTCGATCCATCCACGCCATCTTTCTCTGGCGTGAGTGCCTGCAGGGCCTGCTGTATGTCGTGCATGTTGTAGGTGAACATAAAGCTCATGATGTCAAAGCGGAAGCCGTCGATCTTGTACTCGCGCGCATTGAGTACCAGAGTATCGATAATCAGCTTTTCCATCATTTTGTGTTCAGCTGCTGTATCGGGACAGCAAGAAGCGGTTTCCAGGCTCCCATTCGCATCCAGGCGGTGATAGTAATTTGGTACGACCTCGTCGAGATTGGAGTTAGGACCTTCGCCGCTGGCGTTGGTATGGTTGAAGACCACATCCTGCACTACGCGCAGACCAGCTTTGTGCAGTCCGTTCACCATGACTCGATATTCGCGCACGCGAGTGCCGGGATTGATCGCGTAACTACCCTCCGGGGTCATGTAGTGCACCGGATCATATCCCCAGTTATAGGCAGGACTAGTCTGGCTGGCCGTAACGGCGGCCTGCTGTTGCTGTCCGTCCGGCGGATATTGCGCCAGACCGGCGGGAATAATCCATGTGGATTTGTCTTCATTCACACTGGCGAAGTGAAAGGAGGGCAGGATATGAACGGCTTTGAGCCCGCTTTCGGCCAGGGAGCGAAGGTGTCTCATGCCGTTAGAATCCTGATCGTCAAAAGCCTCATACATGCCGCGATGAGCCGCTGGAACCGTGAGGTCATTTACGCTGAAGTCGCGAATATGCAGCTCATACAGGCTCAGATCGCTGAAGCTTCTCAGCCGAGGCGAAATATCCTCCTCCCAGCCTGCGGGCTTGGTTTCCTCTGATTCAAGATCTGTGATCCTACTCTTGGTTCCGTTCAATGCAATGTCGATGGAATACGGATCGCTGGTGACGTTCGTATCCACCGCGCCGTCGGATGGAACCCATACCTTTACACTGTAAAGGTAGTACTTGCCTTTCCAACCGGGCTCGCCGTCCGCTACCCATACGCCGTTGTGTTCGTGCATCGGTACGATGACGGATGGCGTGGTATCGGCTTCGCGGTCGAAAACCTGAAGCGAGACGCTCTGAGCGGTAGGCGCCCAGAGCTTCAGTTTCATGGCACAGTTTTCGTCATCTTGCCAGTCTTGCCAGTCGGTCTCTCCGTGATGGAACACCACCCCCAGCTTGCCCGGGTAGTAGTAAAGATCATCCAACACGCCCGCGGTCTGCACGCCGGTGGCATACTGCAGCGATCCATTCGAACCGACCGCTGAAAACGCAAGTTGCCCCTCAAGAGCGGTTTGCAAGGTTGAAAGCTGCGTATCGGCTGGGAGTTGGAGGATGGTGTAACCGCCTAATTGCGGGTAACGCACAAGTTCGTCCGGGGTCAGGCTTCCGCCAGGCGTCAGCGGAATATTGGTGCCTCCAGTAATGCCTGTGGTGGTTACCGACAACCCGCCGGTCAGGCTGGAACTGATCGTATACGTATCACCACTTTGAGCAAACTGCGGCTGGATGGCGACTCGCTGCCGGTCAAGCCAGTATGCCTGCTGCACGTTCAACAGACTGTCGAGTATCTGGGTCGGGGTCGGGGTTGTGGTGAACACCGTTGCATTGCCAGAAATCGCCCACGCCTGGATATTAGTGGCAACCGTCAGATACATATTCGGTCCAGGATCCTTCACTCCGGTCGAGATGTTGTGAATGATGAATCCGAGGTTCTGGGCATTCGGGATCAGGCTGATGTCGAAGTACGCGCCGTAGGAGTCAAAGCTGGTCACTCCAGTTAGTCCGTCGTTGTAGTCACCGGTATATTCTGCGGTGTCTTCAAAGGCATAGACAGTCCAGTTCGCATAGTCTCCGTCAGGCCGGTAGTAATGTATCCGAGCGTAGCCCGGCAACAGGGCGCTGGGATTGGTAAGACTTGGCTGGCTTTTGTATAACTTGCCAATTCCTGTGTATCCCCAATACTCGACCCCTTCGGTGGAGGGATCGACAAACTCGTTCGGACCGGGGTCTTTCTGGTCTCCACCTAACGCCGAGGGATTGTGAATGATCAGCCCCAGATTCTGCGCATTCGCAACCACGGCCACATCAAAATACACGCCATATGAATCAGAGTTCGTTGGAGGTACGAGCCCGCTGTTGTAATCACCCGCATACTCCGTCGTGTCGTAGAAGGCATAGATCGTCCAGCCCGCATAGTTTCCGTCCGTCCGGTGATAGTGAACACGAACATATCCCGGTAGCAGTGCTGTGGGATTCGTCAAGCTGGGTGCAGACGTGTACAGCTTGGCTATTCCGGAATACGCCCAGTATTCGAAGCCCTGTGTGGCGGGATCTACAAACAGATTGTTGGGGGTGTCCTTCTGATCTCCGCCTGACGCGGTTGGGTTGTGAATAATGATCCCGACTTCTTGCGCACCCGTTGTCACGCCTACGTCGAAATATGCGCCAAAGCTATCGGTCCCAGTCACCTGAACAGGGCCACCGCCATAGTTGCCAGTGTTTTCTGTGGTGTTGTCGAATGCATAAACCGTCCAGCCGGAATAGTTCCCATCCGGCCGGTGATAGTGGATGCGTATTTCCCCAGACGGAATTGCCGGATCGCTTTGTGCAAAGGCCCAAGTTGACGCAAAGACACATACCAGAAACATGAGCAGCGGGGATGTTGCTGCGCGCAGAAGGCGAGACGCTTCAATCTGGAATCGCATTGGGGTTCTCCTTAACGCTGTCTTGCGTTCGTTAACTTTCAGCGCGGTCGTTCGGCGCTCGGTAGGAGGGCGCTCATTCGAGCGCGAACTAGCGTAGTTAGGGCGGCTTCTGATGTCAAGGTGTCTCTACCAATATCCGGTTTGGCTACAGAACGGAACGTCGCTGCCGCACCGCACTCCACCAGGCAAACATCTTTCGGCGTGCCACGATCGAACGAGTAGTGCCCAATACGGATGGCGACCTGCTGCTGTTTCCCACGCTGGCGTTTCGGATTGAGTCGGCGGAAGCAGCGTTCGACGCATTGGCTCCGCTCGCAGTGGGACATTCCCGTGAGGAGTTGCTTGACGATGCGGAACTGAGCGACGACGGGAAGCTGTGGAGAGTGGGCATCGATTGGATCAAGGAAGGCAATCCTAAGTCTAAGACTTGGGACAGCCCCATCCTGGGCCACATCAAGATTTCCCAGGACGTTCCTGCAAGCCACCATGCAGACGCAAGTCGAAAGCTGGGTCCACCAGAAGATTCCTGCGTTGGGCTGGTGCACGCCGTTGGAAGCCGTTCGTGATCAGACGGCAAGGAAATGGTGGAAGGGAGCGCCACGCTGAACGAGATGTTTCTCCGATCAGATACGCCCTGACATTAGTGCGCATCGCCGCCGGGCTCCCGAGGCATCCTGAGTCTCTTACCTCTCTCTGCTACTCCACAATTCTGCGGCGCTGGTCTGCCGTGATCGACCCGTCTTTATGTGCGTCCCGAGGAGCACGCCACATAAGTGGCGATCTCATGCACGAGTATGAAGAACTCCTCGGCAGGTTGCATCCTGGATCAGAGCGTGATCTTCCCGCCATGGGAGAGACCCTCGGCGGGAGCAATGCGCTCGGAGTAGTTCAATTCCAGCTCACCTGCTCTTATAACTGAAAGTCACCCTCGTCTCTTCGTCGAGAACCAGCGGCCGGACAAAGCTGAACGAAGTCCCGGTTCGCGGAACAGCGATCGCCACCGGCAATACTCCAGCCACCTTGCGCTGCAGGTTTACAACATTCTCCGAGACTGCATTTTGCTTTGCCACTCCGGGAGCCAGCATCACGACGCCGTTGCCATTGATCGGGCCGCCGATGCTTGTGCCATGGGCTTGCCCGCGAAGCTCATTCGTTCCGCTCGTTGTTGTTTGAGGCACCGGGCCCGAGACTTCTACCGTCTCAGCCAAGTTGGCGACGCTCAGCGGAAAGCTGTAGCTCGATGGCTGGTTGGCATCGTAGTTGAAATTGAAAGTGCGGGTTTGAAAGCCCAGCATCTCTGCCTTAGCTTTGAAGGTTCCTGACCCTAGTCCACCGATGACCCACCGGCCCTGTCCGTCGGTTGTGGCAGTTCGGCCCCCACCGTTGTTCGCGGTAATCGTGACCCGAGCATTGGGAATCACGGCTCCACTTGGATCCGTCACATAGCCGCCCATTTGTCCGGGAGGGGCTTCCATTCTTGCGTTGCTGTACACGCTCGAGTCGTGATTTTCCGCGTTGATCGCATCTCCTTCGCGGAATGGTTCAGGCACACGGTTGGCCGCAATTACATCACCGCCGAAGTCCTTCACTTTGTATCGTTCCGGCAGAAATACTTCCCAACTCAAGAGGCTGATGGGAATATCCATGCTCGGAAGGCTGAGATCGGCCCCGCCCTTTTTTGCGAATGGCGCGCCAGAGTGCATGAACACGAACGATACCTCGTACGAACCGGTCGGACGAAATCCCGGCCGCAGAAGAGGCACGCGGCTTCCATCCGGGCCTTGCACCGGCTTCACGCGCTCGCCTCCGACCTCTGCCGAGAGAATGCTGACGCCTGCGGGCAGAGCGATTTTCAGGAATGGCTGCGCCTGGTTCTTAACGATCAGCTTCACTTCGGTGAGCGACTTGCCCTCCGACGTGACCATGGTTGTGACCTCCGCGTTTTCGGCAACCGCGGCAAGCACGCTTCCGTCAGGGAAGCGCACCCACTGCAGCGCCAGAGTCGGTGTCTCGCTGGCTTGCGTGTGATAGCGGAACGCCGCGTGCGCCGGGAAATGCGACAGAGACCGCAGATACGGATTCGCTTCTTTCACATCTATGCGCTTCAGGCCGCCGCCCTCCGTCGCGGTCAGTTCCATGGTGCCCGAGCCTTCAATCAGCACTTCGCCGGTCTCGCGCTGGGTGCGCTCAAAACTGAGGAATGGCGCGTCGGCCTTCTCACCGCTGATCGAACGCTCTAGCGAAATCAGGAACTGATGGCTGCGCTGGCTGGGAGCATTCACCTTCAGGGTCAAAACTCCCGAGTTCGTTTCCGTGGAATCGAGAGTGGCGCCGGTCGCGCCGGTGACCTCAAATCCCTTCGGGACCTCAACCTGGAATTGCGAAGGCTCGCCCTGCACGACGGTGATGTCAGCGAGCACGGCTACACGCATCTCTGCCTCACTGACCGAGATCAGTGATTTCGTATCCGACAGAAACCGAACTTCTCGCGGCACCGTCGGAGTCACGGCTTCCCGCGTGGCCCACCAGATGTTTGCCGGCTGTCCCGGCACCAGCGTCGCCTCGATCGCGGTATGTCCGTTCTCCGATTTTCGGCTGGTGATGATGCCGGGATGGATATTGGCATAGGTATGGTCGCCAGGAATCACGAGCGCCAGTTGCACGCTGCCCGCAGCGGGCGCAGGCAGGCTGAACGAGGCGCGTCCGGCCTCGATTCGCAGCGGCAGCCCGGTGTCGAGGGCGATGGAAAATTCGCCCGGTCCCTGCAGCAGCGCCATATGCGTGCCATTCTCCAGTAGCAAAGGGACGCCTTTGCCGTTCTGGTGGGCGTCGAGCACGGTCATCCCACTGGTCAGCGGAACCTTGCTCAAGCCCTTACGGAAGACTTCTCCCTCCAGGCGCACGGTGCCGCACACCGCTTCGTTGTTAACGTGCAAACTCAGATCCGCATGCTGAACGGAGTAGGGAAGCGGTGCAAGATCGGATTTCTTCGGCGGCTTCGTCGCTAGTTCCACCAGTTTGTTGTATTCGTCGAGGGTCAGTGTGACATTGCCGGAATCGGGCAACGGCAGCGTAGTTTTGTCTTCCCCGGGAGGCATCTGCGCCATGCACATCGAGCAAAGGAGCAACACAACACCTATGTTTTTCATCGCACACCTGCCTTTTTGTCGCGCTGGAAGTTGAATTCTGCCGCCGGAAACTGGTTCTCGCTGGTAAGTTCAGAAACGAGGAATATCGATGGCCCAAATGCCGGGAACGCCACATCGATCGGCAGGATGCCAGTGACCTTCCCACTCGACGATTTTGCTTTGAACGAATCGAGGAGAGCTTGGGTGGCGTCCTTCTTCTCCTTGTCGTCGGCGCCCTGCAGCTTGGCGAACTGCTCCAGGCGATCAAGTTGCACCGGTGCACCCACGCCGTCAGACGGCGCTCCAACTTTGGCCATGCTACCGCCCGGAGGCTCCAGCACCGCAGACACCGGATTCACATACTCTTGTGTGCGAAAGATTCCCGGTTCAGCCGAGACTTTGAACAGAGGTGGGTAGTACAGCAGCAATCCGGTGCGGGAGATCGGAAGATCCAGCGCCGGCAGAGTCACTTTCTGCTGGCCTTTGTCGTTCCAGGCCACCGCCTTTGCGAGATATAGGATCTCGACGGCGAAAGCTGGCGCATCGTCTCCGCCTCGCGATTTCTCGAGCGGCAGCAGCAGGCTTCCGTCGGGAGATTGGCCCGGACGAACCGGCCGTCCCGCGAGCGTCACGCTCCAGACTGTTGCCCCCGCGGGCAGAGTGACTTTTACGAAGTTGCGCCGGTTGTTGCGAACGGCGTAGCGTGCCTGCACAAGTTCCTTGCCGTCGGCGCTCATCAGCACTTGGTAGCGGGCCTCTTCAATGTTCGCCATCAGAACGGCCTGCTGGTCGTAGCGCATCACATTTACGGTTAAAGACCGCGTCGTCCCAGCTTCGCCCGACCGTGCCCGAAACGCGACCAGGGCGGGAGACTGCCGGTTCGCCACCATCGCGCCGAGATCGGTAGCGTCGGCGTCTTCAAGGCCCTGCGCTTTCTGGTCTTTGATTTCGCCGGCGCCGAGGATTTCCACGGCCACGCCCCCGGTGTCGCGCTCGGTGTTGAGAAGGCGGAGCAGGGGAATGTCGATGACTCCGTCTTTTGGCAGCCGCGCCTCGCCGCTGATCACGAAGCGAGCGCTGTGCTCGACGGGCTCCAGAAAAGTTACGGCCAGTTCGCCGTTCTTCATCTCCCAATCGGCCACCATCGCGCCGGAAACCTGATTAACGGTTATTTTTTCCGGCAGTTGGATGCGCACCGCGCGGGCCGCGCCCTGTACGACTTCGAGACTCGCTTCCGCATAGATGGAGGTCGCGTCCTCCGCCAGGCTGGTGAGTTGCGTCAGCGAGCCGCGCAGGCGTAGAGGCAACTCGACATGATGATCTTCCGTCTTCCGCCGCCAAGTGAACGTCAGCGCCTCATTTCCGCTTGCGTAGGCGAGCCACTTGGTTTCGCCGGACGTCTCGGATTTCTCGGAAAGCAATCCGCCACCAACTCTCAGCTCGACTCCCTGCCGCGGGAGCAGAACCGCAGCCCGCGTGACTCCCGATTCCGTGGAAGGCAACGAAATGCTCTCATCGCCTGCGGAAGTTGTGACTGGCACATCCACATCCAACAGCAGTTCGAAACGGCCTGCGTGTGAGAGCAGCGCCGTGAGATGCGTGCCGCCTTTGCCTTGACCCTGTGCTCCCGGAACAAGTGATACGGGCTTGCCCTCGAAGTGCGCTTCCCGTACCAGCAGACCAGTGGGTATGGGAACGCGCACCCATCCATCTTTCAATACGTCAACGGTGAGGCTGGCTCGTCCTGCGGCTAGGTCCCCGTTAACGTGCAAGTCGTAGTCCACGCGCGTCAACGTGGCGTCTGTGGGAGGCGGTTCCGGATCGTGCTCGACCGGGTAGGCCTTTGCCCGCAGCACGCGATATTCATCGACTGGAATCACTACCCATCCTGCGATGTGCGAAGTCTCAAGGGGCTTCTCGTCCGTTCGAGGCACGGGTTGCGCAGCAGCTCCCCAACCCACGGAAGCGGCCAAGATGCAGGGAAAAAACGGTCTCAGAGCAAATCGTCTGAGTTGCGGAAACACGGCGAGAATCGACTTTTTCATGGTTCAAGCCTCACTCCAACGAATCTGGGGATGCACATCTGTCTCTGGGGGATGTTTCAGCGGTAGCGGCCATGCAGAGTAAGAATGGTCGGACGCCAGGAAATTGCAGGCCAAAATTAGGTAATGGTTACCGCGCAGGTCGGTGGCGAAAGACGCGTCAGACGGCGACTCTGCAGTGCCATAGCAAGTCGTACAGCCGCCGTCCCGGCGGCTGCGTGGCGGCGTTTCGCCGCCACAGCCGGACGCTACAGGGACCCGGAGGTCCACTTGCCTTTCAGCACGGAGAAGTCGAAGCAGATTTACGAACGGACTCTGGGCGTGCTGATCGAGGCCAGCAGTTCATCTTCCCAAATGAGGCCAAACGCCCCGTTGGCGTAATCAGATGGGATGAGTTCTGCATGGCGCCCAGCGCCACAACGATTGATGAAAACGGAAGCGTTAGCAGTATGCTGTGTGGAGGCGTGTGGTCCAGAGGTCTTCGACCTTACTGGCGCTTGAGAGCCGAGGATGAGTTTGACCCG
>DATBYA010000006.1:0-9128 GCA_036514015.1 Candidatus Sulfotelmatobacter sp.
ACGAGCGCGCACCTATCGTTTTCGTGGTCGATGACGATCCCTCGGTTCGTCGTTCGATCAAGCGCCTCATCGGATCGGTAGGTTTGCAAGTCGAGCTATTCGGGTCCGCACAGGAGTTCCTGTTAAGCAAGCGTCCGGATGCACCCAGTTGTCTCGTCCTCGACATCAGGTTGCCAGGGATCAGTGGGCTCGATTTCCAGCACGAGTTGGCCGAGGCTAACATTCATATTCCGATCATCTTTATAACTGCGCACGGCGACATTCCCATGACTGTGCGAGCTATGAAGGCGGGAGCCGTAGAGTTTCTCACCAAACCGTTCCGCGAGCAGGATCTGTTGGATGCGATTCAACTCGCGCTGGAAAGGGATCGGGCCAGGCGCCAAGGAGACGCTGAAATCGCGGTGCTGCGGGAGCGCTTCGAATCGCTGTCGCCTCGAGAGCGCGAAGTCGTCGCCATGGTCGTCTCAGGCATGCTCAATAAGCAGATCGCGGCGCAGATTGGCACTGCAGAAAACACAGTAAAGATTCACCGCAGCCGCGCGATGCAGAAGATGCAGGCAAACTCTCTGGCCGATCTGGTCAAGATGATTCAAAGACTCCAGTTTCTCCCAGCAAGAGCCCGTAAACTAAGGTGGTAGAAGCATCGCTCTTTCTGTTACCCCACCGTTGCCGCCGCTTGGTATCTGTTCCTGTTCACGTGGTGCATCCTAGACATTGCAAAGTTCCTGAGGTACGCAAGTGCAGTGTCATCGGGAGAGAGTTACTTTCACGGTGACAATACGCCGCGAAAGTTGCGTAGTGCGCGAAATACGCTTGGGGACAGAGATTCCCCTGTGAACAGAGATCTCACCAACGGCAGGGGCCTCGTGCGCACTTCGGATGTAAGCAATATCGCCGCCACGTCCAAGGCAGTCGGCTGAGACAACTTCGGGAGCCAGCTTCCGCTGTGGGTCGCCGTTCAACGTTCAACAGCCGATGTGTCGCACGCCGAACCGCATGCGCCGATAACTGCCCGTCAATCCGTCAATCGCCCGGTGTAGGACAGTTCCTGATCGGATCGCCTCAAGGGTCAGCACCGTGTGTCAACACGTCAACAATTCATCTACCGGGAATAGCAGGGGAACAGTATCGATCCCCGTAGTTCATGCAGAGGTTCGCTTCCATGCGTTCAGCACAGCCTGCTCTTTTTCCGGCGTTAGCGGGTCGTTTGATACGCCCACCCAAGTTTAGCAGTAAGGAATGCTCGCCCTCGGCAAGACGTTCATGCGGGCCAGTATTTATGCCTGTCCGAGGCGACTCCCGCAATGTTTTCGTCAACTGTGTATTATCAAGAACTTGTGGCAACCCGGCGAACCCTGTAAGTTATTCAAAATACTAAATATCTACGGATCAAAAGGGCATTGCTCTACCAACTGAGCTACTCGCCCACATACCGGCCATAGCCCTTCGCATCGTCCGCCTAACCCCCAGGGGCAAACCTGAAGTTCAACCGTTGTAACCAGGGCGATCTGCAATCCCTTTTCACACCCGTGGCTAACTCCCGTTAACCGGGATTTGGCTTCGATACCTGGAAATCCTGCTCCCGGCGGTCATCAGCAAAGGCTACCCGCTTAGGCAGCGTCTCCCCACAACTCCGTTTCTGACCCATCGAGCCCAAGAGTCATAACGCAGATTGTCGGCTCCCGCCTACCTGATCAGCCTTGCCACGGATGGAGTTTTGGCGAGGCATAGGTACTTAGGGGGCACTCGTTGGCCAGCTTTTGCTTGCAGCGCAATTGAGGTTCGATATACTCAAAATACTCAAAACATTTTGAGGCAGACATTTGGCAGGCTCGAACTCAAGGAAAGTCACATTCAAAGACGGTTGGCCCCGAGTCAGCTTTTGTACCCGACAAGCGCACGTTCAGAACAAGTGAGATCTTTTCATTCGCCTCCGGAAGAACCGGGCCGACGCGATTGAGGACAAACCTTTTTCCTTCTCTGGGAAGGTCGCTCAGGGATGCGCTAGGCGCTCCTGCCGAGGTTGATATGGGACGCACGTCACAGGGTGGCAGTCTGTATAGAGCGCGATGACGAAAGCAAGAGTCCAAGAGTCAATGATTGGTTCGACCGAAGGATGCCGAACATGCGGTTCGCAGCTGGTTCGTGGATGAAGTGGTCGTTTCTCGGTTTGGCGTTGCTTTCAGCGGCCGCTTTTTGCAGCCCCGCCCACAGCCAGAGCGTGCCGTCAGTTCGCGTCGGCGGCGTCTATGTCACGGACATTCCCGAGGACTGGAGCCATCATTATGCGGTTTTCTCGGATCCCGGGACCGAGGAGGACGCGCTCCGGAACGATCGCTACGAACAATGGCAGAATGTCGTCAACAACCCTCGCTATGTGATTCAGCAGTTGAAGAGAAATGCGCCGGTGCACGGGCCGGCGTCTTTGGACGCAGACTACAGGTCTCGGTGGATCCTGCAGGAGGGCGGCGACCATGGCCCTTTTTGGATAAAAATTGGACGCACCAGGGGCTTGTCGGCAATAAAGAAAGATTGGAGCCAGTCGCTGGGCGGGACCGGCATCGCCGATGGCCATTATCCCGCCAAGTACCCGTTTTCGAGCATAACCGCAAGCTGCAGTGACTACGTCGTTTATCCCACGGGAGCAGCGGGATCTGGCACCCAGGCGACCATTATGGCGTTCAACAAGATCTACGTTGGCACCGGCGCCGACTCTTGCGGTAGCAGCAACCCTACCGTTTATTGGGCCTACAACACGGGTACGGGAGCCGTGGCAAATCTTTCGCCCGTTCTTTCCCTTGACGGAACGCAAGTGGCGTTCATCCAGGTCAGTTCCAGCCTGGCCAGCCTGGTGATCCTCAAGATGGCAAACTCCGGCGGTTCCTACAATGCACCCACGTTCGGTTCCGGAAGCGGCTCAGTGACCAAGGCGAACTATCGCGCGTGCACCGCTCCGTGCTTCACTTCGATCGTTCTCAATGGCAGTCCCAACGATGCCGCCTCTGCGCCGTTTTACAACTACGACTCCGACGATCTTTACGTCGGCGACAGCAGCGGCCAGGTCCACCTTTTTACCGGCGTCTTTAACGGAACGCCGGCGGAAACCACGACCAACTGGCCGGTCACTGCGAGTACGAATAATCCGGCGACGCTGACCTCTCCCATCTATGATTCCGGATCCAACCGGATCTTCGTAACCGATCAAGACGGCTACCTGCACACATTCGCGGTGACGTCTCCCCCGGGTAGCGTCTCTACGTCAGGCCGCTTAGAGAACAATACGAGCCACGTGTTTGAACCGCCGATTGTTGATGGGTCAACGGAGAAGGTTTACACCTTTATCGGCTACAGCGGTGACACCGGCCACAATAATCCCAGCTACATCAATGTGTTCCCGGCCGCAGCCCTGGGCACGGTAACCACCGGCGCAGGCTCCGGCTTTGGCACGGACGTGTATTTTCCGAACGGTGCGAGCGGTGGCACCAGCAACCCCGCCACCTCACATATGCGAGCGGGCGCCTTCGACTACCAATACTATCTTGGAACTGGAACCACGGGAAATATCTATACCTGCGAAAACGGAACCATATATCAGATCCCCCTGGCTACGATCACGACGCCTACGGTGAACGTCTACAACACGCCTGTGAGTACAGTCGGCATCGCCTCAACCTGCGCGCCGGTGACGGAGTTCCAGAGTGTGTCGACGGCCACAACCATTAACAGCACTGGCGTGACTTCTGCGACGCAAACGACTATACCCGTGGCTTCGGTCTCGGGGATGAGCACGACGGCGCCCAACAACTATCTCCTGGTGGGTTCCGAGATCATGAAAATCACCGCGGTTGGCGCCAATTCTGTGACCGTTACACGGGGGAGCTTCGGCACCACGGCGGGCTCCAGCTATCCCTCCGGTACCGCCGTGCAGGTTATCCAGGATTGGATGTTTACGAGCGTAGAGGCTAACTCATCCGTGAGCCCATGCACTTCTGGCTGCCTCCTCAACTACAATGTCCTTGGCGCCGGCACCACCGGCACACCGACCACTGGATTTCCGGCTGCGGGTGGTACGAGCGGCATCGTGATTGACAACCAGGTTCCGGCGGCGACCCAGGTGGGTGCGGAGCAGATCTACTATAATTTGCTATCCGGCACGACAAACAATGCCATTCAGGCGTCGCAATTCAATCCGTAAACCGCGCATCGAGATGTCCGATGCGAGCCAAGTTATCATGGCAAGACGAAGTAAGTCGCGAAACCCGGCAAGTCCGTGCTGGGACCCACTTGTCCGATTTGCGTTAATCAGGACGGAGCGGAGTTCTGTGAAATTGAGCGGTAGGTCACAATTCGAAAAGCTACGAATCCAACTATGCCCCCGCTTTTGCCGCACGAGCCGTTAGGACCGCAAGCACGTTAGCTATCAGCAACAGATCCGGCACATCGCCGAGCAAATGTCCGCGATGCTCCGGGTAGACTATGGCCTGCGCTGCCATAATGCAGCCATGCACAATACTCGACCAGACGGTGAACCAGATAAGACTCAGATGCTTGAATGCTGACGAAGAATTTTCTTCGTGAGTTCATCGTTCTCGGTCATGAAGATGACGTAATCCCGAACCAGACGGAGGAAGCGTGGATGTTTGAAAAACGCTTTGACCTTGCTCTCGTAGTTTCCCGGCTGCTCATCACGCCAGTTGAACAGGTTCTTGCGACTCGTGCTCCAAGTCACCCCGTGGAAGAAGTCGAGCAGTTTGGATAACCTCAAAGACCTGCGTAGCGACGAACATCTCTGGCGTCTCGCTGTGATAACGTCGAATCTGGTCAACGCCGAGAGCGAGACTATCCTGCTTCCCCGAGTCTTTCAATTTAGCCAAAGCGACCGGCATCCTGTTAATCGGGAAGACGACAACAGCACGATTATTGCCTGACATCATCCCTCCCCGTCTCCAAGAAAATCAGCCTGGCAATATGATCGACCACCGGAGCGGTCAACATGGTGTTGTACTTGTTGGTCGAGGCCGTTACCGGCCGAGTTGGTCGGGTCGTTGACCAGCGCTGGCTGGCCGCCGCCGAATACCGGCGTGATCTTATAGAACAAGCCATTGTCGGTGCCGGCGTACGCCGTATCCGCGCTGTAGTCCACCCAAGGTGAGGAATTCGAATTACTGGCGCTGGTTTCGATGGTGAGTTTGGTCATGCAGCCCGCCGTCGTGGGCGTCGTGCACGAAGTCGGCGTCAGCGGACTCAACACCGTTTCCCGACTGCGACGGCAGCGTGGGAGTGAGCGGCTCATTCCGCTTGACGACATTTCACCTGGCGGTAAGCCGAACTTGGGTGTGCCCACCCAACTTCAGCAGTAAAGGGATGCTCGCCCTCGGCCGACGTTCATACGGGCCAGCATTTATACGGGTGCGAGGGCACTCCCGCAATGACTCCCGCAATGTTTTCGTCAACTGTGTATTATCAAGTACTTATGGCAGCCCAGCGAACCCTGTAAGTTGTTCAAAACACTAAATATCTACGGATTAAAAGGGCATTGCTCTACCAACTGAGCTACGCGTCCACATTTGTTTCAATCTAGCAGAAACGCCGAGAGTTAGCTGCCTTTCCGTACAACCCCGGATTCTTGCTCGAAAGTGCTGGCGTCAGTCGGTCGATCCATCTGTCAGCCTTTCGACAGCAGCCAATTTGTGAGCAAGCGCCAGATGTGCGTATCGCATCATCATTTGGATCGTGACCCATCAATTCAGCTACCGTGCGAAGATCCACACCGGGCATCACCAAGCGGCTCGCGAACATATGCCGCAAGCCCAGTACCAAGTAAAGAAGCTGATGCCAGCCTCGCGAAGTGCAGCGTCAAACCAGTGCTTGTAGCCCTTCAGCGGCTCCCCTTGCGTATTAACAAAACCTCGGCCCTGCCACTGGGACGCGCGAACAACTCCTGAAATGCCGCCAACGCGATGGAGTTCAGCGGAACGTGCCGCGTTTTCCCGTTCTTGCTCTTTGGTATGGTGATCTGCAACGTTCAACGAAAGGATTTTCTTGGGGCGCCGTATTACGCCGATTAGCGTAACGCTAAATGGCGTAATAGGCAATGTGCTTCCGATCGATTCGGTGTGCCGATTGGCGAACGCCAAATGGCGTAAACGCTAACAACAAAGCCTCTGAAATTTCTGAAATTCAAGCAACTGGACGGAGGGCTCTTGGGGATTCAAGGCCAGCGTCGAATAACCGCAGTATTCAACGCACGACTTGCGTTGAATATTGGCTAACCGCCTCGAAGGTCGCTATAATCTACGCAAGAGGTGCGTAGAATGGCTGGATATATCCATACTCAAGAAGACTGGCCCCGGTTTCGCTGGGATCGCGAAAGCTTGTCAGGGCGACTGGCCAGGGTCCGGCACGAGCAAGGCCGGTTGCTAGGGCGCATGGAAGCCCTGGGTTTCAAGCTGCGTCAGGAAGCTGTGCTTCGCACCCTCACTGAGGACGTGCTCAAGAGCAGCGAAATCGAGGGCGAAAAGTTGGACGCAGATATGGTCCGTTCCTCAATCGCGCGCCGTCTCGGTATGGATATCGGGGGCCTTAAGGCCGTGGATCGGAACGTGGAGGGAGTTGTTGAGATGATGCTGGACGCCACGCGTCAATATGATCAGCCGCTTACTTCAGAACGGTTGTTCGCGTGGCATGCTTCCCTGTTTCCGACCGGACGCAGTGGCATGAAGCGGATCAAGGTCGGGGCCTGGCGAGGTGACAACGGAGATCCAATGCAGGTGGTCTCCGGGCCGATGGGCAAAGAACGCGTTCACTTTGAGGCACCGGCCGCGAAACGACTAGACCCCGAGATGAGGACTTTCCTCGATTGGTTCAATGGAAACACTGAGGGCGATTGGGTTGTGAAGGCAGGGCTCGCGCATCTATGGTTCGTCACTATCCATCCCTTCGAGGACGGCAACGGTCGTATCGCGCGAGCTATCGCCGATCTGGCCCTCGCTCGATCTGAACAAAGTTCACAACGGTTCTACAGTATGTCGGCCCAGATCCGGCAAGAGCGTGCGGACTACTACGACATTCTGGAGCGGACGCAGAAAGCGACGATGGACATCACGCCGTGGATGGATTGGTTCTTGCAATGTCTGGGGCGCGCCATCGAAGGAGCAGAAACTACGCTCGGAAGCGTGCTCTCCAAAGCACGCTTTTGGGAGACCTTTGGGGACTCTCTGCTGAATGAACGGCAGCGTCTTGTCGTTAACCGATTGCTCGATGGCTTCGAGGGGAAGCTCACTACCATGAAATACGGGAAGATTGCGAAATGTTCGCACGACACGGCATTGCGTGACATCACCGCTCTCGTTGAACGCGGTATCCTGGTGCGCAATCCCGAAGGTGGGCGCAGCACAAGCTATTCGCTTGCCAAGGTTACATGAGAGTCCTATGCGGAAGGGCAAACCGACCCAGCTAAGAATGAGAATGTACTTTTCGGACTTTTTCGGCGGCGCTGAACAAGTACGGCGCCTTCGACATCTCTCATCTCGCCGACCTGCCGCTCTTCGTCGATCCGTTGGTTCGTAGCTGGTTGCAGCCGGGAGGAATCTAAAGCCCTTTAAGCAGATTGGCCATCGCCGTGTCGAGACCCCGTGCGATGACCCGATGATCTGCAGCGTGATAATTCCCGCCTCGCGCTTGCCACGTTCAATGTCCGACAGGCATCCCCTGTTCATGTAGAGAGGGACGGCTAGATCATCTGCGTGTAGCCCTTGCTCGTTCGTGATCGTTTAGTACGCCCACCCAACTTCAGCAGTAAGGAATGCTCGCCCTCGGCCAACGGTTCATCACTCGGCCGGTCGTTAGTAACACCACTAGTAATCCTTCTGTGGTGCCGTTCCCTCACGTAGGAATGATGCGTATCCTCGGGACCATCATGAAAACATTTTCGGGACCGATCAGCCACATGTCCAGGCCGCTCCCGTACTACGCGGAGATCGCGGCCGCAAGCCGAGCAATGGGATTGGATATCAAGGACACCGATTATGAGCGGATAGATGCTCTCCTAGAGGGTTCAGGCTCACCGAAAACCACTCTGGAGAGTCATCGGTTTGCCAATCCCGCGGATGCCTTGGTAGCCGGCTTTCTGCCTCGTGAATACGAAGAGCCGTTGGCGAACTAGCGGTCGGCTCTATGCGCTCGGGCGTGGAGTGGTCACCTGCGAGACAGACCCGCTGGAGTCGCATTTGCTCTCTGTTAGGCGCGGCTCTTTCTGGGACTCTCTGGTAACATTGTCATTCGATGGACTCGCCTTGGCCCAAGAAAGTCGACGCATCAATTTGTCGGACCTGCGGCGAAGAGCCTAGTGTGGGTGTATTCTGTTTAACCGGGATGCCCGTCTCTGCAGGTGTGGGCGCGAAATGTATGGCGGAACGGGCCGAACCTTTCCACCTTCTACGTATGCACGTTGCGGCGTGTTCCGCTAGGGGTGTGCGAAACCAAGCAGATTACGACGACTGGCTGGATAGGGTTAGGACGTACGTGGAGGGAGAGTATGTGACATTGCGGGGCGCCCTGGCCCGTCATCCAATCACGTCCGAAGAGATTGCGCGACAAAAGTCTTGGCAAGAGAACCACTGGCGCAATCGGTCGCCCTCTGCCTTTTGAGGTATGCGGAAGTGCGGGGCGGGGCCGTTGGGACACGGGGTGAGGCGGATGAGCGGGAACCTCAATCCTTATGATGGGCGAGTTTGTCGATCAGCTCTATCAACTAGTGTAGTGTCTGCGAAATAACTGACAACTTTATTGCTCTTCTTTCTGCTCCGTGGCGAAGTGCATCCGTTGAATCCTCTCCAACGTTTGCCGACAGCGCGACAGCTTTCCGTAAATATTAGGTTCCTATCAGACCGCGAAAGTACCACGAAAAGAAAACCTCTCGCGATCGCACCAGCTTCGTCGTATTGAGCTAGTGCCTGTGGACGATCCGGAAACGATCGAGAAACGCTAGATGGGATGAGTTCTGCATGGCGCCCAGCGCCACAACGATTGATGAAAACGGAAGCGTTAGCAGTATGCTGTGTGGAGGCGTGTGGTCCAGAGGTCTTCGACCTTACTGGCGCTTGAGAGCCGAGGATGAGTTTGACCCG
>DATBYA010000007.1:0-8753 GCA_036514015.1 Candidatus Sulfotelmatobacter sp.
GTCAGCCTTTTCGTCCAGATGCCGCACGGAGTTTTGCGTCCATCTTAACCAACCCAGCGAGCGAGTCAGCCTTCATCTTTTGCATCACTTTGCCCCGGTGCGTTTTTACGGTAATCACGCTGATGCCGAGTTCGTCAGCGATCTGTTTATTCAATAAACCCGAAACCACCAACGCCATGACTTGCCGTTCGCGAGGCGAAACCGACCCGTAACGGTCCCGGAGTTCCTGAATTTCCGCCAGGTGACCGAGAACGGCGCTGCTCCGTTCAAGGGCCTGCCGGATGGCCGCCAATAGCTCTTCATTACTGACTGGTTTCGTTAAGAATTCGACCGCGCCCGCTTTCATGGCTTGGACTGATTTGGGTACGTCACCATAACCCGTGATGAAAATGATCGGCATGTCCGTCCGCTCAACAGCAATACGCTTCTGAAGTTCGAGACCGCTGAGACCGGGGAGAGAAATGTCAAGAACAAGACAGCTCGGAACAAGTGAACGAGGGCGATCGAGGAATTCCTGTGCTGATGCGAAAATCTCTGGCTGCCAGCCTAGCTTGCGGATTAATGACTCCAGTGCTTCACGCACTGAGACGTCGTCGTCAACGACGAACACGATAGGCCCCGCAGTCGGCGCTGGCGATGACTCGACTGGATGACCAAGTGATCTCGCCAAGCTCGTTTTATCCCCCCTGCTTGCAGGGTGGGAAATGTCAATTTTCTCGAAGTGCAACATTGACGGCCTCCAACAGAACTGTGCTTATGACTGGCTTGAGCAAGAATCCCACCGCTCCTTGTTCAAGCGCTCGCTTCCGAATTCCCTCGTCCTTCTGACCGGTAATAAAGATGATTGGAAGCGCTGGACCACGAAGCTTCAATTGTCGTTGAAGATCGAGTCCTGTTACGCCCGGCATGACGACGTCAAGGATCAGACAGCGGGTCTGGCTCACGCAATCGGATCCGAGAAACTCTTCCGCCGACGAAAACGCGCGGGCGGAAAAGCCGAACTGCCTCAGCAAATTAGGGAGGGATTCGCGGACTGATACATCGTCATCAACGACCGTCACAAGTGGACGTTCGATGGATTCCCGATCTCGGTTGGACTCCATAAGCGAAGAATGCGCTCCTGGCAGATAGGCAGTCAATCGCACCAAGGTATGATCGTTGGAATCGGTATTCAGCGTCGAACTTAAATTATGCGGCATGCATCGCACCATCCGGCCGGCTGCAGCGAGTTTCCTCTGCCACTAAACCAGCCGCTTTGCAGGGTATTGAAAATGAAAACGTGGATCCCGGACCATCATTCGCTGTCGCCCACAAACGGCCCTCATGAGCCTCGATGATGGAACGACTGATTGACAGGCCGATTCCCATACCTTCGTTCTTTGTCGTATAGAAGGCTTCGAAGAGTCTGTCCGCAGCCTGGGGTTCGAAACCGACCCCTGCATCTTTCACGCTAAGCTGCACCCGGTCGCCTTCCTCTCTTTTAGTTCTGATCAATAATTCTCTCGGACGATCGTCGACACTGCTCATCGCGTCTGAAGCGTTTCGTACCAGATTCATAATGACCTGCTGAACTTGGACACGGTCCGCCATGAGGAGTGGGAGATTGTCGGCAAGTTCCTGCAGAACGATCACCCGCCATCTTTGCAAATCGCTCAACGACAGGGAAATCACCTCCCGTGTGGCCTGATTCAGGTCCATCAATTCGGGGGACGGATCTTTTTTGCTGTAAAGCGCGCGTAATCGCTTGATCACGTCAGAGGCTCGGTTTGCATCTCGCATCGTGCGCTGTGTAGTTTCCCGAGCGCCGTCGATATCGGGAGGATCGGTAGAAAGCATTAACAAACAGGTGTCGGTGTTGGTCATAATGCCAAATAGCGGCTGGTTGACTTCGTGCGCGATCGATGAGGTAAGCTCTCCCATCGTCATCACACGCGCCACGCGCGCGAGTTCGGCTTGCGTGTTGCGTAGCTCTTCCTGCGCATGCCTCCAATCGTGCATATCCACAACTGTGCCGTACCACTTTAGAATCCGCCCTTGTTGGTCGAGCAGCGGAAGCGCGCTCGTTACGCACCATCGATAGGTGCGATCGGCGGCGTGGAAGGTGCGAATCTCGACTCGGTACGGGGCTCCGGTTGCGACACAGGATCTCCACGTTCTAGCTGTCCGTTCAACATCATCTGGATGAAGAAGTTTTGTCCAACCGCTACCCATGATTTCCTCGGCAGAGAAGCCGGTGTAGTCGAGCACGCGAGCATTGCAATAATCGATTGTCCCTTCTGCGGTCGCGCTCCATAGCATTTCCGGTATGGTCTCGGTCATCTGGCGCAGGTTGAGTTCACTCTCCCTTAGTCTCTGTTCTGCCAGTTTGGAGTCGGTAATGTCCCGAATGAAGGCGCCAAAAAACCAATTCTGGCCCAGTCTCATTGGCGATACTTCCAACTCAGCCGGGAACTCAACACCGTTGCGCCGGACGGCCGTGACTTCGATACGCCGTCGCAAGATGGGGCCATTACCGGTAGCCAAGAAGTGTTGTAATCCCCGCTCGTGGGCCATCCGTAGTCGCTCCGGGATAATCAGATCCGACATGTGCTGGCCGATCGCCTCCTTATTACTCCACCCGAACACCATTTCAGCTTGCTTATTCCAATCGGTAATCGCCCCTTGAGCATCCATCGTGATAACCGCATCTAACGCGGTGTCGACGATCAGCCGGTTTGTTTCCACAGCCCTCCGTAAATTCTCTTGGGACTGTTTCTGATCCTCAATGTCGGTGGATGTACACACAAACCGAAGGAGATTTCCCTCCGCATCACGTAACGCCGCGGCTCGATTGAGATGCCAGCGATATGCCCCGTCCTGCACGCGGCGAAACCTCGCTTCCATTGTAAAATCCTGCCCTGAGCGTATCCCGTCGCAAATGCTCTTTGACGCTATTTCTCGATCCTCAGGGTGGATCGCGGTCATCCACGCCTCGGAATTTGATTGGACGTAATCGAGTGCCTGACCGGAGTATTCCAGCCAGTTTCGGTTCACGAAGTCCGGCGTCCCATCAGGCCTGAGCGTCCACGCCGCTACAGGGATGTGTTGAAGGAGGCCAACCTGGAACTGAAGGTCTTCGTTGGCTTCGACAAGTTCTCGCGTGCTACGTTCCAACTCCTGGGTCCGAACTCGAACCTGCGTCTCCAACCCGTTTGCCAGTTCGCGCACTTCTGTTTCCGCTTTTTCGCGCGCTGCGTTTTCCAATTTGAGGTTCTCAATCGACGCTAGGACCTGACATGCCGCTGACGCGAAACGGCTCGTACGTTCGAGCAGCCTTAGGTCCTCGGCGTCGAATTTGCGACGATTATCGTGTGCGAATGCCCAAATTGTACCGACCGGTTTACCGTTTGCGTAAAACGGAACGAAGAGTCCTTCTTCCGTTACGGGCATCGTCCTGCTGAAATTCAGATAACGCCGTTCCCAATGCGTGAATAGCATCGGAACATTGCGGTCGAGCACTTCGCCGCATGGGCAGGAATTGCGCGGGACATTGGAGCCGGCGTGGGGCCGCCACGCGCCGGCAATCGCTGCCCAGTAGAACCTCTTTTCGTCTCTCGTCAGCAGACTTAGGCCGGCAGAATCAGCATGCAATAGATCGAGGACTCTATCAGCCAATGTTTGCAGAATGGTACCCGGGGAGTCAGCTAGCGCGTTGGCGAGTGCGACAAGTGCTCGATTCTCCGTCTCGTAGTCGGGCGAACGCGATGGGCGATCGCGCAATTCTTGGGTGCGAAGAATCGATTCCAAAGGAAGCCCTGGAATTGGAGGTTCGAGTAGAAAATCATCTTGCAAATTAACAGAGTCGGTCACGTTTTCACCTCCACGCAGGAACCCGAAGTGAGCGCCAACCCGTCTGTATATGGCGTGGCGCAGTGCTTTGCGTCTAAGCTCGTTCTCGATGGTAATCCCCTGTCCATATGGAAGGATCCGCCACAAGGGGTGTCAATCATACTTTGGTATTGATCCGTTATAGGTATCAGCATACGTGTGCTCCTAGATCCCTCCATGGAAGGTTCCTCGCATAAGCATTTGCTGCCCACGGGTCTTCGGTCGAGAGGACCTCGAACCCTTGATCTTCATTCGGCCAGCGTTTACGAGGCTAACGACGCCTTTGAGGATAAGAGAAACGATTGGCGCGCACTTGCGGTGATTCCAATTCCTGCAGTTCTGACTTGGATAGCAGTGTGCCGCGCAGAACGTCAATCAGTAGTTTGCTGTAGTTCCGTACGTGCTTTTCCCGGCATGCGGCTCTAGAGGATAAGCGAGTGTGATCGCGATGTGCCACCGGGATGTTTCGAACGTCCCTCGTACCTAATGCAAATCGAAAGTCGTGAGGCGCTCCGCACAAATCATGCAAAGGTATCAATTCATACCCTTGTCTAATAGATTCGGCTCTGCTCCTCTGGTTCAATCATCATCAAGCGAGACAAGTTCGAACGAGAACTCGCCATCGCACACTAACCGAATCAATTGAAAGGAAGAGCTGATATGACAAGAATGATTTCGATCGCGATTATTTGTGGCGCCGCCGCACTGACTGGGGCCGCGCCCTCTGCACCGTCACAAACAACGTCACAAGCTGAGTATCACTACGCGCTACCCCTTAATATCGCAGTTGAGGCCGCGACCGAAGCTGTTCGTGTGTGCGCCCAACACGGATATCAAGTGAGCGCAACAGTCGTGGACATGGATGGGGTCCGGCAGGTAGACCTTCGTGGTGATGGCGCCACCATTCATACAGCGGAATCGAGTTATGACAAGGCGTATACGGTGGTCACGCTAGGGCCGATCTTCGACTTCGATACGTCCAGCAAGTTCTTCGAGCTGACGAAGACCAGTCCCTATGCGCCGCGGCTTTCAACCATGCATAACGTCATGGCGCTTCCAGGCGCAGTGGCGTTCAAGTCGAAGAACGCCATCGTAGGCGCTCTGGGCGTGGGAGGTGCTCCCGGCGGAGACAAGGACGAAGTCTGCGCGCAGGCTGGGATGGCGAAGGTCGCCGACCGGCTTCCGCGCTGAGTATCACTGAAGTCCTGGCTTATGGGATCCACTAATCGGGAGAAAAGGAGGGAGTCATGGAAGGCGCAGCAGCACGGGATGCAGGATGGCCTAACGCGGGGCAAAGCGATCTGCACAAGGGAGAAACCAGCACGATCGCTTTGCCTCTAGCAGAATGTCTGGAATGCGTGATTCGCACCCGTGCTTCTGGCTTAATCGCAGATGTGACGGCAGCAAGAACTGAACGTGCCCCAGACCAGTGTCCAAAGCATGCATTCGACTGGCTACTCGTGGCCGTTCTGAGCATGACGGCCGGTTCGGTCGACCTTATCGGATTCCTCGCATTCGGAGGGTTGTTTACCGCGCACATTACGGGAAACATAGTTATCCTTGCCGCCCATTACATAACCGGTGGCTTCAGCCGGATCGGACCGCTAATCGCGGTTCCAGTTTTCATCGCTGTCTTAGGGACAGTTGTTTGGTTGTTCGAGGACAAGCCGAAGCATCAGACCTTGCGAGCATTGCTGATTCTACATGCAGCACTTCTCACTGGATTTTTCGCGGTTTCCACCGCGTTTGGTCACTTCGCGAATCCCGGAGGCGCAGTGGCAGCGTCTCTGGGGATGCTCGGAGTTGCAGCGATGGCGACTCAAAATGCGCTCGTTAAACTCGATCTGCCAGGTTTCCCTACGACGGCGGTACTCACCGCGAATACTGTCCAGTTGACAATCGAGCTTACAACTCTAGTGCGCGGCAATACCTTACCTGAAAAAATGGCCCTAGCTCGGCGCGGTATTCGGATGACTCTCCCGGCCTTCGCGGGTTTCATTGCGGGTTGTACGACGGGCGGGTTGCTCGAGGTGCACTTCGGACTGCGGGCTTTGGCATTCCCGGTTGTGCTGGCAGTACTTGCAATACCGTTGGGCGAGTACACCGTAAGAACGGTTCTAACGACGAATGCTAACTTCGCTTGCGCCGTCTCCACGTCTGATGCGAAAGCAACAATCGATAACTTCGTCTAGTGGTCTCGGAGCTCATGGCTTCACCAGAATTGTGTATGGAATCAAAATTCTAAAGAGGAGGTTTGGTATGTTAGACAACAAACAAGCACCGTGGAGGCACAACGAGGTATCGTTCGACCTCATCAGCCGGGCCAGGATGTTTTCAGATCGATCCTGCCGGAAGAAATCGACTGGAAACCCTTCCCGTCGTTCCCTCCTTCGGTTCGCCTGGCAGTCGTCGTCGGTCAGCCCTCGGAGGCCGGGCCGTACACCATCAGGGTGAAAGCGCCGCACGGCGCGAAGCTGATGCCACACCGGCACCCGGAGGATCGAGTCTACACAGTTATTTCAGGCGTTTTCTACATCGGCCTGGGCGATCAGTTCGACGCCGATAAGCTGCAGGCATTTCCGGCCGGTAGCGTCATCGTTCTACCCGGCAATACATCCCATTTTCATTGGGCGAAATCCAGTGAGTACATCACGCAAGTTTCGGCGATTGGGCCGCTTGGTCTCGAATACCTAAACTCGAAAGACGATCCGCGAAACCAGCAGCCTGGGAATTGAACCCGGGCTCAACTACTTAAGTGTCTAGAAGCAGAAGCTCGTTTTCGCATATCTGTGTCGAGTGTTGACGGAATGGGAGTATGAAGAGCTCGTCACTTCGACGCTTGCCAAGGGTATCGCAACTGTACGTAAACCCGAGCGCTGTATGAGCAGCCAAGTTCTTAGTTTCGCTGCGGATCGGCGTGAATTGAACGACATCTCAATGGAGGTAATAGGCGATGGCACACCGAGTGGCAGATGAATTAATTAGCAGACTTGTTGAAACGGGTGTCGAAAGACTTTACGGCGTCGTGGGCGACAGCCTGAATCCGGTGACGGATGCTTTGCGAATAAATGGCAAAGTCAAGTGGATTCACGTGCGCCACGAAGAAACTGCTGCGTTTGCAGCGGGTGCCGAGGCTCAGCTCAGCGGGAAACTCGCTGCCTGTGGTGGCAGCTGTGGCCCTGGTAACCTTCACCTGATCAACGGACTCTTCGATGCTCATCGCAGCAATGCTCCGGTACTCGCGATCGCATCTCATATTCCAAGCAGTGAGATCGGCACCGGATATCTCCAGGAAACTCATCCGGAAATTCTTTTCAAAGAATGCAGTCACTACTGTGAGCTGATTTCGAATCCGAAGCAGTTTGAGCGTGTTCTTCACATCGCCATGCAGAGTGCAGTCGGAAAAGGCGGAGTAGCCGTAGTGGTGTTGCCCGGCGACGTGTCTGGGATGGAGATTGCGAAGGATGACTCTCCTCGTTCCGTGGTCCGGCAAAGGCCCTTCATCCGCCCCTGTGAAAAGGACTTGGCGCAACTGGCGGAGTTGATTAATTCTTCAAAGAAAGTGGCTCTCTTCTGTGGAATTGGGTGTGCCGGTGCCCACGGTGAGCTGATGGCTCTGGCTGACAAGTTAAAGTCTCCTGTCGGCCATTCGTACCGTGGAAAACCATTCGTCGAGTTCGACAATCCGTTCGATGTCGGAATGAGTGGATTGCTTGGATTCGGCGCGGCGTACCAGGCCATGCACGAATGCGATTTGCTCCTACTCTTGGGTACTGATTTTCCCTATAGCAAATTCCTTCCCACGAAACCCAAGATCGTCCAGGTTGACATCAGAGTTGAGAACTTGGGTCGACGAAGCAAACTGGATCTTGGATTATGGGGCGATCTGGGCGAAACCATCCGCGCGCTACTTCCGATGATAGAAGCTAAGTCAGATCGCTCGTTTTTGGACGCGATGCTCGGTAACCATAAAAAGTCGCTTCGGCGGTTGAATGCCTACGTAAATCACGTTGGGAAACGGAGGCCCATGCACCCTGAGCCTGTCGCGGCCGCGCTGAGTGACGTTGCGGCAGACGACGCGATCTTTACTGCTGATACCGGCATGTGTAACGTCTGGTCTTCCCGGTACATTCGAGCAACGAAGGACCGGCGTTTAATCGGCTCCTTCACCCACGGGTCCATGGCAAACGCGCTGCCTCAGGCCATTGGCGCGCAATTTTGCTATCCCGGAAGACAGGTAATCGCAATGGCGGGAGATGGCGGCCTCGCCATGCTTATGGGCGAGTTGTTGACGGTGACACAGTACGACCTCCCGATCAAGATCGTAGTTTTCAACAACGGCGCTCTCGGAATGGTGAAACTGGAGATGGAAGTCGACGGAATACCCGACTATCAGACTGACTTGAAGAACCCTAACTTTGCAAAGCTGGCCGAGGCGATCGGGATGATGGGTGTAAGAATCGAAAATCCAGCCGATCTGTCCTCTGGACTAAAGCAGGCGCTTCAGCATTCGGGTCCGGCGCTGATTGATGTGGTCACCGATCCAAATGCGCTTTCTCTGCCGTCCCATATCGAGGCGGACCAAGTCGTTGGCTTCGCAATCGCCATGGGGAAACTGGTCCTCGCCGGTGGTATCGACGAGGTTGTAGACACAATTGAAACCAACATTCGGAATATATGAGAACTCTCTCTGGCATTCCGGTACCGTGCAGGTGGTTCCCGAGCCTGTCCTTAATTATTGTCCGGTGGGATTGATTCTCCTCCGCGTGGCCGACAGACGAATGGCTTGCTTAGACCATAGGCAATTCCGACCGCATGTTACTTTATCGACAACGAGAGGCACTGCATGAATCTACCCGACGCGCCGATTGCACACGAAGGCTTCT
>DATBYA010000008.1:0-59396 GCA_036514015.1 Candidatus Sulfotelmatobacter sp.
GCGCACATACAGATCCCGCCCCACCGAGCGCCGCAAGGGCGACCGAAGATAGCCTGGCGGTCGGACTCTTGACGAAAACGCGAAACCTGTCCGGCAGGGACCGCTGAAGCTAGCCGCAAATCTCCCGAGAATCGATCACAGAGCAAAGAGGCGTCCACGGGGGGACACGCGCTTGACCCGGAAATATCAAACGCCAGCAGACCGTTTCATCCTGCCGCCCACCACTTTCGCCAAATCCTGCAACGCCGGCACCGACTCCGGTTGCGTCACCTTGCGCTCCGGCAACGAAGCCCCGCTCTTAAACCACTCGACGAGCATTTCAACGGCAAGGTCCGTATTCGGGCGAATGAATATCGTCGCTGCCAACGTCCCATTGCGCACCCATGCCTGTCCGGTCTTCGGCATCCCGTCACAGCCTGTGATCGGAATCTTCATCCATCGTGCCCGTTCGCTTTCGGCGATTTCACCAAACGCTCTTCTTGTCCCCATCGCCATGCTGTCGTCCTGGGCTCCCACCAGATCCACACGGCTTTCCTGAGAGGTTCGCAAACGTAGCCAGGAGCTCACCGTGCGATGGGCGCTGTCTTCGGTCCAGTTGGCGCGCATCGTCTTTACCTGAATATTTGCCGGCTTGGTTTTCAGCATCCCGGACGTTCGCTCTCTCGCCGCCGAACTGTTTGCCGGCCCCTCGATGTACAACATGGATCCGCCATTCGGCAGCAGCGCTCCAAACTGTTGCCCCTGAATCTTGCCCACCTGTTCATGATCGGAACTGATGGCGAACACCGGAACCTTGTAGGCACGACGCAGCTCGAGGATGTAATCCACTTCGTGATTCAGCACCACCCAGCCAATTCCCGCCGCGGCGGCCGCGCGCGCCACCTGCGGAAATGCTGTACCGCCGGCCGGTTCGAACATGATGGCATCTGGACGCGCTACCCCAGAATCCTGAACGTAATGCAGCAACTGTTGGCTTTGCGCCAGAGCGTCATTGTTCGCATGAATGATTTTCACGTCCACGCCCAGACGCCGTGCGGCTTTCTCCACTGCCGCAGCCTGCTCCTGCTGATAATCGTTATCGTTATTGGTAAGAGAAACCACAAAACTGAGTCGTTTCATGACATAGCCCCTAGGCCGGATCATAAATCCTTAATGTCCCCTGACGATGTAACCAGGGTAACCATGGGATGCGCGGCGTGACGTGGGGCATGGTTGAAGCAGATCGTGAGCGAGGTAAGAAGCTAAGCAGGTCAGGCGCCGGCCACGGCATCCTGCGCCGCTTCGCCTAGAAATGACTTCAGATTCGTGTCCAGAGTTTCGCGATTGGCATCCGACAGATCCACAAAGCGGAAGGGCTGCATCCAGCCTTGCGTCGCCCACATGGGAAACAGCATTTGCGCCTTGCCTCGAATCGTAGCTTCGCGGATGTGAAAAATCAATTCGACTTCCAACTTCTCGTCCAATGGCTTTTCCACATGGATGATTCCGCCGGAGATTGAAAGCTGATGGAACGCTGCCCTCACCGAGCGCCGGTTTGGCAGCCGCACCAAGGCCAGCACCGAGCCGCGCAACTTCACGCGAAACGGGCGATCGACCAGTTTGTTTTCATGGGCGGACCCAATCGGAGGCGTCGAATTGACCTGTTCGGCCATATGGCGAAGTATGGCAGTGCAGGTGCAGTTGGTGAAGTTACGAAAGAACTTGTCAAGAAGTTTCTGCTTTCCCATCATTCGTGGGATTTTGAGCCCATCCCTCGCAGACCCGCATAGTCAAAGGGCTTTCCCGCTTATCCCGTTCTCTTTGCCGAATTCACAATCCTGTCGGAAAAACGGCTAGACCGCTGGGGAAGTTACTTTTAGGTACGGTTTGTCTACAAAAGTGTGTACATGGGAGACTGTCCTTGTGGGCTGTTTCGAGCGCCAGAGCCGCTCAGTGACGGGATCGTGAGATAAAACCGGAGAGACGCGACGGTCTGGGCGCTGTCCCGGCTGCTCCCACCGCCGCTCCGATTGCCGTCGGGTGGGGCGATCCGTCTTGCCAGCGGCAATCGTGCTGGATTTTGCTGTTAGTTCCGTAAAAAGCGGACTTTCAAATTCGCCGGACTCGACCTTACTTAGCAGTGCTTTCGCGAAGGAGCGTCTTGATCTTATTCTCAAAGGCGTCTTTGTCCACCATGCCTGCGTGCGACTCGGCAATCCTCCCGTCGCGGTCAATGAGCAGAGTCATAGGGAGGGAAGGGAGTCCGCCGTATCGGGTGGTTAGGTCTTGGTTGGCAATCACGACAGGATAATTCAGCTTGTGCGCTTCGAGGAATGGCTTCACCGATTTCCAGCCGTCGCCATCCATGGAAACGCCAATCGCCGTCAGTCCGTCGTTCCGGTACTTATTTTGGAACTCCACGTACCAAGGAATCTCAACTTTGCAGCCGCCGCACCAAGTAGCCCAGAAGTCGAGCAGAACCACCTTCCCTTTATACGAGGATAATTTGACGGAAGAGCCAGTGGAGTCGCTAAGAATGAAGTCGGGAGCGGGTTGCCCGACTTGGGGAACGGGTTGCGCAGGTTGAGGAGCGGTTTGTGAGGCAAGGAACGGGCACATTGCGACCAAGGCGACGGCGAAAGTTCGAAGTAACATCAGAATGACCCCCTACCCGAAACGGACCATCAGTTTCGGTACATGGTACTGCAAAATTCCTGTGCTAGCGAGTCGAGAGTTTCCTCGATGGCAGGTTTGCCCTCAGCGGCACGCCGGAAGCGGTATTTGTATGTGGTTAAAATCCCACGCTTCCCTGCGCCGAGCAATCGTTGCGTCTCTTTGCTGAACTTCGACGCCAGTAAAGTCGAATTGTGCCTAAAACAAGAAATTCAGATAGACGGCCTTGCGATTTGTCGAGACCTCACAGACAAAATCCGTCCGACTATAGTCCCACGTCTTCGCCATTGCAATGAACTGGGCCACAACGTCCTTCCCCTTGAGCCCAAAACTGTCCGGGACAAATCCCTCAAAACCTACTCCGAAGTGAGTCGATTCAGCGCTGATGATTCCTTGGATCGAAGCATTGAACCCTGGAAGTCGTTCGGCTGGAATCCAGTATTCGACGTGCGTGGCCGACCCGACAGCATGCACCTCGTAATTGCCAAGGTGCGAATCGCTCACAACGAACGCGGTGTCTTCCTTTTTTCGAAAGTGACCACTCATACGTTGGAGTTGGGGCGGTAGGCCCCCATCAGTCTTGCAATCAGGACCGCAAGGTAGAGGACGCCGAGGATGGCTTCGAGGACTGAAACGGAACGTGCTTGAGGCGAGACAGGGGTAATTCCAGCCGTGCCGAGTGAGGTCATCGTACCGAAACTGTAATAAATAAAATCGAAGCGGTCGGGAACGACGTGAAGGTTGGTGCGCGGATCGAGATAAAAAGCGTTTGGCTGGAAGGTCGCTACCATGCCGTAAGCACTGGCAAAACTGAACCCCACCAGCAGATAGATACAGAGGGCTCCAAAGATGGTTTCCGAGTTGGCCTGTTCCTTGGCGAACACGTGGCGGAAAATAACCACAATAATGAGAATGTCGAAAAGAAAGCTAAGGACTATGTTGAATATCGAAAACGAACTCGCATCGGCCTTGGGAAGCAGGATGCGTTGAAATAACGTCGGAATCGCAAGGAGGAGGGCAAAGACCAGCAGGGTGCGGTGGATTTTGGCCGCATACACGCTGATTAGCGTAGCGGCGCTTGCGATCACGCGAAATGCGTAGTGACCGAAGCGACTGGCGTCGGCATACGGATAGAGAATAAGTGTCCCCAACAGAAGAAGAAAGAGCAAAAGGAATCTGTGGCGGGCTAGATCATGCTCCGCCTGCATTGCGTGCGTCATGGAATCGTGTGGAACTCCGTCGCCGATGGTACACCTTCCCAAAAGAGTCTCAAACCATTCGTGCAAGATGGAGTCTTGGTGGAGCACATCGTAGCCCGAACGTCGGACCTTCGGTCACTTGCCTGGAGGGTTAGGCAAAGCGTTGCCGAGGTGAAGCCGAAGGGGGCTTCGGATTCAAAGCTACTGCGGCCTTTCTGGTCTCTCATTTCTGACAAAATGCACAATGGCTCTTGCTCCGAGCCCTTCTTGACTTCGGCTCTACTGGCAGCTTAAATCCAGCCATGCCTCTGCTGACCATCGCCGATTCGTTCTACATTGGAGTGCTGGACGTTGAGTCTGCGACTTCTTGGTACATCGAGAAGTTGTGGCTCCAAAAGGTTCCTGCGGAAATGGGCGACCCGGAGGGGTGTGTCGCGTTGGGCTTCTGCAAAAGGATCAAACCTACATCGCCGTCCTCGGACCTCGGGTCAAACCGACTGATGGAAACGACGCCCATGCTGTACGCTTCCAACATCAAGAAGGCGAGAGAAGTCTTAGGTTCTAGGGGCCTGAATGTCGGAGAGATTCAGGAGGATCGGCAAGGCACGCACTACTTTGAGATGCGGGACCTGGAAGGCAGTATGAGGTTTCCGAGGAGCCATAGGCCCAGGGCATGCCAATGCTGATAATCTTCGGCGGACTGGGCGGCGGGCTGGAGGCCTCAAGGCAAGTCTCGACAGCGGGAAACCTTCCGTAGAATGGCGCGGTACAAGCCAGAATCGCCGCCATCCAGCGGACTCGCACGGTTAGGGCCGCAACCCTCAGACCGTGTTGCACATCCAAGCGGCGTGGCATACGAAAATACTGTTTTGTCCCTGAACCCCGACGGCCAGACGTTGCGCAGCCAAGAGTCAGCCCTCCGGGAAAGCGGTTTCGAGGTCATCTCCGTGTCCACTCCCCTACAGGCCCGGTTCGAGATCGAAATGGGTCGATGTGGAATCTTTTTGAGCAGCGACATCACGCCTCTCGTCATCTACCGCGATCTGGCCAATCTTTTCAGGCGCAGTTGCCCACGCGGTTTAGTGATCTTCATGACGCATCAGCCTGATGACAATGTATCTGAGGCAGACGTACTGCTCTTTAGTGAGGACGAGCCACAAGCCATCATCCAGTGGATTATCTCCAAGCAGGTAAGAAAGGCGGGCTGATTTTTCTAACAAGTCGGGAGTACCAAAGGCAGATCAGACACGAATTTCAAGTGCACACTGGCAGGCCGAAATTCTGGCTCTTGCAACTCTGTGCGGTGACTACTAGCACGCGAGACGAAAGGGGAAATCGACAATGTTGATACTAATCATCATCTTGGTCTTGGTTTTGGGCGGCGGGGGAGGATTCTACGGGCATAGTCGCTGGGGTTATGGCGGTGGTGCGGGAATAGGATTGGGGACTATTCTGTTGATTCTCCTGATCGCTTACCTTCTGGGGGGCTTTCGCTGAGGACGCGGAGACCCATAGTGCAACCACCTCGATTGGCATCTGCCTTGAGACGTGAACTGAAGCCCTACTTGCTCATTACCGTTTCGGTGGGCCAAAGGTCATCGGGTCAGCAACGCTAGAACTTTCTGCGGACATCGATACGGTATTTAGCCAGAGCCTCGCCGAGGGGTGGCTCAGCGACGGTTAGTTCGCTGGCTTTCGTGGCCAGAGCGTGGATGAATCGGTCCACGCCAGCATCGAGCGTTTCGGTGTTTCCTCGCATGGTGATCGACCCCATTCCCAGCGCGGGCGCTCCCGCCCTCATTGTTATGTTGAACAAAGCCTTCTTGAGCCACAGTGGCAAGCTCGGCTGGCCAGTCGGAAGAAGGCCGCGTGGAGATGGGCCGTGGATTCGCTGCTGCGAGTCGCAAGTTAGTGGCTGTGGAGTTGGCCATCAGGAAGTCAGGCGGGACCGAAGATCGCAGCGATTCTTCCGGTGGTGGAAAGCTGCCGTAGATTGAAACTCCCAGTGCGGGACTGTCTGGCCGCAGTTCTTCCTGGTCTCGCTGATTGCCCCATCCAACGACTTCCTGAACTCACACCCGCAGCGATGGCAACGCAGAGGTGCTAAGTTCAATCGCTGTTAACATCAATGATCAGCCGACTCTGGATCAGCGTGGCGCTTCGGCGTAGAGTGCTTTCCTGAATGAGCTACGACCTGTACTGCTACCGAGCTGCCTCGGGCGCCCCAAATGTGGCCGAGGCAGAAGCTCTGGTTGAAGCTATAAACGCAGCCGAAGAAGCTGGGGATACGAAACCAACATCTTCCGACACCAAAGAGAGAATCACCGCGGCCCTCATTGAGCGCAATCCCCGATTCGAGCGGTTCAAATTTGATTTCAGCAAAATAGCCGAATCCCTGAAGATTTCAGAAGATGAGGCGCGGTTGCGCTATCAGCACATCGAGTTAAACCCTCCCGAGGGCGATCTCGCCATTCAGCTGACCGTCTACCATGACCACGTGTTCATCTCGATTCCATACTGGTACCAGGGTAGTAGAGCGGATCAAGTATTCTCGCAATTATCTGAGCACATTCGAGTGATTCGAGAGACTGCGGGATTCTTTGCATACGATCCGCAGACCGGCATCGCCTTCGATCCCCGGCAAACCCACCTGCGAGAGCACCAGCAATATGACAAGGTGGTAAGAGACCTACCGAAGATTGCTGCCGAAGCCATCAAGTCTGGCAAGCCGTGGTGGAAATTCTGGTAATGTTGGAGCGCTACTCATCGGGATAGCGCGATCGCTGTTGTAACGTCGCGTTTGCGCCCATCATGACCACGTCGCAGACACGATGGAGAGCCTCACCAATCGTGGCGCTCGTCAACCGTGGAGTTCCACTGTCGTTTACATTGCACTTCTGTCGTTTACATTGCACTTCGAGACTGGACGAAAGCATAGGCTTACTGCGGTTTCACATCGACAAACAAGAATCCATCCACTTTGCCCAGGTCGTCGGTCTCGCGGTTGAAGACCACTTCGCGGTGCGAATCGGAATAGCGCGTATCCCAAAGCAGAAACTTGTGGATCACCGTCCCTGTTTGCTCTCCCGAGTCTGGTGTGCCGCTGGCCGTCCACTGATAGACGATTCCGTGCACCACATAGACGCGCGAGTTCCACTGCATGAGCGCGGCATGATGGTTCTGAAACCAGGTGATGAGCATGCCGGAATTGACTGCCTCCGTTGCGGAATAAGTCGCAGTCACCATAATAGGTCGGCCGTCGCTTAAGAAATGCCGCCCTTGCAGCTTGCTGGCAACATCTTTCAACGACTTCGGGTCGGCTGCTCCGGCGCTATCCTCGAGAGCCGAGTCTTTGCCGCAGCATATCTCACGATTGTGAAAGATTGTATCGAGCGAGGTCAGCAGCACGTCAGCGGAGTGCGGCGACCGCGCCATTAACGACGGCAACTCGCGCACTTCGATTTCCTGATCCTGATAAAGCACTTGGCCCTGCGCGCAGGCGCACGCCGCAAGGCATGACGCGGCGAGCTTCGTGAAAATCCAGCCGTACGAACGGAACCTGTTCACGCCGCACATCCAGAACCGCAGCGAGGCTTGCTCATGAACCACCCCGCTTACATCTCAATTGTAGGTAGTTCTTATACCCTTCGGAACAAGCTTTGCGTAACTTTACATCCGTTAAGTCATTGGTTTTTGGACATACTACCCCTCGGAGGGCCGCTGGCTTGCAAACGAACTGGATCGGTCATTTCAGGCCCTGCAATTCCAAGTCATCACTCTCAGCAGCCGCGCTGCCGCCGGGTGCCCGTTTCGCTGTATCGACACGCGCCTGGTCGCTACTGAACGACAGTCTCAAACGTATCTCGTCGTTGAGGTGGTATGTCACGGCGGGATCGACTTGCGTCTGGCTGGCGAAGGGGCCGCAGCTTGGAACCAGCGGTGGCTTACTACTTGCGCCCGGGATGGGCTTCGGCGCCTTCCGTGAACAGATTGTACGGCCAGGTTTCCTTGCTCCCACTCGGCTTTGGCGGACTTTGCTTATCGTTCCTGGCGGAACTCGGCGCAGAATTCGGAGCCGTAGCGCTTTGCGGCGTGTCGCGCCAATCTTCTGGAGGATCGGCGATCCCCCAAGCATTTCCATGGGTATAGAGCGAGGTGCCAATCAGAAAATACTTTCCATCGTTTCCTAGCGGTAAACAGTTTGCCACCCGCCCGGTCACGCTCCCTCCGCCAGGCAGGTCGCTGATCATGACCGGAGTCTCCATCGGCAATGCACGTGAACTACGAAACCCGCATCCCTGCGCGCTTACGATCAGCACGATGCATTTCTCTGCGAATGAACGCCTTCGATCGAGGCTGGTCACGGTGACTGGAATCTCCACTCGGATCCGTGTGCTGCGTCGAGTTACCTTGGGTGTCAGAATTTCCATTGCAGATCGATATTGTGACAGAATCTACTCGATTCTGACGGTGACTAAAGTCACGAGGCCACGGACGAAGAAAACGGATGGGAATGCCACGGAATGGAATAGCACGAGCTCAATCGTGCCGATCGATCGGAAAGGCAGCCGAGGTCTGCCTCCGGAACGACTCTGTCATCGCGCTCATGGCTTGGCATTGAGGCGCGCCCGCCTGATGCCGGCGCGAATCCCTCTCTCCACAGCTCTCGTATAACCAGCCTCATCCATCGCCGAGATAGTCGCCGCAGCGATCCCTCTTGGCGTAGCCGCCTCCTGCAGCAAATCGACGAGACTCACTCCACTCTCTCTCCAATAGAAAATTGCATCCCCTAGCGCATGTGCTGCGGCCGTCAAGGCAATCGCCGGATCTAATCCGGCGCGTTCCGCGGCCTTCGCCAGAGTCGCCAGCGCGTGATATCCATGGCTCGGCGAATGCGTGGCGGTAATCGCATCCATCTGGCGATCCGGAAGTTCGAGGACCCGCCCAACCTGCTCAAACATCCGGTGCACGCGGACGCGTTCAGCCTTCGTAACCGTTCGATCAAAGCTTACCGGCGTCAACCCTCTTCCAATGCGGCACACCGGACTCGGCATGGCACGCGCCCAGTGAATCGAAGGCCCCAGCCGCACCCGCAAATTCCGCAATGGAATGCCCGCCGCGAGTGAGATGCACAGCTTCGGCGGCGCCGCACCACAACCCGCTACTTCGTCGAGCATCTGCATCACCGACGCCGGACGCACCGCCAGGATCAGCATCTCCGCTCGCTCGACCGCCGACTTCAGATCGCGCGCCATCTCCACTCGCGATTCCCGCCGCAGCGCCCGCAGTTTTTCCACATGGCGGTCGTAAACAACCATCGTCTGCATATTTCCAGCCAGCCGCAACCCCGCCGCCAGCGCGCCAGTAATTCGTCCGCCGCCGAGAAACACCGTAGCTTTCATTTTGAATTCGCCCATGCTGGTCAACGACGATGCCTTCCAATCATTTCGCAGGGCAACTTCCAATCATTTCTGCAGAGAAAGGGAATGGCACAATTTCAGTCGTGCCACAAAAACCGCAAATGAATCGCGGCTTTAGCCGCTGAGAGCGTTCATCGGCTTGCCAGCCCTCCCGCAGTCTCCCCTCCATCCATGATGAACACATGCCCCGTGGCAAACATCGCGTCATCCGATGCCAGATACGCAAACAGCCCGGCAATCTCCTCCGGCTTCGCGTGCCGCCGCAGCGGAATCTTCTGGTTCACTTCCTCCAGCATCGCGTCGGAATACTCCGCCCGCTGCATCGGCGTCAGCACATATCCCGGGGCCACGGCGCATACGCGCACTTTCGGCGCCAGCTCCAGCGCCATCGACCGCGTCAACTCAATCACTCCCGCCTTGGTGGCATTGTAGTCGGCGTAATACGGGTATCCCGTAACACCATTGGTCGACGCCGTCTGCAGAATCGCTCCGCTGCCCCGCTCCCACATATGCCGCGCCGCAGTCTGCGCCACATAAAACACTCCGGTCAGATTCACGGCGATCACTCTCTCCCACTCTTCCGGAGTGATATCGAGAAACTTGTGCCGAATGCTGATGCCCGCATTGTTGATCAGCACGTCGACGCCATCCATCAGCCGAATAGCCTCGGCAAACGCCGCTTCCACCTGCATCAGGTTGGTGACGTCCGCAATAATAGCTTCGCCTACCTGCGGCAACTCGCGCCGAATAGACTCGCAAGCTTGCTCGTCGCAATCCAGCACGCACACCCGCGATCCCTCTTCCAGAAACCGCGCCGCGGTCGCCGCGCCAATCCCGCTCGCGCCGCCCGTGATCAGGACGCGCTTGTCTTTTAGTCCTCGCATGAAATCTCCCTGAGTGTTGTCATTCCGACCCCGGAGCGAAGCGAAGGGTAGGAATCTGCTTCTTGCCAGAGGCATGTATCCGGATTCCCTGGACCCTGAGCCCTAAATTCCGGCGCAAACCCTTCCAGCAATCAAGAAAGAACTCCTTCTCTACGACACCGTCTACTCAACCAACTACGACCTCCTCCTAAATATTGGTCCGTCGTGCTCGATGGACCTTCCGGATTTGCGAATTACTTCTTTAGACCGAAAATTTGACCTCGGCAATGGGGAGATTTGGAGTGAAGCAACGAAGGTCCTCTTCCTCGACGGTGTTCGCCACCTTCTCTTGGCATCGTTGGGTGGAGATTTTGCTAGATCGGTTTGCCGCGGAAGAAGTAGACCAGTTCGATGATGAGGATGACCACTACCATCAGCTCCAGGACGAAGGCGCGGCTCTGGTTGAACTGGTCGACCATGAAGCGGTAGAGATCTTCAGCGGTTTGCAGCTTTTCTTTGACCAGGTCTTTGTAGTCGGGGACACCAACTTTGGAGGCTGCCAGTTTGTATAGGCGCGCGGAGAACATGTCGCTGAGGAACTTGATGGCGTTGTCCGCGCGTTCCGTGAGTTCGTTCACGTCGAGCAGGACGGTGTGCAGCTTGGACGCGGCCTTCGCCGTACGCCAGCGCGACCACCATCCCGTGCCGCCAGTTTCGAGGAAGTCGTAGACGTTCTCTAGTTCCTTGGTGAGCAATTCGTCGTAGTGGCGGAACTCGAGTAACTGCGAGTTTGCGTATTGCAGAAGCTGGATGGCGGTCTCTGCGCCCACCGGGTCATCATAAATAAAGGCTGCATTCCAGCCAATCACGGCCAGATCGTTGGGATAGTAGGAAATCCGCGACTGCAGAATTTCCTGGCGCTCGCCATCGGAAAGGGTTGCCGTTTCGCCGCGCACCACCTGTGAAATCTGGTCTCCCTGCGCAGCCAGCAGGTCGTTCGCCGACGGCGCGCCTTCGATCTCGCGCACATGGAAGATGAAGTAGTCTTCTTGCAGCCACTCGCCTTGCTTGATGTCGTAAAGCTTGACCAAGGCGGGAGCAGCGCGTTCCAGCCGCTGCTTTACGACGCGGGTGGCGAGACGCTCGAAGTTTGTGTCGGAAGTCCAACGGCAGGAAAGCTGTACCAGCGTGTCCCATCCGCCGGAGAACGGCAGTTCAAAGACCAGGCTGACGACGCCGTAATCGTAGTATTTGATCTCGCCTTCGAGGCGTTCTCCGCTCTCGAGGAGCAACGGTTCGAGCGTCTCCTCCACTGGAGGACGCTGGTAGCGCACGTATCCCGGAGCCTGGTGCTTGAAGCTGGCGTCGGCGGTGCGCGCGCCGAAGATATTGCGCAACACGTCGAGCCGAATCTCTTCGCAAACATCGAACTGAATCAGAACTAATACCGATCCGCGCAACGGCGCCGCGACCGACGCCTGAGAGGGGTCCGCAGTCGCGTGCGTCACTGTGCGGAGCATGGTTGGAAGTTCGCGATCCATAAGAAGAACGTTACAGGAACGCCGCGACTTCCGGAGCGCGCCGGAAGATGCGTTGGAGACTTGCTCCATTGTCCCAGAAACCATGCAATCGAGCCACAGGCGGAGCGTCCTCACGAGCCAAACCTGCGCTTAAATGACTGATTCCTCAGTGGTTTTTGGCGAATTGCCGAAGCAGGAATCCGCCTGCCGCTAACACCCCCAAGCCCAAGCCGGCCCGCTTCATCGAGGAGCACACCTCGGTATGGCGGCTTCGAGCGATCGCCGACTCGGGGAAAGGATCATTAGCGATCCTCGAAGGATCGAGTGCCATCTTCAGAACTTCGGCGAGATGAAGCGCGTGACGCCCGGTTCCCTGCCTGATCTGCTCGCGGCAACTGAATCCGTCGGCGATGATGAGCCAGTCCGCGGGCGCTTTACGCACTGCGGGCAGAAGTTCGAGTTCGCCGATGGCCGCGGAGATTTCATATTTGTCGTGCTCGAAGCCGAACGAGCCGGCCATCCCACAGCATCCCGGAGCTGGAGCCTGGAAGTCGATGCCGATTCGCCGCAGCAGCGACTCCTCGGCAGTCATCTTCATGATGGACTTGTGATGGCAGTGCCCGTGCAACAGTGCCTTGCGCTCGTAGCGCGGGAGTGGACAATCCCTGGAGTTGCTGTCGAGAAACTCGCTGAGCAGAAATGTCTGCCGGGCCAGGGCTTGGGCACGAGCGTCGTTAGGAAAAAGGTTGAGCAGTTCATCGCGAAAAACGGCAACGCAGCTGGGCTCAAGTCCAACGATCGGGATTCCCGCTTCGATTTCAGGCGAGAGCGCGTCGAGAATCTCGAGTAGCAACGACTGCGCTCGGTCGAGCATGCCGAAGTCGTAGAGCGGGCGGCCGCAACACAGATTCGCCTGCGGAAGAATCACCTGGTATCCAGCGGCCTCCAGAATTTCGACCCCGGCTTTGGCGGTTGCAGGCAGAAAATAGTTGTTGAAGGTGTCGGGCCAGAGAAGAACCGGAGGACCCTCGGGGGCTGAAGCCCGATTCTCTGGCGCGCCGGGCGGCACGGCTAAAGCCGGGCCCTCCCCGTTTTTCGCGCGCGTCTCGTTTGCGTCCGGGGTCGTGTTGCCTGCGGGCGGCCTGCTTCTTTTGTGCGTACGGAAGAACCAGTTCCGAAACGTCTCGGGAGCGAAGGCGGGAATGCCGCGCTGCTGCGGAATCCCCGCAATCATCTTCGCGATGTCGCGCAGGAACGGCAACTGCGTGGTCAGATTGACCAGGCCCGGAGCATTCGATGCCAGCCTCGCCCACACGTCGATGTTCCCGAAAGCATAGGCACTGCGCGGACGCACGCGGCCTTCGTAGTAATGAGAGAGAAATTCAGCTTTGTAAGTCGCGACATCGACACTCACCGGACAGTCGCTTTTGCAGCCCTTGCAGGCAAGGCAGAGGTCGAGCGACTGCTTGACCTCTTCGCTCCGCCAGCCATTGCGAATGATCCCATCTTCTCGGAGGGGGTTCTGGGTCATCTCCCAGAGCAGATGAGCGCGGCCCCGCGTCGAGTGTTCTTCTTCGTGCGTGACGCGGTAGCTGGGGCACATCACGCCACCGTCTTCGCGGCGGCACTTGCCGACGCCCACGCAGCGCAACGCGGCGTGCGATAAGCTGCCGTGATCCGCGGGAAACTGAAATCGGGTTTCGGGTTCCCACGGCGCGTAACTGGCGCCCAGGCGAAGATTCTCGTCAAGTTTGTACGGCTCGATGACCTTGCCAGGATTCATCTTCCAATCCGGGTCCCATGCGGATTTGAACTTGCGGAATGCCTGCATCAGGTCCGGACCGAACATTTTGGGGAGCAATTCGGCCCGGGCTTGCCCGTCGCCGTGTTCGCCGGAAACTGAACCGCCGTAGCTCACGACGAGATCGGCCGCCTCTTCGACGAACTTGCGGAATTTCGCGATTCCATCTTTCGACTGCAGGTCAAAGTTAAGGCGAGTGTGCACGCAGGCGTGACCGAAGTGGCCATAGAGCGAGCCTTTGTAGCCGAACGAGGCCATCATTTTTCGCAAGGCGCGAAGGTAGCTGCCCAATTTCTCGGGGGCGACGGCGGCATCTTCCCAGCCTTCCCAGTTCAGGGGTTCGCCGGGCACGTGGGAGGTCGCGCCCAGACTGGCCTCGCGAATTTCCCAAATGCGCTTGGCCTGCGGGCCTGAATAAAGGCGCGTGTTGGGCGGGGCCATGGTGCGGTCGAGCGCGCCGATCAGAGTGCGAGCTTGAGACTCCGCTTCCTGCGCTGTCTGGCCGCCGAACTCGACCATGAGCCAGCCTCCGCCCTCGGGGAGCAGAGCGAGTCCTTCGGAATTCATGCCCTTGGTGCGGTTGTAATAGACGAGAAGATCGTCAAAGCCTTCGAGGCCGATGGGTTTGTGCGCCAGGATTTCCGGAACCTGGTCGGCGCACTGATAAATCTCGGGATAGGCCACCACCAGGAGAACGCGCTCCGGAGGACTCTCGACCAAGCGGCAAGTGGCTTCGAGAACGGTTGCGCAGGTTCCTTCCGAGCCGACGAGCGCCCGCGCCACATGCAAGCCATTTTCGGGCAGAAGGTAATTCAGGTTGTAGCCCGAGACACGGCGCGGGATGTCGGGAAATCGCTGGCGGATGAGATCGGAGTATTGTGCCGAAATGTTTTTCAGAGTGTTGTAGATCTGACCGCGGCGTCCCGGTTCCGCGACGATGCGTTGCAGATCGTCGGGGGAGGTGGGGCCGACGCGCAGGCGCACGCCGTCATAGGTGACAATATCGAGTTCTTCGATGTTGTCGTCGGTCTTGCCCGCCATTAACGAATGGACTCCGCAGGAATTGTTTCCGATCATCCCGCCGATGGTGCAACGATCGTGGCTGGCGGGATCGGGCGCGAAGGTGAGGTGATGCTTTTCGGCGGCGTTGCGGAGCTGATCGAGTACAACGCCGGGCTGCACACGAGCGATGCGGCGGGCCGGATCGATGGCAAGAATTCTCCGCATGTACTTGGAAAAATCCAGCACGACGGCGACATTGCAGCACTGCCCAGCAAGCGATGTGCCGCCCCCGCGGCAGAGTAAAGGCGCGCTGAATTCCCGGCAGACAGAAATCGCGGCGAGAGCGTCGTCGCCATCGTGGGGAACAACCACGCCAATCGGAACCTGGCGGTAGTTCGATCCGTCGGTGGCGTAGAGGGCGCGGCTTCCGTTGTCGAAGCGAACGTCTCCGCGAACTTCGCTGCGAAGTCTCGATCGCAGGGCTTCGCATAGTCCCGAAGCGTCAGTTCGTGAGGACTTCGGGGCCGGTATGGAATCTGCCACTCCGTCTTGCATTTGTGTCTAGTCGGAGGATCTCTTGCTTACATTTGTGATCTGAAGCCTGGTGTCATCCCCACTAGCCTGGATATTGATGGTGATCATATTCTTCTGGTTATTGGAAACGATGGTGCAGTGGTGTTGCTCGGAGGTGGTCACCATGGCACCAGGGAACCTTGATTTATAAAAACTGCAGACCTTGTCCGGCGCGTCGCTGATTTTAAACATGGCCGACACGGTACGGATGCCGCCAAAGGCCGCCGAGGATGCGCCGTTCCGCTGCACCTCCGCTCCCGGATAAAGATCAACCCCGAGATCTTTGGCCGCCTGATCCGGATCCTTGGAGGTTTCGACTGAGCCGAAAGGGGTTTCCACTTTCACGTGATCGCCGTTCTGCGTCACATGAGAGCTTTTGGCGATGCGATAGCCGATGATGCCGACCGTGGCGATGCCAAGAATTCCGATGCCGACGATCACGGCGACGACGATCAGGATGATCTTCAGAGCACTGCTGCCGCCGGTGGGGGTCGGAGCCGGTGCAGACGGCGTGGGAGGCGAACTGACGCTGGAAGCGGGGGCGCCCGCAGCAACCGGAGCCGCAGCGACCGCAGCCCCACACTTGTTGCAGAACTTCGTGCCCGGGTTCAGAGTTGCGCCGCAAGAATTGCAGAATGCCATACGTCACCTCGTAAAAGCGCGGTGAGAAAATCGACGGCGCGAGTATACCGCAGATTGGGTGTCAATGGCGGCAATCAGAAGGCGATTACCGGGCAGCAAACAGCGAGCCGCGAAACCTTCGGGTAGACGGCGTCGAAGCAGCGCGGCCGGGCTGCGCCCGGTCGGACAGCCCCGGCGGCTGCCCCTGCGTGTTCTAGCTTAGCTCCACGTGCGCGTGCCATAGTCGGCCATGGAGAGGATCAGAAGGATGAAGAGGAAGAAAACTGTCGAGATAACGACCAGCTTCAGCAGTTTTTCGTGAGCGCCCTTGATGTGCATGAAGAAGAGGGCGACAAGGAGCGCTTTGATGGTGGCGATAATCAGTGCGACGGCGGCATTGAAGCGGCCGAGATCGATGAATGCGACTTTGTACGTAATAAAAGTACCGAGAAGCAGGGCGGCCCAGATGCCGAAGTACATTTTCAGCGGCGACGATTTTGAATTCTCAGACATATGAGGCCTCAGGCGGAACTATGGATGCCGGTCGATCAAGTAAAGCAACGGGAACAGGTAGATCCAGACGATGTCGACGAAGTGCCAGTAGAGGCCACCGATTTCGATGGGCGTGTGATATTCGGGGGTGAAACGACCCTTCCACGCCATAAACAAGAGCCAGGCAAAAAGACCGAGGCCGATAATCATATGCAGCGCGTGCAGGCCGGTCATAATGAAGTAGAGCGAAAAGAAAATTTGGGCATGGCGCGGGTTGGCGTATTGGTCAGGATGGCCCGGAATCGGTACGTGATCGAAGCTGAAGGATGGCCCCGGAACGTGGTGTTCTTCGAATTTTTCTTTATACTCGACGCCCTTGATGCCCAGGAATGTGAGCCCGAGGAGCATCGTGATCACGAGGCTGCCGATCAGCAGCCTGCGACGAGCCGTCTGCGCAGCCCAAACCGCAAAAACAACCGTCAAACTACTGCAGATGAGGACAGCGGTGTTGGTGGCGCCAAGCGCAGCATTGATCGACTTGCTGGCGGCGCCGAAATCTCCGAAATACCACCGGCGATAAATCAGATAGGCGCAGAACAAACCGCCGAAGAACATGATTTCAGTGCCCAGGAAAATCCACATTCCGAGACTGGCGGAATCGCGCTGCTGCTGCGCATCGGCGAAGTGATGCAGCAACTCCGGATGATGCTCCTCTTCGTGATGCAGGCCAACCAGGGTACTATCGGGCAATGGGAACCCCCTCTTTTCGAGGCGCGTCTAACTCGTCGTAGTTGTAGGCTTCCCAGGTTACGATGGGTTCTTCTTCGAAGTTGAAAGTCGTCGGCGGCGAGGTTGTCTTCCATTCCAGGCCGGCGGCGTTCCACGGATTGTCGGGCGCGGGCTTGCCGTAGCGCATCGACCACAGAAAGTAAATCATAGGAAGCAGATAACCAACTCCCAGCACCGTGGCCCCGGCCGTTGAAAGCACGTTCAACACCTGGAATTCCTGCGGATACTGGAAGTATCGGCGCGGCATGCCGAGGTAGCCCAGAATGAACTGGGGGAAGAACGTGAGATTGAAGCCCAGGAAAACGATGAGTGCCGCCAGCCGCGCCCAGCTCTCGGGATACAACCGGCCAGAGATTTTCGGCCACCAAAAGTGCAATCCGCCCAGGTATCCCATGAGCGCTCCGCCGACCATGATGTAATGGAAGTGGGCAATCACGAAATAAGTATCGGTGACGTGCACGTCGATACCCAGGGCGGCGAGGAACAGGCCGGTGAGGCCGCCGACGGTGAACAAACCGATGAAGCCGAAGGCGTAAAGCATGGGCGCGTCATAGTGAATGGAACCCTTGTAGAGAGTCGCCGTCCAGTTGAAAACTTTTACGGCGGATGGCACCGCGACCGCATAACTCAGCAGAGAGAATACGAGTGCGGCGTAGACCGAGATTCCGGCGACGAACATGTGGTGCGCCCATACCAAAAAGCCGAAGACGGCAATCGCGATGGACGAAAAGGCGACGAAGCTATAACCGAAGATGCGCTTGCGCGCGAAGCAGGCAATGATCTCGGTCACCACCCCCATCGACGGCAGAATCATGATGTAGACGGCGGGATGAGAGTAGAACCAGAACAAATGTTGGAACAGCAACGGGTCGCCGCCCAGCTTGGGATCGAAGATCCCAAGATGTAGCGTCCGTTCCACCGCGACCAGCACGATCGTGATTGCGATTACTGGGGTCCCGAGAATCTGAATGATGCTGGTAGCGTAATGCGCCCAGATGAACAAGGGCAGCCGCGACCATGTCATGCCGGGAGCCCGCATGCGATGAATGGTGACCACGAAATTCAGTCCGGTAAGGATGGAAGAGAATCCCGCGACGAAAATGGCCAGTCCCGCCTCGACAATTTTGGTATTGGTGAAGGCCGTGCTGAAAGGCGTGTAAAAGGTCCATCCCGTGTCGACGCCGCCAGTCAGCATGCAGTGCAGCATCATCAGGCCGCCGATAATGTATAGATACCAGCTCAACAGATTGACGCGCGGAAAGGCGAGGTCCTTGGCGCCGATCATCATGGGCACCAGGAAATTGCCTAACACCGCGGGAATCGACGGAATAAGAAAGAAGAAGACCATCACCATGCCGTGCATGGTAAAGAGCTTGTTGTAAGTGTCGGGCTGAACCAGGTCGCCGGCGGGGGTGAGGAGTTCGAGACGGATGAGCAGCGCGAAAAAACCGCCTATAAAAAAGAAGAACGTGATCGACATCAGGTAAAGAAGCGCAATGCGCTTGTGGTCCGTGGTGAACAGCCACGAGAGAGCGCCGTACTCTTTATTGAGATAATTCTCCCGCTCGACCGGTTGCATGGTTGTGGTAGCCATACTCATTGCACCTGACTTCCTGCGGCTGTGGAATTGTCCTGCGTAGCAGCCGCCGTATTGGTCGGGGTTGCGCCGGGTTGCGACAGCGATTTCACATAGGCCACCAGCGCGTTCAATTGCTCTTCACTCACCAGTCCCTGAAACGTGGGCATGACCGGTTTGAATCCGCTGACCACCTTCGCGCCGGGATCGAGAATGGATTCGCGAATATAATTTTCATCGGCGGTTATGGTGCGTCCGTCTTCCAGCCGTACCGGTTTGCCGAAGACTCCCTGCAAGTTCGGACCGCGCCCCTGCGTATCGGCACGGTGGCAGGTCGCGCAACCAAGTTCGGCGAAGATCTTTTCTCCCGTGACCGACAGCGGGCCAGTCGAACCACCGCTCATCCAGGCTTCGAACTGCGCCGGCTCCATCACCACGATCGAACCGATCATGCCGGAGTGCTGCGTGCCGCAGTATTCCGCGCAGAACAAGTGGTAGGTGCCGGCCTTAGTGGCGCGGAACCAGGCCATGGTGTAGCGGCCGGGGAGCACGTCTTGTTTCATGCGGAACGCGGGCACGAAGAAGCTGTGAATCACGTCCTGCGAAGTCATGATCAGCTTCACGTCACGGCCGACGGGGACGTGCAGTTCGTTAATTTCGCGCTGGCCTTCGGAGTGTTCCAGCTTCCACATCCATTGCTTCGCGACCACGTACACCTCGGTCGAATCGCGAGGTGGAGTGCGGCTTTTGAAGTAGACCACCGCTCCCCAGGCAAAGATCGCCAGAAACACAAAGAATGGAATCACCGACCAGGTCAATTCGAGCGGCGTGGAACCTTCGATCTGCTCGGCCGGAACGCCGCGCCGGTGGCGGTAGCGCGCGGCGAAGTAGATGAGGGCGGAAAAAATCAGCAGGGTCATCAATCCCGACACGATCAGCAGAAAGATGAACAGAGCATCGACATTGCCCGCCGCAGTCGAGGCCCGAGCCGGCCATAAGGGAAAGTTATCGAACATATCTTGCTTGATCCGGTCTTGCCTGATCCCGTCTTGATCGTTCCGGTCTTACTTGTTCCGGTCTTACTTGATTCGGTCTTCCTGGATTCGGTCCTGCCCGACCCGATGCGGCCGGGACGGATTTTGCCTGACCGGACCTGGCGTGATCCCAACCGCTTCGTTGCGGCGCGGATTTCTCCAGGCGGAACAGAAGCCACAGCAGGCCGCCCACGATCACAATTGTGAGACCACCGCCCAGTCGCAGAATGTTGCTCACGACGGCGCCGTATTTTCCGGTTGCCGGGTCGTAGTGATAGCAGTAGAGCAACACCTGATCGACCGCGTTGCCAATCTTGCCCTGCGAGGCTTCGACCAGTCCCATGCGCAAATCTTTCGGGGGATAATCCACGCCATAGAAATAGCGCGAGATGCGGCCTTGCGGCGTCAGCACCAGGATGGCGGTGGCGTGCGCGAACTGGTGAATCTTGGGATCGTACTGATACTGAAATCCGACCGCCTTGGTCAGTGCGTTGATCGATTCCGCGGGTCCCGTCAGAAAATGCCAGCCGGAAGCGGCTCCTGGACGGCCATAGCGCTTCAGGTAGTCTTGCTTCTTGGCGGCAGCGATGGCGGGCGTCTCCTGCGGATTGAAGCTGACCGTGATCACGTCGAACTCGTTGCCGACATCAAACTTCACCATCTTCATGGCTCCGGTGAGCCCGGCCAGGGCTTCTCCGCAAAGCATGGTGCAGTTGTAGTAGACGAGATTCAAAATCAAGGGCTTCTTGCCGAAGTAATCGCCCAGTTTGACAGCTCGGCCGGTGTCGTCCAAGAACGTAAGGTCGGGAGGCAGTTGCCCGTTCAGATGTTGCTCAATGCCAACGTTCTGCAAATACGGCGGGCGGACGTTGGACGGCGGCGACATGATGCCCTTGGTCATAGCCTGTCCCCAGGCAGTGGCCGCCAGCAGCGCGAGCGCCATCGTGGCCGTCAGCATAAACGACAGCACGGCAGCCATGACGGAACTCGAGTTGCGATTCGGATGGTTCACTTCCTGGTTCCTTTTGTCTTTTCCGGCTTGGTCTTCGACGGTTGAGCTGCGGGCGCCTCGGCGGGCGACTGGGAGCGCACCGGAAGTCCACGTTGCACCATTAAGTCCATTGCGCGGTCGATCGGAATGCGAACGGTCCCGGCCTTCTGGTCAACCCAATCGTAGCGACTCAACGTTTCTGCTTCGTCGATACGGATCTTGTCCAGTTGACCACGCTCGTCGACCTCCAATTGGGGGCTGGGAAAGTTCTGCTTCAGATAGTCCTTGTAATCTGTCGAGAGTTTACGTGTGTCGGCTGGGGCGTTCGTGACCAGCGGACTTACCGGAGCCTGCTGCGCATTGGACCGTTTCTCAAGATAGGAATAGATACCATCCACAACGAAGTACACCACCAATCCTGTGATGGCCAGACTCATCAGGAAATACAGAACTGGGGCGACGCCGATGTCGCGGTGCTCATAGCTGCCGTTGCTCTTCGAATTCACGGGATGGATTTCGTTGCTCATGCGTTTTCCCGGTGATGATGGGCCGGCCCGAGAACTTCGACGGCGGACGGATCATAGGCGGGCAGCAGCGGCAGCGCACCCAAGTTATGATAGAAGTAGGCCAGCCAGAAGCCGCCGATGGCAACCGGGACAATCACATCCTCCGGCGTCAGGAGGAAAGTCCGGGAAAAATTCGGTTCGACGATCCAGAACAAATCCACATAGCGCATCAGCAAAAGCCACACTGCCAGCCAGGCCAGCTTGCGGATGTTACGTTTGAAGGGACGGGACAACAGGATTGCGAAGGGGACGGCGAAGTGGAAAATCACGACGATCAGGCCTACGTATCCCCAGCCGCCGTTCAAACGCCGCATGTAGTACGTGATTTCCGAAGGCAAATTCCCAGCCCAGATGATGAGCCATTGCGAATAGTTGAAGTAGGCCCAGACCATGATGAAGGTGAGCATCCATTTGCCGTGATCGTGCACGAAGTCGGGACTCAACATCTCCGACATGGGCTTGTAATCAAACAGAATGCGTTCGACGACCACGGCGAAGCACATGGCCGACAGGACTTCCCCAATAAGAATGACCAGGCCGAAGATCGTGGAAATCCAACTGGGATCGAGCGACATAATCCAGTCAATCGCGGCGAAGGAAATCGTGAAGCCGTAGAGGATGAGGCCCGGGCCGGAGACGGCCTTGAAACGGCCTGTGTTATCGGGTGCGCCGGCGCGGTCGGTTTCTTTGGACCATTTCGATAATAGAAATGAGAGCAGATTCCAGATGGCGAAATAAAACACTGCGCGCAGGATGAAGCCGGTCGTGGTGAGGTATGTCTGGGTAATGTTTTCCAGATGCTGGCGCAGATGCGGGTCGGCAACTTGATCGAGAGGCCGCGCCCAGACGTACAGCTTGTGTATTCCGAGGATGACCGGAAGGAACAGGAGCGCCAGCAGCGGAACCGTCCGCATGGCGGCGCCGAGGATGCGGCGGATAACCATGCCCCAGCCGCCGCCGGTCAAGTGACGGATCATGAGGATGGCCATCGAACCCAGGGCCACGCCCAGCCAGCACATGAAGCCCAGCAAGTAGGCGCGAAAGAATTGTTCCGGACGAAAGAACGCGAGGATGACTGCAACAATGCCGAAGACGACGCCGAACATCAGCGACCGCTGCGCGATGGTCTTCACCACCGGGGGAGGCGCTAGGTCGAGAGAGTGTGCGGGCGCCGCGCTCATTTCTTTTCCTCTGCTGCGTTCGAATTGGTGTCGGGCGCTACGGTTGGCAGACTTGCTCCTGTACCCGGTTCGCGGAACGTCAGCGGTTGGGACGGAATCGCTTGCCCTGGGGGCACATCCGCCATGGTCGCGTTCTGGCTTAACTGCAAGGCCCGAACGTAGGCCACGATGTCCCAGCGGTCTTGCGGCGGAATCTGGGAGGCGTAATCCGGCATGATGCCGAAGCCTTCGCTGATGACATCGTAGAAATATCCGAGCGGCGCTTTCTGCAGGCGAGCGATGTGAAACGATGGCGGCATTTTCGAAAACCCGCGCGAGGGTACGAACCCGTTGCCGTCTCCCACTCGTGAATGACACGGCGCGCAGAAAATATTGAAACGCTCCTGGCCGCGCTCCAGCACTTCTTTGGTCACAGGGAAAGGCATCGCGTCGCCGGGATTGTTACCAACCTTGCCAGTGTAGAAATAAGAATCCTCGTGCAACTGTCCGCGGGCGACCGTCCCGTATACCGGCGGCCGCTCGGAGCGCTGGTCGGAAAAGAAGTCGCTGCGGGAGAGCGGATTCTGACGCGGCTGGACGTGCATGTCGATGCGGCAGCCGGGGAGAAGAGCGATCATGGTCAGCAGCGTTCCCAGGAAAAACCGCTGGGTGGTTTCAGGATTTACAGGGAAACCCCATAGCGCAAACTTTCGTGGAATCCCACCCCTGCGCAGAGGGCGCGCAGGAATGGGGAACCCGGCCACGACCGACAGACCGTCGAGCTTCGCTCGACCGGACAGCCGGGGTCGGCGGTCCCCACGTGAGCTTTGGTGGAGGTGGGGCATGATTAGCTGGGCACCTCCGAAATCGAGCGCGGGGCAAGACCTTCCAGGAATTTACGTGTGCTCGCGGGATCGTATTTCTTGTCGGAAGAAAACACGATCAGAAAGAAGCGATCTTTCGTCGCCAGGGCGAAACGCGGCACATTGAATACGGGGTGGTAAGGCATAGGCAGCCCGTTCAGAGCGAGCATGCCCAACACCGCTGAAATCCCGGCGAAAAGAATCGTCATCTCAAATGTGATCACAATAAACGCTGGCCAGGAATGCGGCGGTTTCCCGCCGATGTTCAACGGATAGTCCACCGCCGACATCCAGTACTGCATGAGGTATCCTGTCAGACCGCCGACCATTCCACCGATCAGCACAACCAGCGGAACTTCGTCACGATGAAAGCCGATCTCTTCGGCCAGGCCTTCGACGGGAAATGGGCTGTAAGCATCAATCTTCTTATAGCCCGCCTGGTAGGTGGTGCGCGCAGCGTCGACCAGCGCGGTCGCCGAGTCGAACTCCGCCATGATGCCGTAGATGGGATCGCGCTTCATTTTCTAAACCTCGCCATCATTCCTTCACCTCCGCTTCCGGCAGAAGAGTGCGCATTTCGAAGATCGAAATCGCAGGCAGCAGCCGCAGGAAAAGGAACATGGCAGCCAGGAACATTCCGATGGTGCCAATGTAGGTCATCCAGTCCCAGCGTGTGGGATAGTACATGCCCCAGGAAGAGGTCAGAAAGTCACGACTGAGGCTGACGACAACGATGATGAAACGTTCCAGCCACATTCCGACGAGAATGACGCCAGAAACGAAGAACAGCGCCACCGGACTGGTGCGCAGCCTGCGAATCCACAGCAGTTGCGGAATAAAGATGTTGCAGATCAGCAGCATCCAGTACGGAACTGCATAGGGACCATGCAGGCGATTCCACAGGGTAAACGCATCATACCGATCGCCGCTGTACCAACCCATGAACGCCTCAATACCGTAGCCGTAAGCCACAATCAGCCCGGTCGCCAGCATGACTTTGGCGGAATTCTGCAGATGGCGCTCGGTGATGAAATCTTCCAGGCCATAAATCTTGCGAATGGGGATCGCCAGCATCAGCACCATGGCGAAGCCGGAATAGATGGCGCCGGCGACGAAGTAGGGAGGAAAGATGGTGGTGTGCCATCCCGGCACGATGCCGACGGCAAAGTCGAAGCTGACCACGGTATGAACCGACAGCACCAGCGGCGTTGCCAATCCCGCCAGCAAGAGATACATGGTTTCGTAGCGGTGCCAATGCCGCGCCGACCCGCGCCAACCGAACGACAGCATGCCGTAGACAATTTTCAGCGCCCGGTTGTCGGTACGATCGCGCAATGTGGCCAGATCGGGGATGAGGCCGACAAACCAGAACAACGCCGAAATCGTGGCGTAGGTGGAAACCGCGAAAACGTCCCATATCAGTGGACTGCGGAATTGCGGCCACACGCCCATGGTACTGGGATAAGGGAACAGCCAGTACGCCAGCCAGGGTCGGCCAACGTGAATCCCGGGAAAGATCCCGGCACAGGCTACGGCGAACAGCGTCATCGCCTCCGCGAAGCGGTTGATCGAATTCCGCCACGACTGACGCAGCAACAACAAGATCGCAGAAATGAGCGTGCCGGCGTGGCCGATGCCAATCCACCAAACGAAATTGACAATAGCGAATCCCCAGCCGATGGGAATGGTCACGCCCCAGATGCCAACGCCCTTGAGGAAGAGATATCCCATGGCGTAGAGCAGCATCATGGTGAGCATGAACGCGATGCCGAAGCCCAGGAACCACCCGTTCGACGCCGGACGAGTCAGCACGATCGCGCTGATTTTCTCCGTGACCGTGCCGAAGGTGTAGCCCGGTTCGATCACCGGCGCTCGTTCTGCATCGACCGTCATTTTGTATTGTTCATCCATGCTCTTCGCCAGCTGCCTCAGGGGCTAAAGCCCAAAATCAGATCGACTCCTAGGGCACGGCTGAAGCCGTGCCCTTTCATAAACCCTTATCCTTTCAGGTCGGAATTCGGGTTGCGAACCTCCGCCAGATAGGTTGTCCGCGGGCGAGTGTTCAACTCGCCCAGCAGGCTGTAGTTGCGCGCCTGGGCTTTCAACTTCGAAACCTTGCTGTTCGGATCATTCATGTTGCCGAAGATGATGGCACCCGCCGGACACGACTGCTGGCAGGCCGTCTGAAGTTCGGTATCGTTGATTTTGCGGTCTTCGCGCTCAGCGTCGATACGGCGTTCGTTAATCCGCTGGACGCAGTAGGTGCACTTTTCCATAACGCCGCGGCTGCGCACGCTGACGTCGGGATTGCGCATCATCTTGTATTGCGGTGTCTCCCAATCCTGGAAGAGCAGGAAGTTGAAGCGACGCACCTTGTAAGGACAGTTGTTGGAGCAATAGCGCGTACCCACACAGCGGTTGTAGACCATGTCGTTCAGGCCCTCGGTGGTGTGGTTCGTAGCGCCAACCGGGCACACGACTTCGCAAGGCGCGTTCTCGCACTGCATGCACGGTACAGGCTGGAAGAATGCCCGAGGATTGTCGCGGTCGCCCTGATAATAGGCGTCGACGCGAATCCAGTGCATGTGGCGGCCAAGTTTGGTCTGTTCCTTGCCGACGACGGCGATATTGTTCTCCGACTGGCAAGCAAGCATGCAGTTGTTGCAGCCCACGCAGGAGTTCAGATCGATGGTCATGCCCCAGGCGTAATCTTCTTCTTTGTAGGGATAGGGCTGGTAGAGCGAGAGTTCGTAGGGTGTCTCTTCTTCTTTCGCGAAATTCGGTTCTTTGCGATATTCCTCCAGCGACCTTTCGCGCACCAGCGGACGATGCGCGCCGTCGGGCGTATCCATGCTTTGCATGCCTTGGGTGGAGGCGAGCGGATAGGTTGCTCCAGTCTTGCGGATTTGCACGCCCGTGGCGATCCAAGGATTCGCGCTCGTGCGCAGAGCGTAGGCGTCGAAACCCTGGGCTGTACCCACGCGTCCGGCGCGCTTGCGGCCGTAGCCGAGGAATATCGTGACCGAATTGTCGGGATGGCCGGCTTGAATCCACACCGGACCTTGGATTTTTTTGCCGTTGAGTTCGAGTTCGACAACGTCTTCTACTTTGACCTGCAGGCGTTCGGCCATCTTCGGGCCGATTTGGACGGCATTGTCCCAGGTGAGCTTGGTCATCGGCTTGGGCAATTCCTGCAGCCAGCCGTTGTTGGAGAATTGTCCGTCGTAGATGGTGGGATCGCGGCGGATGTTGAGCTCGATTTCTTGGTCGTCTGCAGCCTTCGCCTGGGAGGGCGCCGCAGATGATTTTGCCGTGAAGGATTTCGCCGCGAATGCCGTGCCTTCGATCCAGCCGTCGTGCAGCGACTTGCGCCAGAACTGCTCGAAATCGGCGCCGGTATGCTGTTTCTGCCAGTAGGCGCGCACGAGATCGTAACCGTTCGCATCGGTTTGGCCGGAAAGTAGTGCGACGAATTCGATGGCGCTCTTGCCGTTATAAAGAGGAGCGATCAGCGGCTGAATAATGCTGACTGTGCCGTCGTAGGCGCGTGCATCGCCCCAAGCCTCAAGTTCATGCGACTGATTGACATGCCACTGGCAGAGTTCGGCGGTTTCGTTCTGATAGAGGCCGTGATGCACGCGCAATGGAACCTTGCCGCTGGTCATGGCGTCGGCAAAGTTGAGATCGGCGGGCGCATCGTAGGCGGGATTGCCCCCGAGGATGATTAGGAGATCAACTTTGCCGCTACCCATATCTGCGGCGAGGTCTTTGAGGGATTCAGCCTGATTGGCTGGGTTCGTTTCCACCGTGTCGGTGTAGAAGACGGTCTTGCCGACATTCCCTAACTTTGTGTTCATCGCGTGGGCGAGAGCGTGCACCGCCGGAGGCTGTTGGTCGCCGGCGATGACAACACTAGACCCTTGATGAGCCTCGAGATCCTGGGCGAGCATCGCGAAAAAATTCGCTGGTTCGCCCATCCCTCCGGTCGCAGTTCCACTGCTCCCGAAACCCGCGGCGAGTCCGCGAACCAATCCTTCGAGATTGGTTGCTCTTACCGGCAGCCGATGATCCGCCTTCGCTCCTGTCGTCGTCGGCGTGCTCTCGATCACATACAGACGATTCATCGTCGCGTCTGGATTGCGGCGGCTGGCGAAGTCGCGGATGTATTTCACGTTGCCGGGGAATCCGGCGTAGAGAAAGTCGGCGTCGAGCGAGACGATTACGTCGGCCTTTTCGAAATCGTAGCGCGTCTCGACCGGCTGGCCGAAGGCTAGCTTCGCGCCTTCGAGCACGTTGTCGCGATTCACCGGCTCATACACGTGCCACTTGGCCTGCGGATAAATCTTAAGAAAATTGCCCAGCTGATCGGCGAGCGTGGGCGAAGAAATGGTCGGGGTCAGAATGCGGATGCCTTGGCCCTGCAGCGCTTTCTGCGCACTCAGCGGTCCACGGATTGCGTTCCAGAACGCTGCCGCCGAGCGCTGGTCGCCCATCGACATCACGCTTTGCGAGCGGTCGGGATCGTAGAGACCCAGAATTGAGGCTTGGGCAAAAATATCGGTGCCGCCCATCGAGGCGGGATGCAGATCGTTGCCCTCGATTTTTGTGGGACTGCCAAGATGGCTTTCCACCAGCACTGGATTGGCGTATCCGCCCAACGTCATTGCCGTGGCGTAAAACATCGGCCGGCCGGGAATTACGTTTTCCGGCTGGCGGACGTAGGGCACGATGGGCTCCAGCGGCAGGCGTACGCAGCCCGTCATGCCGGCCAGGCCGAGGGACGCGCCCATCACTTTGAGAAATCCGCGGCGCGAAACCGAATCGACCCACTCGGAGGCGCCTTTGGGGAATTCGCGATGGAGGGCTTGCTGGAAACCGTCGCTTCCGGCGAGTTCTTCGAGGCTGCGCCAATATTCGGGGCCGGTTTTTTCGGCGGCGTCGTGCGCCGTCGCCTGGTCGATGCGCGCGCGGACGGCGTTCAGGTCCAGTCTGCCTTTTTGGCTGGGGCAAACATCTTCGCGCTTGGCGTTCTTGATTTGGTCTTCCATGTTCTCAACCGCACGATTCCTTCGCTTTTCGGGGCTTCGATCCTCGCTTTGCGTTCTATTCTTCGGCCGCTTCGCGGCTGACTTCTTCCCGGTTTGGCGCTGACTTCTTTTCCAGCGACTTCAGCTCTAACGACTTCAGCGATGACAGGTGCTGCAGTTGGTAATGTCTTTCACGTTGCGAACGTTATATTTCTTGAGCAGAGCTGTGCCCAGATCGACCTGATCGGTATAGCTGTGCCCGTCAACCACCACCGGCGTCGCTCCGGTTGGCGCCTGGTAGCGCATGTTGAACACCTGATCCCGCGGGCGCAGATGGTTCTCCGGCGCGCGATGACAGCCCAGGCACCACTCCATTTGCAGCGACTCCTGCTGATACATCAGCGGCATCCGATCGACCGGACCATGGCAGGTGTTGCAGCCGACTCCTTTATTAATGTGAATACTGTGATTGAAGTACACGAAGTCGGGAAGCTGATTCACGCGCGTCCATTGCAGCGATTCTCCAGATTTGTAGCTGGCGCGCACCGGCTCCAAGAGTTGAGCGTTCGTCCAGATCTGCGAGTGGCAATTCATGCAGGTCTTGGTCGGAGGAATACCGGCAAAACTCGAAGTCTCAACCGAGGTGTGGCAATAGCGGCAGTCGATGCCGAGACCAGTAACGTGGTGCTGGTGGCTGAACGGGACGGGCTGTGGCTTGCGCACGCCCGCGTAGGTAACATAAGGCGAACGCTGGATCTCCATCGCCATCCAGGCGAGCGCAGCGACTACAAAGACTGCGCCAAAAATAGTGGCGCGAGACAATGTATTCGTGCTGCGATGAAAGATCTGCGACATTCCCTTATGAGATCTGGCTTAAGAGACCCGGCGGATCGTCCGCGATTCGGTTGAATACTGTTTCAATACGGCGAAAAGAAAACCACCCACTGGTTTTCTGCGTCTGTGAAACCAGAAATTATAAATATTTCGTAGGAGTTTGTCGCGGATTTTTGGCTTTCGCAGAAGAAAAAAATAAAACTCGAACGTCCCCAAAAAATAGTGGGCTTGGTGCGGGAACGTACGGTCAAAAGTTCTCGACTCTTTCTTTCTGTTCTCTAGCGCAGATTCATCACCATGAGTTTGGGCTCGGTCATCTCTTCAATCGCGTAGCGTAGACCTTCGCGGCCCAGTCCGGAATCTTTGACGCCGCCGTAAGGCATTTGGTCGATGCGGAAGGATGGGACGTCGCCGGCGATCACGCCGCCGACTTCGAGTTCTTCGTAGGCCTGAAACAGCAACTTCGCATCGCGGGTGAACACCCCGGCCTGCAGGCCATAGGCAGAATGGTTGACCTGACGCAGGGCCTGATCGAAATCTCGATAGGGCTCAACCGTCACCACCGGACCGAAGATTTCCTGGCAATTGACTTTCATCTCGGGCTTGGTTCCGGTGAGCACGGTAGGTTCAACGACAAGATTCTTGCGGCCGCCGCCGCAGAGCCGGCGCGCGCCAGTTCGCACGGCTTCGTCGATCCAGTTGACCGTGCGGATCGCGTCGCTCTCGCGGATGAGCGGGCCAACGTCGGTGGACTCGTCGAGCGGATCGCCCAGCTTCAGTTTCTTCACACCCTCGACGAAAAGATCGATGAATTTTCCATAGACCGAATGCTCCACCAGAATGCGCTGCACTGAAATGCAAGTCTGACCGGCGTAGCCGAATCCGCCGGTCACGCAGCGATCCGCGGCGTATTCGAGGTCAGCGTCGCTGTGCACAATCACGGCCGCGTTGCCGCCCAGTTCGAGGACGACTTTCTTTTTTCCGGCACGCCGTTTAATGTCCCAGCCGACAGGCACGCTGCCGGTGAAGCTGATGAGCTTGATGCGGTCATCGGTTACCAAAAGACTGGCATCTTCATTCGATAGCGGAACCACGTTGAGTCCGCCGTCGGGCCAACCTGCCTGCTGCACGCACTCGGCCAGAAGCAGCGAACAGAGCGGTGTCTGGGGCGCGGGCTTCAACACCATTGAGCAACCGGCGGCGATCGCCGGCGCTACTTTGTGGGCGACCAGGTTAATGGGAAAATTAAACGGGGTGATCCCCGCGATGGGGCCGAGAGGAAAGCGGCGCACGATGCCCCAGCGGCCGGCGGTGAATTCCTGCCAGTCGAGAGGAAGAAATTCGCCGTAGATACGGGTGCTCTCTTCGGCGGCCACGTTGAAAGTGAAGATGGCACGATCGACCTCGGTGCGGGCGGCCTTGATGGGTTTTCCCGCTTCCTGGGCGAGGGTGCGAGCGAATTCCTCTCTGCGCTCTAGCATGGAGGCGGAAATCCGGCGGAGAACTCGCTGGCGTTCGAAGGCGGGCAGCCGCCGGGTGGTACCGAATGCCTTGACGGCGGCGACGATGGCGGCCTCGGCATGCTCATGCCGGCCCTGCACGACGCGGGCAATCAAGCTGCCATCATAGGGTGCGCGAATCTCGATGACGTCGCCGTCTTCTCGCCACCGGCCATCCACAAAGAAACCGTGCGTCGCAACCGGCGCGATCGTCATCTCTGGCATGATTTTTCTCGGGCCCCCGAAAAATCGACTGGTCTAATTATAGGACTTTTGGATGACGGGGACGCGGGGGCGGTTTTGCTAACAAGATCTTGAACCAAAGAGACCACAGGAGGACGGCAATTCTACCTTTACAATGGGCTCGGCCCGATGACGAGTGCCTTGGCAACTATTTCCGAACTGGCGCAGCGGCTGCGGCGGAGAGAGGTCTCTCCGGTTGAAATTACACAGGAATGCCTGAAGCGGATCGAACGACTGAATCCTGCACTCAACGCGTTTATTACGGTCATGGGAGAATCCGCCCTGGCGGAGGCGCGGAATGCAGCCGCTGAGATTCGACGCGGGGAGTGGCGCGGGCCGTTGCATGGCGTACCGGTTGCACTGAAGGATCTTATCGACACCGCGGGGGTCCGCACCACTGCGGCCAGTTCGCTGTATAAGGACCGCGTTCCACACCAGGATGCGGACGTGGTTCGGCGGTTGCGGCAGGCGGGAGCGGTAATCCTCGGCAAGAATAATTTGCATGAGTTCGCCTACGGCGGCAGTTCGCTGGTCAGCTACTTTGGCGACGTGCACAATCCTTGGGATGTTGGGCGAATTGCGGGGGGATCATCTGGAGGATCGGCGGCGGCGGTCGTAGCGGGTCTCGCTTACGCGGCGATTGGCACCGACACAGCTGGCTCGATTCGCGAACCGGCGGCGCTTTGCGGCTGCGTCGGCCTGAAGCCGACCTACGGCCGTGTGTCGAGCCGCGGAGTGATTCCCCTTTCAGCGTCGCTGGACCACGTCGGTCCCCTGGCCGCGACCGTGGAGGACTCGGCGATTGTCCTGCAGGCGATTGCGGGATACGATGCCGCCGACGTTACCACGGTGGATGCTCCCGTCGCCGATTATGTCTCTCGACTGCGCGAGGGTGCGAACTCGATGCGCGTGGGTGTGCCTCGTGAATATTTTTTCGACGATCTTGATCCGGAAGTCGCCTCTGCCATGGACGAAGCTCTGCGGGGCATCTCGACTTTTGTGGCGGAGGTAAAGGAAGTGCGGTTGGACGTGCCGACCGACCGCACGCTGCAAGCCGCCGAGTCGTATGCATACCACGCCGAGAACGTGGCGAAGGCGCCGGAGCGGTACCAACCTGAGACGGTGCGGCGCATTCGGTCGGGCGAAAAGGTTTCTGCAACCGATTACATTCAGCGCCGCCGCGAGCTGGAGGAAGCTCGCCGCAGCGTGGGCCAAGTCTTTGACGATGTGGATGTGCTGGTAACTCCGACCATGCCAATTCCCGCGCCGGCCATTGCTGAACTGAAGTCCGATCCCGAAGCGCTGCGTCCCGCCGAATTGAAGCTCCTGCGCAATACGCGACCGTTCAACGTCTGGGGATTGCCGGCAATCTCGGTGCCTTGTGGCTTCACACCGAGTGGATTGCCGATCGCTTTGCAGATCGCGGGACCGCACTGGCGGGAGGACATGGTGCTGAAGTTGGCGCACTCCTACGAGCTGGCCACGGCGTGGCACAAGCGGCGTTGCGGAGAATAGGAGGCCGACAGTGACGCCGTCGATTCGGATAACCTGTGTTATCGCCGTTCTCGACAGCTATCCTGGTGAGCTGTTCCGCGATTCGCGATAAAATTGCGGGGATTTCGGGCTCATCCCTTCGTTACTTCAATCCACGGTCCTCACGTCATCCGGCAGCATCAGCACGAACGTGCAGGTGCGCGTGGTCGTCGAACACGACAGGGTGCCGCGACGAAAGACCTTTACCGGCGTATCGTCGGGGAACGTTATATGGTAGTCCGCGGTGCGGAGCGCCTCGCTAAACGACTTCAGCTTCTCGTCTCCGCTGACGAATTTGACCGCGTCGACTTTTGCGAGCGAACCTCCGCCTCCGCTTAACAGGATGAAGAAATCGGCATTGCCGGTTTGCGTGGCCTTGCCGAGGTCGATCGCACTGAGGTGCTGCAGCTCATCCTTATAACGCGCAACCGTAGCATCAGCCTTGGCGTCGTCGCCCGCCAGCGAGGCCAGACGTCCACGAGTCTCGGGAGCGGGACGCACTCCGTTCATCGACAGAGCGTAGGTGCGGAGCGCGCGATCTTTCTCGCCGCGTTTTTCATAAATCTGCCCGAGATGATCGCCCACTTCGGCATGGTGGCCAAGGTCCCACGCCGCACCCACGTACTTTTCAGCTTTGCCGAAATCGCCTTCGGCGAAGTGCACCCAGCCCAGCGTGTCCCAATAGGCGATCAACGACGAAACCAGCGGCAAGTCCTTTTGCGAGAGGCGGTCGAGCGAGACATTGCGAAGCGCGGCGGCGGTGGCTGAAACCGCGGATTCGGCATACTGCTGTGCCCGGTCGAGATGAGAATCCTTGAGCGAGAGTTGGTAGGCAATGTTGTTCCACACCATGGGCGTGGCGGCCAGTTCAACGGCTTGATCGAATGCGGCCAGCGCTTTGTTGTCCTGGCCAAGATTGAGGTAGGCATTTCCCAGGCTTACCTGCAAATCAGGACTGTCGGGAGTGAGCGACGCAGCCTTCTCCAGTTCTGCGACGGCCAGGTCGTATTTATGCCATTCCTCATACATGGCGCCCAGGTTGGCATGGGCGAACTTGTCGAGAGGATTGTTCTCCAGTTGTTGGTTGAAGGCCTTGACCGCGTCGTCGTACTTGCGCTCATTCCAGTAAACGCGGCCCAGGTTGTTGTAGGCGAACTCGTCATAGGGATTGACTTCAATCTGCTTCTGATAACAAGCGATCGCCTGCCCGTCCTGGCGCATCTCGAAATATATTCTCCCCAGATTGTTCCAAGCGAATTTGTTCTTGGGATCGACTTCGGTCGCGCGCTTCAAAAGTGCAATCGCTACCGGCAAGTTGCCGCTGTCATAAGCCGCCTTCGCACTGTCAACCAAATCTTCGGCCTTCATGTCCGCGGGAGGAACAGGGACACCGGCCACGGTGCTTTCCACCGAAAGCTGTTGCGCGAGATCGGCGCCGACGGCTCGGCGGAACGACTCATAATCAGCCGATCGAGCCAGGGGCAGTTCATCCTGGCGCAGAATCAGCTTGCGTCCTGCGGCGAAAACATCCCCCTCGACCCGGTATTTGGCTTCGTATTCCGCATAGTCGCGTTTCAACGAGAAAGCCAGCGGCACGTGGGCCGTGTACTTGGCGGGCAATTCCAGCTTGATCTGGTAAGAGTACTCTGCTTTGGGGCCCAGCTTGAGAGGTTCGGAGTCAGCGTCGTTATCGTCATCGCCATCGACTTCGGGCAGATTGAACTGCACCAGCGGCAAAGCAATTTCCGTTTTCTTTTTGGACCAGTCAAGAAAGTTCACCTTGGAAACGTCGTAGGACAGGGTGAACGGCTCCCTCGTGGCCGCGGGATCACTGACCTTAAGATTGGTAATGTCTCCGCCCAGACCGGCATTCACATTTTCAACCACCCGTTGCCAGTTGGCCTGCGGTACGCGGCGGAAGACCGAACGCAGCAGCAGTTCTTCATCGCCGCGAAATTCGTAGTGCACGTGGGCTTCGAGCTTTCCGATTTCGTTGATCTTTCCGTCGATGTTTGAGATCTCCGTGTCGGGCATCGGGGTGTCGGCAGGCGTGTTTTCGAGATGAGGGGCAATGGAGGATGGCGGATCGGCGGGAGGAATCACGAGCGCCTGCTTGTTGCGCAGAGAGTAGGCCAGCAGGCGGAAGGGTGCGACCTCACTGGTGGTATCCATCCAAACTTCTTCTTTTTCCTTGCCCATGGGAAGCATGGTGATGACGTGATCGAACTGCGAGGGCGAGGGAACGTCGGGATCGAGTTTGCGGCTGGAATTGATCAGCACCGACGAGGCGTGCAGACCTTCGGCCTCAAGCAACGACGCCAGCAGCGTATGCTTGTCTTTGCAATCGCCGTACTGGTCGTGAAGCACTTCGGATGCAGCATGCGGCTGGTAGCGGCCGACTCCCAGAGAAAGACTCACGTAGCGGAAGTTTTTCGCCACGAAATCGTAGAGCGCTTCAGTCTTTTGCAGGTCGCCGTTCAGGCCCTTGGTCAACTCCTGTGCCTTGGCACGAACTTCGGGTGAGGGCGCGCGGCGGTCTTTTTCGAGGCTTGCATACCAGCGTCCCACTTGCTCCCAGCTTTCGAAGGTCGTCAACTGGATATCCGGCCGGTCATCGCCGGGATGATGTTTCTTTGTCTTCTTATCTTTCTCCTTGGCCTTTGCCGCATCGTCCTCGCGCTCCAGATGAGAACTCGACCAGTGATAAACGCGGCGGCCGTTTTCTTCGGTGATCTTCGCGTCCATCCCCGGCTTGCACTTCAGCTTCAGAGAGCGCCCGGCGGGCACGTCCACGTCGACCGTTTCGTCGAGCGAAATGTTGCTCTTGTCGAAATCATAGTCAGCCCAGAACTGTCCGGCGGCCAACGGGGTGTGAATCACCGTGACCATGTCGTATTCCAACACCTCGCCGGGACGCAGGCCGGGGACCGTGATGTGTTTCTGGCGGTAGTCGGTGTAAACCGGAGCCTCGCGCTCGACCGGAGCGCTCAAGTCCTGCACGGCATCGTCGCCAGCTTTGACCACGCTGCCATCCTGTTTGAGGACACGCACATAGGGAATTTCCACACGCTCGTTGGCGGAGTTGTAACCTTCCTGCAACTGTCCCCATTGCTGCACGCCGGCTTCGCTTTGCACGCGAATACGGGCCTTGGTCTCTTTTCGGCCGGTGCCATCGGCCTCAAAGCGGTAGTACGAGTGCATCTGCTCGATGACGAAGGATTCCTCGGGATATTTAGGAGCCATGCCGGGCTTCAGTGCGTCCGCAGCCTTGTCGGCGGCGGTTCCGGAGGGCGCTACATTGGTTTGTTTTGACTGAGCCGGCGCGATCGAACTCTCGGCTGGGGGCGCGGATCCCGGCGTCTTGCTGGGCTGCTGGGAATTGGCGCGAATGGAGAGCAGGCACCCGCAAGAAAGCAAAAGGGCGAGGCAACGATTATGCATAGTTAAGGTTGGAAGGAAGAACCTGATTCATTATCCCACGTTGGAGTCGGTCCGCGAGGATCGCGGCCTAAGCGCCAGGCCTCGACTGAAACTTCCAATCAAGGAATAGGCGCAAGATTTGAGCTTGCCTCGTCTGAATGATGCTGTGGTGGCACTCAATTTGCATGACAATATTGTGATCCCAGTCAAATTTTTCTCTTCCGCGGGCCCCAATTCGAGGTAAAATCTCGCTCAGATAGTCTTGCTTCGCCGCGACGCGAGGCAGGCGTGACGCATAACGTATTTGCGCCACGATCTTTCCGCCGGGAGGTTTTTTTTCATGGAAGATCGGGCCCCTGTCGTTTCTGCTACTGACGCTGACCAGTCATCTACTTCTACGTCCACCATCAGGCAACACGAAGGCCGAGGAGCGTGGGTTCTAACCGCCTACGGCATTTCTGGCCTGGCATTGTTTGGGGTTCTGGCCTACTTTTTCTCGGACTTCATCTCTCATTAGTCCGGGCCCGCAGTGGCGAGCGGGCGTTCGCGTCCGCGGACTGTGGAGAAGTGTATCCGCAGTGGATTCGTGTTTGTGCAACATTCCCGTGCCTTCCCGTGCCTTCCCGTCCTCCTGGCAAAGCTCTGCATTGAACGTGTTACAATGAGCCGCCTTCGGTTGTCGCTTCGGCACCCGGCACTAACCCCACGCAAGGACTGCGCAAGACACGGAAGAAATCTGTGGCCAAGACTCCCACCCCCACTCCGACGCCGATTACCTACGCTGACGCCGGTGTGGACATCACCCGAGCGAACCGTACCAAACAGCGCATCAAGTACCTGGCGCATAAAACTTTTACTCGTGGCGTGCTGAGCGAGATCGGCGGCTTTGGCGGCCTGTTCGCCGTAGACAAGGCCAAATACACTGATCCTGTGCTGGTGTCGAGCGTCGACGGCGTCGGCACGAAATTAAAAATCGCATTCGAAATGGATCTGCACTCTACGGTCGGCGCCGACCTGGTGAACCACTGCGTCAACGACATCGCAGTGCAGGGAGCGGCCCCGCTGTTTTTCATGGATTATCTGGCCACCGGCACGCTCGATCCCTCGATCGCCGAGAAGGTGGTCGAAGGCATCGCCGATGCGTGCAAGCATAACGGGTGTGCGCTCATCGGTGGCGAGACGGCTGAAATGCCGGGCTTCTATCCCGATGGAGAATACGATCTCGCGGGGTTCATCGTCGGCGTGGTGGAACGCGAAAAGATCATTACCGGCAAAGATGTGCAGATCGGCGACATCATTCTCGGGCTGCCGTCAAATGGCTTGCACACCAACGGATATTCCCTGGCGCGCAAACTGCTGTTTGAAGTCGCGCACTACTCGACTGAGACCTACGTCAACGAAATCAAGAACAAGGTCGGCAACGAGCTGATGCGCACTCACAAAAGTTACTGGCCCGCATTGAGAAAGTTGATTGACGCCCAATGCGTCGCGGCGCTGGCGCACGTTACCGGCGGCGGCATCACCGAGAACCTGCCGCGCGTGCTGCCCCGCGGGACCGCTGCCGTCATCGAAATGGGGACCTGGCCGGTGCTTCCGCTCTTCGAACACCTGCAACAACTCGGCCACGTCCCCGCGGACGAAATGCTGCGCACCTTCAACATGGGTCTGGGTATGCTGCTGGTCGTACCCTCGGCGAAATTCAAGAAAGCCCAGTCGGTGTTGGAGCGGGTTGGCGAAAAAGCTTACACCATAGGCCGCATCGTCAAAGGCGAGCGCAAAGTCACGTACAGCTGAGACCAGGCTGACTGCAGATTTTTTGTAGGTTCTCAATCAACCATCAGCAATCCATCATCGATGATCCATCATCAATTATCAGAAATCAGAAATCAGAAATCAGAAATGCGTTCTCTCGGCATACTTCTTTCCGGTCGCGGCTCGAACTTCGTCGCCATTGCCGACAGCATTGACGCAGGCCGCATTCCCGATGCGCGGATCGCAATCGTCATCGCCAATAAACCCGACGCACCCGGGATTACGATTGCCAGCCAGCGTGGGTTGAATGCAGTCGTGATTCCTTCCCAGGGCAAGCTGCGCGAGGAGCATGACCGCGAGATGGTTGCCGCTTTAAATCGTGAGAACATACAACTGGTCTGCCTGGCTGGATACATGCGGCTGCTGTCGCCGTGGTTCGTGCAGCAGTTTCCGCGCCGGATTCTGAATATCCATCCCTCGCTGCTGCCCGGGTTTCCTGGCCTCGAAGCGCAGGAGCAGGCCTTCGCCTATGGCGTGAAAGTCTCCGGCTGCACCGTGCATTTCGTGGACGAAGAACTCGACCACGGGCCGATCATTGTGCAAAAAACGGTCCCTGTCCTCGATGGCGACGACGAACATACGCTGGCGGCGCGCATTTTGCAGCAGGAGCACGTTGCTTACACGGAAGCAATCAATACTGTTTTGCGAGGAAACTTCAAGATCATGGGACGCCGGCTGGTGGAAAATCAAAAGTCGGAAGTCTGAATGCAGAGTAAAGATCTTGTAACACTCGCCGTCTGCGTTGCTACTCGAGCAGCTTCGCCATCCTCACAATCAGCAGCGTTTCCCCGTTGCCTAATGGAACCGCCTCATTCTCGACTTCCACGTAGCCCTTCGCCCGGTAGAAAGCGATGCCACTCAATGTTGCTCCCATCTCAAGGCGCGTAAATCCGGCGGTGCGTGCGGCCTCTTCACACACCTGCAAGATCAGGCCGCCGATGCCGCGCCGCGCCCATTTCGGATGGACGAAAAACGCCCGAATCTTCGCCCCCTCGCGTGTCGGATCGAGCAGCGAATCTTCACGGCCCGCGTACTGATCGCCTCCATACAACGTCCGGCGCTTACTCCAGCCACCGCAGCCGACGATCAGGGGGCCGTTCTCCGCAGCCTGTTCGGCGACAAAATAGGTTCCGTCCGCGATGAGCTGACTATCGACGCCGTACACGGACCGCAACGCCCCGTCGATCTGCGCCGCGGAATAATCCTCCGACTGCAATCCGCGCACCGAGGCCTCAATCACTTGCCGCAGTCGTGGAATGTCATCCATCGTCGCCCTTCGCACAGAAAACGTCATTTTCGTCACCAGATCGTCACCAACCACGTCCCGCAATTCTAGCTTTTAACCGCTGCGTTCTGACTTCTGCCCTTTGTATTCCCTATAATGTTGCTTCCCATGTCAACCTTCGCGCCTGTCGACGAGCAGCTCACCTACATCAAGAAAGGCTCTGCGGAAATCATCCGCGAGTCCGAACTCCGCGCCAAGCTGGAAAAGTCGCGTAGCACGGGCAAACCCCTGCGCGTGAAGCTGGGCATGGACCCGACCGCTCCCGACTTACATCTCGGCCACACCGTCGTGTTGCGCAAGCTGAAGCACTTCCAGGATCTGGGCCACACCGTGATTTTCCTGATTGGCGACTTCACGGGCATGATCGGCGATCCTACCGGTCGCTCCGCGACTCGTCCCCCACTGACTCGCGAGCAGATTGCGCAGAATGCGGAGACCTATAAGACGCAAGTCTTCAAGATTCTCGATCCGCAGAAGACCATCATTGACTTCAACCGCCGCTGGTTCGGGCAGTTTACCGCGGACGATTTCGTGCGGCTCATGGCCAAGTACACGGTCTCGCAAATATTGGAGCGCGAGGACTTTCACAAGCGCTTCCAGGCAGAAAAGCCTATCGCCGTGCACGAACTGCTCTATCCGTTAGTGCAAGGTTACGACTCCGTCGCGCTCGAAGCCGATGTCGAACTGGGGGGCACCGACCAGAAATTTAATCTTCTGGTGGGCCGCGAAGTGCAGCGCGCCTACGGCCAGGAGTCGCAAGTGGTGCTGACCACGCCGATCCTCGAGGGCCTGGACGGCGTGCAGAAAATGTCGAAGTCGCTCGGCAATGCCATCGGCATCCACGAGCCCCCGCTGGAAATATATGGCAAAGTAATGAGCATCTCCGACGAAATGATGTGGCGGTATTACGAACTGCTGACGGACTTGCCGGTGGCGGACATCGAGACGATGAAAACCGATACTCATCCGATGGCGGCGAAAAAGGATCTGGCGCGGCGCATTGTGGCGGACTTTGATTCGGCGGAGGCGGCCGCGCAAGCCGCAGAGGATTGGGCAAAGCAGTTTCAGAAACGCGAAGCACCAAGCACGGTAGAACTGGTTTCAATTTCCCTGGAGAAAGTTAACGCGATGGGTACGAAAGAGCTTTCAGACACCGAGTCCTACTTCCCGATTTGCGACCCTAAGGACGAAAATGCCAGGCTGGTATGGTTTGATAAAGTTCTCATAGAAACCGGCCTAGTGGCGTCGCGGACCGAGGCCGGCCGCAAGATACGGGAGAATGCCGTTCACGCTAACGGCAAAACCGTTCTCCGACCGCTGGTCTCAATTCAATTGAGATCAGAAATTGTTATTCGCCTTGGAAAAAGAACAAAAACCGTATCCATCACTGAATAGGGGGGGCCATGTGAGCTTCGGCCAGCTGAACAGCCGGGGCGGCTGTCCCCACCCATGAACTGATTCTGCTGCCCTCGACCGCGCACATGCGTGCTGCTGCCCTCCTCGGGTTGGGATCTACGGCGAAAGACCTGCGGCCATTTCAGGCCACACGTAGCGCCGAATGGTGCGTCGGCATGCCAGCCTCGGGCGATCAAACCGACGTGATCCTGCTCTTCGGTGGCGACGGGACGGTTCATCATTACCTGGGGCAACTGGTCAAGTTGGGTTTGCCAGTGCTGGTCGTGCCCGCAGGCAGTGGCAATGACTTTGCGAGCTCAATGGGATTGCGCCGCGTGCGCGATTCGATCACGGCATGGCGGAATTTCTGCGATGGCACGGGCCATACGCGCGACATCGACCTGGGAGTTATCTCCGCGCTGGAAAACGCGGACGGGGCGCTCGCGCCACCTCGTTCTCGCTATTTCTGCTCCGTTGCCGGCGTAGGACTCGACGGAGAAGTTGCCCGGCGCGCCAACCGTCTACCCCGTTGGCTGCGCCGACACGGAGGATATTTGCTGAGCCTCGCAGCAACGATTTTCACCTTCGCCCCGCTGCCGATGAAGATTCTCACGGCGGTCGAGGGCGGCAACCAAAACTCGGGTTGGATCACTCGCCACGATCAGCCCACCCTGCTGGCGGCCTTCGCCAACACTCCCTCGTACGGCGGCGGAATGAGGATCGCGCCGCGGGCCAAAATGGACGACGGTCTCGTCGATGTCTGCATCATCGGCAGCGTCCGTCGCTGCAGGCTTTTACGCTTGGTTCCGACGGTTTACACCGGCCGTCATCTCGAGGTGCCGGAAGTCGAATACCTCCACGCCGCCCGGGTCAGGGTCGAGACTGAATATCCGCTCGAGGTTTACGCCGATGGAGAATTCGTCTGCCGCACGCCCATCGATGTTACCGTCGAGAGCGCAGCGCTCAAGGTGGTCACGTTTTAGGCCAGGCAGCTTTGTGCCGTTGCCGAATCCCGCTAAGTGCTAAACTTTCCTCATGGCTGAGGGACGCTCGCGTACGCTGCTCTGGGTTCTGATTGGTGGAGGAGCTTTTTTCCTCTTCGTGCTGGCCGTATTCACGCTCGTTTACCTCACCTTGCACGCGGGTGGAACTGAGGCCACGATCACCGGCTTCGGCGACCGCATCGGTGTGGTCGATCTCGATGGCGTCATCCTTTCTCCCCAGCCGGTGGTTGGCCAACTCAAGAAGTTCGCCGACGATTCCTCGATTAAGGCCATCATTCTGCACGTGAATTCTCCCGGCGGCGGGGTGGCCGCGTCGGAAGAGATTTATCGCGAGGTCAAGCGCATTCACAGCGAGAAGAAAAAGCGCATCGTGGTTTCCATCGAGACGGTGGGCGCCAGCGGCGCGTACTACGTGGCGTCGGCTTCCGACAAAATTTATGCCGACTCGGGCAGCATCGTCGGTTCCATTGGCGTGATCGCGCAGTGGGTCAACTATGGCGATCTGCTCAAATGGGCCAAGCTCAAAGACGTCGTACTCAAGACTGGCGAATTCAAAGACACCGGCAATCCGGCCCGCGATCTCACGCCGAACGAGCAGGTCTACATGCAGTCGTTGATCGATAATATGTTCGGGCAATTCGTCAAGGCCGTTAGCGATGGGCGCGGCCTGAAATTCGACGACGTGAAGTCGATTGCCAATGGCAAGGTATGGACCGGAGATCAGGCTTTGTCGATGAAGCTGATCGACGGCGTCGGTGATTTTGAGACGGCGGTCGCCGACACGGCAAAATCGGTGGGAATAAAAGGTGAGCCCACCCTGGTGCATCCGGAACGTGACCGCAAGACTCTCATGGATCTTCTACTCGGCGATGTTTCCCAGTTTCTGCCCGGGCGCGAGAAGATGCTGGAACAGCAAGTGGGATTCTACTATCTCTGGAAGTAGGCGCACGGTCTGGGCCTTACAGATTCGTCGACACTACGCTTTCCCAACTCTTCACTGGTCTGATCGCAACTTCTGCTCGCAACTGAGGTATTCTCATTGGTTGTGACCGTCCTCTCGGGAGGGCGTGCGTCTCTGCCGGGCCCAAAACCATAACTTGCGCACAACCCCTGAAATTTGAGAAGGTTATAGAGATGCCCAGCGAAGTACCGGACGCTGGAACGCTTCGAGGGCAGCGATGTTTCCGGAATCTTGGCGGCAGATCAAAACATCGAGGCGACCGCCGGAAGAACAAAGAGGGGCTATGACCAAAGCCGATCTGATCGACGAAGTCTCGCGTTTAGCGGAACTTACGCGCAAAGACAGCGAAGTGATTGTAGAAACGATCTTTGACAGCGTGGTGCGTTCGCTGCGCGCTGGAGACAAGATCGAAATCCGCGGCTTTGGCAGCTTCCGTACCCGCCAGCGCAAGCCTCGCGTCGGCCGCAATCCCAAGACCGGAGAGCGAGTGGAGGTCCCGGCCAAGAAAATTCCCTTCTTCAAGCCAAGCAAAGAACTGAAGGACTTGGTAAACGAGGGCAATGGTACGGCCCCCGTAGCTGCTGCTCCACCTGCAACTTCAGTACCTCCAACGGCGTAGGTTATTCCAAGCTCACTGGGTAGAGACGCGGCGGGCAACGTCTCTTTCTTTTGGAGGACGCTTCTCCTGGATGCCGCTGCCCTTCGCGCGGCGGACGGCCGAAGGCGACTGTCCCCGCACAAACCCCTCCCTACGGCTTGGTCCCCAGGTATAGATCGGCGACTTTCAGCGCCAGTTCTTCTGGATCAATGTCGGTGCGATTCGCCAGCACGATGATTGTCAACTGGTGGTCGGGAAAGCGCTGGATCGTGGTCCGGAAACCAATCGTGCTGCCATCGTGCGACATCCGGATGTGGCCTTGGTACGGATCCAGAAACCATCCGAAGCCATAGCTCACTGGCTTGCCATCGGGAGCCTTTGCTGGACCATCCCTGGGCTCGACCGGTGTCAAGGCTGGCCGCATTTCCTCCTCGCTCAGCAAGGTGTGCTCGCGCAGAGCGCGATCCCATTTCGCCAGGTCATCGAGCGAAGAATAGACCCCGCCGTCGCCCAGCACGGCCGATGTGGGGCTCTGGTCCGTTTCGCGCCAAGCCCCGTCATTCTTACTGTGCCCATACGCGCGGTGCGGCACTTTATTCTTGCCTTTCTCGTAAGCCAGCGTGTTTTTCATCTTGAGAGGAGCGAAAATTCTTGCCTGAAGAAACTGGCCGAAACTCTTGCCTGAAACATTTTCCACGATCATCGCCAGCACCGCGTAACCAGAGTTGCTGTACTCCCACTTCGCGCCCGGCGGAAACTTGCCGCTGCTCTGCTGCTCCAACAACTTCAGCACCCCCTCGTCGTGAATCTGCGGAACTCTCTCCTCCGGACTGTCGGGGTATTGCTTCATCAGGAGCTCTTCGTAGTCGGGCAGTCCGGAGGTGTGATTGAGCAGATTGCGGACCGTAATGGATTTTCCGTAGGCCGGAAACTCCGGGAAGAAGTCGTTGAGGTGCGCGTCGTAGTGGAGCTTGCCATCCCGAGCCAAAAGCATGATGGCCGCAGCCGTGAACTGCTTGGTGAACGACGCCAGCCTGAAATTCGTCTTGGCATCGATCGGTCGCCGCCAGCGCAAATCCGTGATCCCGTATCCGCGGCGAAACCCGGGCTTTCCGTTGCGGACGACGAGAACGGCTGCGCCCGGAGCCTTGCTGGATTTTAGCGACGCAAGAACAGCATCGATCTGGTCGGCGGAAACCTGGGCTGAGGCCGACAGACTGACAGCAAAAAAGGCGAAAACCAACCGCACTACGGATGCGAGTCGCGTCTTCAAGAAGAGTCCTCTACAGAGTTCGATCCCTGGGTCCACCGGCACGATAGCACAACCAGGAATGGAACAGACTCCACGACCAGCCGACCGCGAAGGCAATGGCGATGCAGCCACAATTGCCGGTGAGGTCATCTGCTGTTGGCTTTGACTTGGCTCACTCCTCCCGCATGGGGATAGGTTTTACGGAGCCGCAATCTGTGCCTTTGTAGATTCCGGACGACGCACTCGTCCACTCGACCGGCTTGCTAGTCGGGCCCACCTGCATCGATCCCACAAAGTGGACTTTGCCTGTGGAGTGCTCACCATCGGTCCAGGAAGACTCCAAACTCATCTTACCGCTCATCCTTCCAGTGCAGGTCATCTCGCCGGTCATGCCGTTGGCTTGCTTGACGAGATGGGTAAGGCGACAGCCGGGGATCGGCGGAAGTATGGCGCCGTACTTGTCGAAATACTGTTGCGTGACGCAAATTTGACTCGTGTGCGGCACTCCGCTACTGGGCTCGGCATTTCCCGAAGGAGATGATTGCGAGGTGGTGGTTGTGGTCAACTCCCACAGGCCGGCTTTTCTCGTCTGCGCCAGGGCGAACAGCGTCAGCACCGCCAGGCAACCGACCACGCCGATCCATCGATGAACTCTGTCCATCAATTTTTCCCCTTCTAATTGCACAAAATCTTTCCCCGCACCTCTACTCTACGTGACCGAATGAGCGGAAGAAAGGGAGATTCCCATTCTCTCCGCCAGTTTATTTGTTATCTGGTACTTGCAAGCCGGTGATACCTATGCGGATACCTACCTGGAATGGCGCGAGGGCTCGAAGCGCGTGCGCCTGTCGGTCGGTAAAGGCCCAGCCGACGCCAGTGCCCGACGACGGCGTAAGGCAGCCGAGTTGAACGCGGTGAACCATGGCGTCGCTGTCGAGCCTGAGAATGGTCAGAACGGACACAGGGAAGTAGCCACAGCCGTGGCCGAGTTCTCTGACGAAACCAAGCTCACGAAGAAGCCGAAGACGCTGGCCGCATCGCGCGCGGCCTTGAGATACCGCCTGGAGTCCTGCCACAGGCTCCCCCTGGAGGACATCGAGCGACGCGACCTGCTAAAGTTTTCAGCGTTCCTACGCGATGAGAAGGAACAGGCGCGCCGCGCACCTGCTGGAAGAGGTTTCTCAAACCTCATGTCCTTCCTGAAAGCAAGCCTGAAGCAGTGTGAAATTGACCTGATACCCTTCAGCGCGCCTGAAAGAGGGCTCCGAGCGATTGCGTCGTAGAAACGCCCCCACACGAAATCTGGTTATTCCCGCAGACTGCCCCTGATAATAATTGTGCTTTGTGCTCTGCGGGCACACTCCGCGAATCAGTGGACGGTCAGCTTGATTGTGGTCGTGTGCTGATTGGAACCCGCGGTGCCAGAAACCATGACGGAGTAGGTACCGGCCGAAGTGCCGGTCGTCGTGTTCACGGTGTTCACTCCAGGACTTGGGCCGCCGCCGCAAGCCACCTGCAACAAGCAACCGCCGACCAGGAGGAACGCGAAGCAGCAGCTCAGCAGCTTTCTGCGCTTAGGCGCGGCCATCCCGAGCGTGCCCAGAAACATGGCCGGTAGTAGCAGCCAAATGGCATACAGCGAACTCGACCGATGATCAGACGGGGGCAGCACGAGCGCGGTAGTGTGAGCCGCGGTGGTGATGTTCAGTGCGGTGGTTACGGTGCTGGCGTTCGGAATGAGCGTGGCAGAAGTGAAGGCACAGCGGGCCGTTGCCGGCAGTCCACTGCAGGCGAGACTGATCGCACCGGTGAATGAGCCTTGTGGCGTAACCGTGAGCGTGAACATCGCCGGTTGCCCGGCAGTTACAGTCATCGTGGTTGAACTTGAGGTCAGGGTAAAGTCGCTGATCTGGAAGCTCTGGTTGACGGGCGTGGCGGCGCCGTAGTTGGTGTTGCCTGTCTGTGTCGCCTGGACAGTGCAGGTGCCAGCGGCGATGAGTGTCCCCGTCTTGCCCGACACCGTGCACAAGGTCGGGGTCGTCGAAGCGAAGCTCACGGCAAGGCCCGAGGAGTCGGTAGCGCTGAGCGTGAACGGCGCGGTGCCGAGTGTCTGATTCGAGAGCGCTCCGAAGGTAACGGTCTGGCTCTCTGGCGTCACTTGGAAGCTCTGGTTCACAGGTGTAGCGGCCCCGTAGTTGCTATTGCCCGGCTGCGTCGCCTGGATGGTGCAGGTGCCAGGGGCGACCAGCGTCATCGTCGCGCCCGACACCGTGCAAACGGCCGAGGTCGTCGAAGCGAAGCCTACGGCAAGGCCCGAGGAGTCGGTGGCGCTGAGCGGGAACGGCGCGGTGGCGAGTGCCTGATTCGAGAGTGCCCCGAAGGTGATGGCTTGGCTCCCTGGCGTCACTTGGAAGCTCTGGTTGACGGGCGTGGCGGGGGCGTAGTTGGTGTTGCCTGCTTGCGTCGCTTGGATCGAGCACGTGCCGACGGCGACCAGCCTTACAGTCGCACCCAATACCGTGCAGACGGGCGGAGTGGTCGAAGCGAAGCTCGCGCCCAGGCCCGAGGACGCGGTAGCGCTAATCATGAACGGCGCGGGGCCGAGTGCCTGATTCGAGAGTGCCCCGAAGGCGATGGTCTGGCTCCCTTGCGTTACTTGGAAGCTTTGGTTGACCGGCGTAGCGGCGGCGTAGTTGGCGTTGCCTGACTGCGTCCCCTGGATGGTGCAGGTACTCACGCCGACCAGCGTCACCGTCGCGCCCGATATCGTGCAAACGGCTGATGTGCTGGAAGCGAAGCTCACGGCAAGACCCGAAGACGCAGTCGCGCTCAGCGTGAAAGGCGCAGTACTGAATACCTGATTCGAGAGCACCCCGAAAGTGATGGTCTGGCCCTCTTGGGTCACCTGGAAGCTCTGGTTGACAGGCGTAGCTGCGAAATCGTTGGCGTTGCCGGCTTGGGTTGCCTGGATGGTGCAGGTTCCGACATCGAGCAGCGTCACCATAGCGCCCGACACGGTACAAAGCGCCGGGGTCGTCGAAGCGAAGCTGACAGCAAGACCCGACGACGCAGTTGCGCTCAGCGTGAACGGCCCAGAGCCGAGTACTTGATTCGAGAGAGCCCCGAAGGTGATGGTCTGGCTGGCTTCTGTGGCTGTGCCTTGCAGGGCGACGCTCTGGGTCACGGATGTAGCGTTGAGCGAGTTGTCGGTGAGCGCAACTGTGCCGGTTAGAGTTCCGCTGGCCGTGGGAGCAAAGGCGACTGCGATGGAGCACTGCCCCGCGGAAGATAGTTGCGTAGTGGAACTGCAATCGCTGGCGCCGGATGGCCCTTGCGTGAAGTTCGTCGTAAGCGCGAGATTTGACACCGTCAGCAGTTGGTTACCTGCGTTGGAAACCGTCAGGGCCTGCGAAGCAGTGGTCGAGCCGATGCTCGTGCTGGCAAAAACGAGCGCCGCTGCCTGTGTCCGGTTGATTTTAATCACGTTGCCGGAATCCGTTACGTAGACATTGGCGGCACCATCCACGGCGACAGCTTGCGGATTCGTGATGCCCGTGATCGCCAGGTTTGCCTGCGAAGCGCCTCCCGCAGCCACCCTCACGATTCGGGCGTTGCCCGCGTCCGCGACATAGACCGCGCCGGAAGCATCCACGGCCACGCCGCTAGGATTGTTGTAGCCGCTTCCCATTGGGATGGGCGTTCCACCACCCACCGGGTACTCCGCTACCTGGTTGCTGCTGGTAACATATGCGTTGCCGGCCGCGTCCACCGCAACCCCATACGGACTCGTCAGGCCGGATGCCACCGGGCTCGGTGCACCGCCGCCCGCTGGAACTTCGACAACGCCCCCGTTGGTAGCATCCACGACATAGAGGTTTCCACTGCCATCGGTCGCCAGACCGCGCGGCGATCCCAATCCGCTGATGCTTACCGTGGACATATCCGCGCTGTTCAGCGTGCCGTTTTCGTTCGGCACCATTTCTACGCGGCTGTTCCCGGTGTCGGAGACATACAAATTTCCCGCTCCATCCAGTGCCAGCGCGCTCGGATTCAACAGGCCGGAGGTCACAACCGTAGTCTGCGTGAAGCTGCCCGCAGCCAACTCCATCACCTGGCTATTGACTTGATCGACCACATACACGTTTCCGCTACCATCAATCGCCGTGCCGTCGCCCTGCCCGCCGTTGCTCAAGGTTGCAATCGTCGATTGTGTCCCAGGATCGATCGTGACCGCACTCGACTGGCCAATGCCACTCAAGTACCAGGTCATTAGAGGCAGGTTGCTCCCCTGCGCGAACAGCGTGACTCCACCCGACCTGAGTCCCGGCCCCGACGGAGTAAACGCCACCGTCACCACGCAGCTCTGACCGGCGCTATAGGCAATTCCCGCCGCGCAAGTGCTGCCGCCACCGTCTGTGTAATCCAGGCTGGACGCCCCCGCCATCAGTATGTTCACCGCTGATAAGGTCGTCGCACCGCTGAAGTTATAGGTTAATGTCTGCACCGGAGCTGCGCTGCCCACATTAGCGGACCCAAAATTCGTCTGTGAGTTAAACAACGTGACAGTGGTTGCCGTGGAGGTTGAACCTCCGAAGTTGGGATCGCCGGCATAAACCGCCGTAGTGCTGTTGGCGCCGACTGCGAGCTGCGATCCGTTGAGTGTGAACGTCGCCGCCGAGTCAGTTGCATCGATTGGAGACAATGTTCCCGTGCCCAGTGAAGTGGCCCCTAACATGAAGTTCACACTGCCACTTGGCGCAGCCCCGCTTCCAGTCACGGACACCGTAGCTGTGAGTGTGGTCGATTGGTTGGGATAAATTCCGCTGTCCAGAGATGTTAGCGAAACTGTACTCGCGGCCTGCTGAATGGTGAGGGCGCCGTTGACAAACGAGAAGGTGTAGTTCGCGGCTGCCAGGGAGCCTTGCGAGATGACGATCGGATACAGTCCAGGCGTTGAACTCGGTGACACTGCCGTGCCCTCGCTCGGCCCGCCGGTAGTTGCCGAACTCTGTGTGTCTCCATTCAGGAATCCGGCAATGGTGTAGGCGAGCGGCGGCAGTGGCTGGCCATACGTGCCGTATGCGCTGGTAGCCGTTACTAACAGCGATGGCACGAACGCCACAGAAAAATTCGAAACCGCGGTAGACGGCCCATAGGTGCCATCGGTCGACCCCGCATAGCTTACGGTCAGGCTGGTTGCGTCCGCGGGCACAATCAACGACGGCGAGGCAATCCCGTTGGAATTGGTTGTGACTGTAACTTGCAAACCGCCATTGAACGAAAACTGAACCGGTTGATACGCCAGAGCATAGTAATCCGTGCCAACCAGTACTTGGTATGATCCGGTACAGTAGTAATAACAGGTGCTGCATTCACCCCAGCTACAGTCGCACGAGTACGAACCACAAGTGTACGTGTAATAGTAGGTCTCGTACACCGGAACTCCATATTGTAGCGTCGCGCTCGGGTTGATGGTGCTGTCTGCCCCGCCCGATGCTGGGGCAGAAAGAGACAGCGACGTGTTGTAAACCGAGTCTGCGAATAGTGTTTGGGCAAACACCCCGCTCACTTGTCCTTCCGCTGTCAAGACGAAATCTATCTGTTCGTCGTGTACATCCGGCTTGAAGGAAGTGTTCTGAAACGACCCAGAGGCATCCGCCGTCGCCGTGAGCGTGGTGTCGGGTTCGCGAGTGGGCTGTTCGTGGAGCACCAATGTCACGGTTTCCCCCGGGGTCCAACCACCTCCAGTAATTGTGACAACCGTGTTGGGTGCATATTCCGGCTTGTCTGTCGTAACCGTGGGAAAAGCATAAAGATCACCGGTGGAAGTATTGCCGGATGATTCGCCTCCAGCGACCAGGACATGACCTGAACTTCCTGATCCTGCGGCAACGGCGCCCGAGCGAGCCACCGACATGTTCCCGGCCGAACGCACACTCGAATTAGCGGGAGAGAATAGCTCTGCGGAAGCAATGGGAGTTCCACCCGAGCTACCTCCAGTGATCAATACATCGTTGTTGTTTGGAAGGGTGATGGCGAGATGGCCACTTCGTGGAACCGTGAGAGAGCCGACAATAGAGATGGTGCCGCGAGCAAGGTCGGCGACCTCCATGGTGGCCAGATCTTGGGTTCCGTCGTTACCGCCGGCCAGGAGCACACGCCCGTCGATCAGCGTCGTCGCACTAAGATTTTTTCTCGGTGAAACCATTTGCCGCGGACCATACATCACGCCCGTCTTCGGATCGTAGGCATCGACGCTGCTGAGCACGCTCGATCCATCGAATCCACCTGCCAAGAGCACAGCTCCGGTGGCAAGAACGGCGGCCGCATGATCTATGCGGGGAGATGACATTGAGACCGCGACGGCAGTGCAAGAATTCGAGGTCGGATCGTAGATCTCCAGGGTGGCGAGTGGCCCTGAGTTTCCCATTCCGCCTGCAATTAGCAAACGTCCATCATTCAGCGTCGTCATCGTATGTCCAGCGCGCGCCTGGAGCATTCCCGCCGAAGAACTCCATTGGTTCGAAGTCGGATCGTAGATCTCGATCGAATTTGTCACTCCAGGGCTGGCATAACCGCCAGTTACCAGGACACGCCCGTCCTTTAATACCGCGATGGCATGATTACTGCGCGCTACAGCCATACTTGCGACGGCTGTGTAGCTCTTGCCGTCGTAAATCTCTGCGCTCGAAAGCCAAGTCCCACCAGAAACTCCACCCGTGATGAGGACACTCCCGTCATGGAGTGTTATTGCGCCGGCCTGAGACCGCAAGGAAGTCAGCGATCCAGCCGCCGACCAGCTTCCAACTGGTGCAGTCTGCGCTTGAACCGCACTGCTCAACAGAATGGAAAACACACCGACGAACGCGAGATGCAGAGAAGTTTTCAAAACCACTCTCCTTATAGTTATGAGCGGAAACACGTAATGCTAGGCCTAGGTTTCAATGGAGTGAGCTGACCATATCCTGCTAACAGATGTGGAGCAACGCACTAAGGTGGGGGCTGCGAGTCTAGAATGTCGGTAGTCTAAAGGGTCGGTAGTCTAAAGGATCGGTAGTCCAAAGGGTCGGTAGTCTAAGATTGACAAAAGCGACTATAACAGCAAGTTAGTAGCTTCTCGTGTTCTGCTCAGTACAGTTATACACTTTGGTAACTAGAGCGGACTGGAGTAAGTATTCCGCGAGCAAGTGCCCATCTAGAATGTCTATCTATAATGATAAGTCGAATCATTTACCGATTACATGCTGGCACGAATGCAGCAGCTGTACTGCTCATTCTGCTGCTGCCTATGACTGCGCAAGAACCCGCGCGTGTTGATATCAGTCGCTTTGGGGTTATTGGCTTGGCTCCAGGCGAAGTACTGACATTAAAGGCAACCGCTATTTCACCAGGGGAAGGCTGCAAAGCACAGCTCGCCTTCAGCGATTCCGGTGGAATGCCGATGATCCGCTCTCTCAGCGTGAACCTGGCGCCTGGACAGTCAGCCTCCACTGAATATATTACGAGAAGTCTGCCCCGAGGCAGAACTGCGATACAGCCCGTCGCTTGGATAGACCGCAGCACAGGATCGATCGGCCAGTGCCTCATCGCTGCGTTTGTGAAAAGCAATTTCGGAATAGTCCGTGAAATTTCCGACTCAAACTGTGAGAATGCAGATTGTAAAGGCGTACCACTGGCTGACCTTAGTCACCTAACATTGCGGCTCTATGTAGCAGGGAGCAACCGCGTCTGCCGCGCACAGATGGGTTTTCGTCAGTCCAACGGAAGGACTAGCGTCACCGCAAAATACGTGACGCTGATGCCTCACCATGCGGCATGGCTCGATTGGCAGCTGGGCGATGATGACTTCCTGGTAACAGATTTTGTAAATCCTGAAGTTGCGGTTCACCCCGGTGACAGTTGCGTGGCCTCTTCTGAGGTTTTTGTTGGCGAAAATGAACCTGCTGCCGCCCGAGTGTCGGTACGCATTTATGAATCATCGGTGGTCGGCCTGGCTATGGATCCCGCATCGATTACGCAGACCATTCAAGTCCTCAAGAGTGAGCTTAAAACTCGCCCGCAAGACCCTTGGGTCATAAATGAACTGGCGCAAGCTTATGACAAGCACGGAGAAAAGAGTCGCGCCATCAAACTTCTCTCAACCCAGGTTGCGATCAGCCCCCGCGCCTCGGAAAGCTGGCTATTACTCGCCAAGTTTCAGTACGAGCAGGCGCAATACGAGTCCGCTGTAGTGTCACTGGAAAAGTGCCTTGCCTTCGACCCGAACAACACCACCGCGAAGGCCGCGTACGCAGATGCGCTTACTAAAATTGGTCGTTTGGAGGAAGCGGGCAAATTGTTTACAACCTTGCTCAAGGATGACAAGACACGAACGCCCGCCGTTCTCACGGGGTATGCCGAATTTCTTTATACGCAGGGCCGGTTCACGGAGGCGCTGGCGACGGTCGATGAGGCGGATGCCCGGCATCCGAACTGCGGCAGAACACTTTGGGTGGAGGCGCTGGTTCTGCACGCTCTCGAACGCCTTCCCGAGGCAACGCGATCAGCAGAAAGAGCAGTGCAGATCGGTCCCGATTTCAGACCTGTCCGCTTTCTGTTAATGAAGTTGTACTCCGAGCAAGGTATGGCCCGCGAGGCGGATGGACAAGCAGCCTGGTTCAAGGCACGTACAATGCCGGAAAGTTTCGATAAATGAGCGGCCGAAGAAAGCCGACATCTTCACTTCCCAAGTTTGAGTCTTGGATCATTTCTGCTTGGAGCGACAGCCACCTCCGGCCGCACCCCGGAATCCGTGGTTCCACGGGTCGTGCTAGAACCCCCCCAGCGTCTGACGGTCTGGAATGTCCCCCATCGGAAGCTCAGATATTTGTCCTTGATAATCTTGCCCATGCGCACTTGCGTCAGCTCCTCGGGCACGAGTTCCTCAGCAAACAAACCGCGCTCAAGGGCGGTCTTGTCCTGAACGAAGGCGGCGATCCCCTCGTTCAAAATCCTCCTGCCATCGGTTGGAAATCTACCCTGTTGTTGCCAGAATGGCTGTCCAGCTGAGCTATGCCCCAGAGTGAGCGCCGCGCGCCTTAATTCCGAATTCCAGCCACTCCCATCATCCGTCCCGTCTTGCCTTTTTCGGCGCGGTGGGAAAACAGCAGGTCCAGCCGACAGTTGGTGCAATGCGGAGACACTTCAATGCTCTTCGCCGGCACGCCCGCAACCCGCAACTGGCGGCGGTTGGCTTCCACCAGGTCCAGAAAAATCTTTTTCGGCAGCTCACTGTGTCCCGGAGCACGAGCGCTCAGAAACAGAAGTGGATATTTTTCGCGAACCGGATCGGACTCTTTGACCTCGCGGAACAGACTGTCGCCGTAAGCAAACTGCGATTCGAACTTGGTGCGAACCTCTTCCCCGACCTCGTAGCAACAGCCTCGAATACCTGGACCAATCGCGGCCTTTAGATCGCGGGGATGGCTGCCAAAGCAGCGATGCATCTCGCCCACACCTTTCTCTACGATGCGCTTCACCGTGCCACGCCAGCCCGCGTGAAACACGCCAACCACCTGCCGCCTGCTGTCAACCAGAATCACGGGCAGACAGTCGGCGACCTGAATCCCAAGCAGCAGGCCGGCAGTCGCGGTGATCATCCCATCACCGCTGAGGGGTTCTTCCGGAATCGAGTCGACGCGGCGAATGATGTCGGAATGAATCTGGCGCAGGGTAATGAGCGGCCACAGCGAGGGGCTGACTCGGCGCGAGCCACGTCGCTCGCGGCTTACCGCCCCCAGTTCACGAAGAAAACGAACGCGGTTCCGTTCCACCGACCCTCGGGCGTCGTCTTTGGTGAAGCCAAGGTTGAGATCGCTGTTGCCGTAAGCCCGCGAGAATCCACCCGCGCGCGTAGAAAAACCATGCACCAACCAGGGAAGTTTACCGAGATGCTGGGCGCGAAGAATAATAGGCTTGGATTGGATGGGGGCCCGGGTCGCCACTCCTCCATGTTACCTGAAAGCGTTACCTGAAAGCGACGGTAGGGCGGACCGCCGGACCGCCCTGTCCGCTGCTTTTGCTTTGGTCCCGCCCTCTAGAATCAACATCAACAGCAGCGGACAAGAGTGTCCACTCCACCCGCCGCCAGGCTAATACTGCCAGCTCTTCAAGTCCGCTCCAGGGGGAGCCGTCTCCTCCATGTGTTTCACCATCTCTGGCCAGTAATGCTGATTGAATCCCACCGCCGGATCGTACTCTCCCGTGTAGCAATGGGGTTTGCGGACGCCGAACTCGAAGCTCCCGCGGTAGTAGGGATCCGTGGTGGTGTCCAGAAAATCTTTCAGCAAATGCACCGCTCGATCAAGATAGAACGAGTCCGCTTCCCCGACATAGAAATGCAGCTTGCCGGCGAGTTTAGGACCGAGCGTCTTCCAGTCGCGCTCGATGATCGCGCTCAGGTCGTAATGCTCCTTCCAGTATTTCGCGACTTCGTGATCGATCTCTCCCGTGCGCTTGTGGAAGATCGGCTTAGGATATCCGTCGTCTCCGACCGAACTGAACACTGCCTGCCATATATCGAATTGCTCGCCGGAACGACCGTGCGTTCCCTGCACGAGTTCGTAGCGATTCATCTGCTCCATAGTCGATAGGACAAGCCCGTCGGCTTGCCGCATGGAAGGCCGGGGCACGCTCGCGTACGGACTCTCGATCCAGAAGGCGTTCTTGTCCTGGTAAAGATTCGTGGTCATGTAGGCGCGAAAGTCGACGACGTCGGGGCAGAAGACCCAAGCGCCATTATAAAAATCGGGATAAAAGACTTGCGAGGCCAGACTTTCCCAGCCGCCGGTCGAACCGCCATAGACGGCTCGCGCCCATTCTTCGCCGATCCCACGAAACTTCTTTTCGACGTACGGAATCAGTTCCTGCGTGATCGCGTCGCCGTAGGGACCGACGTTTTCCGAATTCACGGCGTAGGAATCGTCGAAGTACGGCGTGGCGTGCTGAATGGTGAGCACCAGGACGCGCGGCAGCCTTCCCGACGTCCAGTCCTGAAAGAGCTGGTAGCCATTTTTCGCTGCTCTTCGTTCACCGCCTTTTAGGTTGTCGCTTGGCGGATGAGTACGGAAGGCGACGACTGCCGGGAGGTCGCGACTAAAATGATCCTGCTCCACAATCAGCGGGTAGTGCGCGTCGGGATGATCCTCCCATCCGTCGGGCAGCAAGATAACGGCCCCGAGATAAGTCGGCCTTCCCCAGAACTTGGTCAGCAGATCGCTTTGCATGCGAATGTGCTTGACCCACTGGTTGTCGACGATGGCGTGTTCGTCGTTAGCCCCGCCCCATCCCAACGTCGAGTCGACTATTTTGGGATCATCTTCGACCGGCGGAATTTTTTCGGTGAGCGAGATACGGATCGTTTCGGCTGACCTGTAATCAATTCGCACCTTCTGCGGTTTGCTATAGAGGTTGCCCGGCTTCACTTGCCAGTGCTGGCCTTCGCCTTTGTCCGGCGGCAGCTTGAGAGTGCGACCGTCGCCCAGATGAAACGTTTCATAGACGTTGAAAACTCCCTGCACCCAGTAGTCGCCCGGCGGCACCTGGTTCAGGCTCTCGGCGGGATAGCCCAGCGTTGACGCATCAATCACGGCAGCGGCTTCTGGAGCGAGTGCGTCGACATCGACGCCAAAGGCCTGCTGCGAATCTGCGGTCTTGAAACTGATCTGGAAGCGCGGTTCCTTTTGGTCGTTGTTCGAGATCAATAGCAGAATATGTCCGTCCAGCGGGGCGACGCTCACTTCCTTCGGAAACGAAATTTCAAATCGCTGGCTCGCCGGTTTGGGAGCAGCCTTTGCGGTAGTGGCCTGGGCCGCTGCCGCAAAGAAGACAAGGAGGATGATGCCAGACAGGCTTCGATTGATCATCGGTGAATTCCTCGGACGAAGGCAGACATTAGCAGCGAGTACCGCGCGGGGTCAAGGAAACCGGACGCAGGGGACATAGGGTGACGTAGGGTCGTTGATCACGTTACCGAAACAGCGATGGAAGCCCGTCGCCCCCGGGGCTGCCCGTCGAGCCTCGCTCGACCGCTCGGTCGGTCACAACCGGCCGGGATCCCGTGAGGTCGTCCACCCGCTGAGCTTGTCGTTTGCCCCGTTCGCCAAGCGTCGGCTATAGTTTTATCCATGTTTGCCAACTTCACCGCCACCGATCGCTGGACGAAGAAGCCGGTCCATTGCGTCTATCAGGCCATGATCGTGGCCATCGCCACGCGCCACGCGGACGCAGTCGACATCAAATTCCTGGTGGATGGCCGAACGGTCTGGGTGGCGCTGCCGCATCCAGCCTGGGTGGAATATATGAAGCGCACGCACAAGTCCATCACCGATTCGCTGGCGGTAGAGATTGCCGGACATTACCTGAAGTCGGCGCTCCATGCGGGTGAGGGCGTGGGTCGCGAAATGTATTCGTTGACGGTAGAAGAAACGCTGGCTCATCTAGACGCCGTCGTGACGGAAATGCAAGCCCAGCCAGCGTAGCCGGTGTGGCGCCGACACTTGGTCCGGAAAATGCCGATGGGACCTCGAAACTAAATCACCACCGCTTCTTTGTACTCCCCAAACACCCGCCGCATGGCGTCGGAAACTTCTCCCACCGTGGCGCAGGCCTCGACCGCGGCTAGTATGCGCGGCATCACATTTGCTCCCGACCGCGCCGTCTCTTCCACGCCTGCCAGCGCGGCCTTCCAGGGGCCCGCATCCCGCTTCGCCCGCAGTGCGCGCACCCGTTCCATCTGCTTGGCTTCCAGGGCGGGATCGATTCGCTGAATCGGAATCGGTTTTTCCGCTTCGACTGCGAACCGGTTTACTCCCACCACGATCGCCCGTTCCTCATCCACCGCCTGCTGATATTCATACGCGGCATTTTGAATTTCCTGCTGCACGTAGCCGCGCTCGACCGCCTTCAGCATTCCGCCCAGAACTTCGATCTTCCCCAGATATTCTGCCGCTCGCTTCTCGATTTCATTGGTGAGCGCCTCCACGTAATACGATCCTGCCAGCGGATCCATGGTCTGCGGAGCTCCCGATTCGTAGGCAATCACCTGCTGCGTGCGCAACGCGATGCGGGCCGCCTGTTCGGTAGGCAGGGCCAGAGCCTCATCAAAAGAATTCGTGTGCAGCGACTGAGTTCCGCCCAGCACTGCCGCCATGGCTTGAATCGCAGTGCGCACAATATTATTTTCCGGCTGCTGCGCGGTCAGCGTCGATCCGGCGGTCTGCGTATGAAAGCGCAACATCCACGACTTAGGATTGTTGGCCTTGAAATGTTCGCGCATGATGCGCGCCCACATGCGCCGGGCCGCGCGGAACTTCGCCACTTCTTCCAGAAAATTGTTGTGGGCGTTAAAAAAGAAGGACAACCGCGGCGCGAACTGATCCACATCCAGACCGGCCTTGATGGCCGCCTCCACGTAGGCCATCCCGTTCCCCAGCGTGAACGCCACTTCCTGCACCGCGGTCGATCCCGCCTCGCGCATGTGGTAACCGGAAATTGAAATCGTGTTCCAGTCAGGCAGGTTCTCATTCGCCCAGGCAAACATGTCGGTGATCACGCGCAGGGCCTGCTGCGGCGGATAAATATAAGTCCCGCGCGCGATGTACTCCTTGAGCACATCGTTCTGCACCGTGCCCGACAGTTTCCGGATGTCCGCATTTTGCCGCCGGGCCACAGCCACGTACAAGGCCAGCAGGATCGACGCCGTCGCATTGATGGTCATCGATGTAGAAATCTTGGTCAGCTCGATGCCATCGAACAATCGCTGCATGTCTTCGATCGAATCAATGGCGACGCCGACTTTGCCCACTTCGCCGGCAGCCAGGGGATGATCCGAGTCCAACCCAATCTGCGTGGGCAAATCGAAGGCCACGGAGAGCCCGGTGGTTCCGTTTGCCAGCAGATACTTGTAGCGTTTGTTCGATTCCTCGGCATCGCCCATGCCCGCATACTGGCGCATGGTCCAGAGCCGCCCGCGGTACATGGTGGCCTGCACTCCGCGGGTGAACGGATATTCTCCCGGATACCCCACCTCGCCTTCGTAGTCGCAGCCCTTCAAGTCCGCCGGCGTATACAGAGGATTCACCGGAATGTGGGAGGAGGTTTCGATCTCGATCGAGTCTGCAGGCCCCGAATTCGGGCGGATCCCCAGCGTTTTTGTCATCGAGTATCACCCTGAATCTCAAGCCGAGGATCAAGCGGAATTTCCACTTGGCAGCCCTTCTTCCCCTACGCCAGCCACAGCCATTCCCGCCAAACTCACCGAGATTGACCCTTCCTTCTGCCCCGCCAAAACGAGCTGAGCCCGAACCAGGCAAACGTCAGGGTGAAAGCAACTGCAATCGCAACTCGCCCTGCCGTGGCACGTCCCGCGGCGTATTTCATGTATTCGCGGACGCCAGCGACGCCGCCGAACAATGCCATGGCTAGGAACACCGTGCCCGTTACTTCTAACCATAACTGGTGTCCGGCGCGCCCGAACGACCGCGCCGTGGTGCGCACCCCGCTCATCACCGCGCCGAATGTACGGTTGCGGCCGGCCTGCTTCCTCGCCACCCGGGCGACGACTCCCAGCTTTCGTAGGGTAGAAACCTTGTTCACGGCCTCGATTTTAACAGCCTGCGGGGATACAATGGCGCGCAGCCCACAAGGCGGCGAACCGTTCCTTCGCCGCAGGCATCTAACGAACTGGCGATCATGCAAACCGTTTCACCCGATTTCGCGCAACTCAAGTCTGGAATGAAAGCCACCTGGATGGCCGGCGATTGGAAGTGCGTGTCAATTCGCGCCTGAAACGCGATCGTGATAAGTTGAATTTAACAGGGGGACCCGGTGGATCCACAACTGAAGCAACTCATGAAAGAGCTCGGCGACGCGATCAACGAATCTCTTTCCGACTCCGAGCAGATCTCTGAAGTTGTCTCCCGCATCAAGGAGGGTGGATACGACATTTTCCTGGTCCTTGAAGCCACCATCGGCGTCAGCAAGCAGGGCGATAAATCGTCGGACAAGACTTCGCTGGTTACTACCTTGTCCACGAATCCTGAATTCAAGATCAACGACCAGGACCTCAAATTCCTGAAGTCGCTCCGCATTAAGATTGACGAAGACAAGTATGACCCGGACCGGCACGACCGAGGTGGGGTGGATAAAGACCGGATTGATAAAGATCGCCCCGACAAAGATCGGCCTGACAGAGACAAGAGCACCTAACCGGATCTCCGAAAATTTGCTCCCCCGAAGCAGCATCACGCCAATACCTGATCCAATAACTGAGCCACCGCGCGGTCCGCCTCGATAATCGATGATCGATGGTCGGCCACGCCCGATAGATCGGTGTTCGCGAAGGCGATTCTGCCGAACGGCGCCGCTCGCAAA
>DATBYA010000009.1:0-34679 GCA_036514015.1 Candidatus Sulfotelmatobacter sp.
CACATAAATACCTCCGTTACAGCTCCCAGAGAACTAAGGGTTGAATCGGTCCGGCCAACGCCATCGGGACACAAGGTAAGTTTTGCCGGATTCGTATGCGACGGATAAACGTTCGAGCCTCTCTTCCAATGCTGTCCTTCCGGCAGTATCCAAATCATGTGCATAAGAGGAGACCCAAGCCAGGTACAACGGCGTCATCGACTTGAGCAGGTGATCGCGATTGATGGTGCGAAGGCGATGGGCGAGCGCAAAGTCATAGACAATGCGAACCCACAATTCGTCGGGCATGCGAAATTGTTCGGATGGCAGACGCGCGAGCTTCCTGAGTTCGAGCAGCGTAGAGGGCGGAAGCACCAGCCCCCAGATCTCCTGAAGGTCGCGAACTCCCAGCTGGAACGATTCCATCATGCGGCTGATATCCACAGTTCCGGTGTCTTGGGATACCAGAACAGGCTCACCGATCGCGGGCACTGAGACCGCAGGACGCATTCTTTGCCAGCATGCGGCGTTTCGTTCCATGTCCAGAAAAATGGGGCTTAGGATCTGGGCCAGCAGGGAACTGATGTTCATCCAATCCGTCGGCGGGTAGACGCGCGCTGCGAGATGGACCTCACAAACCTGCAGATTCTCGCACAGAGCCGCCGGTGTAACGGAGGCGAACGAATGCACGCGGTTCCCTCCGCCCCCGGCAGTTCGTTCTGCTGCGAGCATCTTCTGGAACAGCCGTCGCGAAAGCCCTAAATCGGGCCCCATCGGATTGTGGATTCGCTTTCCATACAGACAGCGCATGAGCGGAGAGATAATGCTGCTGTTTAGCAACCCCTCGAATTTGCGCCGAGCGTAATTCGGCAGGACCAGATCGAAATCTCTTTCGACAAGCGGCTGCGCCAGCTCGCGAACCCATCCCGGCGTGGCAGCTTCGAGCTTGGAGACGATGACGCAGCAAGCTCGGGCGCCGAACTTTTCACTGGCTGCAAATAGCGATTGATAGGCTGCGGCCATGCCGGCGATCGGCGTATCCGGAGTGCCCGACCCTGATAGCGGCCAGCGAACCAGGTGACATAGAGAAGCACTCGGTTCGGTTGCCTGTACATTGCTTTGACCAGGATTGGTTGCGCGATCATCCTGCAGCACCGCAACGCGCGGAGATCCAGGAAGCATTCGCAAGGCGTCGCATACCGCCGCCAGACCCTCTGGATCGAGTTCCGCAAGAACGCCCACCACCAGGTCGGCGCTATCAACTTGTTCGATTTTTTCCTCTACTTGCTCGGAGATGGGTTCGACTTCCACTGTTCAACCCTCTGGACCCGATTTTCAGCAGCAAAGAACGGGCGCCTGTCCTTGATCCTTGGTCAGGCCGCGCAAGCGAATTGCGGCAGCCTTTCAGCAAAAACGATTCATAGTGGAAGCGACATAATTCCCATTAGGGGGATGCGGACCCATGCGGGACGGGCGTTCAGTTCATAGAGTACTTCATAGAGCGCCTTCTCCAGGAGAAACACATCCAGGAGCTTATGAAAATCTGAAGTATCAACTGGCAGAAACTCCGCGCCCTGGGCGGTTTCGCGATAGGCACGCAAAAAGGCTGCCGCCGCCGATCGCTCCCACAGCTGAGCCCACGGCTCTAATCTGGTGAGATCCTCAGAATGGCGTGCGGAATAATTGATCAGGCTCGCGTAGGCAGCATAGCTGAAAGATCGCAGCATGCCAGCCACATCCTTAAGAGGGCACTGTTTCGAGCGGCGATACTCGAGCGGGCGGGCCGGTTCGCCTTCAAAATCCAGGATCACGAAATCCGTCTTAACTCGCAGCACTTGGCCTAAATGGTAATCTCCGTGAATTCGAATTCGCTGGGTCCGAAAGCTAGTTGATTTCAGCGCCCCGAAGTAATCCAGAATACGACGGCGCCGACTGAGGACGGTAGCTGCAATTTCGACGACTTCGTCCGGCAAGAACGGCACGCGCTCTTTCAGCACGTCGAGCACGCGGGACGCGTGCTGGTGAAAATCGGACAGTACGGTCTGGAAATTCTCCGACGTCAACGGTTCGGGCGCGAATGCCGGATCGTCCGACGGCGCGGCCAGCGCCAAGTGAAGTTCGGCGGTTCGCCGCCCGAGCGTCGAGGCGGCATCGAGATAGATGCCCAAATGGTCTCGCGCCACCTGTGAGACCGAATGCTCGGAGAGCTCTAGCGGATCCCCCAGCTCAGCGCTCGCGTTCTCTGGAAATGGAACCGGTGCGGAGGTCTCGAAGTAGCGGTCGAGCTCTTCGACGGTCCATTTCCACCCGTCGCCTTCATTCGCCACCAAGCCTTGCAACATTGTCAGAATCGTAGCCTTGCCATCGTCCGTGGCCGGCTTGAGTTCCATAGAACCGGCGAAAGGAGGAATCCGATCGAAGGTTGTTTTCTCGGTGAGATGTCGCCCGATCTCGGCATCCGGATTCACTCCTGGCTGCAGGCGGCGGAACAGCTTCAATATGAAGCGGTCGCCGTACATAATAGAAGTATTGCTTTGTTCTGCCGTGCTGCGCCGCACAGGCAACGGCGTCTCGGCTGAACCGCGGATCTCTTGAAAGACCCTACCCGGCACACCCCGAATGACGCGCCCGTCGCTCGCGCGTAACTCGCCGCCGTTTCCAACCAGCGAGAGCAATTCCAGGCATACGTTGTCGTCGTACACTCCGTCGTGCAACAGGCCGTCGGTCTTCGCCGACAAGACCGAGGCGATGATTGCGCTGGGTGCGATGCGCCGCAATTCGTTTGCGGCTGCTCCCAAGGTGATTGCCAGCGGCACCTGGTACACCTCGGGCTCCCCGCTTTCGAACTGGACCTCGACCAGCGCCAAGGCAGAATGTGGCTCCTTTATGGGCGCCCAGTTGATGATTCGCGTCGACTTGATAGCGCGTGCCTTCGCTGCGAACCAGCGTTGCTGCGGAAGATAGTCGGGGAGGTTCACCGTCTCCAGACGTTTGCGGCCCATGCCTTGAAATATGCTTGCCCATCCCGCGGTCACGTCAAGCGGCGCCTGGTCAGCCAGATCCACAGCGGTCTCGGTGGGATCGGCCTTCCGCTGCAATTCCAGCCACAGGAAACTGTAGGGAGCCAAGGTCAGGCGGTAAGGCTGGCGCTCGATGGAGGGAAACTCCACATACCCCAGCATCTCGATCGGAACCATGCCCTCCAGCTTCGACAAATCCAGATCGACGGGCTGCGCGAAACGAGAAAGATTGGCAACGCAAAGAACCTGTTCTTCGCCATAGGTCCTCAGATAGGCCAGCACTTTGCGGTTCGAAGGGTTCAGGAACTCGATGTTGCCGCGGCCGAACACGCTGAACAGTTTTCGCAGCGCGATCATGTTTCGCATCCAGCTCAGCAGCGAAGATGCATCGCCTTGCTGAGCTTCTACGTTGACCGCTTCATATCCCAAAACCGGATCCATGATCACCGGGCTGTACAGACGGGCCGGAGTAGCCGTGGAAAACCCCGCATTGCGGTCCGCATTCCACTGCATTGGAGTGCGCACGCCATTGCGATCGCCAAGGTAAATATTGTCTCCCATTCCGATTTCATCGCCGTAGTAGATGATGGGCGTGCCGGGAAAGGAAAGCAGCAGGCTATTGAGCAGCTCGATCCTCCTGCGATTATTGTCCACCAACGGAGCCAGGCGCCGACGGATGCCGAGGTTAATGCGCATTCGAGGATCTGCGCTGTAGGCGATGTACATGTAGTCGCGCTCGTCCTTGGTGACCATCTCGAGCGTCAGCTCATCGTGATTTCGCAGGAAAAGACCCCATTGACAAGTGTCGGGGATGTCCGGAGTTTGCTGAATGATGTCGGTGATCGGCAGCCGGTCTTCCTGGCGCAACGCCATGTAGATGCGCGGCATCAGCGGAAAATGAAACGCCATGTGGCATTCGTCGCCGTTGCCGAAGTAAGGGCGAACGTCGGTGGGCCACTGGTTGGCTTCGGCCAGGAGCACACGGCTTGAATAGTCGGCGTCAATCTCGCGCCGCAGCGTCTTGATCACCTCGTGAGTTTCCGGCAGATTCTCGCAACTGGTGCCGTCGCGCTCGACCAAATACGGAATCGCATCCACGCGCAGGGCATCAACCCCCATGTCCAGCCAGTAACACATCACCTTGAGAACTTCCGCGACAACTCTGGGGTTGTCATAGTTCAGATCCGGCTGGTGGGAGAAGAAGCGGTGCCAGTAGTATTGCTTGGCTACCGGATCCCAGGTCCAGTTGGACCTCTCGGTGTCCGAAAAAATGATTCGAGCGTCCTTGTATTTCTCTTCCGTATCGCTCCACACATAAAAGTCGCGTTCGGGGGATCCCGGCGGAGCCTGACGGGCCGCTTGAAACCAGGGATGTTGATCGGAGGTGTGATTCACGACCAACTCGATCATTACTTGCAAGTCACGCTCGTGAGCGGCCGCAAGCAAGGCGCGAAAATCCTCGATCGAGCCGTACATCGGATGCACGTTCAGATAGTCGGCGATGTCGTAGCCGTCGTCCTTGAGCGGAGATGGGAAGAAAGGCAACAGCCACAGGCAGGTGACGCCCAGACTTTGCAGATAATCCATTTTCTGAATCAGGCCCGGAAAATCACCGATACCATCGCCGTTGCTGTCTTTGAAAGCGCGGACGTGCAGCTCATAGATAATTGCGTCTTTGTACCAGAGCGGATCCGCTGCACTACCCAGCTTTTTTGCCATGTGCTATTTCCTCGCGCTTCCCGCCACGTTATGAGGTTCTGGCTGGAAGACAACAATTCCCAGAGGAGGAAGGGTCATACTTAATGAGAAAGGCCGGCCGTGAATCGGAAGCGGAGTTGCCGGCAAGCCGCCGAAGTTCCCCTGGCCGGAGCCGCCATACAAAGCAGCGTCGCTGTTTAAGATTTCCTTCCAGTAGCAGTCCAAGGGAACGCCTACGCGATAATTCTGACGGACGACCGGAGTAAAATTGCACACGAAAAGCAGCTGGTCATTTGCATTTCGCCCGCGCCGAAGGAAGCTAATGATGCTCCTTTGAGAATCTTTGCAGTCCACCCACTCGAAACCCGCGGGATTGAAATCCAGCTCGTGCAGCAAGGGCTGGCCGCGATACAGAATGTTGAGATCGCGAACCCACTGCTTGAGTCCGGCATGAAACGGTTCCTTGACTAGATGCCAGTCGAGGCTTGCGTCGTGATTCCACTCCGACCACTGGCCGAATTCGTTGCCCATAAATAGGAGCTTCTTGCCGGGATGGCCGAACATATAACCGTAGAGAAGTCGCAAATTCGCAAACTTCTGCCAATCATCGCCCGGCATCTTGCGCAACATGGAACCCTTGCCGTAAACGACTTCATCGTGCGAGAAGGGCAGTACAAAATTTTCAGCGAAGGCATAGACCAGGCTGAAGGTGATCTCGTTCTGATGGAAGTTGCGAAACACGGGATCCAGTGACATGTAATTCAACGTGTCGTGCATCCAGCCCATGTTCCACTTGAGGCCGAAGCCAAGCCCGCCGACGTAGGTAGGCCGGGACACCTGCGGCCAGGAAGTCGATTCTTCAGCAATCATCGTCACATCCGGGAAGGCGGCATAGACGTGCTCGTTGAGCGCCCGCAGTAAATGGATGGCGTCGATGTTTTCCTTTCCGCCGTAGCGGTTCGGGACCCACTGGCCTTCGCGGCGCCCGTAGTCGAGATACAACATTGCAGCCACGGCATCGACCCGAAGACCGTCGACGTGGTACTTGTCCAGCCAGAATAGCGCGTTGGCGGTCAGAAAGTTCTGGACCTCGTTGCGGCCGTAGTTGAAGACGAAGGTGTTCCAGTCCGGTTGTTCCCCTTGCCGGGGATCGGCGTGCTCATAAAGATGCGATCCGTCGAAGTAAGCGAGCCCGGCTTCATCCCTGGGAAAATGTGCCGGGACCCAATCCAAAATCACGCCGATTTGCTGCTGATGAAGATAGTCCACCAGGTACATGAAATCGGCGGGTGTTCCGAACCTGCTGGTGGGAGCGAAGTACCCGGTCGTCTGGTATCCCCACGAACCGTCGAAGGGATGTTCCATGATCGGAAGCAACTCGACATGAGTGAAACCGGCGTCGTGGACGTAACTGGCCAAAAGTGGCGCGAGCTCCCGGTAGCTCAGCCAGCGGTTGCCTTCCTCCGGCACGCGCCTCCAGGAACCCAGGTGCACTTCGTAAATGGAAATGGGAGAACCAAGGCCATTCTTATTTGCCCGGTTCGTCATCCAGGAATCGTCATGCCAGGAATAGTCCTCCAGATTCCACACACGAGAAGCTGTCTGCGGGCGAATCTCTGCGGCGAACCCATAGGGATCCGCCTTGTCGACCTTATAATCGGAAAAGCGCGATTCGATGTGGTATTTGTAGATGGCCCCTTGACCGATATCGGGTACGAAGCCCTCCCAAACGCCCGCCGAGTTCGCGCGCATGCTGTTTGCTTGAGGATTCCAATCGTTGAATTCTCCGATCACAGAAACCAGCTTCGCGTTCGGCGCCCAGACGGCAAAGTGCACGCCACGACGCCCATCCCTCTGCGTGAGGTGAGCGCCGAGCTTTTCGTAGGCCCGGTAATGAGTGCCTTCCCCAAGCAAGTACAGGTCAAATTCACTGAGGGCCGATTCCACCATGCGCGCTCCCTTCGTGCCTATTGCAAGGCCCCGACTTTATAGATAGCCGGGATTGCCTGGCCCAGCTGCTGCATTCGAAATACCGCTCCCCTGGAACCTAACGGCGCACACGCAGAATATGCGACGGAAGGCTTTCCGGCGTAAGCGCAACATAGTTCCGGGAACCATGCCACAGATACTCACCTTGACCGAGCAGGTCATGAACCTGAAATGTCGGATGGGCGTCCAGCCCAAGAGAACTGAGATCGAGATCGACCCATCCCGTTTGCGCGCGGACGCAATCAAGATTCACGATGACGACGATTACGTCTGAAAGATCGTCGGTCGTTTTGCTGTAGCAGATCAGCTCCGGATTGTCCGTTTCATGAAAGCGCAGGCTGCGATTGCTTTGCAACGCCGGATTTTCTTTGCGAATCTGGTTAATCCGGGCGATGAAATCCCTCAAGCTTCCTGCAGACAGCAGATCGCGGTGTTTGAGTTCATATTTCTCGGAATTCAAGTACTCCTCGCTGCCAGGCTGGAACGGCGTGTTTTCGCATAGCTCGAATGCCGGACCATAGATTCCATAACTCGCCCCCAGCGTTGCCGCCAGTATCAGCCGGACCATGAATGCGGGACGTTTGCCGATTTGAAGAAATCCCGGAAGGATGTCCGGTGTATTGGGCCACAGGTTCGGGCGGAAGTATTCGCGCACTTCGGTCTCGACAAGCTCGTTGAAGTACTCGGTGATCTCCTGTTTCGTGTTGCGCCAGGTGAAATACGTATAGGACTGGGAAAATCCCAGCTTCGAAAGCCGATACATGACTGCAGGCTTGGTAAATGCCTCCGCAAGGAAGAGCACTTCGGGATGCCGCCCCTTGATCTCACCGATCGCCCATTCCCAGAAGGAGAAAGGCTTGGTATGGGGATTGTCAACGCGGAAGACTCGCACACCCAGATCGATCCAGTAATCAAAAACGCTCTTCAATTCCTCCCACAATGCGCGCCACTCCGCGCTCTCAAAATCCAGCGGGTAGATATCCTGATACTTCTTCGGCGGGTTCTCCGCATATTGTATGGTGCCGTCCGGACGCTTGCGAAACCATTCCGGATGCTCGCGCACGTAAGGATGATCCGGCGCACACTGAAAGGCGATATCGATTGCGACCTCAAGACCTTGCTTTTCTGCCGCAGACACGAAGTGCCTAAAATCTGCGAGCGTGCCCAGGTTCGGATGAATGGACTTATGGCCGCCCTCGGCGGATCCGATGGCCCAAGGACTGCCAAAATCCGTGGGCTGTGGGTGTGGCGAATTGTTCTTCCCTTTGCGAAAATCATGCCCGATCGGATGAATGGGCGGAAGATAAACCACGTCGAACCCCATCGAAGCAATGTAGGGAAGCCATAGCTCGCAATCGCGAAATGTTCCGTGACGCCCAGCCTCGGGAGCGCAGGATCGCGGAAATACTTCGTACCAGGTAGAGAAACGCGCCTTTTCGCGGTCGACCGTCGCCACCAACCGTTTCTCGAAGCGGCTCGAGAAGTGCCGCACCGGATAACGACGAATAAGTTCGAGCAGGCCTTCTTCGAGCGCAAGGGTTGCGCCTTCTGGCTTATCCTTGGCTTCCCGCAACCTGTTTGCCCACTGGCGCAGCAGCCGCGCGTCCTCGCCCGTTGCTTGCGCAGCCGCTTGTTCGATCAACTCCGTTCCCAGGAGCAGCTCAATAGGGACGTCCTGTCCGGCCGCGACTCGCTTCAGCAAATCCAGGCGCCAGGTTTCGAAACGATCGATCCAGCCTTCCACCGTGTACTGGTACCGACCAAGCTCCTCGACGGAAAACTCGCCACGCCAGCGATCGTTGCCAAGCGGCTTCATCGGAGATGTCTTCAGTTTCGTCTCATCGCGCCCGTACAGGATCTGACAGCCGATTTGGTCATGACCGTCAGCGAACACATCCGCTTCGACAACCACTTTTTCACCGACGACGCGCTTGATCGGAAATCGTCCGCAATCGATTTCCGGCGAAACCCGCTCGATTACAACCCGATTTCGTCCGTCCGCTTGCTGTTCCGCCATTCGTCTTAAGCTCCTCATCGCAGGGCAGGACTGCGACCGCCCCCAGGATCCAGCTTCTACTGCATACAGCGCAACCGATCGACTCTTTCGCTAAGCGGGTTGATGCAACCACTGTGTTTAAGCCGTCAGGTCTGGGCGCGAGTCGTTTGCGATGAGCGGCCCACCCCGCTCAGGACGGCAACCGGGAGATTTTTGAAGACATCGCGCAAGGACAAGGTCGCCACTCGTCGCACCCGGCCTGTCTTGACAGTCTCGCCGGTTAGCACGTTCAGCCAGGATTGTGGGGCATTCCCTGGAAGCGCGATGTGCGAACCGCGCCAAAAGCTATGCAAGTTACCTAAGGCGGGCCGCGCCTTCGAGCGAGCCAGCCATCTGGGCACGATGGTCATGATCCAAGTATTTCCCCTGCGGCGCGCATAGGCTATCAGGTTCACCTTCCTTCCGCCGCTCGTTTTCATCGGCAGGAATTGACCATCGAGGAATACTCGAGGGTACTTGCGCCGGAGATTCAGGATCCTCCAAATAAGATAAAGCTTGATGCGCCCGTCGTGCCAATTTTGAACAAGCTCGCGGGCGAGACGCAACGGATCCTGTTTGCTGCGCTTTTCGATTTCGTCCAGCAAGGCAGCGCGATGTCTGAAATCGACGGGTCCACGGTTATCGGGATCCACAAGCCGGAGATCCCAGAGGTCGCATCCTTGGTAGAAATCAGGCACGCCGGGACTGGTCATCTTTAGCAGGACTTGCGCCAAACCATTTAGCATCCCGTAAACAGCGACCTTGCGCTGAAATTTCAGGAAATCATTCAGAAACAGATTGCCGCGACTGGGCTCGACGAGCGCCTTGAGAAAGCCGACTACCGCTCGCTCATGAGCGGTGTTGGGCCGAGTCCAGCGCGTGTGCACCATCGCTTCACGAATCGCCTTGATGACGTAAGCTTCCAGGCGCGCACGGAACTGCGGCATCGCCTCTGCTTCCAGGGGCCACGCGCCAAGCAGGGTTTGGTACAAGAAGTTTTCTTCGTTGCGGTCAGGGACTGCCTGAGCCTCGACCACTGGTTTCCCCCGCTTGTTCCACCGCGCCCACCGATTGAGGTGGTTCTGCCATTCGCGTGGAATTTCCGACAGAACGTTAATACGGGCACGCACGTCTTCACCACGCTTGGTGTCGTGCGTGGAAGTGCAATTCAAGCTATAGCGCCAACGGTGTTCGCGTTCAGTCGCAATTTGATTGCAGTCGGAGGCGACGACGGCAGAAGGGCTTGGGTTTCCGCCTACCTCGTTGAGCGAAAGAAGAGGGCAGTAGACATACAGAACGGTGTCTTCCAGGCCCTTGGCGACAATCGGACCCGTGAACTGCTGCCAGCGCATGACGAATGCCAGGCGCGCTTCCCGCTGCTCCGCGAACAAGTGCCCCGCATCCTTCAGAAGCAAGACATCGCGCACGAAATCCAAGCAAGATGCGTCGAGACGCAGGTTTCGACTTCGCGCGGCGTCGACGGCGCTGCCAATATGACGTTTTGCTTCGGCGGGCACTTCCATGCTGCGAATATAAGTTCGATAAACGGGGAAACATGCGGTGGTTTCGATCAGAGCCTGCGCCAGCTCCATTCGCGACAGGTCCCGCGCATAGCGATCGCCTTCAGCCAAGACGCTGAGCTGGCGCCCCAGGTATCTCATCTCGGCCGAGAGCAATGTGGACATGACTAGTTTTTTCTTCTGGTACAACATGTCTTCGTAGTTAAGCTCGCGCCCCAAAAACCGATAATAAATCTGTTCGATCTCCCTCGCTCCGTGCGGGTGAACAAACAGCCGGTTGACGGCGTTCAGATATTCATAGCCCGTCGTTCCTTCGACCGGCCATTCCTTGGGAAGTTTTTCAGCTCCGGAAAGTATTTTTTCCACAATCACGTAAAAGCTGTTTCCCTTCTCCTGGGAGCCGCCGGCGCGTTCTTGCAGGCGCCGCAAATAGCCGAGTGGGTCGCGCAGACCGTCAATGTGATCAATGCGCAGCCCGGTGACGACCCTTCTCTCAATCAACTGCAGGATCACAGCATGGATAGCTTCAAACACCAGGGGATCCTCGACGCGCACGCCCACCAGATCGGTTATGTTGAAAAAGCGCCGATAGTTGATTCCTTCGTTGACGTTTTGCCAGTACGCCAGCACGAAAGCCTGTTCTGACAGCAAGCGATCCAGGTTGCGAAAACTGCCGGGATGGTTTCGCCTGCCATTGAAAATTCTCAGATTGTCCCGTACGAATCGCTGCACTTCGCGGCTTGTTTCGTGCAGCTGGCGCAGCCGCTCTTTGATCCCCGCAATCTGAAGGCGCCGCTCGCCGGCTGCGTCCATCGTCAAAGATTCCCGCTCCGGCAGCGCGGCCAAGGCTGCGACGATTCCCAGATACTCCTGAAAGGAGGTCGAATCCGCACCGAGCTTCTTTTCCAGTACGTGTTCTCGATGCTTCAGAATCCGGCGGTAGGACTTCGGAGCCAGGGGAAAAGACATGTCGTAATATTGGACCATAAAAGTTCCGCGGCGAAAGACGAGTTGGAGCTCGCGGTTGTTAAGTGCGTGGCCATAGAAGCTGCCGAGCACGGGCAGTAGGATTTTGTTATCAAGTGTGAGCGACGGCGGATGCCAATCGATATCGAAATTGGCTGCGTAAGCAGACGCGGGACCGTTCTCTAGGACGTCCATCCACCATGGATTTTCCGGGCTCGCTGCCATGTGATTCGGAACGATGTCCAGCAGCAGGCCCATGCCCTTTTTTTGCAACATCGTTTGGAAAGCCTCAAACTGCCCTTCGTTGCCGATCTCGCTGTCAATGCGCAAGGGATCCGTGACGTCGTATCCGTGCTTGCTGCCGCAACGGCTCTGCAGGAGGGGAGACGCATAGATATCCGTGATTCCGAGCCGGGAGAGATAGTCCAGGGCAGCCGAGGCGCGGCGAAAGGTAAAGTCTCCGTTGAATTGAAGCCTGTAGCAGGCGATGGGAATCCGAGGGTGCGCCATAGGGAGTCTAAGCGAGCTTCAATCCGAATTTCTCACTCGCGGCAGTGAGAGCGGTGAGGCATCCTCGCGCGATGTGCAGGCGGAATGCGGCATCAGGTACATACCGCTCCGCTGCAATGTATTCGCTCCAGTCGTGATACGGGCGGGCGGAATTCTGAAGTCGAGCCGCTTCTGGCGGCGAGTTTCGCAGTGGCGACCGCCATCGCTTACACATCGCGTACCTCTGGATGAACAATCCTGATCGACTGCACGAGCGGCGGGCCGAGCAAACCGCATGCGAACCCCATTCTGGCTGGGAGTTGATTATAGGTCAGGTCGGTACGAATTGTCCTGTTGTCGATCAGAAAATATCGAGCTCGGCGGGAGAGAATCTCTCGGGCGCGAAATGCCGCGCTCCTCTGTGTATACTGAAAACGTTACCGGTCATCGAGTCCGATGAGGAATGCAGAAACTGTGTCTTCCCCCCGTAAGGAAAATCTTGGCGTCCAGCTTCTAGGTGAGGATGCATGCAGTTTTCTCGTCTGGGCTCCGCACGCGAACCGGGTTGACGTCTGTATCGGCGAACCCCCAGCGCGCGCGATTCCGATGCAGGCTGTCGGCGGCGGGTATTTTCACATTGTCGCTAAGGGCATTTCCTCGGGGGCTTTCTACCGCTATCGCCTGAACAATGAAAAGGAACGGCCCGATCCGGCGTCCCGATATCAACCCAGAGGCGTGCACGGGCCATCGCAAGTCGTAGATTGTCGGTTTCGCTGGAACGACTCCCGATGGGCTGGGCTGCCACTTGAAAAGTACGTTCTCTACGAGCTTCATGTGGGGACATTCACGCCGCAAGGAACCTTCGACGCCATTATCCCTCGCCTTGCGACGCTCAAAGATCTGGGCGTTACGGCAATCGAACTGATGCCCGTAGCTCAATTTCCCGGAGAGCGCAACTGGGGATATGACGGAGTTTACCCCTATGCGGTCCAAGCGTCTTATGGAGGTCCGCTGGGGCTGAAAGGGTTGGTTAACGCTTGCCATGAACTGGAAATCGCGGTGGTGCTCGATGTGGTCTACAACCATTTTGGTCCAGAGGGTAATTACCTGGCTGATTTCGGTCCTTATTTCACGGATCTTTACAAGACGCCGTGGGGACAGGCGATCAATTTCGATGACGCACAGAGCGACGAGGTCCGCCGATATTTCATCGAGAATGCGCTGGAATGGGTAACGGACTTCCACATCGATTCACTTCGCCTCGACGCCATCCACGCGATTGTGGATAATTCCGCGCGAACCTTCCTCGAAGAACTTCGCGCAGCCGTTCATACCAGGTCCAAGGCGCTCGGCCGGGACGTCCATCTGATCCCGGAGAGCAATCGAAACGATGCTCGGGTCGTTAGCGCACCTGAAGTCGGCGGATGGGGATTTGACGCGGTGTGGAATGACGATCTTCACCATTCTCTGCACGTTCTGTTAACCGGGGAGCAGGAGGGCTATTACCAGGACTTTTGCGGAATTGAGGATCTAGCGGGTAGCTATCGAGAGGGCTTTTTGTATGCCGGGCGGTACTCCCAGTTTCGCCAAAAGCGTTATGGAAGTTCGTCTCGGCGGATCCCTGCGAAACGCTTCGTCGTCTACGCGCAGAACCATGATCAGATTGGGAATCGCCGAATTGGTGACCGGCTGTCACAATCTCTGTCCTTTGCCCAATTGAAGTTAGCTGCGGGGCTTATCCTGCTTTCGCCCTACGTTCCTCTATTATTTATGGGTGAAGAGTACAGCGAACGGGCGCCCTTTGAGTACTTTGTCAGTCACGGGGATCCAGCGCTGGTTGAAGCAGTACGCCAGGGGCGGAAAGGTGAATTTGCAAAGTTTGGCTGGAGCGGCGATATTCCCGACCCTCAGAGTGAAGCGACATTCCTGGATTCAAAGCTGAACTGGGATTTACAAACCGCAGGGCAGCACCGCATCCTCTGGCATTTCTATCAGGAATTGCTTCGGGCCCGACGTACGGTGCCGCCCCTGGCAGAGTTGGACAAAAATTCCATGGAAGTCACATCCTTCGCCGATGAGAAAGTGCTGCTCGTCCGAAGGTGGAAGGCCTCCAGCCAGGTTCTAATTGTGTACCACTTTTGCCCGGACCCAGCTGAACTCCTGCTACCGATTCCCTCCGGCCGCTGGCACAGGACGCTCGATTCGGCCCAAGAGCCAGGGGGTGACAATGGATGCGAGACCCCTGCGGTTCTCGAGTCACGCGGCGAAGTACAGCTTTGTTTAAATCCGTGGGCCTTCCTCGTTTTCGTCAAATCAGCGGAAGTGAACCAGTAGCTCTCCATCGCGCTCGATGCCGGGGGCAAGTTCGGTGTTCGACGCGCCTACAGTGTTCACTGTATTTGGCATTGTTGGGCAGAGTGGCTAGGATAGAGGCAGTAGTTCTCGCGAAAAACCGGTTCGCCCGCTATCCGATGACAGCCTAAGGTGGATAAGTCGTCGCCAGAGGATATGAACAAGCCGAAGCAAGCAGAAGAAATAACGGGTCTTTTGGCTGCTATCGTAGCCTCCTCGGATGATGCCATTATAAGTAAGAACCTTGATGGCATCATCACGAGCTGGAATAAGAGTGCGGAACGGATATTTGGGTACACCCCCGAAGAAGCGATTGGGCAGCATATTACCTTGATCATTCCAGCAGAGCGCCACACCGAAGAGTCAGACATTCTCGCCCGTCTCCGACGAGGGGAGCGCGTTGACCATTTCCACACCATCCGCAGGCGGAAGGATGGCAGCCTTCTCGAAGTTTCACTGACCATCTCTCCCGTGAGAGATCTAGCGGGGCGTGTAATTGGGGCCTCAAAAGTGGCGCGCGACATATCGGAGCAAAAGCAAGTTGAGCGAGCCTTGCGCGAGAGCGAACAACGCTTTCGCATGATCACGGATGCTTCGCCCATCATGGTCTGGCTGTCGGGGACAGACAAGCTTTGCTATTACTTTAATAAGGGATGGTTGGATTTCGTCGGGCGCACTCTTGAGCAAGAGTCAGGCAATGGCTGGGCCGAGAACGTGCATCCAGAAGACTTCGACCGCTGCCTGCAAATCTACGTTAGCAATTTCGATGCTCGTCGTCCATTTGAGATGGAATATCGGATGCGACATCACACGGGGCAATACCGTTGGATACTGGATCGAGGAGTGCCACGCTACGCGCCCGATGGAACGTTTGAAGGATATGTCGGCGGTTGTCTGGACATCCACGCCCAGAAAGAGGCGGCCGAAAAGATTCGCATCGCCGAGGACATGACGCGCCTGATGAAGGCGCAGGATGAAGAGCGACGGCATATTGCCCGCGAATTACACGACAGTGCCGGGCAAACATTGACGGTGGTCGGCATGAACCTGGCGCAATTGATTCAGCGGGCAGAGCGCCTTGTGCCAGAGCTAGCAAGAGAAGGAAGAGCGATCGAGACGATGGTTCAGCAATTACACCGAGAGATACGCACTACGTCGTATCTACTGCATCCTCCCCTGTTGGACGAGAGCGGCCTGGCGTCCGCGCTCAGCTGGTACCTAGAGGGACTGGCAGAACGTAGCCACATCGCCGTCACGCTGGATGTTGCCGACAATGTCGGAAGACTGCCAACCGATATGGAGCTTGCAATCTTTCGACTGGTGCAGGAATGCTTGACGAATATTCACCGACACTCCGGCAGCAAGACCGCTCTTATCCGAATAGCTCGCAACCAGGACGGTATCCGAACAGAGGTACGGGATCAGGGAAAAGGCATATCGCCCGAGCGCTTGTTGGAAATTCAGTCTCACGGCTCCGGCGTTGGAATCATGGGTATGCGAGAGCGTATGCGTCAATTTCACGGAGAAATGAGAATCGAATCGAATGGTTCAGGTACCTCCGTGATTGTAATCATCCCGATGCCCAAGCGAGGCCCTGCAGCAAATAGTGAGCACTTGCAGGCTGCCGTGTAGCTATCATGACGGCTGCCGTCAGAAGACATCCGACCGGGATCCGTTCCCGGGGTTATTTTAATCCGCTAAATACATGCTTCGATGTATCGTTTTCGTCGGCCTTTCCTGTTCAGCTCACTTCTAAAGGGCGAAGGGGCTGGAGAGCGATGCCAAAGAAAATTTTGGTCGCTGACGACAACGCAATGGTCCGCAAGAGTCTTTGCAGAATCTTCGAGACGGAAGAGAACTACGATCTTTGCGCAGAGGCCGTCAACGGTGAGGAAGCAATCGCGCTCGCGAGAGAGCACAAACCTGATTTAATCGTTCTGGACTTTCAGATGCCGGTGATGAACGGCATTGACGCCGCTTACGAATTGAAACGGATTATGCCGAACGTCCCGATCATTCTGTTTACGTTGCATGCCGACACAGCGACTTTCGCCGTGGGCCCGAACTCTCCGATCGATCTGGTCGTCGCCAAATCCGATGCGGTCCACATCGTAGATCACATTCGCTCGCTGATCCCGGTCTGAGTCAGCCAGCAGATCGCTTCCGAACGCTCGCGACTAGCTCTGTATGGGCTTTCGCTCGCTCTTGGTAAACGGCCGCCAGCAGGTTCCATTTCGTCCTTTCCGACTCAGGCAGAGCACTTGCAAGTTCTTCCACGTGTTGCGCCGCCTCGTCCCACCACCGAACGTCGCCTTCGACAAACGACAGGACTTCCTTGAGGAGTTCTTCCAAATTGCACCTCCAGGATAGGTGTGCTGCAAAACGGCGGAGATTCTACCACCAGAGCGCGTCCCAAGGTCATTGTCGCATTTTGCCCGCAGTTGGAAACCTCGCGTCAATCCTTCACATCAACTCGGCACACGATCAACCGCATCGCGGAACGCATTCTCTCGCGGCGGCGAGGGCCGACGATCCGGTCCCGCCAGCGAAGATCCCAGGGACAGATATATCAAAGTCTTTCGCCCCTCGTCCATTACGAAGACAGAATACCATTTTCGCTTTACGTTCGCCGGAGCGATTTCGGACGTGCGGTTTTCCTCAGTATGTCCGCCGTTATTTGAGGGTTTAAGGTGCGCCTCGTATTGACAAGCCAGCACGCGGACGGGTCTGGAGTATTCGCCTTTCTTTCTTCTGCAAGCACGGGATTGCAATTGCGTTCCATCTGCCGGACAATCATGCGTTCTTCGGAGGTTTCCGTGGCCGCCACTTGGAAAGGGTTTCTCACTTTCGGATTGATTTCGATTCCTATCGAACTCACGCCAGCAGCACGATCAGAACGGATCAGTTTTAACCAGATCCATTCGGTGTGCCACACGCGGCTCAAGCAACCGCTGTTCTGCCCGACCTGCGACAAATTTGTTGACCGCTCCGAAATCGAAAAGGGCTACGAATACGAGAAAGACCAATATCTGCTGTTCTCCAAAGAAGAGTTGGAAGAAATTGAACCCGAGTCGGCACGTACGATGGAGATTTTGAGTTTCGTAAAACTCGAAGAGATTGATCCCGTGTATTTTGATGCATCATATTACGCAAAACCGGGCGAAGCTGGCGTCAAGGCTTACAATCTCCTGCTCGATGCGATGAAAAAGACGGGTTACGCGGGAATTGCGAAAGTCACGATGCATAGCCGAGAAAACATCGTAATCATTCGCGCCCGCCAGACCGGCTTCACGCTGCACACGATGTTCTATCAAAACGAAATTCGGCAAGCGGCTGAAGCGGCCCCGAATAAATCCGAAGTCAAGAAAGAGGAGGCCCAGTTAGCGATGCAACTGATCGAGAGCCTGGCCGCCCCGTTCGCACCGGAGCAATATCGCGATACCTACCAGATGGAGCTTGAGAAACTGATTGAAGCCAAGGCAAAGGGCCAGAAACTTACTGTGGTTCCTCATGCCGATCTGGCTCCGGTTGTCGACTTGATGGCAGCTCTGAAGGAAAGTCTGAAATCGAAAGACGCGCCCAAGAAGACTTTGTTGCGCGCGGTGCCGGACAAGATCGAAAAGAAATCTCGAAAAGCCGGTTAACGGGTATAGCGCAATTTTCATGTGCCCGGCTTGAATCGCCGAGGGTGGCGACGTCCTCTTTGCGCGTCGCAAGTCAGCGACGGGCGTAGGTCCTGACGACGAACACAATTCTAACCATCTCTTTTATAATCTGTACCATAGCCCGGCTACGCCCCAATTTCGCAGCGAAAGCCAGATGCGGCGGACATCGCCTGGTTGGCACAGAAAACCGCCACAGCGAGGCTTCGAATGGGGGTGCGCAACAAATCTCGCTGCATGGGGTTTAGAATCGACACTCCGGGGAGTTACGTTAGCGGACAAGGGAAGTTGATCGGAAAGGGTTCTTCCCACATTGAAGTGGGGCTGCAAGAGGTGACGAGATGGACCAGCCCTCCCATAGACCCAAAATTGCGGGACTCACGTCTCCGGTGCAACAGGCGGAGATGACACTGCTTCTGGCCGGCCGGTGGCCACCGCTCAAGCCGTTGCCGATTTTCAAGTGTGAAACGGATGAGCATCGCACGTCGATCGAATTCGACAAGACGCGCGGAGAGTGGGTCTGTCGCAAGACATCTGTACCGTCCAATAAGGTTAAGGAACTGCGTGGTGGATTGAGAGAAATAACCTTGGCGTTGCCCCGCGCTCGCGGAGAGGTCTACGCCGAAGACGCTGCAGCAGATCAGCAGGAACAAGAATTGGAAAAGGACGCCCGGCGGCGTATCCAGGCCATTCGAGAGTGGAAAGAGAATTACGAGAACGGCGCACTCTATTCTGGCCTGCAGGGCTATCTTTCCCAGAGCCAGCAAGATGATATCGACGACAGCATCCGACTGACACTTACCGCTCGGCAACTTCAGTTCAACGCGAAGAATGTCGCGGACGTCTTTGACGCACTTGCAAAGGCGGGCGGCAAGCTAGCTTCACTCCTAGAAGCCGCGCAGCGGAACAAGGCACTACAGGAAGCAGATGTAGCGCCAAAAGCGCAAGCCGCCGCACCCAACGCCGAACGCCATGCGTCGATTGAGGCGACCCATCCCAGGCGCGATCGTCGGCTGCAAACGCGCGCCACGCTTGCATCCTGCGCGTACAGCGCGCTCGACGATAGCAACGGCGGCATTGTCCTCAATATAAGTGAGACCGGCATGGCTGTTGCTGCAGCCGCCCCGCTTGTAGTAGCTGACTACCTGCCGCACACTCGCTTTCGGTTACCCAACATGGAGCAGAGGATCAAAGTCTCCGCGCAGGTTGTGTGGCTAGCGGAATCAAAAAAAACAGTCGGGATACGATTTGTAGATCTCAGCGCCGAAGTCCGCAATCAAATTGCAAACTGGATCGCGTGCGAAAAGCGATCTGCGGAAGGCTTTGCGCCTGCGCCCGTCGAAAGCCTTGTAGCCGCAACGCCGGAAGGCCTTGCAGAAGTACCAATGGGGAGTGTTACTGCTGACCAAGACCGACCGTTCTCGCCTGAACTGATTGCGCAGGCCGTCTCTCGATCACCTGAGATCGTGACGCATGAGATGGGCGATAGCAACGCGCCATCGCCCGTCGAAGACCTCCCGACAAGAGTGCACAACAACTCTTCGCTCGCGGATATTGGAGCGCGAATTCGAACTCGCAAGAGTCAGTCGCCGGCGAATCGCATCGAGAACTCCCCTTCAGGCTCGTATGTTCTTGTATTATCCTGGTTCCACGTCGCCGCAGCGCTATTTTTGATCGCGGCGATCAGTCTAGCGGTGGGGCTTACAGCCGTTCGCGGCCCGCTCGGATCGCGCCTGGCTGACACACAGCAATCATCACCGGCTACCGATCACACGTCACAGGCACTTCTTAATCACCTGCAGGAAACGACTTCGCAAACTTCCGCTCCGCTGGACGCAAATGCCTCCGCTACATCTGCAGTGAATCCAACCGCGCTAGCGCCGGCAGAATCTAAGTCAGAAAACCCAGCCACTCGATCCCTCGATCAGCCACCGGAAGATTCAACCGTCAGCGTCGCGCCGAGTGCACCCTCTTCACCGCTAGCGACCCAATCATTTCCCGATTCCGATAAACCCGACGCCAGTGCTGAGGGCAAAGGAGGGCCTGGGTGGATCGCACGGGATGAGCCACCACCCGCGGTTTCCCAGCCCGCACATTCGCCCAGGGCCGTCGAGCCGATGCGCAGCGCGCCGGCGAGTCCCGCCCCGCGCAGCGGAACGCCTTCGACACACGCAATACCGCACCTGTCATCGCCTTCCACAATCCTTTTCACTGGCCGAGGCGACAGCCGCAAACCGTTCAGGCTGATTCTCCCGGAAAGACCGATCGCTGCCTCCTCTTCGTTCGCGATTAGCTCCCAACTTTCTGTACTTGTGTCTCCTGACCGCGGACGCGCAGCGGCCGGGGAACCCGCCCGATTGCATGCCGGTGAGCTTGTTTCCTTCGTTTGGCCTCGCTATCCAAGGCCCGGGGAGCGACATGGATCTTCGGAAACCGTGAAGGTCCGCGCTACTATCGGAGAGTTCGGTCAGGTGATGGATGTAAAACGCGTGAGCGGTTCGATCTCACTGCTCTCTGCGGCAATGAGCGCCCTTCGGCTGTGGCGTTACAAGCCCACTCTCTTGAACAATAGTCCCGTCGTAGTTCAACAGGACGTCACCATAGAGTTCCGGCCGGCAAAGCGCTCGCCGCGCGTGGCGTCTCGCGCGATCAGTCAAAGCGGCCGCAAACTCTCCGCGGCCGTAGAGGCAGCATTTTCCTCTGTCAGCAATTAAACAAGTTGTGAACTGAAAAAGTGATGGGCGGGCGTTGGATTCGAACCAACGACCTCCCGGTTATGAGAATTAGGGCCCAACGCTAAAACCTGTTGATGGCGCATCGCTTGTAACCCAAATCGGCTATTTTTAGAGCCACGGGCGACCGGATTTCGGCCCCTTAACGGCCCCCAAAAACTGCGCACCCCCGGGATCACGTTCTGATTTCCAGCGGTGTGACTGCCAGAGCTTCAACGCCGGAAAGGTTTCTACCATTTTCCTATTTGTCGATTTCCTCGATCAGCGAACTCGAGTGATGTCCTGCACCCAGTTTGTCTCCCAGGTCTTGCCCTCGTCTGGCGAGTCTGCTTGCTCCCAGTGGCACGATGTCGGAGTGATGTTGGACCAGATGAAGCGCGCCCGAACTCGCTTCCCCTTGACCGTATCATCCCCATAGAAAGTGCCCACGCCATTGTGGAAGCCTCCAATCATCGGCGGATCCAGTGGTTCGGATGGTGTCCTGCTGTCGAGCCACCAGATTGACCACTGCTGGGTCTTCGGGTCGAAGGACCGCAGAGCAACACCACGATAGGGAGCACCGGGAACGCTGAGCACTGTATCGTCCACATTGCTGTAACTCCCCATAAGCGGTTGATTCAACAACGTGCCTTCGAATTCAGTCCACTCGTGATTATTGGCGAGTCGCTGCTTCAGTTTTCGATGATGGGCCTGCCATTGACCAACCAGGAAGTCGAAGTCGTGAAGACCGGGGACGGCACTGTCTGTCTGATTCATCCCGGGGCCCGAATCCTGGTGCGATTGTGCGGCCAACGGTCCAGGCGCTGCGAGACACAGATTTAGCAGCGCGATCATGGCTGAGCGGTGATGAATACTCACGATGCCCCCTTTTGAATTGCGGCGGTACCGAATTCTCAACAATGCTTGAACTCCATTTCGCCGATACGCGTTCACCCTCTAAGGTTGACTCAGTTCGTGGTATTTGTGTATACCCACTTTCTATGGAACTCTCGATACCACTTTCGAAGAAAAACGAACCTCTGTTCCTGTAGGTTTACAAGGGCTTGCGGGCGAGTCGTGGCGATTTGTTCCCGGTTGTTCCCGGGGGAACAGGAACAACTCGGCGGCAATCAGCCGTTTTGGTTTCCAACAGGAAGATGCCAGATTTCTATTGGGTAAACAACGAGTAAGTACCGAAGAAGCAGGCCGAGCAAGAAACCGTGCCGATTCGGAACTGCTCCCGGCCGAACAGGCAGAACGGCATACCGCCAAGGCACGACCGGGACGGTGCTTTCGATCACCAAGTAGGATTCGAAAAGTTCGCGGGACCGGGCCAGGACTAACAATCCTGGCGCATTTCTTTGGGAACCGGCACAGTTCCGGCACAATCGGCGATTTGGCAAAAAAGAAGGGCTTCCCGGTTTTCAGGAAGCCTTTTTGCATCAACGCTACCGGGACGGGGTCAAAAACTCATCGCGCAGCAGGATTCCGAGTTTTCCCGAATGTCTAAGAACGCTGGTCAGCGCGAGATGGCCATGGCAGCTTATATCATCGGAATGCAAAAGATTGCATCACTTGCTTCTCCAAAAAAAGAGTTGTTGAGCAAGGATTTCTTGAGTTCCTCCAGGATGACGAGCAACTCGGAAGTTATCCACCTGATTGATTAACGCCCTATCGTCCGAGTGGATTTTCGTACTTTCCGCTTACCGACAAGTGCTTTCGATTTGGCGGCCAAGTTTATCGCTTCAAGGAAGCCAAGGTTTGTTGAACCTTGTGAATATCTTCCCGCAATGCGGTCGTTAAGTGGAACAGCCCGTTGTTTAAATTCCACATTGCGGGGTCGCTCTCAGGACTAACCTTCTCCCGGTTTTCTTTGAATATTTTGAGAGCAGCATCATAGGACATTTGGTGTCTCCTTAGTTTCGCTGGATTCGTCGACAAAGGTGATAGGGGTTACTACTTGCTGCAATACTGGTTCAGAAATCCAAAAACGTCTTCGGCCCAGACGTCGGATCCGGGATTTGTGAAGTTAAAGCTGATCCTCATGTTCGCTGAGACCGACGAAATGCGCAAGTATGCTCTCCCAAGCCCCGATAAGCATTGCGTCACAGCCGGTCAGTTAGGCGCATTTCCCGTAGTGCGATTATCAAAGCGCAGGGGCAGCGGCCGAGTGATGAAGGGTATCGCGCGCCGCCGTTGCGAAGTGCCCGGGGATTTGCGGGCGTTCGCTCCCGTGACCAACGATTGCCGTGGCGACGGGCCCCGATCCGTTCGCGCCACCGCGTCCGAATTATAAGGCAGCGGCGCGGGCTCGCTGATGGAACTGAAATCCAGTATCGCCACGCCGTCTCCGGCTTGTCCTGTAATCGCCACCAGCACATTGTCTTTGCCGTCTTCCACCAGCGCATCATAGTTCGAAGAAAGCGTAAAACTCACCGCCGCCCGATTCAGCAGAATTCCCAGGCGGCCATCGTAGATATCAACGCCGTTCAAAGTAGGCTGGAACAACAGGCTGCCATCCGGCGACAGCTTCGAACCATACACGTAGGAAATGCCGCTATTCGCATCCCGGTCGTTCAGTGTTTCAAACGATTCGGCATTCAAATCCGTATCGTACAGGTATCCCGTCGCTGCCAGTTGCGTTTGGTTTTGCGACAGCGCCAAATCGTAGTTGCCGTAGCAGCAACCGTCTTGGCTCGTCGCCTGGAATACCGCACCGGTCGAGGTATCGACGCTCAAGACCGCTCCATCGTCATTGAAGTACACACGACTGTTGTCCGCACTGACCACCGTACGTAGATATTGGTCCGTAGCAAGGCCGGGTCCGGTTAAATGCAAATCCGTTAAGGTCGAAGTATTTGTGTCCAACCTGAAGAACGCGTCAAATCCGTCGCCGCCTTGAACGTAAACGGTGATGTAAGCGACGCCCGAATTGGTCACCGCGATGCCACCCGGATCGGCGAGAATTCCGGAGGGGAAGTACGGTGACGTAAACGCGAACGACTGCACGGTCGCAGGATTTGCAGGATCAATCAGATAGATCAAGGCCGCCTGGATGTCGGCTACCACTAGCTTGGTTCCGTCCTGCGATAGCGCCAGGCCCCACAGTCGTTGGGCTCCTTTCGTCGAAAGGTCCACGAGCGGCGCGAGCCACTTGGCTTGCGTTCGCGAGAACACCTGAACTTTCGTCGCATCTGTGAAGTAGTACAGATCGCGAGCGGGATCGTAGACTCCTTGAGCGAGCGATGCTCCTGCCAGCGGGAATTGCTGTGCGGAGGGTCCATACGAAAGACTAGCCGTCGCCTTCATCGTGCCTGAGTTCGACGTCACTGCGACGTCCACGCTGGAGCCGGGCGTCCCCGGAGGAATCGTGTAGTAAACCGCTTGCAAGAGAAATGGAGGAGCATCGACGCCATACACGATCGGATTGTAGCCGACTACCGGAGCGGCTTTGCCTCCCACTGTCACGGATAGACTAGAAGGAGCGGTGAAAGAACTCGGGTCTCCGTAGCCATACCCGTACACGATCCCGGTTCCGCCGCCGTCGGCGTTGGCGACGTCGGGAGAGACCTCCAGGATCGAAGGCCCGTAGCTGAAACCATCAGGGACCAGTTGCATTCCGCCGTCGTTCGCAAATAGGCGAACATCCACAGGGCCGGCCGCGCCGGCGGGCGTTGTGATGGTCCCGATCGCGCCGGTAACCGAAACGGACGGTGCCAGGTTGCTCCCGAAATAGACTTTGCTCTGATCGGTTTCCGTCGGGAATACAGGCACCTGAACGGCTGTACCTCCGGAAGTCGGCCCGGTCGCTGGATCGAGATACGCATTCAGGAATTCTGTGCCAACAGCACCGGTTTGCATGGCGGCCGTATCGATAAATCCGAAACCCTCTTCCATCGGGCCAACCAAAAGTCCGCTCCCGTCGAATGCCGCAAAATTCGGCCCTGTAACCGGACCCACCGCGGAGCCGCCCTGCGTGTACTCGACGACGATATTCGGCGTCCAGCCGGTTTGCTGGCCTGTCGCAACGCTGTACGAGTAAACGAATGAATCACTCGACATGTAAATTGTTTTGGAGTCTGGGCTGAACACCATGCTTGCAGCTGAGCTGGTGTCGCCGCTTACTGGAAACTGCGATACCAGAGCGAGGGTCTCAGCGCTGTAGAGGCTTATGCTGGAGGGGTAATCACGAAACACTAAATAGTTGCCGTCCGGCGAGACCACGATTTGTGAGCTACTCCCGATCTCCGCGGACTGCAGATTTCCCGTCGTGGCGTTGATCTCGCAAACAGTTCCGTCGCTGTCAATGCTACCAATCAGAACCGTCGTGCGGTCGGCGCTCAACGCGAATCCGCCAATGTTCTCCATCGTACTGCAGTAGGGGAGCGACGGGATCGAGCTATCGAACGTATTGCCGTAAATGACGATGGAGTTGTTCGATGGATTCCAAATTGCGATGGCCGTTGAGCCGTCAACGCTGGGAATGCCACCTTGTGCGCCGAGCAGCGCCAAGCGACCATCGGAAAGAACCAGCGTGCTCAATGCGGGAAACCCATACGGTCCGATTGCGGAGGCCAAGTATCTCTGTTTCACCGCCATTTTCACGGGATCGATCGAGTACACATCACCAACCATCGTGCCCACCCAAATCGTGCTCTGGTCCGGTGTCTGATCAATTCCAAAAGCGCCGGGGACGGTGATCGCTCCGATCTTCGACTCAGTGGCGGAGTCAAATACGAAAATCTGGTTGGAAAATGGATCCGTAACGAAAAAGTGGGATGTGGACGTGTTGTAAACCGCCCAATGCGCGTTGAGCGACAGATAATATTCGGTAACCGCATCATCGCGGACGTATTTGGTTCGGCTTGAAAGATTACCACCACCACCTCCTCCGCCTCCTCCCCCGTTGGACTTCACGGCAACACTGAGATCCGCCGTATGCGCGAGCGATCCAGCCGTCCCGGTGAACACCGCGTTGGCCGCCGTCGTCGTGGGCTGTGCGTTGGAGGCGGCCGACAGAGTGATCGTCGAAGGAGTGCCTGGCGTGAGCGTAATCATCGTCGGAGACGCCGTGACTCCGGGCGGCAACCCTGACATCTGCACCGAAACCTGCGACGTGAAGCCGTTTAGCGCCGTCGCGGCCAACGAGGTAGTCGACGAGGACCCAGCAACGATGGAGACGGAGTTGGGCGATGCTGACAACGAGAAATCCGGCGTGGACGGAGGTGGAGGAGGCTGTCCACCACCACCACCGCCGCCGCTCCCGCCGCAGCTCGAAATTCCGAGGGAAAGAAAAAGCAAAAACAGGACTGGGCAGAGGAGCCGATCCGCAACGCCAAGGGTACTATTACGCTGGGCCATTCAAAATTCCCTGTCTGCGACGCAATGGGCACGTCAGTATCCGTATAACGACCGTCGTCGTCAACAAATTTCGTCGGTGTCTTGAATGGTTACGTAATCGAATCAAATAACTTTCCGTCGAAATCTTACCCATGTTATAGTTCGCCGTTTCTTAAACGCATCCGAATAGGGATCCGGCCCTGATATGCGAACGTTCCGATGGCAATCGTGTGTTCTACTCCTTGTTTTGTCGTTCGTCTGCGCCCCCACTCCCGCAGCGCCAGCTGGCGGAAGCTTTAAGAACCCGCCGATTATTCCTACGGCCACGGACGTCGCCGGTATCGCCACTGCGGACGTCAATCACGACGGAAAACCCGATCTTGTTTACGTCGATGGCACCACCAGCTATTCGCTGCACGTCCTGTTGGGAAACGGGGACGGAACTTTTACTCACGGCCAGGACATCAGTCTCCCCGCGGGCATTTGTTGCGCTGTAACCCTTGCAGACGTCACGGGCGACGGCAAGCTCGATGTCATTCTGCAAGGAAGCGTAAACACGCAAGCGGCGGTTGCGGTCCTTGTCGGAAACGGCGATGGCACTTTTCAATCGCCCATCTCGACAACATTTCAGCCTACCTGCTGTAGCGACGATCCGACCTTTCGCAGCCCCGCAGGTGTGGGCGATATCAATGGTGACGGCAAAGCCGACCTCGTACTGTGCGATATCTTGAATGGAGCTTTGTACGTGCTTTTGGGCAATAACACGGGAAACTTTACCTTCTCCAGTACGATTCGCACCTTCACCGAGGGAGTCGTGTACCTTCTGGACCTCAATGGAGACCACCACCTCGACATCGTCGCCACCGACAACCTGGGTGCTCGGTTCCTCGTGTATCTGGGCAGCGGGGACGGGACTTTTCAGAACTACGTTGCCTATGAGGGGCAGCCGGGAACCGGCACGTTGATACTTGCGGATCTGGATGGCGATGGACATCCGGACATGATCGCGCAATGGTATCCGTCCTCATTCGGCATGTTCAAAGGCAATCCGGACGGCACCTTTGGAGCACTCACCACCATCAGCTCCGTAACCACCACTAATCCGCTGATTCTTGTCGGCGATTTCAACGGCGATGGTGTTGCCGATCTGAGCTTCACCAACCCGACTGGCGTCGGAATTCAGTTGGGGCAGGGAAGCCTCACCTACGGCGCAGCCCAAAAGTCAGTCTCCGGCGGACCATCCACTATTTATATCAGCCTCGCGAAGCCGGTCGCCGCCGATTTCAACGCGGACAGTAAGCTGGATTTGGCGATGCCGGTTGAGGGGGGAATCGCAATCCTGATCGGCAATGGGGACGGCACATTCGTGAGCGCGGATCTCTTCGAGGTCGGCGATACGGTGGGCGCCGCGGCCGTCGCCGATTTCAATTCGGACGGTTCCCCGGATATTGCCGTCTCTGTCGCGGCCACATTTCCGCGATTGCTCCTGGGGAACGGCACCGGCTCTTTCATACTCAAGGCGGATCAGAATTCAACTTACGGCTCTCAAACGCCAAATGCTTCCCTCATCGCAGCAGACTTCAACGGCGATAAGAAAATGGATCTGAGTGCCGGCCCCGCCTCGATTCTTCCACCTAACTCTTCAATCTTGGTCGCTTTCGGAGAAGGCAACGGCAATTTTTCCGCGCCCGTGCCCGTACCCAACGGGGCACCGGTCGTGGCGGACTTCAATCACGACGGTCGCGCGGATATGGCATATATTGACGGGGACGCTGTCATCGTATCGCTGGGTCAAACCGGCGATTCGTTTGCTTCGATTTCGACCCCTCTACGCCTCCCCCTTGAGTCAGGGCTATACAACGCAGGGGATGTAAACAACGACGGGATTCCCGACCTCGTTTTGAACTATTACGACCATCTTGAAATATGGCTAGGCAAGGGCGACGGAACTTTTACTTACGGCAATTCCATCGAAGAATCGCAGATTGCCAGCGACGTCGTGGCAGCCGTTGCCGACGTGGATGGCGATGGCAACGCAGACATCATCCTGGCCCCCGACCCTAACGCGGGAGCGAATTTCGGGCCGCTGGCGATCTTTTTTGGCAACGGTGATGGGACCTTCCAAGCGCCGATTTTCGTTCCCGTCTCTCACCGTTATTCGCAAGTCGTGGTGGCAGATTTGAACGGCGACAAAAAGCCGGACTTGGCAATGACCGACGGCGGAAGCGTTGCGGTTCTAATGAATCAAGGGAATCGCACGTTTGCCGGCGAAGTCGATTACGTTGCAGGAGGACAAGTCTCCGCCATCAGCGTTGCCGACGTGAATGGCGACGGTTTGCCCGACATCGTCGCCGCCAATCCCGGCGGCACAACGGTCACGGTTCTCTTCAATCAAAAAAGCGGAATCTCGGGCGGTGGCGGGGCTATCTCAGGAACATTGTCGGTGTCACCCGAGCCCTCCGCCTTCAATCAGACGATCACCCTTTCGCTCGCGCTGTCAGGCACGGGCTCAGGGTCTCCGGTTCCAACCGGTTCGGTCAGCTTCAGCGTGGACGGCATCTTCGTAGCCACCGTGTCGCTCACTAACGGCTCGGCGAGTTACGCGTATGCAAACCAGTTGGTTCCCACGTCGCACACAGTAGTCGCGGAATATAACGGGGACAAAACCTACGCAAACAGCAGCTTTTCCGTTCAGCATGTGGTTGAGGCTCCGAACTACCCAACGGTGACGACGCTTACGGCAACGCCTTCGACTCTGCTTGCGAGCCAGACGGTGCGGCTCATAGCGCAGGTCGCCAGTAATCCTGCCGTCCCCGCAGGCGTGGTCACCTTCAACGACGGATCGAATGTCATGGGCGCTGCGACGGTGAACACCAGTGGCGTCGCCTATTATGACGTTTCGGTTTTAGCAGCTGGGAGTCATTCGTTGACAGCGAGGTACGATGGGTACAGCCAGCCCGGCTTCACGATCACGGATCAGGTGTACACCGCGGCCATCTTCTCGCCGAGCACTTCTGCGCCCGTCAGTGTCAAGGTGAATGCAAATCCGACCACCACCGCGATCTCATATTCCCCCACGTCTCCGACGGTCGGCACGGTAATCACGCTTACAGCCCAGGTTTCCTCAACCTCCGGCGTGCCCTTTGGCGGCGCATCGTTTTTTGATGGCGCCACTTATCTCGGCACGTCGGGACTGCAAGCCAACGGCAACGCGACATACAGTATCGCGTCTTTGGGCGCTGGATCACATTCCTTCACTGCGGCTTTTAATGCCAACGGACCATTTGCTGCCAGCATGTCTGCGCCGCAGGCCGTCACGGTGTCGAGTGCGGCATCGAATTTGCTTCCCGTTTTCGTCGCTCTGACGGTCTCCGAAAATACTTCGCCGTCGGGAACGCTGCTGTCGGCATTTATCGCCGCGCCAGGCGTGATCACGGGAGCGCGAGTTACGTTTATCGACAGCGGAGCGATCCTGGGGACGGCGCCAGTCGGTCCCAACGGAATCGCGTCGTTGCGAGTCGCTCCGCTATCGAGCGGCAATCACGATTTGACTGCTGGCTTCACTGCTGCGAACACACTCGCGCCCGCGGTCTCGCCGATTCTCAACGACGTTTGGCCGGCGGCCGGGCCAGGATTCAACCTGGCTCTTGACTCGAACGCCTTGAATATTGGGCAATCCGGCAAGGGCACTTTGGGAATTTCGATCCTCTCGTTGGGCGGCTTTGCAGGGACTGCCCAACTTAGCTGTGCGGCCGGGCTTCCACCGGGTTACACGTGCGAATTTTCCCCCAGCGTCGTCGAAGGCAACGGCGCGTCCACGCTTACGATACGGGATTCGGCGGGCATCGCCGAGCAGTCAGGATCGACGCTCGTTATCTTTTCCTTCACATTTCTCGCGCTCAGCTTCCTGTTTCTCGGGGTTTCAAACCGACGCGCCTACGTAATGGACGCGTGTATTTTGATTTGCGCGATTGGTTTACTGAGTTCATGTGTCGCGTCGCCGTCGACCACCGCGAGGTCGCGGACGTCTATCGTTACCGTGCGTGCGACATTCGGGTCGGGCGGCGGTGCGATCGTTCACGACGAGCAGGTTTGCGTAACCCTTCGTTCTGCACGGTGAACGACCCGCCCGCTGCCGCCTCCGAATCGTGATTGAGTTCAACGCTACGCTCACAGTCGATGCCCTGACCGAGCGCCATTGGATTGAGCCAACTGTTAGACCGTTCGAACCAGCATTCAACACGTATATCGCGGAGCGAGAGAAATCGCGGCACCTAGACTTCAAACAGGTCGAAATTCCCCTGACCCGCGACGAGGCGCTCGCCGGTCCGCTGCGAGACGAATTCTTCGAGGTAGCGGATCCGGACCAGCTACACGCCGTTCTGCACGCCGCGCAGGACGCGGCCGAGGTGGATCACTTCGGACTTCACGGCCTGCGCCCTCTGTACTGCAGCCTTCTCGTCAATAGCGGGGCGCCGGTGAAGGATGATGCCCAGGAACGACTCGGGCACGCCTCGGCCACAACAATCGACATATACGCTCACGCAATCAGTCAAGACGGTCGGAAGCTCTCGGCCGCTGTCGAGGCAGCATTTTCCTCTGTTAGCTATTTGTTAGCAGAAAACAATCCGGGGCAGGGAACGCAGGAAGTTCTGAACTGAAAAAAGTGATGGGCGCTCAAGCAGTTACGCCGAGCGCCCATGGTTGCGGGGGTTGGATTTGAACCAACGACCTCCGGGTTATGAGCCCGACGAGCTACCAGGCTGCTCCACCCCGCGCAATCATGATAGCGGATGTGCGCAATGCCGTCAAACGCTACGGCCCGCCGACCCGCTGAGAAAAAGCAAACCGCGATTGATCGCAGCAGAAAAAACGGAAGGCAAACTGCGCGCAACTACCAGGAACTGTACGGCGTGCTTTCAAACGGCGACAGCTTATCGGAAGAGGAATTGACGTCACTAATGCCGTAGCAGCTTTGTTCAGGGCTCAATGCGACGTCATCGGATTTCGTAACCCAGTCGGTTTCGTTTGTGAGCGGATCTTTCGGCACCGACCGCAAATAATTGTTGCTCACCAGATCGTCCAGCGAAGAAGGCCCGCACTCTTTGTCGCGCGTATAATCCTGGATGGCCTGCCGCATCACCTTCAAATCGGATTTCAACGTCGCCTCTTTCGCCCTCACCACCATCTGCTCGAATTTCGCCGTGGCGATGGTCATCAGAATCACGATGATCGCCATCACCACCATCAGTTCCAGCAAGGTAAATCCACGTTGTGCCATGCCAAGCGGAGCCGCGTCACGCCGCGCCGTGCCGGAGGCGCAGCCGCGTCGCCCAAGGATCGTCTTCGTATGGAATCCGTCGCGCATCATTTCCTCAGCTACCCCACCAAGGCACGCTACCAATCCGAATATTTCGATCCATCCATTGCAGTTCCAGAGCTTTTCGAATACACGTCGAACACATCCTGCCCGCCCCACGAGGTCGAATCGGTATCGTCCTGCACCGAACGCAGCCCCCAATCTTTGTTCTTGGTGAGCGGGTCCATCGGAATCTCGCGCAAGAACCGGATCCGTTTGTCGGTGGCTGTCCCGGTGAGCGGAGTCGGTTTCACCAGCGCGTCCAAGCTCTCCGGATATCCTTCCGTGCCGGCCTTCACCTGAATCTGCCCTTTGTCCGACGCGTCCTTATACCGGTCAATCGCGTCGCGCATTTGTCGCAAATCCCAGCGCAGTTGCTCTTCCTTCTTCCACTTAATCGTATTCCGCGCAATCGGAATGGAGGCCGTCGCCAAAATCAGCAGAATCGCGCAGGCCACCACCAATTCCAGCAGCGACATTCCTGATTCAGACTCTACGGCGGAAGCAGAGCGTCGCCTGCCAATTATTGCAAAAGACATGGCGGGGAGTTTTCGGCGCGGAAGCAGAAGGGAACTCGATTTGAAACGATTCCAGTTCATCGCGCCTCACTGCACCTGGATCGTGGCTTCTCCGGAAACCATCGGGATCGTCTGCTGCTGTGAGTCATGAGCGTTCACCTGAAGAATTTGCAGCCGCGCCGTCCCGTGACCCACCGCGCGCACCACGAACCCGAACACAGTCCCGGTTCCGTTCACTCCGGGCGTGTTGGGCTGCCGCGTCGCGGAAACGATCACTTGCCCCTGCTGCGCATCAATCCGTTGCACCACGGCCACCTGCTGCGATCCTCCAGATAGGAACCCACCGTCGCGCACTTCCTCCACGCGCACCACCGCCGGATCGAAATGAATCATCAGCGGAATCGAATACAAATCGTGCACATTCGAAACCGCCAGGCCCAGCGTCGTTGTATCGCCCGCCTTCAACACCACCGTGGCCGGCTCAAAATGCAGCTGCGCCGCCGCGGACCCGCCCTGCGCGGGAGCTGCCTGCGCCATCGCAGTCGGCGTCACACCCGGAGCCGGCGGCGCAACGGGGCCAGAATTCTGTCGCACAGCGGGAGCCGCGGGCGCTGCCGCAGGTGTCGCGGCCGTCGGCGCCTCATCTCCTCGATAAACGCGCACGTTCGAATCGGTGCCCGCCGCCATTGATTGCAGATTTGCAGCCGTCAGGGAGGGCAAGCGCAGAATATGCGGCGTCATCACGATCAGCGTTTCATCCTCTTCCACTTCGTGGCTATTATCCGAAAACAAATACCCCATCAGCGGCACTTCACCAAGCCCTGGAATGCCGTTTATGTTTTTTGTGTCCGTGCGCTCGATTAAGCCCGCCAAAATGTTTTGCTCCCCTTCCTTTAACCGCACGTCAATTTCCGTTTTCTTCTGCCCGATCACCGGCTGGTTGATTCCGCCGATGTTGCTGGTCCCGGTAATTTGCGACACATCCACGGTTCCTTTCAAACTGATGTCGCCATCTGGATGCACACGCGGTGTAATTTCGATGTTAACGCCCACGTCGATGTACTGGAATTGCGTGTTTACCAGGGGATTCACGACTCCGGAGCTTCCCGTGACACCCACGCCCACTCCAGCCTGAAAGCTGCCCGTCGCCACCGGCACCTTCGAGCCAATCTTCAGCGTGGCCTTTTGCCCGTCTGTTACTCGCAATTCCGGATCCTGCAGAATTTTCGTGCGGTCGTCAGTCAAGATAGCGTTCGCCGTAGCCCCCGGCAAAGTCAGCGCGAAATCCGACGTTCCCAGATTCTTCAACTGGCTCAGCAAAACCTGCGGTATGGTCGAAGTCGTCGTCGTAGTGGTAGTGGAGGTAGAGGTCGAAGTGGAAGGTGAAATTGAAGATCGCGGCGTGAAAGCCAGTGAAACCGTCTGCCCCGGCAAAATCCCCAGATCCCGCAAGCGGTCCATGCTCGCGGTCATTACCTGCACGTGAATCAACACTTCCGGTTTGGCCTTATCAATATCCCGGATAATTTTCGCGGCCAGCAGCAATTTGTCAGGCGTATCGCGGATCACAATCGCATTCTGCGCGTTCACCTGCTGCAGCCGGTGCAGATCGAGCAACACCCGCAGCCCGTTCACGACTTCCGTCAGATCCTGTGGTGTCAGGGTGTTGGAAAGATAAAAAGTCTGCACAACCTCATCGTCCAAATCCTTCCGCTTCTGCGGCTGGTCCTGCGCCACAAAAATAATGTTGGACGTAACCGGCTTCCAGAACGCCTTGCTCTCCAGCGACACAGCATCGAGCGCCTGTTCCAGCGTCACGCTCGGGAAATCCACGGTAATGCGCCGCGAAGTGAAGTCCGGATCAAAAATCACGCTCAGCCCCGCGAGCTTCGCGATCGTCTCGTAAACCACCCGCGCGTCATTGGTCATCTTCAGCCCGTTGATCGGGTCGCGCGATAGCGGCTTCAATTCCGGCGGCTGCGCCAGTATCTGCTCGTCCGGCTGCGTCGCCGGATTCAGCGTCTTGGGCCCATTCTGCCCGTTCATTAGGTCCAGCGTGCGTTTCACCTGCTGCTCGGCCGCGGTATTCGAAGGATCAATCAGCTGCGCCTTCTGGAACTCTCCCAGTGCCAGCTGCAGGTCGCCGTTCTTCAGCGCCTTATTCCCTTGCTGCACGTGGAATTGTCCGGCATCGTAGCGAGCCTGCGCTGCGCGCAGTTTGTATTCGGCGTTCGTTGGGTCGGAGCGAGCGGCGCGCTCGTAGTGCACCAGAGCGGTGTCGTAATCCTGGAGGGCGTTGGCTTTGCGCGCCTCCTCGTAGTCTTGATTTCCCTTAGGGCAACCGCCCAGCAACAAGGCAGCGGCAACCAAGAGTAAAAAGCATCCGGAACGGCGCAAAAGCACTCCTCCGACGGGTAGGCTGTTACCTGAAGAGTCTAGCACCCGTCCTGGCACGCAGCAAGGAATCCCAAAGCCGTGTTAGACGTATGAATAATAGAAGCGCCTCAGCAGGTTTGCATGAAAATCTCGTGAATTCGGGCACCGGTGCCCGGAAAGCCGTCATCATCTGTCACTTGCGGCGGCTCGGCCCCGGCGGCTATGATAGTTCTGCCGTGAAATCCAAGCCTGATAAATCTCAACACGAAGGCGTTAAGATTGTTGCGCAGAATCGCCAGGCCTCCTACAACTACCATCTTTTGGACAGTCTCGAGGCTGGCATGGTCCTGGTAGGCACCGAAGTAAAAACCCTGCGCGAAGGGAAGGGTACGCTGCGCGAAGCCTACGCCGAAATTCGCCTAGGCGAGGCTTGGCTGGTAAACTGCCACATTCCCGAGTATCTCGCCGGAGGTTACCGCAACCACGACCCGCTTCGAAAACGAAAGCTGTTGCTGAACCGCCGGGAGATTGACCGCTTGCTGGTGCAAACCCAGCAGAAGGGCATGACCATCGTCCCCACCAAAATCTATTTCCGGGACGGCATCGCCAAATGCGAGCTAGCCGTGGCGCAGGGCAAGAAATTCCACGACCGCCGCGAATCCGAA
>DATBYA010000010.1:0-2185 GCA_036514015.1 Candidatus Sulfotelmatobacter sp.
ATCTCTCTTGCCCTCGGTGAGACGGTGCAATCCGGTGCCATCCGCTTCACTGCGCCAGATGTTCATCGAGAGGGTTTTCAACACCCCGCGCGCGAAAACAAGGTGGCCGTCGCTGCAGCCGTTCGGCTGCATCGCCGCAGACTCCTTTTCGGAAGCGATCTCCCCCTTGAGTTCGCCGCTCGGGCTGATCTCCCGAATGGATGACCCCTGCTCCGTCAGCAGATTGTTGTCACTCGCCCACGCGACCACCGGCACGGCGTCTCCCGAACTAACCTGCCTCGCGTCGGAGTAATCGGCCTTTAGGCCTGAACTCACATAAACGTCGCGCACCGACTGGCGCATGACAGTGGCAATGGTTGCGCCGTCGGCGGAAACACTCAAGTTGGCATAGTCATTCGTGTCGGCGGTAATTGGACGAAACTTGCCATCCGGATAACTGATCAGCCCAACCTGCTGCCGGCTGAAGTTTGTTTCCATGCTTGAGAAAATTACTGCCAAGGCTCTTCCATCGGGCAGCCAGGACACGCTGGTTAGCACTGTGTAGGGCGGCCTGGATATCTTCCTCTGGGCACCGGTGTCCGGATCAATCGATATCACTGCGCTTATGCTGTCTTGTGCTTGATCGAAGATCGTACCGACGATCGCCTTTCCATTCGGCGACCAGGCTGAATCCGACATCACATTGGCCATTGGACCGGCGAAAATGCTCTTTTCGTTGCTGCCGTCGGCATTTACGAGGAGGAGGTGGTAGGTGCCAGGGTCGGGATCGTTGGCGCGTATGAAAGCGAAGCGTCGCCCGTCGGAAGAAAAACTTGGATTCGTGTCTATATCCTTGACCAGAAGTTGTGGAGTTCCACCCAGCACGGGGATGCGGTATAGATCGTACTCCTGAGACGCAGGACCGCTGACCAATTGAGTGTGCGAAAAGTAAATGTGGCTGCCATCGGGAGAGAAGCGCAGGGCGGAGTATTGCACATGCTCTGGCGGAATGATCTGCACGTTGCTTTCGCTGGCCAGATGGCGCAGCCACAATGATTCATTACCCTCGCTATTCAATACGTAGGCCAGGTAGTTTCCGTCGGGAGACATGGCCCCGATCCGCGCATTGTGAGTGCCGCTGATCTTGGTGATCTTGAGGCTCTGGAAAGGCTGGCTACGGGGGAAGAAAACCAAGCTGTATATGCCGAATGCAGCCGCGGCGATCAGTAGCAGTACGACGGCGAGCATGACTCCAACGCCGGCTTTATGCTGGCGCGCGGCCTCGACCAGGGCCGAACCACTGGAGCCGCGCTCGGCTCCTGCGACGGGCACGGTTGCACTCGAAACGCGAACGGCCGCGGAATCCTGAACCTGGAGTCTTCCCGATTCGGTGTCGCGCTTGAGCCGCTTGAGATCGCTTCTAAGTTCGGCCGCGGCTTGATAGCGCAGATCGCGATCCTTCTCCAGCAGCTTGCTGATGATGTCTTCCAGCTTGGGTGTTATTGTCGGATTCAACCGTATCGGCGGCAGCGGAGTTCGATTGAGGATACCGTCGAAGATGGTTGCCGAAGTTTCTCCCGGGAAAGGCAAGGCTCCTGTGGCCATCTCATAAAGCACTGTCCCGAAGGAAAACAAATCGGTGCGGGGATCGAGATCCTTGCCCTTGGCCTGCTCCGGGGACATGTAAGCGACGGTGCCAACCGCCGCGCCGGGACTTGTCAGAAGCTCATGGGAGTCGGCGATGGTGGCCGCTATGGGCCCCCCCGACTGCGCTTTCGGCAGGAGGGCAACTTTGGCCAGCCCAAAGTCCAGGATCTTGGCGTGCCCCCGTTTGGTGATAAAGACATTCGCGGGCTTAATGTCGCGATGAACAATACCTCCGGTGTGCGCGGCGTCCAGCGCATCCGCCACCTCGATGGCTACCTCCAGCAGCGTCTCCGTCTCTAATGGTCGTCCCGCGATGCGGTGCCTGAGTGTGACGCCATCCAGAAACTCCATCACGATGAACGTTTGCCCATCCTGCTCGTTGATTTCATGAATTGTGCAAATGTTGGGATGGTTCAGGGCAGAAGCGGCCTTTGCTTCACGGCGAAAGCGGCTCAAGACTTGAGCATCTTTGGCCACTTCGTCGGGCAAAAACTTCAACGCAACAAAGCGATCGAGTTTGGTGTCCTCGGCTTTGAATACTACGCCCATCCCGCCGGCG
>DATBYA010000011.1:0-39110 GCA_036514015.1 Candidatus Sulfotelmatobacter sp.
TCAGCCGGATGGGCCGCGATTCCAGCGCAAGCCGCCGCCGCAGATAATCGATCATCTGGCCCACTGTGACAGTTTCCTCATTTACATCGATCATGGGCCGCGTGCGCACCCGCTCCAGAATTTGCTGAAAGGTCTTTACCAGGTCGATCACATCCGCGGCGATTTCCGGCTCTGTTCCCTCCGCATCGATAAATTCCTTCAGCGCCGGGTTTGACAGCACCGCGTCTTCGATCTGCTGCTTCTGCAAAAGCATCTGCGCCGCCGACTTGAATTTCTCATGCTCCAGCAGCCGGTTGACCAATTCACTGCGCGGATCTTCCTGTTCCTCCGCGGGGGCATCGGGATCACGGGGCAGCAGCATCTTCGACTTGATGTGAATCAGCACGGCAGCCATGTAAATAAATTCGGCCGCCACGTTCACATCGAGTTCGCGAATCTTTTCCACGTACGCCAGATACTGCGCCGTGATACGCGCAATCGGAATGTCATAAATATCGATATCCTGCTTGCGAATCAGGTCCAGCAGCAAGTCGAGCGGTCCTTCGTAAACGTCGCTCACCGAGACCGCGAAAGGCGAATCGCTTTCGTCCTTCTTCGCTGTATCTTTCTTCGGCACACCTTGGCTCAATTTGGTCGCAGACGCGCCCGCGACGATCGCCCGAGACGCAGCCGGTTGCGAATCATCCGCGGAGCCGAGTTTTGCGTTTTCCGTCATCCTCATCGTCATCATCATCATTGGTTCGACTTGTGATCCGGAGCGAGGCCCAGGACCTGCAAACGATGCCGTTTATTTTCCTTCGCTGGGTGCCTCGTAGCCCAGCGACATGCCCATCGCCGCACGGACGTCCTCCATGGTTTGGCCCGCGGCCTGGCGAGCCCGCTCGGTGCCCGCTTCCAGAATATCCCAGGCGAGGCGCGGATTCTCCTCGAATTTCTTGCGCCGTTGCTGCATTGGATTCAGCAGATTCAGCAGCGCATCGGCGGCCCAGCTTTTGCACTCGATGCAGCCGATGCGGGCAGAGCGGCAGCCTTCGTTCACCTTGGCCATGGTCGCTTGGTCGCTGAAAATCTTGTGCAGATCGCCCACCGGGCACACGTCCGGATTGCCCGGATCGGATCGCCGCACCCGCGCCGGATCGGTCACCATGGTCTTCAGCTTCTGCCGCACGACCGGCTCCGGATCAGTGAGCAGCACGGTGTTCCCATACGACTTCGACATCTTGCGCCCGTCGGTGCCGGGCAACTTCGCCGCCGGTGTCAACAGCGACTGCGGCTCAGGAAAAACTTCTTTCGAGTCGCCGTAGAATCCGTTAAACCGCCGCGCAATCTCTCGCGTCAGTTCCACGTGCGCTACCTGATCTTCCCCCACCGGCACCACGTCCGCCTTATACACCAAGATGTCGGAAGACATCAGCACGGGATAGCCGAGAAATCCGTACGTGGTCAAGTCTTTGCCTTTAATGTTCTCCTGCTGCTCTTTGTAGGACGGAACGCGTTCCAGCCACCCCAACGGCGTAATCATCGACAGCAACAGATGCAACTCCGCGTGCGCCGGAACGTGCGACTGGATGAAGATGACCGACTTTTCGGGATCAAGTCCTGCGGCCAGCCAATCGAGCACGACCTCGAGAGAGTTTTCCTTTACCCGAGAGGTATCGGCGTAATCCGTGGTGAGCGCGTGCCAGTCCGCTACACAGAAAAAACATTCGTACTCGTCCTGCATGCGAACCCAGTTTTCGAGCGCACCCACGTAGTTGCCCAGGTGCAGCTTGCCGGTCGAGCGCATGCCACTGAGCACGCGTTTGCGAGATTGGGGAAAGAGCGTCATTTATCGACGATGCCCGAAACCCGGCGGGAAGACATGCAGTTGCCTGTTCGGATCGGCGGTTGAAGTGTCATGCAGGGCTAATGTGGATCTTAACACGCGAAAACTCCATTGCGCGGCAGGACTGGCTCGATCTCCAACGCCAGCAAGAAAAATCGGCTCACCGCGGAATCGCCCTCGCCGCAACTTGCGCCACCAGGCGCTGTAATTCCGAGTTCGAACAGAGTTGGAATGCTGGACATAGCCTTGCACCAGGCGCCGCGCATCCGGCGCAGTAGCTTGGCCGGCCTAGTCTTCAGTGGCTGCTTCCCTGACGATCCTAGCGGCAGTTTGGCTGGCATCCTCTTTGTATGCAGTCAGCTTATCCATCGCAACAGTGCGGAGAGGGTCGCCCACTGATTTCTGTTTCGAGACATCGAACTTCTCAATATCTGCCGTTTGTCCGTCCGGAGACACTGCAACAACTCTGTACACTCCCACCAGTCCATCCGGCACTACGAGACCACCAACCTTTATCGCGTCTGCCATGCCGACAGTTTCCCACAGGCCAGAGCCGATTGCTAGACCTGTGGATTTCAAACTGCACCACTACCCAAATACTCTATAATTCGTGGCGCTCGTCTCCTGTCTAGGGATATCTTTCCGCCTTGTGAATACTCTCGCCCGCCAGCTTCGCGCCACCGACTACTTCACGCTGGGTTGGGGGACCATGGTGGGGGTGGGGTGGCTGGTCATCATGGATGACTGGCTGTTACGCGGGGGGGCGGTGGGGGCGCTGCTTGGCTTTGTGATCGGAGGCGCTCTGCTGCTTCCCATCGGATGGGTGTATGGCAAGTGGGTGGTCGCCATGCCCGACGCAGCCGGCGAGATTGCTTATACTTCTGCTGTCTTTTCGCGGCCCGTGAGTTTCGCCACCGGGTGGATGATGACTCTGGCCTATTTCATCGTGTGCCCATGGGAGGCCGTGGCCGTTGGCCGCATCGCCGGCTACATCGTTCCCCGCCTGGATGCGATAGAACTCTATCGCATCGCTGGTCGCCCCGTATTCCTGCCGCACCTGGTCATTGGCCTGGCGCTCACCGCGCTGCTCACGCTGCTGAATTATCGCGGTATCCGCTTTAGCGCCACCTTTCAGAATTGGACCAGCTTCGGCACGCTCGCTCTGTTTATCGTCTTTGTGGCTCTCGGCGTCAGCCGGGGCTCGCCCGCCAATATCCGGCCGCGGTTTACGCATACACCGTGGATTTCGATTCTGCTGGTGATTCAGATCGTGCCTTATTTCATGACGGGCTTCGAGTCGGTAGGCAAGGCGGCGGAGGAGGCCAGTCCGGATTTCCGCACCCGAGGGTTCTTCCGCGCCATCTGGATGGCAATCTTTATTGGAATTCTTTTCTACGCCAGCATTGTTGCGGCGGTCGCATTTGTGGCGCCCTGGCGGCAGTTGACCGGTGAAAAATTCATGACGGCAGTGGCGTTCCAGCGGGCGCTGGGTTCCAGATGGATTGTGCAAATCATTCTGGCTGCCGCTTTGCTTTCGCTGTTCAAATGTTTCAACGGAAATTTTGTGGCCGCCAGCCGCTTGCTCTTTGCTCTGGGACGCCGTGGCATGGTCGATGGGCGCGCCGGAGCCATCCACGCGCGGTATCAGACGCCGTCGACCGCAGTTCTGTTGGTGGGCCTCGCGACCGCCGCTTGTATGTTGCTGGGAGACTCCATCCTGGTTCCGGTCACCGAGGTGGGATCGGTGGCCTGCGCCGTGGGATGGTCGGCAACCTGTGCCTCGTGCCTGGCGCTGACACGAGTCCGGCCGGAGGTGATGATGCTGTCTGCAGTCGAACGAGCCGTGGCGTGGTCGGGGTTGGCGGTCGGAATCGCAATGGCCCTGATGAAAGTCATCCCCTTCGTGCCTGGCCATTTCACAGTCAACGAATGGATGGCCCTGGGAGTTTGGATTGCACTGGGTGTGGCGGCCGGAATAGCTGGTAGAGTACGTGAGAGTTAGCAGTGATTTCGGCGGCTGTTCGGCGCGCTTCCCCGCCGACCGCGTCGGCGAAAAATAAAGGAGAAGAGCTTGGCAAACCGGGTCTTCGCGAGGCCGCGATTCGCAATCATCGCTTTCTTTGTGCTGTTCGCAGCCCCGGCTTCCCAGTTCGCTCAGACGCCGGCCTTCGATCTGGTCATCACCCGCGGACACATTATCGATGGGACCGGTTCGCCCTGGTATTGCGGAGACGTGGGCATCCGCGAGGGAAAGATCGCAGCGATTGGCAATCTGGCTGCCGCGTCGCGCAAACGCACGATTGACGCGGCCGGCAAGGTCGTTGCCCCGGGTTTCATCGATATGCTGGGGCAGTCGGAACTGACGATTCTGGTCGACCCGCGATTGCCGTCGAAAATCTACCAGGGAATCACTTCTGAAATTACCGGAGAAGGCGATTCGGTCGCGCCGCTCAATGACGCGATCATCGAGTCGGACCGCTCTGGCTACGAGCATTACAGGATCACTGCCGACTGGCGAAACTTCCGTCAGTACTTCGCCCGGCTGGAAAAGCAAGGCATGGGAATCAACTTCGCAAGTTATGTGGGCGCGACGCAAGTCCGGCGCATGGTGCTGGGCGACGACGATAAGCGGCCCACCCCCGCGCAACTCGAGCAGATGCAGGCGCTGGTGCGCGAAGCGATGAAAGATGGCACCGTGGGTATCTCGACTGCTCTGCAGTATCCGCCTGCGCCCTATGCCAAGACGGAGGAGTTGATTGCGCTTGCCAGCGAGGCCGCAAAGTTCGGCGGCATTTACGCGACCCACCTGCGCAACGAGGGCGACTCGGTTCTCGAAGCGATTGACGAAGCCTTGCGCATCGGCCGCGAAGCCCACATTCCCGTAGAGATTTGGCACATCAAGGTCGCAGGCAAAAACAATTGGGGACGCATGCCGGAAGTTGTGGCCAAGATCAATGTCGCCCGCGCTGCCGGCTCCGATGTAACCGCCGACACTTACGCCTACACCGCCTGGTACAACGATTTTTCCGCCTTCATTCCGCCTTGGGCGCACGATGGCGGCACCGCGAAGCTGGTGGAGCGACTGCAAGATCCGACGACGCGTGAAAAGATTCGCAAGGACATGTTGACCGCGTCCCGAGACTGGGACAACGAATGGCAGGAGATTCCCGGCCCGGACGCGATCATGATCGGCGCGGTCGAGAATCCGAATTTACTCCCGCTGCAGGGCAAGCGTCTTGCAGAGATCGCCAAGTTGTGGAACAAGGATCCCATGGACGCGCTGTTCGACTTTCTTATTCAGGATCCATCTACGGGAGTCGCCGTCTTCGCCATGTCGCAACCTGATGTGACGCTGGCGTTGCAACAGCCATGGGTCTCGATCGACAACGATTCCGAAGGCACTTCGCCCGACGGAATTCTCGGGCGGGCCCATCCTCACCCGCGCGCCTACGGAACGTTCCCGCGCATTTTGGCGAAATATGTCCGCGAAGAAAAGGTCTTGCCCCTGGAAGATGCGATCCGCAAGTTTTCCGCGCTGCCGGCGCAGCGCATACGCCTGACCGATCGCGGCGTGCTCAAAGCTGGCATGTGGGGGGACGTGGTGGTTTTCGATCCCGCTGGCGTGCATGATCGGGCCACGTTCGATAACCCTAACCAGCTTTCCGAAGGGATGGAGTACGTACTGGTGAACGGCGTACCGGTGATCGATCAGGGAAAGATGACGGGGGCTCTGCCCGGAAAAGTACTGCACGGGGCGGGATATATGCCGTAGATTTTATTTTGCCGCTTCAGCCTTGAGACGAGCCTGGGTCTCTGAACTCGAGGACCGATTCAGCTGTGGCTCGGCCAGCGTCCCGGTAATCGTGTAGAGGGCAAGCGCGGCGTTGTTCGGAACTCTGGTCAGCTGGAGATCGAGTTCGCCTTTCAAAGACGCGGTGCCGCTCAATTGAAACTTCCCCTCCGGAGAGTCCAGCCGGGCGTCTCTCATTTCGATTTGGCCCTCGCCGAGGCGCGCCACACCCACCAAGCGGGTGACTTTCATTGGCTCCCCATCTTCGGCGAGCGAGACATGGGGCAAGGTTCCATCCTTGATGTCAAACTGCAGCGTGCCTTCCGCCGCACTCCAGAACTCCGCAGGGCAGGGTCCCTCAACTTCGTAACTCGTGTCCGCAGTTCCCCCCATCCATCCATCCTTCATCGCATCCGCCAGCTCGGCAAGCGAAGTGCCGGTCATATTCCCACGGCCTTTGCAAAGCGCTGGCTTCTGGCTGAAGTCGGCCTGCCACTCGCCGCGATGCTGCCCGCCCAGAAAATCCGCGGTCAAGTCCGAGATCTGCAATTTCCCGTTGTCCAGGCTCAGCTTCGCGGAAACTCCGGTGGCCTCGAGGCCCTGGACCTGGAATCGCTCCGTGGCCAGTTGCCCGGACGCGCGCACATTCGCCAGGAACGACGGCCTTATCCGCGCAGACGGTTCCAGAACTAGATACCATGGCCGCGCCTTCGGGCTTGGGCTTACCCACTCGCGCAGTTGGCCGAGTGCAATCTGATCGGCATGCAGCTTGAAGTTCACCTGACATGCGCCGGGAGTTCCACACCCGCGCGGCATCGTGAGCGAACCTCTCCACGATGTCTCCGCCGCCCTCGCATTCAACTTCCCGACGCGGACCTCGCCGGGCAAAAGTTGTATATCCGCCGAAGCGATCTCGATCGGACCGCCAACACCGCGCAATGCGATGCGAACGTTGCGCAACTTTGCCGTCCCGGTGACTTGCGGTGCGGAGAAGCCCGACGCCGCGCCCTGGCTGGGCGCCGCCCAGGACCCGGCGATTTGCAGATCAACCTGGGCTGCACCTTCCGTGGTGGCCGACGGCAGGGCCGGAAGTCCGAACATTCGCGCCACACGCAACGCCTTCGGAATCTCGGCTTCTCCGGTCACCGCCATGTTGTAACCGCCGCGGTCAACCCATCCCCGAGCCGTGGGAGGAACCAAGCGTCCAACGGCCACCGGGAACGGTCCGAACTCGAGGTGAGGACCATGCGGAATCCGAGTAGTCGGTCTGCTCCTGCGAATCGTCCGCCGACCTCGCGCCGCGCCATCCGACGAATCGCCAGTGCTCAATCGAAAGGGAAACGTCTCCGCTTCGATCTCTGCCTTATTCTCCGCCGAGGTCAGACTAAAGCCGGTAATCTCTCCGCCTCCTTCGATTCGAGGCGCCGCCGCGATCCCATTCTGCTCGATTCGGAGACTCCCGCGCACCGATCCGCCCGCAACCAGATCGTCGGGCAAATTGCTTTTTGCCCGCTGCGCCAATATGGCCGCCGCACTCACCGGTACCTTCTCCGCCCTCAGTACCAGCCCGTAGGTATGACTTCCCGGGAGGCCCATACTCCCCGTCAAGCTGATCCGGCCAGTCCCCGCCGGAGAACTACACAGAAGCTCATGAAACACGCGATCGCGCAAACTATATTCGCCATCGCAGTGGGTCGCCAAGCGCAGGGCTTTGCCGCTGGCAATGTCGTAGCGCCGAAAATCCTGAATCGATCCGCTACTGCTGATCTGCAGTTCCGCCGGAGTTCCCGCCAGCGTCACATCGAGAAGTATTTCTCCCCGCCAGCCTTGGTCGTTCCCGGTGAAGAATTTCGTGAACTGCCCGAGCTGCGCTCGGCTCCATTCCAGGCTGAGATGCAGTGGAGTATCGCGCAGGGAGTCCGCCCGCTGCCAGATTCCACTCACCTGCAGCAGGCCCATATCGTTTAAATTCAAATCGGTGCGAAATGGTTGCGCCTTCAGACGTACGCCCCAGCTATTCTCGGACTCCTGCCACAGGGAAAAATCGGCATTGGTCAGGGCGTACGGTTTTTTCTCCGGGCCACTCTTGAAATTGATTCGCGCCGAGGTGGCTTCAATGTAAGGAAATCGGGGACGGGATTCTGACTTCGCTTTGCCCGTCGGCGCCAACGGGGTGTGGGCCGTGCGCTCGAGCAGGGTCTCCAGGTTCCAGCGTCCGCTTTCGGCGCGTACCAGATTCAGGCTGGGCTCGCTCAAGTCCAGCCGCGCGATTTCCAGGCGCCCGCGCAGCAAGGAAATCAACCGCAGATCCGCCGTCACTTCGCTGGCCCGCAGCATGGGCTCGGCTCCGAACGCCGGATCGTCATACACCACCAGATTTTCGAGATCGAATCCAGGGCGCGGCAGCAGCCGCAGATGAACCGAGTGAATATCCACGGGACGGTTCACTGCCGAACTGATGGAGAAAGTAATTCGCGATTTCAAACGGGAGGAGGCGCCGGGGCGAAGAAGAAAAAGCGCCAGCAGAAGCAATGCCGCCGCCACAACCATTCGCCGTTTGGAGGAGAAGAGCTTCACCGCGCCCTTACTGGAACTTCGAGGGGCCTCGTCTTTTATTTTACAAACGATCTCTCTTTGGAAACTACTTTACAAATTACCGGACAAACTGGAAAGTACGCTTCCAGCGGGTCTCATCGAAAAAGTGCAGCACAACTTTGCCCAGAAACAAAACGCGATCGCTCCAGGCGGTCTTGCGATATTGGTCATCCGGGGTCTCGAACGACCAGTAAATGAACATGGGACGCCCGATGATGTTTTCCTTTGGGATAAATCCCCAGTAGCGGCTATCGAGGCTCACGCCGCGATGGTCGCCCATGGCAAAGTAGTGCTTCGGAGGAACAACAATGTCATCCCCCTGGATGAAGGACTGCAAATCCACCATCCAGTTGGGATAAACATTGGGATCATCCGTAGGAGCGACCGCGGGAAAATTATTGCGGTAAGGATCGTAGGTATCCCGGTCGTGCAACACATACGGTTCGTCCAGAGCCTCGCCGTTGCGGTACACCACGCCGTTGCGCAGGTGAATACGGTCTCCGGGCAGTCCAATAACTCTCTTCACGACGTAAAGACCCGGCTCCGCCGGCGAAAGAAACACCACGATGTCCCGAAAACGCACGTCCCGGTAGGGCAACAGCGGCCCCACCCAGGAACTTCGGGGGGCGAATTGGATGCGGTTCACGAAAACGTGGTCGCCGATGAGCAGCGTATTCTCCATTGAACTCGAAGGAATCTCAAACGCCTGTACCACGAACGTGATGATGAACAATCCCGTCACCAACACCGCGGCCAGCGAGGAGAGAAATTCGACTGTCGATTCCTTGGGCTTCTCTTCCGCCAAGTCGTCTACTAGGACCGTTTCTTTATTTTTCTTCGCCAACTTCGCCGTTTTGTTTTCTGTAATCACTTTAGGTTTTCGAGCTGAACTGAATTTCGGGGCGGACACAGGGCGCCCGCCGGTGGAGTACTCAGTGTACCAGCCGGAGCGTGCGGTTCCAGCGCGTGATCTGAAAGATATGAGTGATGGCATACGCCAGGTGATAAAGCCTGCCTTCGACCGACGCCGAGGGATTCCGATCCCAGTCCCGCACCGACCAGTAAATGACCAGCGGCTTTCCGATAATGTTCTCCCGTGGCACGAACCCCCAATAGCGGCTGTCCTGGCTATCGTCGCGGTTATCCCCCATCACGAAATAGTGCCCTTGGGGAACGATCAACTGGCCGTCCTCCACCAGTTTCCGCATCTCCAGCCACCATTTCCCTTCCAAGCCAAAAGCCGGAATATCGGTTCGCGGGAAATTGTCGCGGAACATATTATTCGGTGGTTCCAGGAATCGTACGTAGGGTTCGTCCAGAAGCTTGCCGTTAATCCAGACCCGCTTGCTGATCATTCGCAGGTGGTCTCCCGGCACTCCGATCACGCGTTTCACGAAATGCTGCGTCGGGTCCACCGGGTAGTGGAACACAATGATGTCTCCGCGCGCGATTTTCTCATACGGCATCAGATGATCGCCCAACCCGTGTCCTCCATAACAGAGCTTGTTCACCAGCAGGTAATCGCCCACGAGCAGGGTATTTTCCATCGATTCCGAAGGAATCTGGAACGCCTGCACAATGAAGGTGATCACGAAGATTGCAATCACCACCGTGCCCAGCAGCGACTGCAGCGAACCGATCAGGTCGGCACCCAGGGAAGCCTCAATGCGGCGTGGCGCGGCGAGTGGGCGATCAGGCGAGGTCGCCGCAACTTGGGGCGGACCGGCCAGACCGTCAGGCGCAGCTCGAGGGCGCTCCGGCGAAGCAATGGGATGGTTTGACAAATCCATGGAATCTACTGATGCATAGGCTACTTATCGATAAGCCGCGAGTTCGTCGGCTGCCTATCCATTGGCCGCGAATCCAGCGAGTGTGAGGCTCGCGCCGCCGTTTTCGTTTCCCCAGTTTTCGGGCGGGAAGCCAGCGATGTCAGCAGTTGGCGGGCAGCATCCTGCTCGGCCGTCTTTTTCGTCGAGCCCCGAGCGCGTCCCACAAACTCTCGGTCCTTGCCGTTCTTGGTCTGGAGACGGGCCTCCACGGTAAAGGTTTTGCTGTGCTCCGGACCCGCTTCCTCCACCAGCACGTACGCGGGTTGGGGCAGCCCCAGAGTCTGCACCGCTTCCTGCAACGCGGACTTAAAGTCGGTGACCGGCAGCGTACCGCCTCCGCGCTCCATCCGTTCCAGTTCCGGCGCAATCACGTTGCGCAAAACAAACTCGCGGGCCACCTCCAGCCCTCCATCCAGATAAATCGCCGCCAGAATTGCCTCGAGCGCGTCCACCAGCAACGCGGTCTTGCCCCGACCGCCGCTTTTTTCTTCGCCTCGCCCCAGCCGCAGGTAGTGGCCTAATTCCAGTTGCTGCGCCACCCGGATCAGATGCCGCTCGCTCACCAAGTGCGCCCGCAACTTCGAAAGCTCGCCTTCCCGAAAATGGGGGAAGCGCTGGAACAGCTCCTCGCTAGTTACCAACTGCAAAACCGCGTCTCCCAGAAATTCCAACTGCTCGTTGTCACTGACCCGGTACTTGCTCTCGCCCGCCTGTTGCGCTTCCTGCTCCCGCGCCTGCGAACTGTGCGTGACCGCCTGTTCAATGACGGCCCGCCGCCGGAAATGATAGCCCAGCCCTTGTTCCAGCGTCGTAATTTCCCGTTCCTTCATACCGAAAGCTGCATACAACCAAGTACCGTCACAAGCGTAGCGGAGAACGATCGGACGCTTCGCCCTTTAGGGTTTCGGAGGCGTCGAGGTTGGTCCCGGCGCCGTGCCCACGCTCAGTTTGGTGAGACGATCCTTCTCATCCCGTGCTGCTTTGCCGGCACCCGAGTCAGGCCGGTCCTTGGTCAGCTCTACCGCTTGATCGGCGTACTTCAAGGCCTCTGGAATCTTGTTCTGCATGTCGAGCGCGACCGCCAGTCGCAACACCGCGATGGAATCCACCTGCTGGGGGAAGGCGTCGATCGACTTCCGTAAACTCGTTTCCGCCTCCGGCCAATTCTTAGCGTCGGCGGACAGCTTACCGAGAACCGCGTACGCTTCCGACCGCAAAAAACCTTTGTAGGCGATCAACTGCTCGGGCGGATAACCTGAAGTCGGAATATCGGTATCCACTGTGGTCAAGGACCGCTCGGCGTCTTTTCTGGCTTCCGCCAGGCGCTGGTCTCGATCCAGATCTGTGTCGCGCGTGCGTTCCGCCAGCACCTGCGCAATGCCCACCAGTGCCTCAGGATCATCAGGATCGATCGCCACGACCTTCTTGGCCATCTCCAACATCTTGTCGCCGTTGTTGGCCTGTTGATAGCGCTGCATCGCCGACCGGTAGAGCAAGGGTCGCAACTCGCTCTCCGGATATTTCGCAGCGAAATCGTCCGACGCCTTTTCCAACCCGGGCGCATCCGTCAACGCTGCCGCCGCCTTGTAGGCGGTAAACTCCTCCTGGCTGTTGACCTTGGGCGGACGCTTACCCGCCGGCGCCGCCGCTTGTCCCGCGGGTGGCACAGCTTGCCCAGCCGGCGGATTCTGCGCTGCCGGTTTGTCGTTGCTCTGTCCGAGACTCCAGCTGCACATTGCCAGCACCGCGCCCAAAACTGCGCCCGTCACGGCGATCATGATCGCTGCTCGCTTCATGCGTTCTCCTCGATTTCAGACATCTTGGGTTTCTCATCCGCTGTCGAAGTTCTCGACCGTGCATTCTATCGTAGCGAACTGGAACACCAGCAGGTTTTACTGGCCGCTGATTGCGAGACTCTACTGGGGCTTCGCCGGAGGCTCATACGCTTGTTGCAGCCCGCGCTCCGCAGCCGCCTTTACTTCCGGCAGTTCTGCCCCCGTCGTTAAGGCCGCGCGGTACTCATTCATCGCTGCCTCTCGGTCCTCTTTCATATCCAGAATCCTTCCCAGGTACACGTGCGACCAGGCCACCACCTTGGGGTCTTTGGTGGCCTGGATCGCCTTCTGAAAATTATCCAGCGCTCCCTCGCGATTCTTGTTCGCTACCGCCACCTGGGCAAGGATAAACAGCGCCCGCCCCTGATCTCCGATCTTCCGGTCGAGAGCCTGCTGCGCCAGTTCCTGCGCCCCTTTAGGATCGTTCGCCGCCAGCCGTTTTTCGGCCGTGACCAGCATCCGGCGGTCCTCCATCCGCGACAGTTGCACTAACTCCGGCGCCGAGACGTCGGCAAACTGCACTTCGTTCGCCGCCTTTTCCTGCGCTTTCACATCGATATTGTCCAGCATCTCGGAATACGCGCTGCGCAATCCGGCCGGATCTTTTTCGAAGGTTAGCAGCGAGTTATAAAAATATTTCGTCAGGATGTAGCCCTGCTTCACCGCGTCATCGACCGCCTGCAAACGCATCGCCTCCGCCGTTTGCTTCGTGCCCGTAGTCCGAATCTCAATGGCTCGCACCAGACATTCCGTCACCAGCAATGAAATGTCGCGCTTAAAGTTTTCTTCCAGCGGCGCCCGCTTCACCGACTGCAGCAGGGGCTCGATTCGCTTGATCGCACTGAAGTGTTTGTCCGCCATGGGATCAAGCAGGTAATGCAGGTAGGTATGCCGGATCTGCGGCATCTTCAGCGGGTCGAGTGAGTTCGCGTCCGGCGACGGAAACAGCACCACGTAATAGTCGCTGCCGTAGTTGCGAGCGTTGGCCTGGCTCGGATCCCCCATGAAATCGAGGTAAATCGTGAAATTACGACCCAGATATCCCCCCGACTGGAGTTTCAGGTAGATATCGGTATCGAACACCATTTTGGCCAGCGGAATGTGATAGCGCTCCACCAATGCGGCATAGTTCGCCCGGTGGCGCTCCCAGATCGCATGCAACCCGGTCTTGTCGTAGAACTGTTCCAGCTGAGCTCCGAAGGCTGAGATCGGAAACGCATCCGGAGGCAAGTCTTCTTCCTTCACCCGAGGAAGAAAGTGGGGAGGTCCCTGCAAATAGAGCGCCAACGACACGTACTGCGACAGATCGTGCGCCGGATCTCTCGCCTGGTGGGCCAGGTACCACTCGCACATTGTGTTTGTGACCGTCTGCGCATCCGCCGAGTTCCTCAGGTTCTTCTCCACCTCGGACCGGATGTTGAGCCGCTGCGCATCGGAAATATTCAGGTCCACGTTATACCCGCAGGTATTGATCGCCGTCAGCACGGCGAACACCGTCTCGCTGGTATCCAGCGTAATCCGATTATTGTTGTCCGCCACACACAGCGGCGCCAGCAGCCCGAACCAGGCCGCCAGCATCAGACCTGGAAACCGACCTCGAAATACACGACCCAGGAATCCCTCCCGCAGGATGGCCCTGCAAAGCCCATTAAAATGAAGAGGCGCGGAGAACACCATTCAGTTTAAGGGCTTGCAGACGGAGGGTCAAACGCTGCGCGGGTTCGGAGACAGAGGTCGGCAAAGTTGCACCCCCTCCCACAGCCCCCGCGCCGGGGGTTGACCTTAGGCCCCCGCCCGCGCGCGCGTTGCAACGCGAGGGGAAGGGTAGGAAGGCCTGCCTTGGAATGCGCGAATAGGGAGGGAGTGCGCGCGCAAGCAAGCGTAGTAAGGGGTAGTTCCTGCTATGCTTTGTAAGAAATTGTATGCTCCGCTACCGTCTTGACGACCTCGGTGCCTATCAATTTGAGAAGCCAACACAGTCGTCACTGAAGGCTCTGGTGGGACTCGGTGTGGAATCTGGGGGAAATAGAGGGGATTGGGGAAGGGACTCTTCGCACCAGGTTCCCTCCGCTTCCTCGAACCTAAGTCCAGACACTCGAACCCAAGTCCAGACAGACAGTCCATTCATCTTCCCAGCGAAGTTTGTGGAGGGAGCTTCCGCAGGAGCAAAACCCTATCCTGCCTGGTGATGCGGTCGGCGTCGGCCCGCGCGGATGCGGTCCATATCAGTTCAATGACAGATTACTGTCCCATTAGCGTCCTTTTCTCCACGTCTACATGCACCATCGTTACCTCCTTGTAGGCCTGCCCCTCGGCGTACTCTTTGACCACAATGGATTCCCCCCAACCCCCACAACGAAGCAGTATTCGCTACCAACTGCATCTGCCCGTCTCACTCAAGCTGGCCCACAAGGAACTGTACGCCCAGTCGGAGAACATCGGCCTCGCAAGTATTCTGCTCTCATGCGCTTTTCTGATTCCTGAAGGGTCCTCCGTACAACTGGCAGTTGGAATTGTACGTTCCCGACCCGGCACTTTCTTGAGCGGTCGGGGCAGGGTGGTTCGAGCCCATCCGAGAGAAACTGGAGATTTCGCCGTAGCAATCAAGTTGGACCGGGCTTTCGAGTTTGGCACCTACGGGTTGAACCCAAGCTCGAACTCCGAGGAGAAGAACCCTCGGTTTCCCCAGGAGAAGAACCGGTTCGTTGTCAGTGGAGGGCTGCACCTCGCCTCGGCTTGGTACACGGAGACCTAGTCGAGACCAAGCCCTCCACCTCGAAACCCATCATCAATCTTTCGCATAATCGCCTCAGCCGAATCGGGCACGAGCTTCCCATGCGCATCCGCGATGACGGCGGCCGTCGGGTCCACGAATTGACTTTGGAAGCCTGGCGCGGCTATTCACGCTGAGTCCCGGTCACGTACACTAAAGACTGTACTGTGTTGGCGGGACCGAGGTCACATACTTCCCCCCTGAATTTCGATCGCAATCATCTCGATTCGAAAAACCCGTGATCAGATTCTCTGCACGCGCTTTCGAGGTCTGAAAAGGACTTGTTGCCATGAAAATCCCTACCGAGCCCATTGGCAGCATTCCCCGACCTGTGCGCCTGATTGAAGCGATCGCCGAAGCCGGGGATTTTTCTGATCCCTCGTTGGATTCTCTTTACGAGGAAGCCATACGGGATACGATTCAAGAGTTTGAGGACACCGGCTCCCCGATCATCACCGATGGCGAACAGCGCAAGTATCACAACTTTTGGACCTATTCCGTGCACGGATTGGCCAACACCGCCCCCGATGGTTTCATGATTCCCTTTTCGGCCGGGCACGTACGGCGGATGCCGCGGCTGACGGGTGGGCCGTTTCGCTACAAGGTTTACGCCGACCGTTATCTCGACATGGCCAAGCGGCACGCTCATGTCCCCTTGAAGCAGGCAGTCATTTCACCCTCCGCGCTCAGCCTCATGTATCCGCCGGAAGAGATTCCTAGCTACCCGCGGGCGCAATTCATCGACGACTTGCTGCGCGAGCACGAGATGGAGATTCGGCGATGTTTCGAAAAGGGCGCGGACAAACTTCAAATTGATTTCACGGAAGCACGACTGGCGGTCAAGCTCGACCGAACGGGCGAGCTTCTAAACAGCTTCATCGGGCTGAACAATCTGGCGTTATCGCGGTTTACCCCCGAGGAACGGCAACGCATCGGGATCCATACCTGCCCCGGCGGCGACCTCGACTCCACGCACAGTGCGGACGTCGATTACGCAGATTTATTGCCCAGTTTGTTCGAACTACGCGCCGGAAATTTCTATATTGCGCTCGCCGGCGAGAAAGATCGCGGGCGGGTGCTGAAGATGATTCGGCAATATCTGAAGCCCCATCAGAGGGCTTTTGTGGGAGTTGTTTCGTCCATCGATCCGCGAGTGGACACGCCGGAGGAAGTTCGCGATCGGGTACTCGAAGCTGCCGAATACATTCCACTTGAGCAGCTTGGCACCACCGACGATTGTGGCTTTGCGCCGTTCAGCGATGACACCTCCACAACGCGTAAAACCGCATTTGCGAAAATTCGCGCCCGAGTTCAGGGCACTCGGCTGGCCGAAGAAGCTCTCGGGAACCGCTAATGCCAACAGACGAAAACGAGGAGATGCAACTGCGATCGGTGGCATGGCAAAATGCCCAGGCCGTTCTCCTCGCCCGGGAGCAGGCGGAGCGCGAACTTCGCGAGTCCAATGAGCGCATCACCAATATCCTCGAAAGTATTAGCGATGCGTTCGTGGTGTTCGACAAGGAATGGCGATTCACGTATGTGAATCCCCAAGCGGAACACGTGGTGCGTCCGCTAAAAAAGTCGCGGGCGGGACTTCTCGGCAAGAATTTCTGGGCAGAGTTTCCCGACCTGGTCGGCACTGTTTTGGAGACGAACCTGCACCGCTCCGTGGCCGATAAGGTAAAGGTGGATTTCGAGGTATTTTACCCTCCGCTGAACTCCTGGTTTCATGTTCGCGCCTACCCCGGGCGCGACGGTCTTTCCGTCTATTTTCTCGACATTACCACGCAGAAAAACGCAGCCGAGGCCCTGCGGGAGAGCTCGGAGCGCCTGCACGCCGTGTTCAATCAGGCTGCGGTCGGCATCTCCATCGCATCCCTTGAGGGCCGGTTCCTGGAGACCAACCAGAAGTTTTCCGACATTCTGGGACATTCGATGGAAGAGTTACGAGAATTAACGATATTCGAAGTGACTCACGCCGATGACCTGGAACGAACCCGCGCCAACCTCGGCGGACTGCTCACCAGCGAGATTCCCGACTTGGCTTACGAAAAGCGTTACGTGCGCAAGAATGGCAGCATAGTCTGGAGCCGCACGACCGTCACCTTGCTTAAGGACGCCGCGGGAAAGCCACACTTCGTTCTGGGGGTGATTGAAGACATCACGTCACGCAAGTTGGTCGAGATGGCATTGCGCCAGGCCCATGACCATCTTGAAAAACGGGTCGAGGAACGAACCGCCGAGCTTAAAGCGGCCAATGAAAGCTTGCGTGATCTTTCGGCGCGGCTTCTGAAAGTGCAGGATGATGAACGCCGGCGATTGGCTCGCGAATTGCACGACAGCGTAGGCCAGATCCTGGCGGCTCTCAGCATGAACATTAGCGTCGTCCAGTCGCAGGCCCATAAACTCGATCCGCTCGGAGCCAGAGCCATTTTGGAGAACGCCCAGTTGGTACAGCAGGCCTCCAGTGAGATTCGCACCCTCTCGCATCTACTTCATCCCCCGCTGCTGGAGATCGCAGGCCTGGCCTCTGCGCTACGCTGGTACGTGGATGGCTTTTCCGAGCGCAGCCAGATTAAAGTTGATCTGGAAATCCCTCGCGACTTTAGCCGGTTGCAAAACGACACCGAACTCGCCATCTTCCGCATCGTTCAGGAGTGTCTGACCAATATCCATCGCCATTCTGGCAGTTCCACGGCGACCATCTGTATTCAGCAGGAAGGGAGTCGTCTCAAGGTGCAAGTTCGAGATAACGGCAAGGGAATACCCTCGGCGAAGCAAAGCGAAATCGTTGACGCGAGCCGCGGCGGTGTCGGGTTAGGTGGGATACGAGAACGCCTGAGGCAACTTGGCGGCACGTTAGAGCTTCAATCCAATGGAACTGGAACCGTTGTGAACGCGACTCTCAATCTGGCATAGCGCGCCGTCGCCCTACCTGAACTTCCTACCCGTAGTACCTACACGCACTGGGTGCCCGCACGTTAGGTCTACCCTGGTAGTAACGTCGCCTTCTTCCTCCCGCGCCTGCATAATCCTGCGATGGGCTTAAGTGAACTTTTTCGCGGCTTTCTGCAGCCTGTGGCGCTCGGATCTGCCACGGTCTTCATCCTCCTATTCATCATTGGCCTCCGAACGCCCCGCCGCACACCCGCCCTGATCCCTCGCCGCAATCGCCGCTAAGCCGCTGCCATTTGCCTCCTCCACCGAGCGCGTGAGATAGTACTCTGCTCTTGGTGTTCGCCGCCGTCTTGACCCGCCATGAGCCGAAAGTAAACCGCCCAAAATGCGCCTCATCCCCCGCGACACCAAGTTTTTCGACCTTTTCGCTGAGCTTTCCAACAACCTGACCGAGGGCGCCAAACTGCTTCGCACGATCCTCGCAGACCCCCGCGACCTTGCTATGCGGGTGAGTCAGGTGCAGGCCATCGAGCATAAAGGCGACAAGGCTACCCACGCCATCATCACCAAACTCAACCAGACCTTCATCACGCCCTTCGATCGCGAGGACATCCACCGCCTGGCTTCCTCGCTCGACGATGTACTCGATTTTGTAAATTCCGCGGCCTTGCGCCTGGTGATGTACAAAATCTCCACGCCTCCGCCCGTCTCCGCCGAACTGGCTGGACTGATCGTTTTGCAATGCGAGGAACTGGCCAAGGGTGTCTCTCTCCTCGAGAAAAACGGCCACGTCATGGAGCATTGCGAGGAAGTCAACCGCCTCGAGGACATGGCCGATAATGTCAGCCGCCGAGCCATTGCCGATCTCTTCGAAAACGAAATGGATCCCATTCAGCTCATCAAATTGAAGGAACTGTACGAAGTGCTGGAATCCGCCACCGACAAAGCAGAAGACGCAGCCAACGTGCTCGAAGCCATCGTCGTTAAGAGTACTTAGTCGAGAGCACTTAGCAGATTCGCGAACCGATTTCACGAGCATTTCACGAAACCAGAGTTCGCGAGCACAAACCTGGAGAGACTCCCGTTGAACAGAGATGTGCTGCTGGTCCTGATCACCATCTTCGTCGCCTTAGTCTTCGATTTCCTGAATGGCTTTCACGACTCCGCCAACAGTATCGCGACTGTAGTTTCCACGCGCGTGCTGTCGCCCAAACTAGCCGTACTCTGGGCCGCCACGTTCAACTTTCTTGCCGCTTTTTTCCTCGGCACCGCGGTCGCCAACACCATTGGCAAAGGCATGATCCGCCTGGAAGATGTGGATCAATACGTCGTCATGGCGGCGCTGTTCGGCGCCATTGTTTGGGATGTTCTCACCTGGTGGTGGGGACTTCCAACGTCTTCTTCCCACGCCCTGATCGGGGGCTACGCCGGCGCCGCCGTGATGCATGCCGCCCTTCACACCGGCACCTCGACGATGTTTTCTGTCATCATTCCGGAGGGCTGGTACAAGACTCTGATCTTCATCGTGGTAGCCCCGGTCATGGGTATGGTTCTCGGTCTGAGCTTCATGGTCGCGGCTCACTGGATTCTGCAGAACAAGCCGCCGCAAATCGTGGACAAATGGTTTCGCAAGCTGCAACTCCTGTCCGCCGCGGCCTACAGTCTCGGCCACGGCGGCAACGACGCTCAGAAGACCATGGGCATTGTCGCGGGCGCGATCTACACCGCCGGATTCATGAGCAAATCTGACATGCTTGGAAACTGGGGACGGTACCGTTGGCCCATCATCCTGGCCGCGCACGCAGCCATTGCTGCCGGAACGTATTTCGGAGGATGGCGCATCGTCCACACCATGGGACAGAAGATCACCAAGCTCAAACCCTTGGGCGGGTTCTGCGCCGAAAGCGCCGGAGCCATCACTCTATTCGGCACCGCTCTGGCGGGCATCCCGGTCAGCACCACTCACACCATCACCGGCGCCATCGTCGGCGTGGGAGCGGTGCACCGCCTGTCTGCCGTGCGCTGGGGGGTCGCCGGAAGAATCGTTTGGGCATGGGTGCTTACGATCCCCGCATCTGCCATTGTGGCGGCCGGCACCTTCTTGCTCATCCATTCCATTCATCCCCAAGGCTGAAGCTAAGGCTAAGGCCGAGGCTCAGGCTAAGATGCGCAGCCACAATGTCGCCGGGCGTCGATTGCCGGTGGGGGAGATCGGGGAGATCGGAGAGAGCGGCTTCGCTCCGCCTGAAAACCAGCTGCGCTCGGAGGCGGTGACGACCAGGAGAGGGCGAACTGCGAAGCTAAAACGCGGGAATTCTGGCGGCGCCGTACAGTCCGGCATCACTTCCCAGCAGGGCACGGGTAATCATCGTCGTCTTGCCCGTGTAGGCGGCAATTTGAGCCGAAGCACCTTGTTTCTTACCAAGCCAATCCTCGGGAGCGCTGGCGGCATAGACCAGCGAGCGCTCGCGCAATTCCGCGAACATCTGGGGGGCGAAAGCTTCCCACGCGCTAACCACTCCGCCGCCGATCACGAACATATCCAGGTCGAGAATGTTAACCAGGTCGGCCAGCAAAATTCCCAACGCCTGGCCGAAGCGCTGAAAAATGCGCTGAGCGTCGGCGTTTCCCTCAATGGCCAAGTGGTAGATCGATCTGGCGCTGAACTCAGGATCGGAACTGGCGGCCTTGGCGAGCGCCGGCGCCGCGCCGGATTCGATCGCCTCGCGGGCCATGCGCAGTACCGCGGTGGCGGAGGCATAGCGTTCAGCGCACCCGCGGTTACCGCAGCCGCAGGGAACGCCGTTGGGTTCAATGGTGACATGTCCAAATTCGCCTGCCATACCGCTCATGCCATAGAAGATTTTTCCGTTCAGGATGATCGCACCGCCGATGCCGGTGCCGAGCGTGATCATCGCCATGTTGTCGGCATCGCGAGCCGCACCCAGCCATTTTTCCCCCAGAGCTGCGAAATTCGCGTCGTTGTCCAGGAAGACGCGAGCGCCCAGGCGTCGCTCGATTTCATCGCGCACGGGATAGTCGGACCAGCCGGGAAGGTTGGCGGACTTGCGCATCATTCCGGCTTCCCGGTCGATGATACCGGGGACTCCGATGCCCGCCCCGACAAACTTGCCGCCGGAGCGATATTGCTCGGAAAGACGGCGAATCGCGTCACACATCTCGCCGATCACGTGGTCACGGCCGAGGGCAACCTTCACACCCAGCGTGATTTTCTCCAGTAGCTGGCCTTCCGTGCTGATAGCGGCAATGCGCAGATTGGTGCCGCCGAGATCGACTCCGATGGAAAAATCAGGCATGCGCAGACAGGGTAGCAGAAATTCATTCGTGATTGATAATTGCTGATTGTGATTGAACCCCCGGGCTGAACCTTTCCCCGGTAATCAGCAATCAGAAATCATCAACCAACTACTTACTTTTGGCACCGGGGGCAGTAGTGGCTGCTGCGCCCTCCAATCACGATTCGCTTGATGGACGTCTGGCAGACCAGGCAGGCTTCGGCTTCGCGGCCATAGACGCGATGCTGGAGTTGGAAAAATCCTTCTTCGCCATCGGCATTCACGTAGTCCGAGACGGAGGAACCGCCAAGTGCAATTGCCTCTTTCAAGACGTCTTTCACGCCGATGAAAAGCTTGCCGAGTTGGTCGCGGGAGATACTGGCGGCGCGGCGGCGCGGCCGAATTCCAGCGCGGAATAGCGATTCGTCGGCATAGATGTTGCCGACGCCGCGAAGTAGTTTCTGATTGAGCAGTGCACTCTTGATCGGAGTCTTTCGTCCGCGGAATAACCCCAGGAAACGATCGAGATCGACTTCCAGGGGCTCGATCCCTGCGGCATCGAAGTCTCCCGCCTTGGCCACGCTCAGCCGGCCGAAGCGGCGGGGATCGACGAAGCGCAGTTCCCTTCCCGAGGAAAGCTTGAGGATGGCATGCGTGTGCTTTACGACTTCTGACTGCGGCTCACAAACCTGCAGCCTCCCAGTCATGCCGAGGTGGACGATCCATTGCGCTGTATTAGGGTGGGGACGAGGAGTGGGGCGGACACTGCTTTCGGTTAAGGCCCGCTTTGTCGAGGAAAACTGCGTCTGCCTCAGTTTGGATCCTGGAGGCCGCGGCTTTGGCGGGCGTCCTCTGGCGGACAAAGCTTGCCCTGAGCTTGTCGAAGGGAGGGTCCGCCCCACGTCCTCTCTCTCCAGGTCGAAGACGATGTGCTTGCCCATGCGGCGGACCGCCGCGATGCGGCTGTGTTCGAGGGTCGCCGCAATGTCAGACGCGGAAGACTTTAGCGGCTCCTTTTTCTGGCCGAGCCAGACGGATTCCACGACATCCCCCGTCACTCGAGTGGCTAGGCCGCGCGCGATGGTTTCGACTTCGGGTAGTTCGGGCATGAGTGCGATTGGGTCTTGCCTGCTGGCGGTGAGCCCTTTTGTCGCGTGGGGATTGGATGCGCTGGGGGTGGACTAGGACGCACCCCAGGCTCACGGCCGTTTGGGCTCTAGGCTGGAGGGTCGTGGGTCGTGGCGTGCCCGGCGCACAGATGAAGTAGCCAGGTCGATCCGTTCTAATCTTTTAGAGGAACGACTGCGCTACCGTCGCGGCAGAGCGTGGCGACTCTCTGCAGGTCGCCGTTGGCGCGTGGCAGGGTCATTACCGGGCCATAGCAATAGACGGCATGGCCGGAGGCAGCGAAGTACCAGCGCCCGTTGTTGGAACGTTGCGTGAGCTGAGTGGAAGGCTCGCGCACGGGCTTTTGCGGCGCCCATGGGGCGACGGGCAAACTGAACAACAAGGCTAGGGTCAGGGCCTTCATTTTCGCTTCCTGCTTCTCGCGTACCTGTTGCCACTGGCTACTACTTACTGCTTACTCACAGAATGAAAGAGTTCGAATGTTCAGGGTCGCGATCTTCATATCGTAATCAGAGTCCGGACATCGTCCACCAGATCTGAGGCTAGTTTGGAAGGCATCCGGAACTGCGGTTTCTGTTTGGCGGCCTGGTTCTGCGCACCATGATGCGGTCCTGCCTGGGAAGACGGGATCTGACGGTTTGGAGCCTGGGTTGACGGGGTCTGGGTCAATGGAATCTGGGTTGACGGAATCTCGATCGCCGGGGCCTGGGACTTAGCCGACGGCGACTGAGCCCGTTCCTGCTGGATCTTTACTTTTATGGAGGACAATTCCGTACTGTCGCGGAACAGGTCGCGGATCAGGGTGCGCTGCGACTCGATGGTTTGGCCCTGCTCCACAATCAGCATGGTCATCAGACCGTAGGAGATCAGAAACAGCAAGGTCAACAGCGGCAACCAGCCCTGCTTCTTGGGAGCCGCGGGAATGTCTGCCGCAGATACTGTGGATACGGCGCTGTTTCCGAATAAACTGGTCAAGTGGCACCCCGCTCCTGGCCCCGAGCTCGCAGGCACACTGAGCGAATTGCATCTTACGAGCCAACCATGGACCTTCAGCTAAACGGATGATATCAGGGCGTTTACCTGTATCTGAAGGGGAAGCCGGGGGCGGGCGATGTGCAACTCGATGCACATTATGAGTAAGCCCCATTGGCATCAGAGGCACACATGAAACGGTAGGCCTTTGGCAAAGCATTTTTTGCGCGGCTACTTCCCCAACACCAGTTTGGCGATGGTCGCCAACTGCATGTTCGATGTCCCTTCATAGATCTTACCAATCTTGGCGTCGCGCCAATATTTCTCGACGGGATAGTCCTTGGTGAATCCGTAGCCGCCGTAGATTTCAATGGCCAGCGAAGTTACGCGCTCGGCGACCTGGGAGGCGAACAGCTTGGTCATGGCGGCCTCTTTGACGAAGTTCACACCGGCGTCCTTCATGCGGGCACAGTTGTAGACCATGAGGCGCGCGGCCTCAATCTCGGTCGCCATCTGCGCGATCGGAAACTGGATGCCCTGAAACTCGGAGATTGCTTTGCCGAACTGCGTGCGTTCCACGGCGTACTTGCAGGCAAATTCCCAGGCCCCGCGGGCCAAGCCAATCATCTGCGCGCCAATCCCGATGCGGCCCTCATTCAACGTCTCGATGGCGATCTTGTAGCCCTTGCCAGGCTCCCCCAGCACATTCTGTTTGGGCACGCGGCAGTCTTCCAGAATCAATTCGCAAGTGGACGATGCCCGGATGCCCAACTTGTCTTCCTTCTTGCCGACCGTGAATCCCGGGAAATCTTTCTCGACCAACAAGGCCGTGATGCCTTTGTATCCGGCGCTGGGATCGAGCGTGGCAAACAGTACGAACAAGCCCGCCTCCTTGGCGTTGGTGATCCAAAGCTTGCGGCCGCTGACCACGTACTCCGTGCCTTTGAGCTGCGCACGGGTTTCGAGAGCGAAGGCGTCCGAGCCCGATCCTGCCTCGCTGAGGGCGTAGGCGCCGACCGTTTCGGTGGCCATCTTGGGCAGGTAGCGCGTCTTCTGCTCCTCGCTGCCCCAGCGCAGCAAAGCATTGTTGACCAGCGTGTTCTGCACGTCAACGATGACGCCGGATGAAGCGTCCACGCGTGACAATTCCTCGACAGCCAGAATCGCTTCGAAAAACTTGCCCCCGCTTCCGCCGTATTGCTCGGGAATCTCGATGCCCATCAGACCGAGCTGGAAAAAATCGTGGATGAGGGCTTTGTCGAAGACGCCCTTTTCGTCCATCTCTTTCACCAGAGGCCGAATTTTCTCGTCGGCGAATTGACGGATGTTGTCGCGGAACAGAGTTTCGTCTTCGCTAAGGCTGGTCAGTGGGGTGGGAGCAGCGGCTTGCAGCGTGGTTTCGGGCATGGGCACACCTTCAAAAAAGCTAAGATGGCAAACCCGTAATTTTAGCACTCGCCGGCGAGGACGGTGCGCAACCCGCGGTCAGCCGATCAGCGCGATCAGCGCCACTCCCCTTTCCCAAGCGTCATTCCGAACCATGGTGTCTTTCAGACCAGGGAGGGTCAGGACAGGCTCTTCCCTCCGCCGGAAGAACAACTCCGTTCCGAAGGACGCCACTTGAAATATGGGAGCAACTAGCGAGGCCGCGAATGAACCAGCTTCAGGGTGTCGGCCTGCAGGATTCGCTTGATCTGGCTGCGGGCGTGTACCGACCAGGGCCCGGCGGTATCGAGCCGGGTATAAGCCTGCCAGTGTTTAAGCGCCTTTCGAGGTTCGCGGACCTTTTCGTAGGCCAGCGCCAGATTGTAATGGGCATCGGCGTAGGTGGGAGCCAGTTGCAGCGCGGTCTTGTAGGTGAGAATGGCTTCCTGCACGCGCCCCGTCTCGTCAAGCACGTTGCCTAGATCAAAATGGGCGAGCGAGTAGCGCGGATCGGCTTCAATGGCTTGGCGGTAGTGCTTTTCGGCCAAGGCAAAATCCTGGCGGTTGTAGTAGAGCGTGCCCAGGTTGATATGGGCGGCCGCGTGATCCGGTTCGATGGCAAGCACCTGATGATACGCGGAAATCGCGTCGGGTTGCGTGTTGGGATCTTCTTCCAAGGCGATGCCGCGCGCAAACCACATCGCAACCTCGTTCTCCCGCGGGCTGGGATCGGACTTTGGCACCGGCGTGCTGGTCAAGACTTTCTCCCGCTCGGAAAAGTCCATCAGGAATTGTCCCGCAATGGGCTCGAGCAGTTTGCCTTGGTGGCGGAAGGCTACGCGATGCTTCGCCGTCGACCACGCGCCGGCCTCGAGCAGCGGCTTCTCCACGCCCGAGGCCTGCTTGCGCATGGCGTCGAGCGACTGGCGAATGATCGCTGGCCGCACGCTCATGGCGCACAGATCGCGAACCTTTTTAACTTCCAGGAGATCGGAAAAAGAATAGGCCTCGGCGAACGCTACCAGACCTATACGCTCCCAATTGATTAACTGGCGCGGTGTGACATGAAGAATTCTGAGTAGATCAGCTCGACTGTACACAGGAATACTTTACGCTCTGCAACAACGCTCGCCAACATTATCCGCAACTTGAAGCCCGAAACGCAACTGCAAAGCCTGGGAAAAGCTGTGGAGAACCTGATTAATTTACATGCAGCGAAAATGGTGCAATGCTCTTCCCCGGCTTCGCGGCTTGGGAAACGCGATCGCCAGAGGGCTTAGGCCGTGACCACGGCCGCCTGGTAGTCCGCGTAGGTCCCCTTGAAGTCGGTAATCTTGTGGTCCCTCTCGAAGTGCCAGATGCGGGTCGCGACCTCGTCGATTAAATCGTGATCGTGGGTGACCAGAAAAACCGTTCCCGGGTAACGCTGCAAAGAAATATTCAGGGCATTGATGGACTCAAGGTCCAAGTGATTCGTAGGTTCGTCGAGCACCAGAACGTTCGGCTTCTGCAGCATGAGTTTGCAGAACAGCAGCCGCGCTGCCTCGCCGCCGGAAAGCACGCTGGTCGATTTGGTGGCTTCTTCCCGGGCGAACAGCATCTGCCCCAGAATTCCGCGCAATTCCTCAGTCACCGCCGCGCCATCCCACTGATGCAGCCATTCGATGGCGGTCATGCCACCTTCGATGAGGCTGCGGTGATCCTGCGCGAAGTAGCCAATCGAGGCTTCATGTCCCCAGATGACTTTTCCGGCGTCGACGAACGGGCCGTCGTAACCGCTGGTCTTGCGCAGTTCGGCGTCGGGCGTCGTCGGAGAATTCGCCAGCAGCGCGTTCAAGAGCGTGGTCTTCCCGGCACCGTTTCGTCCCATGAGCGCGATGCGCTCGCCCCGCGTGATGCTGGCCGTGAAGTTCTTGATGACCTGCTGGTCGCCATAGGCTTTGCTCAGGTGCTCAACCTCCAGAATGTGCTTGCCCGAGGGCCGCTTCTGCTCAAACTTAATGAAGGGGCGCTGGATGTTCGACTTCGCCAGCTCGGTTACCTGCAGCCGTTCGACTTCTTTGCGGCGTGACTGCACCTGGCTCGACCGCGTGCCCGCCGCAAAACGGGCAATGAATTCGTTCAATTGCGAGATTTTCTTTTCGCGTTGCGCGTTTTGTGATTCGATCTGCGAGCGCACCTGCGTCTTGGCTACGACCATGTCGTCATAGCTGCCAGTGTAGGTGATGATGGTTTGGTAATCGATGTCGGCAATGTGGGTACAGATGCTGTTCAGGAAATGGCGGTCGTGCGAGATTGCGATCACCACGCCGTCGTAAACGTTGAGAAACCCTTGCAGCCAGTGAATCGAATCCAAGTCGAGGTGGTTGGTGGGCTCGTCCAGCAGCAGCGCCTGGGGGTGACCAAACAGGGCCTGCGCCAGCAGGATTCGTACTTTCTGTCCGCCCGGCAACTCGCCCATCTTGCGGGCGTGCACCTCGTCCGGAATATCGAGCCCCTGCAGCAGGATGGCGGCGTCACTCTCGGCGGTATAACCGTCTTCTTCGCCAACTATGCCTTCGAGTTCGCCCAGCTTCATGCCGTCGGCGTCGGTGATCTCCGCCTTCTCATAGATGGCATCGCGTTCCTGCATGGCCGCCCACAGCCGCTTGTTGCCCATGATGACGGTGTCGATTGCGGAGTAGGCATCGAAAGCAAACTGATCCTGGCTCAACACGCCCAGCTTCCGGGGACGGACTACCGTCCCTTTTTGTGGCTCCAATTCCCCGCTCAGCAGTTTCATGAACGTGGATTTGCCCGCGCCGTTGGGCCCGGTCAGGCCATAGCGCTTGCCCGGCGTGAACGCGGTCGAGACCTCGTCGAACAAAATTTTGGCGCCGTAGCGCATGGACACATTGCTGACAGAGATCATGTTTTCTTTGTAACTTCTTCAGGACCTGCGAGGAATTCCGCTTAAGACGGTGCGCAGCTGGAGTGAATAGAATATCATGCCACGCGGCGCTCTTGTGGGAACAGCCGCCCCCGACTTGCCCCGACTGCCCGTCGAGCGAAGCTCGACGGTTCGCCCGCAAACTAACCTCTTCCCCTTAATCATGAATCATGATCGACGTCAGTTGTGCTGGCCTGACCCGGCGCCGGCCTCCACCAACTCCCGCACCGCTGTAACCACCATCAGCAGCAGGTCGGCCTGACGCGTCCGGGCCTGATCGATGATTGCGATTTGCTCGGTCTTCCACGAATCCGGCGCGCTCTGGCCTTTGTCCAGATAATCCAGTGCCTGCAGGCCGGCCGCGCCCAACGCAGACAGATTCTGCGACAAGGGGACGACTTCCTGCAGCAAAAATGATTGCTCCAGCACAGGATGCAGCCGGACATCATTCTCTCGCCAGGTGGTTAGGTAACTCCGGATCTGCGCTTCCACTGTCTTGTCCCGGTAGCCGCTCTGCGCGAAGTTCTCGACCAGGTCGTTGAACTGGCGTGCGGTATCGCTCTCCGGACTGACCGCATCGATCATGCGGGTGAGCGGTGAGTGAAAGTCGATCGGGCCTTTGGCGTCGTCCCAACGGTTGTAGTCTTTCACCGGCTCGACGACATCGGCGAGAACGCGCAGTGCAGCCGTATCGCGGTTCCCCGCCATCCGTTCGAGCATCTCGGTACGCACGGAGTTGTGGGTCAGGCCCAGCCATTCCAGGTCATAACTCACGGCCTTCATCCGCTTGTACATGGAAGCGACATCCTTGACTTCCTGCGGGGACCACAACCGCTCGGCGATCGCCGCGTTGCGCGGCCAGATATGCGAGTCGATGTTTTCGGGGGTGACCCACTCTGCCCACTGGCAGGACTCGCCGCCGAGAATCAGATTTTTCTCTTCCGCAGTGAGAGTCGCGGCGGCATCCGTCGTGCTCATGGTCATCGGGTCGACGGCATAGTGCCGTGACGCCGGCCACATCAGGTCGAGATAGTATCCATACGAAAGCAGGCCCCGGTAGCCTTGTTTCGCGGCCGCCGCCAGCGAGGCCTGCCCGCGCCAGGACTGCACGACAATCGTCTTGGGCAAATCAGGATGCAGGATTTCATCCCAGCCGACCATGGTCTTGTGATTCTTGGCCACAATCTTCTCCAAGCGTTGGTTGAAATAGGCCTGCAGATCCTGATTGTTCTTCATGCCGTGCGCTTTCATGAATTCCTGAATCTTCGGATTCGCGTCCCACTGCTTGCCGTCAACCTCGTCGCCGCCAATGTGGAAATAGCCATCGGGAAACAGTTTGGCCATTTCCCCAATGAACTTTTCCAGAAACTTGTAAGTCGACTCTCGCGTGGGATCCAGGATGGGATCGATCCCGCCGCCTTCCAGCGTGTACGGGCCGGAACCGGCGGAAAGTTCGGGATATCCCAGAAACCATGACCGGCTGTGCCCGGGAATGTCGAACTCAGGCATCACGCGGATACCGCGATCGTGCGCGTAAGCGACAAACTCCTGAATCTCCGCCTGCGTGTAAAACATGTGGTCAGAGCCCATCCCGGTCAGCTTGGGGAACTTCTTGCTTTCGGCGCGGAATCCCTGGTCGTCGGAAAGATGCCAGTGCAACACGTTCATCTTTACCGCCGCCATTCCGTCAATATTGCGCTGAAGAACGTCGATCGGAATAAAGTGGCGACTGACGTCGATCAGCATGCCGCGCCACGCAAAGCGAGGCTGGTCTTTGATGGTGACGGCGGGAGCCGCGAATCCCGCCGGAGTGATCTCGACCAGCTGAAGAAACGTCTGCAGCCCGCGCAGGATGCCAAGCGTGGTTGGCGCTGTCAGCTTCGCCCCCGCTTCCCCGACCCTCAGTTCGTAGGATTCGTCCTCGCCAAGTTTCTGCACCGCCTCGCGGCCGTGATCAGCACGAATCTCCAGCGTCGGCGTCGACCCAGGCTTGGGGCGGAATGGAATCCCGGTTTGGCGGGAAAGCTGCGTCAGGAACCGTTGAACTTCGCCGTCCAGCGAGCCGTCGTCGGCGCCAGTGTTCGCTACCGAGAACGACTGAGGGATGACCAATTGCCCGCTGCCCAGCTCGACGCTGGCCGGCATGGGCATCAGGTTCAGTTGAGTTTGCGATTGAGCAGCGGCAAAAGATGCCAGGAAGAGGAGTAAACCAGCGATGCGTATTAATGATGTTCGCATGGGAAGCAATTCCTTTCAGCCTACCTTCACCAGTTCACTCGGCTGGATGGAGGGAAGCATTGGCAGAATTTCCCAGCTGTGAGGCGCCAGATCTGCCAGGCGACTTGATTTTAAACGGATCAAAATGACAGAAATGTTTCTAGGCTGCAGGTTCTGTTCGTATTCGAGACCAGGATCGAGCGTCAGAAAAACTTGCCGCGCACGTGCCGCCTCCTCTGCCCTCGTCGCATCTTGGATCGTTTGCCATATTGGCCGGCTTTCCCCTAATGTCCCCCCGCCAACTCGCGCACGATCCCGCCGACAAATTGCTTCGCATCCCCAAACAGCATCAGCGTCCGGTCGAGATAATACAGCGGGTTGTCGATGCCGGCGAAGCCGGGACTCATGCCGCGCTTGATGACCATGACGGTGTGGGCTTTGTCCACGTCGAGAATGGGCATGCCGAAGATGGGGCTCGACTGATCGGTGCGCGCCGCCGGATTGGTCACATCGTTGGCGCCAATGATCAGGGCGACATCGGTCTGCGGGAAATCGCCGTTGATCTCGTCCATTTCGATCAGGCGGTCGTAAGGAATGTCGGCTTCGGCGAGCAACACGTTCATGTGGCCGGGCATGCGTCCGGCGACCGGATGGATGGCGAAGCGCACCTCGACTCCCTTCTTGCTGAGCGCATCATAAAGCTCGCGAACTTTGTGCTGCGCCTGCGCGACAGCCATGCCATAGCCGGGAACGATGACCACCTTGTTGGCTGCCAGAAGGATCGCGGCAGCCTCTTCCGGGGTCGCACTGCGCACCGGCTTCGCTTCCTCTCCCCCGGCGGCAGATGCCTGCACCTGGCCGAAGGCTCCGAAGAGCACGTTGGCAAAGGAACGGTTCATCGCCTTCGACATGATGATTGAAAGAATGAGGCCCGAGGATCCATCGAGCGCGCCGGCGATGATCAGCAGTTTCGAGTCAAGCACGAATCCCATGGCCGCGGCCGAGAGTCCGGCGTAGGAGTTCAACAGTGAGATCACGGTCGGCATGTCGGCGCCGCCGATAGGAATCACCAGCAGCACTCCGAAGATCAGAGACACACCCACGATGACGGGGAAGAAGATTTTCGCACCGGGATGGAGCACGAGGTAGACGGCGCTTCCGACGGCCACTACGAACAGCAGCAGGTTAACCAGATTCTGCCCTTTATACGTAATGGGACGCTGAGGCAGAATTTCCTGCAATTTTCCCGCGGCCATCAAGCTGCCCGTAAAAGTCAGACCTCCGAGAATCACTTCCATCGCCAGCACCGACATCATGAATTTCGGAACGTCGGGAGTGCGCAGATAAAATTCAGCCGTGCCCACCAGCGTGACGCACAAAGCTCCGAAAGCGTGGCTCAGAGCGGTCCGCTGCGGAACCGCCGTCATCTGCACCATGCCCAGCGGGATGCCGATGCCCGAGCCCAGCACTAGCGCAATGATGATCCACTTGTAGTCAACGATGCCGTGATGCAGCAGCGTGCCGGCGATGGCCAGCACCATACCGATTTCCCCTGCCAGAATGCCGTGGCGCGCGTTGGCCGGCGAGCTCATCCACTTCAGCGACAGTATGAACAGCGCGCTGGCAATGAGGTAGATAATTTCGATGACGTACTGGCTTCCGGCAAACTCGGTCATAGATTATGGTTTGGTTGGTTGTGGCTTGGTTGGCCGGCTGGTTTTGAACATGCGCAACATGCGGTCGGTAATCAGGAATCCGCCCACTACATTGCTGGTGGCGGCCACAATGGCGATTACGCCCAGCACCAACGCGAATGTGCTTTTTTTCTCGCCCACCAAAACGATTGCGCCTACCACCGCGATGGCATCGAGTGCGTTGGTCAGCGACATCAGCGGCGTGTGCAACAACGGCGAGACGTGCCGGATGACTTCGAATCCGATGAAGGCCGCCAGCATGAAAACGAAAAGCGCATCGATCAGGTTGGTGCTCATCTGCTCCCTCAGGGGCCGAATCCCGCCCTCTTCTCAGGTATGGCGCGGCTTCAGTCGCGCCCTTTCAAAGCAAGATTCCGAAAGCCGACATCTCTACCCGCCCGCAGGCGCCAGCGCTGGCATCCTGAAGAACTCGCGCACGCGCGCGTTCACCACTTCGCCGCCGTGGGTAATCATGGTCTCGCGAATAATCTCATCCTGCAGGTTCAGTTGCAGTTTCCCCTCTTTTATCATGTAGAGAAGGAACGTGCTCACATTGCGGGCGTACATCTGGCTGGCATGGTAGGGCACGCTGGTGGCGAGGTTGATGGCGCCGATGATGGTGACGCCCGCTACCGTTACGGTCTCTCCGGTCCGCGTCAATTCGCAGTTGCCACCGCGCTCTGCGGCCAGATCGACGATCACAGAGCCCGGAGCCATTCCTTTCACCATGTCCGCGGTGATCAGGACCGGCGATTTCTTGCCAGGAATGACTGCCGCGGTAATGACCACATCACTTTCCGCGACCACACGGGTCAGCAATTCCCGCTGTCGCGCGTAAAAAGCTTCGTCCTGCGCGGTGCCATAGCCACGAGCGTCCTGCGCGTTCTGGGCCTCAATGGGCAGCTCGACGAAACGGCCGCCCAGGCTCTGCACCTGCTCTTTGGCGGCGGGACGCATGTCGTACGCAGAGGCCACTGCGCCCAGGCGACGAGCGGTCGAGATGGCTTGCAGTCCGGCCACGCCCGCGCCGATGACGAACACGCGAGCGGGCGTAATCGTACCTGCGGCCGTCGTCATCATGGGAAAAATTCGGGGCGAGGTTTCAGCGGCCAGCAATACTGCCTTGTAGCCACAGCAAGTGGCCATCGAGGAAAGGGCGTCCATGCTCTGCGCCCGCGTCGTGCGGGGCATGAGCTCCACGGAAAAGGCGGTCACGCCGGCCTGCGCGATCTCCTGAACAATCTCGGCAGAGCCGAGAGGCCGAAGAAATCCAATGAGCGCTTGACCGCGACGCATCCGACCCAGGTCCGCTTTGCCGGTTACGTCATTCGATCCGTAGCACAGCACCTGCACCACCATGTCGGCGGCGCCGAATACCGCGGCGCGATCGGGCACAATCTTTGCCCCCTTTTCGACATAGATTGCGTCGGGATAGCCGGCCTGTTCGCCCGCCGCGGCTTCGACGATGACCTCGAGTCCCGCTTTGACCAGGTTGGGAATCACTACAGGAACCAGGGCAACCCGGCGTTCTCCAGGATAGCTTTCTTTCGGAACTCCAACAATCACGCGGCTCTCGTCCTTTCCCTGCCGATCATCTTAGTCGGGTTTGGTGCGGTGTTGTCCGGTTTGCCTCGGCGTGCCAGAGTGCCCGCCGATGAGCGTACATGGTTTCATGGTGCGGCTCTCGAGTTCTATGACCCGCCTCAACAGACTAAAGAAGTGGATGGAAAACAGTAACAGATCAGAGAAGGAACTGGAAGATGCGGAGCCATCGCGAGAGCAGCGCGGACTCTTGTCGGCCGTAGCGAGAGCCAGCCCTGAGTTTGGCGAAGAAACATCTCGCCCTCGGCGCGGCCCCACGCCTGCCGCGCAACCGCCGGGACGGCGGCGCTACTTGGCGAAGCGATAATGCCATACCCTCGCCGCCCCAATCAGGTTGGAGTCTTCCCCCAGAGAGGCGAGTGTGAGCTGCGTTTTCTCCGCCGGAACGAAACGGCAGCCGCCGCGAATTACCTCGCGCATGCGATCGAGAAAAAGAGCCGCGCTCTTCATGACGCTGCCGCCCAGCACGATGGCATCCGGGGTATAAAGGTTGATCAGATTGGCGAGGCCCAGGCCCAGGTAGTAGGCCTCATGCTCGACGGCCTCGAGCGCAACTTCATCTCCCTGCTGAGCCAGTTCGCAGATACGCTTCGCGGTGATGCCTTCGCGATGCGGATAACCCGCAGGCATGTGCCCGGCTAGCCACGCCACCATGGCTGGACCTGCGGCCAGCGATTCCCAGCAGCCGTGAAATCCGCACGAGCAACGCGGCCCCCCAGGATCGAGAACCTGATGTCCAACTTCGGGATGTGCGCCATCTACTCCACGGTAGAGTTTTCCATCGAGCACGATTCCGCCGCCAATCCCGGTGCCCACCGTCAGGTAGATCAGCCGTGTGCGATTCCGGCCCGCGCCCCAGCCGAATTCCGCCAGCGCGGCCGCGTCGCCGTCGTTCTCCAAGGCCACTCCCACGTTGAAAATCTGTGCCAGGTCCTGGACCGGACTTTTACCGCGCCAGTCCGGCAGAAAATCGACGTCGCCAAACTCTCCGCGCATTGGATCGACTGGCCCGGTTGATCCGATTCCAATGCCGGTACACTCGACTCCGGCTCTGTGCGCGGTCTTGCGCAGCATCTGCGCGATCCGTTCGAGCCCTTCGGAGTAGCGGTTCGGATCGGTCGGCGCTTCCATCCGGGAAACTACCCGTCCGCTGTCATCAACGATGCCGACCGCAATTTTCGTTCCTCCAATATCGACCGCGCCGATCATGAGTACTCCGGCGTCATCCCCTTCGCTTCCTCCAGCGCGATCCGCCGCTTATTCCGGTACGACAAGTTCGACATGTGTACTGCGATGGCCGACCGGTAGCCGATCTCGGGCGGCGCGTTGGGCGTGCCGCGGCTGCGAACGCAGTCGATCCAATTTTGCATGTGCTGCTGATCATGGCTCTTGCCGCGCGTGGCCTCTCCGTCGGGACGGTTCGTTTTTTCCGGCCAATACTGCAGTGCCTCTTCGAAGTGGTGTTCGAAGGTTCCGTCGCTGCCGAGAATGCGGTCGCCCAGTTCATAGTGCTTGTTACTGAAACTGGATTGCCAAGTGACGACAAGATCCTGGGGGAATTCAAGAGTCACCGCGATGGTGTCGGGCACCTGGCGGCCATCTTTTTCCGAGAACACGCCGCCCGACATCGAGGCGGCGGAGGGCAGCGGTAAATCGAGAGCGCCCATAATCCAGGCGATCTGGTGCACCATGTTTTCGGCGCAATTGCCTCCGGAAAATTCCCAGAACAAACGCCAGTTGATGAATCGGTAGGGATCGAAGGAACGCTCAGGCCGGCCGTTGAGAAACGCCGCCCAGTTGACGTTCTGCGCGGTGCAATCCGACGGAACCGGGCGCACCCACTGGCCTTTGCCGTGAGGAGTATTGCGGCTCATCCAGGATTCGACTTGCGTGATTTTCCCCATCCACCCGTCTTTGATCCATTGTTTGGCGTCGACCAGAGCGCCGGAACTTTGATACTGCAATCCGATTTGAATCACGCGGTTCGATTCTTTCGCCGCCGCCAGGCACTGGTCGGCCTCCGGAATCGACCACGTCATCGTCTTCTCGGAATAAAGGTCTTTGCCGGCGTTCAGGGTGTCGAGAAAATGCCGCGCGTGGATGTGCAGGGGACTAGCCACGATCACGGCGTCGATATCCTTCATGTCGAGCAGGCGGCGGTGATCGTCGACGGTCTGAATGCCGGGCACTCTAGCTTTCGCCCGATCGCGGCGGCGGCTATACACATCCGCCATCGCCACCACTTCCACCCCGTGGACCGAGAGAATTTGCCCCAACAGATCATTCCCCCGATCCCCCACACCGATCATGCCGATGCGAATCCGCTCATTCGCACCCAGCACGCAGGCCGTTGGATATGCCAGCAGGGCGGCCGTTCCCAGGGCCGCCTGCTGCAGAAACGTGCGTCTGGATTGTTCGCTCATCGTTCCTCTTTCTCCTCGCGGATTACCCCGCGTTTTACAGTGCGTCGGCCTGTTGCAGAAGTTTCTTCATTCCCGCCCAACTCCGGCGGGACGATTCTTCCGCCGAGCCACCACCACTCCAGTGAGTCTCCAGACTCACGGCGTAGTGGAAGCCGTCGCGCACGAGCGCTTTGAACTGTGCCGCCCAATCAATGATTCCGCCACCCATCGGCGCCCAGTCGTATTTCTTCCCGTTCTTGACCACATCTTTGCAGTGACAGTGACCAATGCGTTGCTTGGGCAACCGATCGTAGCCGTTCGGATATGGAGTTTCGCCGCTGGCGGCGGCGTTGCCAGGATCCCAATTCAGCATGAGCGAGCGGGACTGCACCTCGTGCAAAACTTTAGCGGCTTCGACCCCGGTCGCCGTGTTGCAGGCGGATTCATTTTCGAGCAATAGGATGATATCTTTTTTCTCCGCTTTGCCAGCGGCCTCCCGCAACTTGTCGTTGATGGCGGCGCGGTAGGGAGCCTGATCTTCCAGCCGCCAGAAATCGAAGCAGCGCACGCGGTCGGTCTGGAACGCCTTCGCCATCTCCATGGCCCGCTCCAGCACTTCGTCCTGCTGCTCCAGGGTGAAGTTTGCGCCGAAACTTTTGGCCTCGCTGAACTTTGATTTTGGCGCGCCCGGCCAGTCCACTTTAAACAGCGGGCTGGCAATGTCGGTTACTTTGAGTTGATATTTTTCCAGAATGCGCCGCGCCTCCGCCACTTCCTTTTCGTCGAGGTTGACAATGTTCTTCTTCCACATGCCGCGCAACTCGATCCAGCCCATGCCGAATTCCCGCGACGCGACCTCGCAGGCGTGCCCGAAGTCCTGTGAGATTTCATCGTTGATGACAGCAATGCGGAACGGCGACTTGGAATCGGAAGGCGAGACAAACCGAGACGCGGCCTTTGCCGCCGTTATGGCAACCATTCCTACGAGAAATTCGCGGCGTGCAAAGGGAACCGGCATGAGCTGCTCCTCGAGACTGGGTTGGTCAGGATATAGGCGCAAATCAATCTACCACCATCGAAACGTAGGTGGGTAGCGCGGGGGTGGCTCGGGAACCGCGAAGAAGCCGTGAGCCGAGGCGCCGGTGAGCAGCGAGCCGAGGAATGAGGAGGAAGAAGAAGAGGAAGAAGAAGAATTTCCACCAAAAACAAAACGCCTCGGACTCGATTTGAGTCCCCGAGGCGTCTGTTGATCAGCCCTCCCCCAAGTGCTGCTCAAGGACACTCTAGCGCGGGGCCTATACTCGGTAAATGGCTCGCCAGTGCCATCTATGGCACGAACGTGGTGGGTACTTCACCCTAGCCGTAAGTGATTGAGACCAAACGAGTTCAGCGCGGATTCCCCGGCTGGAAATAAAATTGCCGGGCAAGAAGCGGCTTTCGCGATGCGCTCCCCGCCCGGCTTCCAGCTCCGAGATGCTTACATGCCGCCCTGTGCAAAGACTAACGCTGCTTTTTGATGCGCGAAATCGATTTCTTTGAGAGTTTTCGCGTTAGCGTTTGTTTCGTCCACTACCACGTCGTCGTGCGTCACCTGCTTGTCGCTCTGCAACGTCGCTGGCGCACTCGCCACGGTGTTGCCGTGCTGCAGGAAGGTGACTTGTACCGCCGGGCCGGTGCCCTGCCATTCGACCTTGTAGTCGCCGGCTTTCAGTTGCGTACCGCCCACTTCGACCGAATCCTGAAAACTGACCGTGTGCGTGCTGTTATCCCGTGCCAACGCGCCTAAGGAAAATAGCAGGGCGAACGTCGAGAGAACTGCCAAGTATTTCACATGTTTCATTTTTACGATTCCTCCTGGAGAACGATGAAGTAGGGGCTCAACCGTCCGACCCCAACGAAGTTGCCTTACTCCAAAATGTCCTACCCTTAAGATAGATGCCAGGAAAAGATTCTCGCTGCAAAAACTATCGTAAAGCGATGTCAAGAGTTGGAACAAATCTTGACAAAGTGAATGGACGTTTGCCGTAAGCAAAGCCGTCGAGGCCCGTCTCCAACGAACTCCGCCGGAAAAGAATTCTCGCTAACATGATCGTTATGGCAAAGCGTCGTCCTGGAATGCTATGCTTCGCCTGCCATTTTTGCGCCGGGGATTGGATCGCGTCTTCGTTCATGCTGTTCTAGTTCTAAGGAGGCTGCATGCACCTTCGACAGAATCTCCTTCTGTTTATCTTGGTCGGTTTCGTTGCGTCGGTTGGCCGCTCTCAGGAAGCGAAGCCTGCTTATCGCAATCCGAGTCTTCCCCCCGCGCAACGCGCTGCAGACCTGGTAAAGCGCATGACGCTTGAGGAGAAAGTGGACCAGCTTGCCGGAGGCCGGCGGCGTGCAATGGCCACGGCCAGTCCTGAGGCGAAACAGATCTTTGAAGGATTGGGCAAGTTATATCGCGAGGATTCGCAGGTCAGCGCGCACGACGCCGCCGAGGCGCGTAACAAAGCGCAACATTTCCTGATGGAAAAAACCCGCTTGGGCATACCTGCAATTTTTCAGGGCGAGGCTCTGCATGGATTCATGGCTTATGGCAGCACCAGCTTTCCGCAAGTGCTGGGCCTGGCCAGCACATGGGATCCGGAACTGATAGGGCTGGCCTTCCAAGCTGCCGGGGACGAGATGGCATCCTCGGGAGTGAATCAGGCCTTTAGCCCGGTGCTGGATCTGTCGCGTGATCCACGTTGGGGACGCACCGAAGAAACCTATGGTGAAGACCCCTACCTCGTCGCCCACATGGGCGTGGCGGCCATCAACGGGTTGCAAGGCACTTCGTGGACGATTGACCGGCATCACGTGATGGCGACGGCCAAGCACTTTGCCGCCCATGGCCAACCGGAGAGCGGCACCAACACCGCACCCGCCAATTTTTCGGAAAGGGATCTGCGTGAGACTTTTCTTGTGCCCTTCCGCGCCGCCGTCGAAGAGGCACAGGTTGGCAGTGTGATGGCCTCTTACAACGAGATCGACGGCATCCCGAACCATATCAACCGCTGGCTGCTCGATCGTGTGCTGCGCCAGGAATGGGGTTTCCGAGGCTACGTGACCTCGGACGGAAATGGCCTGCAGATGCTGGTGGAGACTCACCACGTGGCTGCCGACTTCGCGCAAGCCGCGCGAGAGGCGCTGGCCGCGGGCGTGGACTACGACCTGTCCGATGGTTCGGTATACGCCACGCTTCTGGACCAAGTTCGCGAGGGCAGGGTGGCCGAAGCGGAACTGGATCAAGCCGTAAAACGCGTGCTGGAGGCAAAGTTCCGCCTCGGCTTGTTCGAAAATCCCTACGTCGATCCGGACTATGCCCAGAACATCACGAATAGCTCTGAGCATCAGCAACTGGCCCTGAAGGTGGCGCAGAAATCGATGGTGCTGCTCAAGAACGACAACAATCTGCTGCCGCTCGATCTGAAGAAGTTGAAAACCATCGCCGTAATCGGGCCCAATGCCGCCGATGTTCATCTTGGCGGTTATAGTCGTGACCCCGGTCCGGGAAACCAGATTAGCATCCTCGACGGCATTCGCAAGCGAGCCGGCGATGGCGTCAAGGTGCTCTATGCCGAAGGCTGCAAGATCACAACCGGGAAACAGGGCTGGTCGGCCTGGTACGAGAACAAAGTCACGCAGCCTGACCCTAAAATGGAAGTCGAAAGCATTCGTGCCGCAGCTGCTCTAGCCCGCCAATCTGATGTCGCCATCGTTGTGGTTGGAGAGAATGAAAGCACGAATCGCGAGGCCTGGTCTGAGCAACACTTGGGGGATCGCGATTCGCTGGACCTGCTTGGTTCGCAGGAGGTGCTGATTAGGGCTGTGGTTGAGACTGGCAAACCAACAGTAGCCCTGCTGATCAACGGGCGG
>DATBYA010000012.1:0-208857 GCA_036514015.1 Candidatus Sulfotelmatobacter sp.
TTCAAGGAAGAAGCGACGCGGGCCTCGCGCTCAAACCGCTGCAGGGTCCGCTGGTCATGCGCCAGACTCCCGGGCAGGAATTTCAAAGCCACGCGGCGTCCCAATCGGAGATCTTCCGCTTCGTACACGACGCCCATTCCGCCACTGCCCAGCTTTCCCAGGACTCGATAGTGTGAAATCGTCCGGCCGAGCACTGAATCGACTGCTTCTCGCGCCTCGGCCTGGGCGATCGTCTGCGCCGCAACCCTGATGGCGGGACGTTCCAGAAAACCGCCGAGGTTCCGGTGTGAGGTGAGGAGGGACCTTACTTCCTGTTCCAGTTCGGCATCGCCCGCACACACCTGTCGCAGAAATTCGTCGCGCCGGTCGAAGGGAACTGCCAGCGCTGAGTGCAGCAACTCATCGACTTGCTTCCATCGTTCAGCATCCATCGCCGGCTCCGCCACCCATTTCCCGGTAAAGCCAGGTCCGAGCGGTTCCCCAGTCGCGCATCACAGTGACCGGCGACACCTTCAGAACTTCGGCTGTTTCCTCCACGCTCAAACCTCCAAAAAACCGCAGCTCCACCACCTGCGCCTTTCTCGGATCGATGCGGGCAAGAGCTTGCAAAGCAGCGTCGAGCACGACCAGATTTTCATCTCGACCGCCGCCGAGGACCACTGCGTCGTCCAGAGCAACGTGCTGGACGCCGCCACCGCGCTTCAGGTTGTGGCGCCGAGCGTGGTCAACCAAAATCCGTCGCATCAGTTGCGCTGATACGGCGAAGAAGTGGGCGCGGTTCTCCCAGCGCATGCGCTTGTAATCCACGAGCCGCAGGTAAGCTTCGTTGACCAGGGCAGTGGCTTGCAAACTGTGACCGGTACGCTCCCGCCTCAAGTAGTGCCCGGCGAGCCGGCGCAATTCGTCATAGATGATCGGCGTCAGCTGATCGAGAGCGTTCTGATCCCCGTCGCTCCAGGCGCGAAGCAGGGTGCTCACGTCGCCCTCGCGTGACGTTGTTGGTTCGCTCAAGCCCCGTGCCCTCCCAAGCGCCGCCAATTATAGCGAGATTGGCCGCCTTATCAAAGAAAGTGCGCATGAATGATAGTTTCGTCTCGCCAATTACGCCTATTTAAGTGTAAGGGCAGACTGACAGGCGCCCAATACTTTTCGCGTACTTTGCGGAAAATTACATTCCGAGGAGAAAAGCTATGACGACACCAATCACGAGTCTTATCCGCAAATCAACCACCAGCATCCTACGTTTGGCGTTGCTGAGCAGTCTTGTCGCGGCCACACCGCTTTTCGCAGCTGACAGTGACGCGACCAACCATTCCGCTCACGAACAGAGTGTCCCATCCAAGCTCGTTGAACTCGTTCGCGCTGGCACCGAGCGGTACATTGACGTTAACGCTGCCACCGCAGCCGGCTACGGGCCATTTCTCGGGTGCGTCGCCGGTACCGACCACGGAGCCATGGGCGTGCACTACGTCAACCCCAAACTGCTCGGCGATCTCACCCTCGAACCATCGCAACCGGAGGCACTCATCTACGAGCCCGACCATGGCAAGATGAGACTCGTAGGCGTCGAGTTCATCCTGGACTCGGCGTCCTGGCTCGCCGACCATAACAACACTCCTCCAGTGCTCGAAGGACAGGTCTTCAATTTCGTCAGTGCCCCGAATCGCTTCAACATCCCTTCATTCTTCGAGCTGCACGTCTGGGCCTGGCGGGAAAATCCAGAAGGTGCGTTCGTCGACTGGAACAATCACGTGACTTGCGCAGGTCAATAAATGAGCAGGTCAATAGATCGTTAGTCTGACGCTTCGTTGGACATTTGTCCGTCGTAGCTCCGGAATTGTGGGGACGTGGGAACCGGGAGCGCTTTCCACGTCTCCATGCCAACCGGCCAATCTGTGGGCTGTTACCAGTATGTGAAGCTGAGAACTGATCATTGATAATCAATAATCAAATTCTGCGCCAGTAAGAATAAAAACGAAGAACTCAGAAATGAGGGATTACCATGCCGAAATTCGTTATCGAGAGAGATATTCCAGAAGCGGGCAGGATGTCGTCGGAGCAGCTGCAGGCGATATCACAAAAGTCGTGTGGTATTCTGCGAGAGATGGGTCCTCAAATTCAGTGGATTCAGAGCTATGTCGTGGACGACAAAATCTATTGCATATACGTTGCCCCCGATGAAGACACGGTGCGTAAGCACGCCGACAAGGGCGGTTTTCCGGCCAATCGAGTCTCGCGAATTCGGTCGGTGATCGATCCGACAACCGCTGAGTAGCTGTGATTTGAGGAATGTTGTCCAAGGTAACCTCTTCGACGATGTGAGTCGGGCTAGCTGGGGAGCCCCATCTCGGTCGGCGGATCGGTGGGGAGCGCATTGCCTCCCCAGGCAAAGTGATTGAGCTTGTATTTGTTGGAATTTTCTCATGTTCCCAGACGCCCAGGCAGAAATCCCCATCCTGCGAAGGACGTCCTGAGTTTCATGATTTTCGTTTTGTCGCTATGCCAAACGACGAGCGCGTTGTCGATCACCGTGTCGGGAATGGAAGATCCGTTCTGCATTGGTGGATTGGGAGACTATCGGGTGTCAGCTAAGGTGATCGTGGAGTGCGTTTAGTACGACTGAGAAGCAGTCGCAGCATGGCAAGTGCTTGAATACACATCACAAGATGAAAGCCCGATGCTTTGCTAAACCGTTGTACGGGCCAACACCTGTACCGAGGGTTCGAATCCCTCCCCCTCCGCCAGATTGCTGAAAGACGCGGCGTTGCCATTGCCGACGACTGGCAGAGGATCTTCCCTGAAACGCCACTTGCTGCGCTCGCCCAAACGGGCTGCTCGAGCGGCAGGGTCATCGACAAAACCGGCCAGCCGGTGAAGGGAATCCGCATCGCCGAGAGCACGTCCGAAAAGTAGTATTCAGCCCGCGCAAGGTTCATCTCGTCCAGAACGACAAATACACGTGATGCTGGATGCGCAGTCGCGAGTTCCGCGACCGCTGGAACGAAGCCGTCTCCCGCTCCAGAAATTGGGAACCGGTGGCGCCCGCCAAGTAGCGGCGCGTCCTGAACGCCAGTAGCGCCGCCGTCCTCGGCAGCTGTCGTGGCGGCGTCTCGCCGCCACAGGCAGCGCCGCAGTTTTATGGTTCGTACCAGAAAACCGCACCCTTGGTGATCGTTGGCAGAGTGAAGTCGACGGAATCTCCGTGGCGCACTCCCTGAACGGGCTGCATCTCCCCGAGGAACGGCAAATAGAACCCTTCCCCCCCCGACTTCGACGCGACGCTCAGGCTGACTCCATTTTGCGGAGTCTGGATCGGATTCGATCCGCCGCGCAGCCCGGCGAAGTTCGCTAGGAAGCACTGGATGCGTCCATCTGGCCCTCGCGAGACCGAAGTCGCAATTTCTGTAGATGCCTGGATCTGCACTGTCTTCCCGCCTTGCAGGCTGGCGAGAAATTCCTGCTGCGAATCCGGCGAAGCATGCTCGAAATCTTTTTCTAAAGCCGCGCTGTACGCCTTGCCGGGGCAACTCGGAAACCGCACCACATGTTGCGCATCGCCAAGTTCGGTTGAGTCAGTCCCGGTCACTACCACCGTTCTTCCATCCGCTGCAAACTTCTTCAGCCAATCCTGCTCGCTATCGTTTAACACGCGGACATCCGGCAACACCAGCGTTCGCCCGTGAAACTCCGCCAGCGTCCTCGGCGTCACAATCTGAAACTCAAGATGCTTCTGCATTAGCAAAATCAGAATCCCGCGATACGAATCAATAAACTTCCGGGCAAAAAAGTTCCGCGTCTCGGGAGAAAAGTAAACTCCGATGGGATCGATCGGCGTGCGCGGCTGGTAGAAAGTCTTCTCATGCGCGGCAATCCATTCGAAAATCTTCTTCCTCGTCGGCAGATCATTCGATCCGGCCATCGAGTGGCCGGGCGCATCCCAGAAGTTCGCGCCTACCATCACCTGCGACATGGCCAGGTTCATCATCGCTTGCCGCGCATCCACTTTCTTATCTCCGTCCCACGAGTAATTCAGAATCCACGTCGCCTTCCCTTGCGCGAACGCGCGAAACGAATGCATGCCCACCTGGTATCGGAACCAATCCAGCGGCTTTCGCGACGAGGCCATATGATCGCCTTCGCCAAATTCATATTCATGCGCGACCGCGTCCACCACCGCATACAGGCTGTAGACGTCGGCGCCGACGCGCGCAGCCTCTTCTTCGATCCCCGGATAAATCTCTGGAATGATCTTGATTTGCGGATTCACGGCCTTTGCCGTCTGCGCAATCTCCTGCAGAAAATCGGTGAAAGTCCGAATCCTGAATTCCACCCACTTGCGAAACGCGGGATCGGAAAAATCTCCCAGCTTCAAATCTTTCTTCGCATCCAGCCCGGTCTCCCGCTTGAACACCGCCACCGTGAAATCATCGAAGCTCGCCCATGTATGCTCCCAGCCCTCGAAGTGCGTCATCCAGTAGGGAATATCAATGTAGATACCATCGATGCCGGTGGCCGCAATCTGTCGCACGCGCTCCATGTAAATCTTGCGCCATTCCGTGGCATACGGACTCACCCACACGTCCTCATCCCCGGGCCGAATCCAGAACGCCGTCCCGCCTCCGAAAATTGCCGGCTCTCCCGCAATCTTTCGCTGCAGCCAGTCGGGATGATCTTTCGCCAGCGTATGCGCCACTTTGTCGCCGTGCGCCGTGATGCATTCCGTTCCTGCAACGTAAACAAAAGCATGATTGCCGACCTTGTGCGCCGCTTCCGCCACCGCGCGAATCGCCTTCAGTTTCTCTTCGGGATGCACAAAGCTCTCGTACCGCCCAGGGATGTCGTTGTCGACTTCAATCCCGAATACATCGCTAGCCTGCGCGCGTTGTACGATGTCGTTCGCGTCGCCGCCTTTCAGGCTATAGGCGCCGATGCGCACGTAGTTCGTCCAATCCGGTCGGGACGAATCTGGAATGGGGGCAGAACTTTGTGCGAGCACGAAAAGCCCGCACCCGCAAAGGGTTAGCGCAGAGAACAGCCCGAGTATGGTTTTCATGAATAGAGCGATCCGAAAACGCGAGTTCCGCACCGGATCAGAACTCAAATCTCAATCCAAACTGGAAGTTTCGCGGCAGTTCGAGAACAGTCCCGTTGACACTGTCACTGGTAATTGTCCCGAAAAGCGGATCTCCCACTGACGAATTCGGTTGCGCAAAGCGTGGGTGGTTGAGGAAGTTGAACATCTCCGCCCGCACTTCCACACGCATACCTTCTTTAGGCACAAACGACTTGTAGACATTCAGATCCATGTCGTGGATGCCGTCGGTGCGCAGCCCGGAAAAGTACCGTGGAGCATTCCCAGGAACCTGGTCGCCGGGGTCAGCGAAACAGTTGGCGTTGAGATAGGCGGCGGGACTCGCAACGTTTCCCGCATTCTGCCAGTCCAAGGCGACGGAGTGCATGCTGGTTCCGGTCTTAAGTTGCGAGCACACAACTTGGGGGCGCTGGGTGCCGTTCGCCAGGCGGGCATTGGACATGGCGATGGCCATCGGTTGTCCCGATTGCTCGGTGATGATCGTCGCCAGCGACCAGCCTCCCACAACGGCGTCAACCGCTCGGTTCATATTGCCGCCAATCCATTGCTTGCGGCCAATGGGCAGATCCACGACCACGGCGGCCGCGAGCCGCTGTGGCGTGTCGTTGCCCCCAATGCTGTGTTCCGCGGACAGGCGATCCAGTTGTTGCGGAATGCCAAGCCCGAGCGCACCCACCCAGTTGTTCCTGCCCGCCGATGAATCGTCGGTTGACTTCGATATCGTGTAGCTGCCCTCAAAACTGATGTGGCGTGTAGTGCGCTTCTGGAAGCGAATCTGCAGAGCGTTGTACCACGAACTCGCTTCCTCGATCATCAGCCCTTCAAAGTCGCCGTTGAATTGTGGGTACTGGTTCAACAGAGTCCCCAAGGGCAGCGTCGAATCGCCGTAGTTCGAATTAGGTTCGTTGAAACAGGGATGGGAAGCGGTCGACGTGCAAGGGGTATTGAACATCGAATAAAACGGGTTGCCCACTTGCGTCTGAAGAAAGGTGCTTACGCACCCATCCGCTGTGCAAGTCGGATCTGACGGAGTTACCGCCGCGGTGATCTGGGCCAGCAAAGCCGAAGGGATGAAAGAGCGGTTGTTTGTGCCGGCCCAGGGCAGATGCGTGCTTCGGTTGGCGGAGTAGTCCACGCCGAGCACGATCTGGCTTGGGAGCAGCCGCTGGATTCCCAGATTCCACTGGTAGAGGTCGGCGTCTCGCGCTGCCGTCGTGCCCAGATCGTTCGGGTTCTGATAACCCCAGTTCGCAAACTGGCCGTACTGCGTGCCCTGCGGACCGGTAAAGCCCGCGGGAAACGGATTCTCCAGGGTCGCGGATTGGGTGGCAAAATTGTCGTTCGTAAAAAACAGGTTCGCGGTCTTGCGGAAGGCGGAGCCCGGATACTGGAAGTTTGTGGCCGGGCTCATTCCGAAATAGATACCCGCTCCGCCACGCACCACGGTTTGCTGACCGAGTTGGTACGAGAAACCCAGCCTCGGCCCAAGATCTTTCCAGTAGGTCGGAACCGTCCTCATGCTCGACGTCGGGAATTGCGTTGTGCCGAGCACCTCTTGCGACGCAGGGTAGTTGAGTCCGACGCTCTGCATCTGCGCCTGTGCGCTCATGGCTCCCGCCGCTTGCGCAGCGGCCGGCAGGCTGGTTAGGTCGATGCTCACGCCACTGTCGGCGGTGAAATTGCTGAACTCGATCTGGTTGCCGCGCGACGTATATGGCGAACTCCACTGGTAACGCAAGCCCAGATTGACCGTGAGTTTCGAGGTCACCTTCCAGTCGTCCTGGACATAAAACCCCGTCTCCAACGAACGGTTCGCGACCGAAGGAGTTACCACCAGTTGACTGGAGGCGTTGATATTATCGCCGTAACCAAAAGCCAGGCTGGCAAATGGATTGCCGGTTGAGTTCCCCGAAGCGTCTGTATCGCTGTTCGGATTCGGCGATGTAGTATCGTCCGTAAAGGTCATGAAGCCGCTCGGGTAATTCGGTTGCCAGAAGTTGTTGTAGAAAATTCTCTGCTCGCCCCCGACTTTAATCAGATGAGCCCCTTTAGAAATCACCAACTGCGTGGAGTAACTGACCAGGGTGTGGGCAAAGGTGGTGTTAATGCAGCACTGATCGTAGAGATTCGACCAAGGGGAACTGCCCTGCATCAGAAACGTCGGCATCTTGTCGATCCCATTGGCCGTTTGGAATACCGAAGGCAATCCCTGAACGCCAGCCGGCAGCGAGGCGTTGAAGCTGGAAATCGTCGGGATACTCGGCAGCGACAGTTCGTGCACCCGATCGACTCCTACATGGCTGGTCCAGACGATCCGCGGGTTGATTGTCCAGGTATATTCCAGCGAAGCGTTTTGCGCCACCGTCACCCCGCTCGCGATTCCGTCATTATCGAAGCTGTCGCCAAGGGTTAGCGGAGTCGTATAATTGCTCCAGCCTCGGCTGTAGCGGCCGCTGAGACGGTTCCTGTCGTTGATCTGGTGGTCTATCTTGATGTCGAACTGGTAATCCGGAGCCTGCGCCAACGTCGTGAAGTTGTAGTTGTTGAACTCGTTCGCGTTGCTGGGTTTGGGGTAGAGATTGAGGACGGCGAGTCCGATGGGATCCAGTTCGCTGGGCGGGATCACGTTCGGTTGGCCGTTGTACTGCACCTGCGGCCGGTTTACGCATGGATTCCCACACCCTTGCGCGGTCGGATCGTAAATAGGATTGGCCGCTCCCGAAAAGTCGCCTTGCCGCTCCGCCAAGGTCGGTACGGTCACAACTCCGCTGGATGAGCTGGAGCTTGCAACCTTCTCGAAATCAACAAAAAAGAACGTGCGGTTCTTCACGATCGGGCCCCCCAGCGAAAATCCACCCTGGTCGCGACGGCTGTCTGGTTTGGGGTTGGGCAGGGGATTACCCAACACGTACTCGGGATTAAAGAAGTCGCGTGCGTCCAACTGGGAGCGCTGTAAGAAATACCAGGCACTGCCGTGGAAGGCATCGGTTCCGCTCTTCATCAGCATGTTTACTACCGTGCCGCCGTTGTTGCCGAACTCGGCCGAGAAGCTGTTATTCTGCACCTTCATTTCCTGCATGCTCTCGACCAGGGGCTCGTAGTAAACGTTGGTGTTTCCTCCCTCACCTTGTTCCGGCGCGCTGATCAGGGCTCCGTCCAGCCGTATCTCGGCGGTCGCGTTGCGTTGCCCGTTGGAAGTGAAGTTCGTCCCCGATGGATAGTTGTCACTGGTGCCTGACCCTGCCACTTCGGTCACGCCCGCCGCCAGAAACGTCAGGCCAAAGAAGTTGCGGTTGGCCAGAGGGAGTTCGTGCACATATTCGCTGCTGATGTCCGTGCCCAGAGTCGCACTCTCGGTGTCCATCAACGGCGCCATCTGTGTGACTTCGATACTCTCACTCACGCTTAACGGATGCAGTACGAAATCTACGCTGGTCTGCTGATCGACCTGCAAAACCACATTCTTCTTTTCCGAAATACGGAAGCCCGCCACCTGTACTTTCATCGTGTAAACGGCTGGGCGCAGGCCCGTGAAAAAATATTGTCCGTGGGCGTCGCTATGCGCACTCTGCGCAATATTCGTGGCGTCATTGGTGATGGTGACGGCCGCATTCACCACCATCGCCCCGCTCTGGTCCGTCACCGTTCCGCGCACTTGCGCCTCGTACGATCCCTGCGCGAACCCCGCCGTCACAGCGGCCAATGTGAGCAAAAATGGACCGATGAAGGATGCGATGGACTGCAAATTGCGACGGTGGACATGCATGGCTCCTCCCCCCTGGCAACTTTCGTATGATTACGGATCAACACTATTACTTTCGTTTATGCCGAAAGTCAAGACAAACCCATCCCTGATTTCGGGCAGCCTTCTCCCGCTCAATCATGGCCGGCATGATTAGAAGTGGGGCGCACCGTGATCTGAACGTAATTTGCCGTAATCAAATGAAAGCAATTCCCAAACAGACTAGCGGTTCCGACTGACACAATCTCACCCAAAGCCACTGTCCGATTGGCGCCCTGAACTTGACGAACGAGGTACCGTTAGGTGAGTTTTGGTGGGTGAGCGCAACTGTAAATCGTTGAGATTGCTGGACATCACTTCGGCGGAGATCATTACTAAACCGTTGTACGGGCTAACACCGGTAGCGAGGGTTCGAATCCCTCCCTCTCCGCCAGGATTTTCTACGCTTTTATTTCCAACCACTTGCAGCGTAATTCCGAGCTAGAGGGCTCTGCTTACGGATTCGGGGTATTTCCTTCGAACCTCGGTATTAGGTTCAGCGGAGGAAACATGGCGTTGTCAGTGAAGTTGTACAGGGTGGTCGGCAAGGCACGGATCGGCCCTGCGTTCCGATTGATTTCGGACGGCGAGGGGCGACGCTCGAAGGAAGATGTCACGTGTAGACTACGAAGAAAAAGAAGTCGAGCCATACAAGCCGCGCAGAAAGCCTTGCGTTGTCGATTCCCAGAGTATTTGCAGCGACTCTGCAAGAGAAATCGGTTCCTGAAACGCCTTCAACGCGATGCCGCCGTACCCGATAAAACCTTATCTAGGACATTAAGACTGAGGTTGACATCACTCCCGTGCGGCATTTGCCAAACCGGAGAAAGTAAGGGAGAATCCATACGTAAGGATGTGATCTATGGGTAAGGAAGCGACCATGCTACATTCTACAGTGACGAGTAAGGGTCAGACGACCATCCCCCAGGAGATTCGAAAGGCCTTGCGAATCAGGCCGGGCGACAAGCTGGAATACGAAGTGGAGGGAGATCGAGCTACCATTCGTGTGCATCCGGGCGTTCGGTCACTCAAGGGCGCACTCGCCAGCAACAAGGGGAGGGGGATGTCTTTTGCCGAAATCCGCGAGGCCGCTGCTGAGGCTGCGCGTCATGAGGATCCTCGGTGAGCAGGCAGAGACTTGTCGACACGAACCTGATTGTCCGCTATCTCGTACAGGATCATGACAAACACGCCAGAGCAGCTGGCAAGGTGTTCGATGCCTGCGATCGAGGTGACGTGGGAATCGTGGTGCTCCCGGTTGTTTTGGCAGAGTGTGTGTTTGTGCTCGAATCGTTTTACAGGCATCCGCGCACCAACATTGCCTCCGCGCTCGGACGCTTGATCTCCAGTCCCGGCGTCGAGATCAGTGAGGTGACAGTCCATCTCGACGCTCTGAACCGCTATAAGAGAACGAAGGCTCAGTTTGTCGACTGCCTTATCGCCGCCACCGCGGTCGCGAAGAACGTGCCAGTCGCCACCTTTGACCAGGACTTTCGAAAGTTCGTCGACGTGCGCTTGGAGACTGAGTAGTTGCGAGCGAACCGCGGCCGTTGTTCTTCCGTTCGGCACGGTCTCCGTTAGGCAAACGGAGAGCGGTATGGAGAACAAGTGCGAATCAATAGGAACGTTAACCTATTAGTGCTAGTGCTGTCAGCATCGCTGACAGCAGTGGTCTACGGTCAACAAAATCAGGCCAATAGTCTGGCCTATGCCGCAGACGAGGCCAACGTGCCGGACGCAATTGCAAAGGTGAAATCGGGGAAGTTCGTTCACGTGGAACTGATTGCTAGGGCTGGAGCGGTGGAGGCAGTTCCCGTCCTGAAGGAGCAGGTTGTGCGTACCCAAGACCCGCTCGTCAAGGCCAAAATAGCGAGCGCTCTAGTCAGGCTCGGCACTTGCTAGGAATGGCGGCACTAGAATCCCCCTCTCCGCTAGTTCACTCATCGGGTACGAACTTAATTAACAACCCCGCCCGCGAAAACTTTGTTCGGACAACTCATGCCACAGCCTCAGAAAGCAAAGCGCAACGCGAATTGCATGAAGCGAGGCGTGGTTAACGTTGAAACGTATTTGCCGAATTCTGACGCATCAAAAGAGAGCGAGGGTTGAGCGGCGCGCACATCATAGCGCACCGAATTAGTTGCGTTGAAGGTCTGCCAGGTGAACTCCAGTCGCTTCCCCTCGCCCAGACGGAAATCTTTACTCACGCCGGTGTCGATGTCGAACATGCCATCGCCAATTACGTTGTTGCGCACTCCTGATTCTCCCGGCCACTCCGGGCGGAAAGCGGCCTCGGCCAGTGCTGGGTTGGCGAAAATGTCCGGGCCGATGCCCACGCCGTTGACAATGGCGTTCTTGGGATTGGATGCCTTAGGAGAGGGGCCGTTCGGTTCGGCGTCGCCTTCAATGTTCCAGTCGGTAGCCCAGGTGAAACCGTTGTCGATGGTGATGGGGAAGCCGGTCGTCCAGCGGAATATGCCGGAGACGTGCCAGCCGCCGATTAAGGCATTGAGCAGCGGGCTGGCATTGCTCTGAACTGCCTGACCTTTGCCGAAGGGAAGAAGATAGACCAGGTTCGCATTGATCTGGTGATAGGCGTTGAAATCGGAGAGTCCGCGTAGCGAGAGCGGATCCCAGGAATTAATGACGATACCGCCCCCGTTCAAGTCGTCGCCCGTTCCTCCGGTTCCTTCATAAGGACCGATTCGTTCAGCTGCTGACGCCTCGTCGAACGACTTTGAAAGTGTGTAGTTGAACTGCCCCTGAAGGTTAGCTCCCCAACGGGCGTTGTAGGTCACCTGCAGTGCGTTGTAAGCGGAGGTGCCAATGTTACGCCACGCGTAAAGCGAACTGAACTGATCATGGTAGAAGCTATATGGGCCGTTCTTGCTGTTGGGGAGAGCGGGGCTCAATCCGGTAGCGGAAGCGGGTAAATCCATTTCGAACAGAGAAAAGGTCTCGTTATGTGGGAAACAATTCCAAAGTTCGTAGATGTTTTGCGTGGCTGTCGGATTCGCAGGGAGATTGCCGGGGGCACAAGTTAGCGGCGCGGAACCGGGAGGGGTACCTTGAAGGCCGAGGTTGGTCTGCGTCGTCGCGCCCGCCCAAGCGGGAAAAATATTCTCGAAAAATGGAATGGGCTGGATCGAGTTGACGTCGGTGCCGGCGGCAGCCGCTTTTGAAAGCATCGTCGCCGACTGGAAATATGTTGTCTTGCTTGTGGGGTCGGTCAAATTGGCTGGCATGGCCAGATCGACCTGCATCGGTAGGCGCCGGCCGATGCTGCCCACATAAGCAATCTGCAAAGAGGATCTTGCCGTGATTTGACGCGACACTGAGAAATTGAAGACGTGCGCGTAGGGGGTTTTTAAAGTTTGGTCCAATCCCCAGTTGATGGCAAAGGCGGTATCGCTTGGGGTCACCGGGAAAGTGCCCGAAGGCGTGGGGCCGAACAGGCAGCTTGGGCCGCTCAAAGACGCGCAGGGCGCAGGCAAGCAGGATTGGCCGGATGTCCCCGGAACGAGGCAGGTAAAGCGTGGGGCGCCCGCTGCCGTCACCACACCGGCGGGATTCCCGAGATCGGTGGAGAGTCCGAATGAGCCGTGCTGGTCAAAGGTGTTTACGATCGGAATGCCGAAGTGATCGTAGGTAATGCTATAGCCGCCGCGAATCGAGAACTGATCTTTCTTACCAAGAATCTTTGAGGCCCATCCGTCCCCGGTATCGGGCGCCCACGCGACGGCTATCCGCGGCGAAAAATCCTTATGGTCCCAGTTCCACAGGCCCGGGCCGTGATTCTTCGGTCCACCGAGAAGGAAAGAAATTTCCCCGGCGTTGTTGGCGGCCTGGCCTTGCGCGGCTAACTGGGCAGTATGGTTGAACCATTCGGCGACGTTCTGATTGGTGCAGCCGCCGCCGGCAGCTTCTACGCAAGGCGCTACCTGATATCCATTGGTTTCGTAAGGAGGAGCTTCGAGCACCCAGCGCAGGCCGTAGGTGAGGGTCAAACGGGGAGTCATCCGCCAGGCATCCTGCCCGTAGAACTCGTAGTCATTGATGGCAAAGCGGCGGTTGATGGCCTGGCCCTGGGCCAACGCAGTGCCGTTCCGAGCGAAATTGTAGATGCCGTCACCCTCGGCGAAAATTCCTAACAGGATGGCAGTCGCGGCATCGTAGTTTGGGCCGAAGCTCGGATCCACAGAGGGATATGGCTGTTTTGTGGCCGGATTTGTGTTATTGGCCGGATCCAGCGGGCTGGGCGTGTTGGCGATTCCCCCCGTGTTGAGATAGACCGGGTTGGTCTGAACGTCAGAGAACGAGTTGGCGTAACTGGTGTGATTGTTACGAATGAGAAATAAATCGCCTCCGAACTCAAACGTATGATTTTTGCGGGTCCAATTCAAACTATCGGTGAGCTGGTTGACGGGCACGAAAAAAATGGTGGAGCGGGTGAATGGAATGAGGTCGGAAAGCCCGGTCAGAAAAATTCCTGGATTCTGAGACGTGCCAGCGGTCTGCCCTCCCTGACGGATGTAACCCCAATGAAAATCGTTGACGAGCCTGGGATTGATAAGTGAAGTAAGTCCGACAGTTATGCCCCTACTGTCATCCACCAGCGTCGTAGATGTGGGCTGGCCGGGAAACTCCTGCTGTTGAGGATTGTTTTCATTCTCCGTTTGTCCACGCAAGAAAAGAGTTTCCGAACCGCTGGAGTTGATGTGCCAATCGCCCTTGAGAATGTATGTGTTCCATGTGGAGTCCGCGTTCGAGGAAAACCGATAGCCGAGCGTGTTCAAACCATCGCCCGCATTTTCATTCGCCGTTGGATACTGCTGCAGCACGCTCTCGACCGCCTGATTCGGGCCGATTCCGAGCGGGTCGATCCCTGTGATCTGGGCCGGCCCCAGCGCATAATAGCCGGGTTGAACGCCGCTCAAGCCGTTGACGGTACCGCCGGGACACGCAGCTGTGTTCAGGCTGCCATCGCTGTTGAGTGTGCATAGATATTGGAGGTAACCCTGCTGTAGTGGCGCGCTAGGTACGTCGCGCAGCACGCTGGTGCCTTGGGCTTGCCGGAACCCTTCGTAGTTGGCGAAGAAAAAGAGCCGGTTTTTCTTGATCGGTCCCCCGAGGGTACCGCCGAATACGTTGTATAAGCGCTTGGGAGCCACGTTGGGTTCGCCACTGCTTAACTGAGATTCCTTCAAGAACGGGTCGTTGGCGCTGAAGATGGTATTGCGGTTGTACTCATAGGCCGAACCGTGAAAGGTGTTGGTTCCGCTTTTGGTCGCCAGCGCCACTTGCGCGCCGCTGGAATAGCCGGAGTCGGCGTTGGCATTAGCTGTGGTGACCCTGAATTCCTGGACGGAGTCAGGCGGCACATTCAGAATGCTCTTAAACGCATAGCCGTAATTCTGATCGTTGACTCCAATGCCGTCGAGCGTGACGTTGGATTGGTCGCTGCGCAAACCATTCACGGCGCCACTGCGTGTGTCCGTGTCAGCATCGATCGCATCGCCCAGATACGCGACCCCTGGCTGAAGACTCAGCAACTCAACTACGTTGCGTTGGGCGATGGGCAATTCGTCGATTTGGGCTTGGTTGACTACGTTGCCCAGTGACGCGTCGGTACGATTGATGAGTGGCGCTTCGCCTTCAACGTCCACGGATTGCGTTACCCCTGCGACCTGCAACCGAATGGATACGGTGGACGGCAATTTGACCATTAGCGTGATCTTTGGCGCCACATAGGGCGCAAAACCCGTCGCCGTGGCGTCCAGGTGGTATTCGCCTGGGGGTACATCGAGGAACTGGTAGAGCCCTGATCCGTTGCTGGTGGTGGTCCGCTGCGATCCGGTCGCCGGGTCCGTCAAAGTAATTTTTGCGCCAGCAACCGCTGCGCCAGACGAATCAGAAACGTTGCCATTCAACGAGCTCGTGGATTGCGCCATCGCCAATGAGGCGAGGACCGTTGACATTGCGAAAGCCCAAATCGCGCGACGTGCCCTCCTCAGGCATGAAAGTCCTAACTCATACCATCGCTCGTGCTGACTGCTCGTCGCTCTCGGATGGACTCGCGTCATCGATATAGCCTCCTAGAAAGAAGAACTCGCCGGAAAAACGCGTACGAAGAAATCATACGTATGTTCTTCCCGCACCTGCTCGCGCCTCTCCAGTTCCTGTGCCTCGTTTTCTTGTGCCGCGGATTATACCGGAAGATCATACACGGGAATATTCAGAAGTCGACCCTGGTTTGCTGACCGGAAAGCTTCAGCGGCAAGATCGGCACAAGGCCGAGCAAAGGGAAAGAAGTCGATCGCAAACGCGCGATCGATGAGCAGTCAGGTACAGAGGCGAAGAGGAACACGGCCCGACAGTTTCAACCAGCGCCGTCAGACTCACTTTTCGGACAGTCTTCTTGCTTGACCCTTTGGTAGGATCCCGCATCCAACTTGCGGATTGCTAAAATCTATGACGAAAACCAACCGATTCCCTCACCCTGTTTTTCTGGCGACTGCCACCATCGCACTCACGCTTGGCATCGCTGCATGCAATAACAACAATCCGGCCCCGGCTCCGGACAACAGCGCCCAAACTCAGCCGGCGCAGCCCGATCAATCGCAACCCGCTCAGCAGCAAGATCCAGCAGCCGCCTCCAACTTCGTTCCGGCAAGCGACACTCAGGCCGCCGAGAGTAACGATCAATATTCGAACGATAATTACGACGACGACGATACCAGCTACGGCCAACCCGACGTCGAAGCCTCCCAACCTCCGCCGGAGCTGCCCGAATATTCTCAACCGGAATGTCCTGGCGACGGTTACCTCTGGACACCGGGATATTGGGGCTATTCTTCGGAAGGCTATTACTGGGTGCCCGGTGCGTGGACACGCCCGCCCGAGGTGGGCCTGTTGTGGACGCCCGGCTACTGGGGATTCTCCGGTGGCAGATATCGCTACCGCTACGGATCTTGGGGTCACCACATTGGCTATTACGGCGGCATTAATTACGGATTCGGCTACGTCGGCGCCGGCTACCAAGGGGGTTACTGGAACGGAAATCGTTTCGACTACAACCGCTCCGTCAACAACGTAACCAATGTCACGAACGTTCAAGTCTACAACCGTACCGTAACGAATACGGTCATTATCAACAACACCACCATCAACGTCACCAATAGCCGCACCAGCTTCAACGGCCCTGGGGGCGTCACTCGCCAGCCTTTGCCGGTTGAAGTTGCCGCAATTCGCGAGCAGCGCATTCCGCCCATGACAACGCAGCTGCAGGTGCAAAAGGCGGCGGCTCAAAACAAACAGCAGTTCGCCTCCCTCAATCACGGCAAACCGGCCATGGTTGCTGTGGCAAAGCCCGTCGCCGTAGGCAAACCAATCGCGCCGGTAAGGCCTGCCCGCGCCGCAACACCCGCCAAACCCGCAACGCCGGCTGCTCAACCCAACCGCGCTGAGTCTTCTGCGCCGGCGCGTAATGCAGCGCCCGCGGGAAGGCCAGGTCAGCCGCCGTCAGCCAAGCCTGGAGAACCCGCAGTTAGACCAGGACAGCCAGCGGCCAAGCCCGCTCCCACAAAACCGGAAGCCAGGCCTGCTCCGGCCAATCCCACTCCCGCAACGCCCGAGCGTCGAACTGAACCTTCGAAACCCGCAAATCGACAGGAAGCGGCAAAACCAGCCCCTGCTCCAAACAAGCCGGCTGCGAATAAGCCACCTTCGAAACCCGAGCCTAAACCCGCCACTCCACCCGCCAAAAAAGAACCTGCAAAGAAAGAACCACCACAGAAGGAACCGCCAAAAGACAAGGAGAAGCCGCAATAACGAAGAAATAGGATCACCGCTGAGGAGAAATTCGCCTCCGGATAAGGGTCGAGCCAGCGGCTGCTCGACCCTTCATTCGATCAGCCCTTCAGCTCTGCAGCTTTTCTCCGCGCTTGCGTCACGAATGCCTGGTCCTTCAACGAAGCCAAATTAATCTCCAACATGGGCCGATCCGCGAGGAATTCCGCCAACGGCCATGCGCAAAGCGGCACAACCGCGCCCCTTGGTCTTCATCGATCGTACTCAGCTCGAAAATCGCACACTGCGACGGGCCGCGGTGCTCAGGAGCTCGAAAATGCGCTCGCAGATGGTTCTTTTTAGGCTTCGTCCTCGTTTCATAAATCGCAGATGGACGTCGTGATGGTCTTCTGCACTTCTGTCAGCTCGATAAACCGATCGACAGCGTCACTGGTCGTATCTCCGTGAAAGTCCACCACTCCGTTGTAATCTTGCCCCCGGAACGAGGGGCCCTAACGTGATGTGAAACTTTCATTGTCGTTGTATCCTTACGATCCGGATGAAGCGCGGCACGCCCAGAGCGGTGCTCATGAGCATCCGCGACTACGTTCACTTGGCGGTCCCGGAGCCCGAGGTTTTAAGGATAATCGGTGAAGAGTCGGTGGAGAGAGGGACCAATACCCTCACGTCACGTCAGATCGACCAGATAATCAAGGCAACCAGAGCGGAAAAGAAAAAGCACGAATGCTTCCGCTCCGTCTGCTGATTGATACCAACATACTGGTTTCAGCGGCCCTGAAGCCAGAGGGTTTCAAACGCACTGCCCTTGTGCTCGCCGTTTAGCAAGCCGGCGCGCTTCTACGTGTCGCACCCCATCTTGGAGGGATACGCGGATGTGCTCTCGCGTCAGGAACTGGGTATTCGCAAAGGGGTTCGCCAGCAATTGCTGCAGTTCACCAGGAACCACAGTTATATTGTCACCCCGGCACGCCGCCGTGAAGTCGCGGGCGACCCTGATGACAATAAGACAACTTTGCTGGCAGACCAGAGACTTCTCTTCGTGCGTGGTGCTGCGCGCGTAGTGCTGCGCGCGTGGCGCCCGCACGAGTTCCCGAACATGCTTGCCGTTTACTACCGGGCCCATCCGATACAGCATCTAGCATGATTTGTTGGGAACGCTGCCGCCGGAAATGCTTTGCCCCAAGCTACTAGGACAGATTCTGCCGGAAGATCCAATGCCCCACCACTTTTCGGGGACGGAAACAGTTTGGTGATGCGATACTGCTCGCCAGCTGTTTGGTCGAGCGGTTCTTGCCGGCACCATAAGCGAGACGCGAGCGACGGTCTTGGAAGGAGTGCGCATCTTGAAGAAATCTTTGAGAAGAGCGGCAGCATGTTTGGTAGCGACGATGATGACAGTGGCGGCTGTGGTAGCCGGGATCAGTGCAATTCCGGCAGCCGCTCAACAGGCGAGCCTAGAGCAGCCGGATAACTACAGCTGGCTGGAAGATATACACGGCGAGCGGCAAATGACTTGGGTGAAAGCGGAGAACGCGCGCACCGCAGCAGTGCTGGAGAAGGACAGCCACTTTGCGCCTCTGGAGGCAGCGGCGCTGAAGGTGCTCGAGTCTCCGGACCGGCTGCCGAACCCGCAGTTTCGCAACGGCATGGTGTACAACACGTGGCGCGATGCCGAACACGTGCGGGGGATCCTCCGACGCACAACACTTAAGGAGTATCTGACAGCGGAGCCGAAGTGGGAGACGGTGCTGGATTACGATGCGCTCTCCAAAGCTGACAAGCAGAGTTGGGTGGAAAAGGGAGTCACATGCTTGCATCCGGAAGATGAGCTTTGCCTGGTGCAGCTGTCGGCAGGGGGCGAGGATGCGCAGACCTTGCGCGAGATGGACCTGAAGACGGGTAAGTTTGTGGAGGGCGGTTTCGTGCTGCCACGCGGCAAGCAGACCGTGGCATGGGCGGACAAGGACACGCTGCTGATTGCGCGTGATTGGGGTCCGGGAACGATGAGCGAGGCCGGGTACCCGATCACTATTCGGCGGTGGAGGCGGGGCCAGCCCCTCGAAAGCACCGAAGAGGTGTTTCATGGAGACACCAAGGACAACGGGTATGGCGACAATCCGCGCGTCTTCATAGACGGGCAGGACCATCGAGCCATGCTTGTGGAACGGAACCTCAGCACGTTTGCGCATGAAAGCTATCTGCTGTTGCGCGGCGGGGCAAAGAAGCTGTCGCTGCCGCTCAAGGCCAGCGTGGATGGGATGCTGAACGGTCAGTTGCTGGTAACTCTGGATGAGGATTGGAAGCCCGAAGGACAAACCAACAAGATTACGCAGGGGTCGGTGATTGCGCTCGATTTGGCCTCGGTCGAAAAGGATCCGGTGCGGCTGAAGCCGGCCGTGGTGTTTGCGCCTACCGCACAGGAGTTTGAACAGTGGTTTGTGACCACAAAGAACCACCTGATCCTGGGCACGCTCGAACACGTGCAGCAACGTGCCTATGTATACACAGTGGGCAGCGATGGGAACTGGATGCGGAAGCGGCTTCCCGTGCCCGACAATCTGACCCTCGATCCCGCGACGGCGAGCCGCACCGACGACCGCTTTTTTCTGGGCATGGAGGGGTTCTTAACTCCACCCTCGCTGTGGCTGGGCGATGCAGGAGATGGATCGTTCGCTCTGGCCAAGTCGCAGAAACCGCAGTTTGACGCCAGCACCGATGTGGTGGAGCAGTTTGAGGCGATCTCAAAGGATGGGACCAGGGTGCCGTACTTTGTGGCACATCGCAAGGACATGCGGTATGACGGATCGAATCCGACTCTCCTGACAGCCTATGGAGGATTCGAGATCGCGAGTACGCCCAGCTACTCGCCGGTGAATGGCAAGCTGTGGCTCGAGCGTAGGGGCGTGTATGTGCTTGCCAATATCCGCGGCGGCGGCGAGTTCGGTCCGGCGTGGCATGAGGCAGGGCTCAAGACGCACCGGCAGCGGATTTACGACGATTTCTACGCGGTGGCCGAAGATCTGGTGACGCGCAAGATTACCTCGGCGCGCAGGCTGGGGATTCGAGGCGGGTCGAATGGCGGCCTGTTGATGGGCGTGGAATTTACCCAGCACCCGGAGATGTGGAATGCAGTAGTGATCCAGGTGCCGCTGCTGGACATGTTGGGCTTTGAGCATTTGTCGGCCGGCGCCTCTTGGGTCGGAGAGTATGGTTCCGTCTCGGTGCCGGAGGAGCGAGCCTTTCTCGCGTCGATTTCGCCATATAACCAACTGAAGCCGGATGTGAATTATCCGGAGCCGCTAATCTTTACCACCACCAAGGACGATCGCGTCGGACCGGTTCATGCACGCAAGTTTGCTGCGCGCCTGGAGGAGTTTCACAAGCCGTTCTTCTATGACGAGATCACCGAGGGCGGACACGGCGCAGGCGCGGATAAGAAGCAGGAAGCGAGGACCGATGCCGAGTACTTCACCTATCTGATGATGAAGCTGATGGATTCAACTGGTCTTAACACTGAGTGATTGAAGAAGTGACGCTCAACCCCAGGTTTGTCGTTTCACCGGAAGTCTATCCGCTTTTCACGAGCCGGATTGGTCCCGAACCGTGGGTGAAAGTCCCATCGGGGCAAGAGTTCAAGCCCCGTGGCTTGAATAGCAGGAAGGAAAGGAAACTGAGAATCCTGAAGTCTATGGACGAAGCCACCTAATTTAAGATGGCGAGCGAGTTGCCGGGCGATAACGAAAGTAACCCCATAAGGCCTGCTTGGGCTTGGCTTCATAGGACCCTTTTGCTACTCTTGGGCGCTTCACAAACTCCGCGCAGTGCGGCTGCTGCTACTGCCTGACCTAGGCGCGGGGAATCCCATGAAACATCTTCTTGTTCTAACTCTACTGGCCATGACTCTCAGCCTGGGCCTGGCAGGTTTGACCGGCTGCGGCAGTGGGTCATCGAGCACCCAAACGCCGCCCTCAATTACCAGCTTCACCGTGAATCCCACCTCCATTACAGATGGATCTAGCGCGACTCTGACCGGGGTCTTCGCGAACGGCACAGGCGTCATTACCCCCGGCAACCTTCCGGCCACCAGCGGCCCGGGCGTGACTGTGAGCCCGACTGCAACCACCACCTATACCCTCACCGTGACCAATGCCAGCGGTACAGCGGTCACCGCCACGGCTACGGTAGCCGTCAATCCATCGGTCGTCTCTACCGCGGTGACAGTGGACCTGACGAGCAGTGGCCCCGCCGTGACTGACAAGCTGATGGGAATGAACATGGCCGTCTGGTACGATCTGGTTTCCAACCAGACCGGAATTGTGGATGCTTTCCAGGCCGCCGGCATCACCCAGGTGCGTTGGCCGGGGGGATCGGATTCCGACCTCTACCACTGGGCAACCAATACTCTGTGCGATAACGACTATGCCGATGCGAATGATACTTTTTCGAATTTCGTCAACGACATGGCCGTTCCCGCTAACCTCGATGTGGCGTTGACGGCGAATTACGGCTCGAATGCAACCTGCAACGGGGGCGGTGAACCAAGCGAAGCTGCCGCCTGGGTCACGGCCGCGCTGGCTGACGGCATCACCGTGAGCCACATGACGGTGGGTAACGAGGAGTATGGGAGCTGGGAGTACGACCTACACTCCCCGCCGAACGACCCTACCATCTACGCAGCCGCGGTGGTGGGAACAACCGGCTACTACCAGTCGATTAAGACCGCCAGCCCGAACACGCTGGTGGGCGTCGTTGTGGACGCGGATAACTCGACTGACGGATGGGACAACACTGTGCTGGCCAATGCCAAGGGGTCCTATGACTTCGTGGAATACCACTACTATCCGGAGACGCCGGGCGAGGAAAGCGACACCTTCCTGGTGCAGCAGGCGGCGCAGGAGTTGACGGCGAACATCAACACACTCAGGTCGGAGCTGACCAAGTGGGGGACTCCGGACACGCCCATTTACGTGGGCGAGATCGGAGGGGCTTATAGCAATCCGGGCAAGCAGAGCTGGTCGATTTCCCAAGGCTTGTATGCCGGCCAGGTGCTGGGGGAGATGATGAACGATGGAGTCTCGCGCCTGACCTGGTGGATTGGCTTCGGCAATTGCACCGGCTCCAGCGGAAACGATAGTACGTTGCTCTATGGATGGCAGGATTTCGGAGCCTACAATGTGTTCTCCGATGGACCCTCCGATACCACCTGTCCGGGCGCTGGACCCATTGGCACCATGTCTCCCACGGCGCGCGCCTTTCAACTGTTCAGGCAAATGGCCGTCAACGGCCAGACGGTGCTGACGGCGACGGTCGCCGGCGACACGACCGACGTGCACGCCTATGCGGCCACCAACCCCAACGGCACGGCCCTGCTGTTGTTCAACGACAACGAAACCACCTCCCAGCAGGTGCTGGTCACGCTTTCGGGCAAAAGCTCCTCTTCCCGCGTGAACGTCACCACCTATGACAAGGCCATCTACGACCTGTCAGGTTCGGCGACAGGAACTCCGCCGGACCCGTCAGGGACGAGCACCTGGGCCCCGCCAATTACCACCAGCATGGGCGCACAGACCCTGCCTCTGACCCTGACTCTCGCTCCCTGGAGCATGAACATGGTCATCATCCAATAACCGAGCCGGGAAGGTGCGCTTGTTCCGAGGAGACAGAGACGTTGGCAGAAGAGGTGCGGATCGTCGAGGCGTCTGCGCCGCTTTGCGTGCGGGGTTTTCGTCGACCACTGGAAATGGCGGTTACAGAATTGTTTCCTCTCCGCCTTACAAGACTGTTCATCTTTTCAGGCGTGGATCCTGTTTCTTTCAGGCGTGGATCCTGCGAATCAGAGGTGGATGCTAAGAACTGGCTCTCATGTCGCTTGACGTGCCCCCCGCCGCGGGAACGTAGCATTTCACTGTGTAGTCCATCACCATGCGGTCGGCGTTGAAGCGCCAACCCAGCGTGCGGATGGTTCGCTTCATGCGCTTGATCCAACCCCGCGGAAGGCCATCGCGGTCGCGTTGGTAATACAGCGGAATCACTTCTTCGCGAAGGGTTCGCAATAGGTCTTCTCCGTCGCGGGCATCGTGAACGCTCAAGCTGGAATGCGTTCTGCCGGTCCCGATCGCGAAGCCGTTCATGCCATCGAAGGCCTCAGCCCACCATCCATCAAGGATGGAAAGATTCAGACCTCCGTTCAGCACCACTTTCTGGCCGCTGGTCCCGGAAGCCTCCAGTGGCCGGCGGGGATTGTTGAGCCAGACATCGACGCCCTGCACAAAGTGGCGTCCGACGTTGATGTCATAGTCCTCCACAAACACGAACTTGTCGTGGAACTTGGGATCTCGCATCAATTCGGCAATCTGCTGCAAGACTCGCTTGCCGGGCTCGTCCAGCGGATGAGCCTTGCCGGCGAATACGAATTGCACCGGACGATTCGGATCGTTCACCATCGAAGCCAGCCGCTCGATATCGGTCAAAATCAGGTTCGCTCGTTTGTAAGTCGCGAACCGGCGGGCAAATCCAATGGTTAGGGCGTCCGGGCTCAGCACGCGCTCCAGGCGCTGCAAGACTTCCTGCGATTCCCCGCGGCGCCCAGCCTGATCGACCGCTCGCCGGCGCACGAACTCGATCAACTGCGACTTCAGGTTGAGGTGTGTTTCCCAGAGCTCGCCGTCATCCACGTTCTCGATCCCCAGCCAGGTTTTGGCCTCGCTGCCACCCTGGTTCCAGTTCGTACCCAGATGGCGATCGTAAAGACGGAACATTTGCGGAGCCAGCCACGATGGAACGTGCACTCCGTTGGTGATATGCCCGATGGGGACGTCGTCTTCCAGTTTGTTACGGAATAATTTGGTCCACATCGCGCGCGACACTTCGGCGTGCAGAGCAGAAACGGCGTTGGCCCTTCGCGAGAGTCGCAGCGCCAGAACCGTCATACAGAATAGCTCTTCCGCGTTGTTGGGATTCTCGCGACCGAGTCCCAGCAGGCTGTCCTGAGAGAGTCGCAGCGCCTCGCGAAGCGGCCCAATGTGCTCCTCGACGAGAGCCGCGTCGAACCGGTCGTGCCCCGCCGGCACCGGAGTGTGGGTGGTGAACACCACTTCGCGGGAAATTCGCGGAATGGCTGCTTCAAACGAGATACCTTCCTCCTCCATCCTCATGCGCACCGCCTCCAGTACCGCAAATGCGCTATGGCCTTCGTTCAGGTGAAGCACGCCGGGAGAAATCCCGAGAGCTTTCAGCGCTCGCAACCCACCCACGCCGAGCAGCAATTCCTGACGAATGCGAATACGGAGATCTCCGCCGTACAAGCGCGACGTCAGCTGGCGGTCTTCGGGAGCGTTGCCTTCCACATCGGAATCCAGCAGCAGCAGGTCCCGGCGTCCCACTTTCACTCGCCAGACTTTTGCCCGAATGCGGCCACTGCGGGTTTCGATCTCGACGACCACCGGTCGCCCATCTTTTCCGATCGCCACTTCCATCGGCATCTGATTGACGTCGGTCTTCAGATATTCCTCTCGTTGCCATCCTCCAATATCGAGCCGCTGCCGAAAATAGCCCTGGCCATAAAACAAACCAATTCCGACAAGAGGGATGTCGAGATCGGACGCGCTCTTGATGTGATCGCCTGCCAGCACGCCTAAGCCGCCGGAATAAACGGGCAAGGATTCGTGCAAACCGAACTCCGCGGAGAAATACGCCACCGGATGCGGACGCAGCACGCCGGCGCGCTGCGCGCCCCAAGTCCGGTCCGCTTCGAGATATTCCAGCATGCGGCGATAGGCATAGTTCACGCGGCTATGCAGCATGAGCTCCGCGGCGCGGGTTTCCAGCTTGGCCAGCGGAATTTCGTTCAGCAGGGCAACCGGATTGTGATTGAGCACACTCCAGCGAGCCGGATCGAGATCAAGGAACAGACTGGAGCAATTGGGATCCCAACTCCACCACAAATTGCGCGCCAGCGTCCACAGCCGCTCCTGCAGCGGAGCAATGAAGCGGTCGAGCGTGCGGGCCTCGCTCACCACCGGAGCAACCTGGGTGGCCGCCTCCGTCAGCATTCGAATCTCGTTCTCGTTAAAAACTCGGGCTTCGATGGTTTGCACCACGAGAACACCCTGCAGAATTCCCCGATCGATCAAGGGAACCCCCAGGAACGACTGGTAGGCATCCTCGCCTGCATCGCGGAAGTACTTGAATCGGGGATGTTGTCTCACCTGTTCCACGGCGACAGGCCGCACCAATTCGGCCACCAGGCCGGTGAGCCCTTCATGAACCTCCATCCGCAGGCTGCCGATACATTCCTTGCGCAATCCGACCGTGGCAGCCAACACCAGATTGGCGCGATCCGGTTCCAGCAAGTATGCCGAGCACACGTCGGTTCGAAATCTCTTGGCGATGAGGGCAACCACGTTCATCAGCGTTTCCGCCGGCTGGCCGCCCTCCGCCGCAAGGTTTCCTATCTCTTCCAAGGTCAGGACGTACCGGACCTCGCTCAAAGGCACGTCTTGCTCGTTTTCCTCTGCTATCTCGTCGTATCCGTCCAATCTGTTTCGCTAACCTCCGTGGGGTCCCGGACCTCAATCTGCCGCTACTGCTTTCGAGCGGCAGCCGGCCGGGATTTATCTATTGTACGGTGTGCGAAAGAAATCGGGAATGAAGCACAGATTCTTAGTTATCGATGCGCCCGTTGCGTTTTTTCGCAGCCTCCAACAGGCCCTACTCGAAGGGTACCTTCTTGACCGATCGCTTGCGCTATCGCAACAACAAGCCTTTCATGCAAGGGACCAGCTAAAGCGCGTTGGTTTCGAGAATAATGGATCATTTCTCGAAGAGCGCTACGGGCGCCGCCCTCCACTTTCGCAGATATAGACCATACATGGCCCCGCATCCGATCATTGGCACCGCCAGTCCCGCCTTGAGGGTGCCGAAATGATTCGACGAAACCCCGACCATCCAGGGCATTAGACCGCCCCCGATGTTCGACATGGTAAACATGAAGGCTCCAACCCGCGATGCCGCTGGCCCAAATTCCCGTGATAAGAGTGAGATCGTAATCGGGTAGACGTAGGAAAGACCGAAGCCTGCGAGACAGGCGCTCGTCGCCACTCCACGCAGGCCGTGCGACAAAACCAGGCCAGCCATGCCCGCGCAGGCGGCAAGTAAACCCGCTTGCACCAGTCGAACTTCGTCGGTCAGTCGCAACAGCAGCGGGGCCAGCCATCTCCCCAGCATGAGCGCGGCGTAAAAAAACGAAGGAGTCATGAGCGCCACCGCCGGAGTCAGACTCCCCAGGCTCTGGGCATACGATGCAACCCATCCCCCGAAGCCGTTCTCGACGCCGACATACAGAAAAAATAACGCCGCCAGGACGAAAATCGCGCCATGCTGCCAGGGAATTGCCGGAACCTTGTTGGGGCCAGCGTCGTTGGTCACAGACGGTTCGACAATATAGGCCGGCATGGCAGCGATCCCAATCGCCATGAGAAGCCCGAATCCGGCCACCCCCGCCAGAAACCAGGGAATCGTGTGACTCCTTGCCGCTGCTGCCACCAGAAAAGGACAGGCCACCGCCCCCGCACTCCAAAAGAAGTTAAGCAGGTTCAGGGTCGCGCTTCTCCGCTCCGGATTCACCTCCGCCACCAGCAAATTCGCCGCCGGAACCGCCAGCCCCATGCCGCCTCCAGATGCCGCTATACACAGGATTCCCATCATCTTGGGACCGGCCAGCAACAATCCCACGCCCGCACTCATCAGCAGCAAACCAGCCTTGATGGCGAATCGAAATCCCCAGCGGGAAACCAGCACGCCCGAGAGTGCTACCGCCAAGGTCGAAGCCAGATACTGGGCGGTAAACAGAGCGCCTGCCTGGGAATAGTTTAGCGACCAGCGCGCGGACAATGTCGGCAGCATGGGACCGAGAAGTACGGTCGCGATTCCGATTGGCACAAACGACGCGTAAGCCGCAAAGGTCAGCGCTTTGACGGAGATTGAGGCGCTTCGTGGGTCCGCGGCGGGCATGAATGGGCTAGCAGGCAATGCGGCTACTATATCGGAAGGGCGCCGCTAGAGGGAGACCGCCGCCTTCGCTGTGGATTCCCGCACGACCAGATCCGGCTCAATCGCGATTTCGGAAGGATAATCTTTCTTGCCTTCAATTCTTTCCAACAGACTCTGCGCGGCCACCTCACCCATTCGGTTTAGCGGCTGTCGCACCGTAGTTAAGCTAGGAGTGTAAAACGCAGCACCCGGAATGTCATCGAATCCTATCACCGAGACATCCTGGGGAACGCGCAGTCCCTGCTCTTGTAATGCTCGAATCGCGCCGATCGCCGACATGTCATTGTAGGCAAACAGCGCGGTAAACGGCTTCTTGCGCGCCAGCAATTCCTTGGCAAACGGATAACCCAACATGGGCGTCGCATCGTCGGTGTCGATCTGCACGGTCAACGCCGGATCAATTTTCATCCCGAGCTGGGCGGCTACCTCGCAGATCGCCCGCCATCGATCACTCGCATCCGAACTCAAGGGATTGCCTTTCATGAACGCGACGCGCTCGTGGGACAGATCCTTCAGGTGACTCAGAGCCAAAACCGCCGCCCGGTCGTGATCGAGAATAATGTTGGTCACGCCCTTCAACTTCTTGTGGCCGGCAATGGCGATCGTCGGTAGCAGCGGCGCCTCCTGCACGGTCGTGTCCACGGTGATGATGCCTTCGACTCCCCGCTCCGACAGCATTTGGGAGTACCGATTCAACAACACTGGATCGTGCCGATGGACCACCGTCAGAAAGAAATACTCGCGCTGTCTCAGATACTGTTCGATGCCGCTGATAATCGGCGAACTGTAGGAGTCGCCAATCTCTTCGGCGATCACTCCGATGGTGTAGGTGCGCTTGTTGCGCAGAGTGCGGGCAAAAAAATTGGGCCGGTAATTCAGTTCTTTGGCGGCCGCATGAATTCGGTTCTTGGTCTCTTGCGGAATGGAACGGGCCGAAGGCGAATCGTTCAGAACCGCGGACACCGTGCCCGGGGTCAGTCCGATATGTTGGGCAACAGCCTTCAGCGTAATTACGGCCGGCCTTTGAAGCGGTGTCTTAATTTGCCCCATGCTCGGTTAAATCGTTTTAGTCAATGCCCAAAACCCGCGCGAATTATTTTACCAAATGCGAAACTTTGTCCCTGATCCCCACAGGCAAGACTCGCAAACCGCAGAGAACTTGGGAGAAGCCCAGAGAATCATCCCGGTCTTCGGCTTCCTCCGTGGACGCAGTGCCCTCTTTGGTTGCGATTTGCTTACGCTGGCAACGAATCTCTTTTCCGCGTGCCCTAAGCCTTTGCCAATCGTTGGCTGTTCGGTCGCGATCCGCTCAAGGCGAAGAACAGAATGTACACATAACAAATGACCGGCAGGAAAAACGCATGGTGAATACCGATACGATCGGCAATCGCACCTTGCGCTACCGGAATAATTGCCCCGCCAACGATGGCCATGATCATGACTCCGGAACCGTCCCCCGTGAGCGGTCCAAGTTCGGCCACTCCCAACGTGAAGATGCTGGGGAACATGATCGAATTAAACAAACCGACAAGGATGATGCTGTACATGGCAAAGTGTCCTGTACTCAGCATCGAGATGGCGACCAGCGCACCCGCGCACACGGCGCAAATGCCAAGCAGCCCGCGGGTACTTACCTTCTGCAAGATGGCGGAGCCGATGAAGCGACCGACCATCGCTCCCCCCCAGTAGAAAGCGACAAAACTAGCCGCAACTTTGTCCGTCAGACCGCCGATCTCGGGTTGGGTGAAGTAGTTCACGAGAAAGCTGCCGATGGAAACTTCCGCGCCCACATATACAAAGATGGCGATCGCGCCGAAGATCAAATTGGGATGTTCCCAGATCGAGTCGTTCACCTTCTCCCCGACCTTGTGCTGAGCATGCTCGATCTTCGGCAATTTAAAACTGCCCATGGCCACCGCCAGCAGTATCAGCGCGACGCCCAGACCGACGTAGGGCATCTTGACCGTCGCTGCCTCATGCAAGCGGTAAGCCTGCAGGGCGTCGGGTGCCATCGCTCGAATATCAGCCATCGTCTTTGGAGCCGCACTCAGAATCAGCCAGCCACCGAAGAACGGCGCTAAGAACGTACCCAGAGAGTTGAATGCCTGCGTCAGATTCAGCCGGCTCGAAGCAGTTTGCGGTCTCCCCAATACCGTGACGTAAGGATTCGCCGCCACCTGCAAGCACGTGATCCCCGCCGCAAGAACAATGAACGCACCCAGAAAAAGTGGGTACGACGGAACCAGGGCGGCAGGCACGAACAGGAAAGCCCCTATGCCCGCCGTCACCAAGCCCACAACCATCGATTTCTGGTAGCCAATCCAGTCCACCAGCTTGGAGGCGGGGAAAGAAAAAACGAAATACGCTCCAAAGAACGCGAGCTGAATGAACTGCGACTGCTTGTAATTCAGGTCAAAAATCGATTTCAGGTGCGGAACCAGAATGTCATTCAGGCAGGTAAGAAATCCCCACATGAAGAAAAGCGTCGTCACCGTAGCCAGCGGAGCGCCGTAGCTTTGCCCCGAGCCGGGCGCCGTGACTACGGTAGTGTTTGGATTAGGGGCCGCGATCGCCATGATTCCAGTATCCACCTTCCAAAGTTAATCTTGGACCGCGCCATCATAGCATCGCCTACGTGCGCCGTTGTGCATTTTTCTTGCCGCCAGATCGAATGAGTACCCTAGAAAATCGTTTCACTAGCTTGACAATCCACTGCCCTTCGCGGAGACTGCACTGTTTCCACCGGTCGACTTCTCCAAATCAGGCCACGCTCATGCGCAAACCTGTCACCTTCGCAATCGCCGCCCTGTTTTTTCTAGTCAGCCAAACGGCCGTCGCTGCCCAATCCGGCATGTCGTCCGTCGTCGTGTTCAGTGAACCCGGGTTTCCAGCAGCTGACTCTGCCGCTCCCTCGCCGCAGCAACTCGCCGCAATTTCTCCCGACGCTCAGTTGGCCGGCGCGGACCAACTCCCGGCCGCTCTAACAGCTCCCGCGGCCCCCGTCCTCATCCTTCCCTACGGTTCCGCTTTTCCCGAAGGGGCCTGGCCAGCCATCAAGCAGTTTCTGGACCGCGGGGGCAATCTTCTGGTATTCGGCGGAAGACCTTTCACTCGCGCGGCCTATCGCGACTCGAAAGGCTGGCATCTTCGCGACTATAGCGTTCGATTCATTCGACCCCTCATGATCGACCAGTACCAGGAAACTCCGGGCTCCGACGGCTTGCACTTCCAGCCCAACCCCGAGCTGACCTTGCAGCTTCCCGCCTTTCCGTGGAAGCGTGCCTTCAGCCCTGTAATTCGACTTAGCGCGGTCGATCTTTACCCTCGCGGCGGCGCCGCCGGGTCCATCGACGCCCATCTCGACTCTCTCGCTTGGGGGGCAAAGAACGAACGCAAGCTGTCAGCGCCTGTCCTTCAGATCGATCACTATCGCAACGGCTTCGATGGCGGACGCTGGATTTTCGTCAACGCGGAACTCTCGCTCCAGTTCTTCGACGCCACCAGCCTGCTGCAATCCCTGGCGCAACGGGCACTACAGGGCGCTGAAGAGTTCACCGTGCGCCCCGCGTTGCCCCTCTACCTGCCCGGCGAGCCCGTAGAACTGCAAGTGCAATGGCACCCGGCGGTGCAACCGAAAACGCCCGTTTCCCTGAAGATTAATTCCTTCCCCGAAGCGCAGCCTTCGAAACGCGCGACCCTAACAGCTGCGCCGAACGACCCTGTCGTGCTGCCCGCTCCCGACGGAAAGGGACTGTATATCATCGAGGCGCAGCTGCTGGAAGGCAACCAGGTGCGAGCGATCTACCATTCCGCCTTCTGGATTCGCGACGAATCCTATCTCCGCTCCGGTCCGCGTCTCGGCGTCAACCATGACTATTTCGAACTGGATGGCCATCCCTTGGCCGTGGTAGGCACCACCTATATGTCCAGCGAGGTGCAGCGCCTCTACTTCGAGCATGCCAACGTGTACGTATGGAACAACGACCTGACGCAGATTCACGACGCGGGACTGAACATGATCCGCACCGGCTGGTGGAGCGGTTGGGACAAATTCTGCGATGAAAACGGTCAGCCCTACGAACGCACGCTGCGCACCCTCGAAGCCTATCTCATGACCGCCCGCAAAAACGGCCTGCCGGTGCAGTTCAACTTCTTCGCCTTCCTGCCAGACGTTCTCGGAGGCACGAACGCCTTCCTTGATCCCGCCGCCGTCCGCCGGCAGCAGACTCTGATTTCGTCCGTCGTCGCCCGCTTTCACGATGTGCCGTTCCTCGCCTGGGATCTGATCAACGAGCCCAGCTTCTCGCAACACCTCTGGAAGACCCGTCCCAACGGCGATCCCATTGAACTGGCAGCCTGGAATCATTGGTTGAGCGAACGCTATCCCGATCGCGGGAAGCTCGCCGCGCTGTGGAATGTCACGCCCGATTCCGTCGCAGGAACGATCGCGCAGCCCGCCGAAGATGAGTTCACTCCGCGCGGCATGTACTCGGGAACCGCCTCGCTCCGACTGCATGACTATTTTCTTTTCGCGCAGGAATCATTCGCCCACTGGGCGCGCATCATGCACGACACCATCCGCGCCGCCGCTTCTCAACAACTCGTAACCGTGGGCCAGGACGAAGGCGGGATTCAAGATCGCCTCTCCCCGGCCTTCTGGGGTCATTCGGTCGATTTCACCACCAATCACTCCTGGTGGCAAAACGACTACATCCTGTGGGATTCACTTGCCGCCAAGCAGCCCGGAGAAGCTATGTTGATCCAGGAAACCGGTCTGCAGCGCGAACTCAACCTCGACGAAATCGCACGGCGCACACCGGAGAGCGAGGCCGCTCTGCTCGAGAGAAAGATTGCCGGGTCCTTCATTCAAGGCTCCGGCGCAATCCAATGGCTTTGGAACACCAATTCCTACATGACGGAGAGCAACGAAACGCCCATCGGCGCCGTGCGCACCGACTACACCGAGAAGCCGGAGGCCGCCGTCCTTCGGGCCTTTGCGCAATTCGCGCCCTCTTTGCAGCAATATCTCCGCGATCCGCAGCCGCCGCCAATCGCCATCATCACTTCGGAGGCCGCACAGTATTCCGTGTTCGCGGATTTCCAGTTGGCCGCACAACAACGCGCCGTACGCGCTGTCGCTTATGGCGCCCACTTGCCGGCCTACATGGTCGCTGAAAATCAGATCGATGAGCTCGGCGCTCCGAAGCTCGCGATCCTGCCGTCCCCGCAAGCGCTCAGTGAAACCGCATGGCGCGCGCTGTTGCAATACGTTGACGCAGGAGGCAATCTTCTCATCACCGGCCCGGTCGATCGTGACGAGCACTGGCAGCTCGTCCATCGAGCGGCGGACCTCGGACTTCCTGCTGCTCACCTCGAGCCGCTTACCTATCACGACACCACGGTTCGTCTCGGTGCGCGTCCCGATGCTCGATCGCTTCCTCTCGCGTTTAATCAGCAATGCCAAAGCTGGCTCGATTCCCTGCGCTTTGAAGGCGGCACGACTTTCAAAGAAGTACCTCACGGCAAGGGCAGAATCTTCTGGACCTCCTATCCCGTGGAACTCTCCGAAGACTTGCAGTCAAGCTCCGACCTCTACACCTACGTCGCCAGCCGCCTCAACATTGTGCCCATGTTCACCCCGCAATCGCCGCTTCCGCCCGGCGTCCTGGTGTTTCCCACCGTGCTGGCGGACTCCGTACTCTATGTCGTAGTCTCGGACTCCGCCAACGACGCGACTATCAACCTCCGTGACCAGTCCACAAACGTGCAGCTTGTCTTTTCACTGCCCGCCGAACACGCCGCGATTGCCGTGGTTGGGAAAAAACAAAAGCAGGTCGTGGCTAAGTACGGCTTCTAGCTTTTAACGGCGAACCCTAGGAGTAGCGCCGGCATCCCGCCGGCTGTCCTGGGGCGGTCTCGGCCCGCGGTCGTGAACGCCCGCCCGTTATTCCATCCGAAGAGTAACGGCGGGGTTGATCCGAGTGATCCGCAACGTTGGCAACAAACTCGCCACTGTCGCAATGATGGCCAGGAAAATAGTCACCACCGCAAGATTCAGCGGATCATAGTCGCGAACTCCGTAGAGTTCACTGCGCAAAACGCGCAAGACAGCGAAAGAAAGCGCCAGTCCCGAAATCAGGCCGGCGGCGGCGGCCGCCAGTCCAGCCGAGCCGACGTCTACCATCGCCTGACGAATCGAAGACCCGAGCGCCATGCGGATGCCGATTTCACGCGTGCGCTGCACCACCAGATTCGAAACCAGCCCGTAGATTCCGACCGCAGAAAGCAAAAGCGCCAGTCCCGCCAGCACCCCAAGCAGAACCACCTCCACCCTCTGATACGCAAGGTTTTCGGCGAGGAGTTCCTGCATCGAATGGAACCCGGAAAACGGCAGGCTGGCATCCACCTCGGTCAGCACCTTCTGCATGGCCGATGTAAGCCCTTCAACCTGGCCAGTGGTACGCACGATCCAACTCGGCTGGAACCATATGTGCGCGAGGTTGACCAGCCCCTGGTCCATCTGCGTGGCGGGAAGATAGAACACAGGCTCGGTTGCGATGGGTGCGTCGCCACCCATGCCGGGACGCTTGGCAACGTTGGCGACCACGCCGACGATGGTGTAGATATGGTTCGAATTCTGAAGGTGGCGCCCAATGGGATTCGCCTCATGGAAGAACTCGCGCACAAAGTCGACATTGACCACGGCAACCGGCTGCGAGGTCGGCGTGTCACTTTCAGCAATGGCACGGCCGGCGAGGACGGGCATTCGCAACACTCGAAAGTATCCCGGGCTCACGTAGGCAGCGCTGGCGCCCCACTCCTTACCCGCAAGCGTTCCGTCTAAAACCTTTACGCCGTCATTCAGCCCCCGTTCGTAGGGCACGCTCAATCCGACAGCCGCCTCTTCCACACCTGGGATCTGGCGCATCGCGGCCACGCTGCGCTCGATCAAATTGTGAAATGCAGCCGCATCGCGATAGCGGGCGTCGTCCAGCGAAAGCTTCGCAGTCATCACGTTGCGGGCATCGAAGCCCGGAGGCAACGTCTCCAGGTACATGAGGCTGCGCACCAGCAGACCGGCGGCTGCAACCAGCACAACCGTCAGCGCCACCTGGCCACCGATCAGCAACTGGCGGAGACGGCTGGATCCTTTCGCAACCGATTGACTGCTGCTGGCCATCGACGACCGGAGATCGACACGGCGAATCTGCAAGGCCGGTAACGCGCCAAACAGCAGGCTGGTGAACAGTGAGGCTGCAAACGTGAAAGCCAGAACCCGAAAATCGATCGCTAACCCGCCGAGCGGAATCATGCTCTCCGGCAAGAATCCAGGCAACGACGAGAGAATGCCTCCAGCCAGAGCCAGCCCAATGGCCGCGCCCACCAACGCAAGAACGAAATTCTCCAGCCAGAGCTGCCGAAGAATGACCCAGCGGCTGGCTCCGAGCGCGAGCCGCGTGGCGATCTCCGGAGCACGGCGCGCGATCCGCACCAGCGTCAGCCCGGCGAGATTGGCGCATGCAATCAGCAGAATCAAGCCAACCGCCGACATGAGTCCCAGGATCGGCCCGCGCATGCCGTTATCCAAATTGCGGGCTAGCGGCGATGCATAGAACCACGCTCGCCCGTGGTTCTTGCTCATCTCATCGAACGAAGGCTTGCGCAGGTGAGCCAATTGCGCGGAGACTTGCGGCCAGAACGCTCCCGGCGCCAGCCGCATGATGATCTCGCAGTTCTCTCCGCCGCATTCTCCACTCTGGTGCGGCTGCAGCGGGGTCCACAGATCCGCAATGCCGGTCGGTTGCGCGCGCGAAGGGAGAACTCCGACGACCGGGAGTGGCTCGCCTTTGAGGGTGACTTGTTTCCCGATCACCTGCGGATCGGCCTGAAAGACAGACTGCCACAGCGCGTAACTCAAGATCACGGCACCCGGCCCGTTCGGCCGGTCCTCTTCCTCCGTGAAGCTGCGACCCAGAAAAGGCTGGATGCCGAGAACGTCGAAGTAGCGGGCGGAAACCCGCATGTCCTGGACATAGCGAACGCTGGCGCCCGTTCGAGACCCGGCCTGCAGATTAACTCCACTTGTCCCCCCAAAGACCGCAGCCTGCACCGCCGGCACACGATCCCGAATCATTTCCCAGGTTTCACCGTCCTGCGACGGATCGTCTTCCTGCACGAACTGCCCCGACTTGGAGATGCCCTCCTGATGCAAAAGCAAAACTGCAATTCTGTCAGGATCCGGATACGGCAGCGGCCGCAGGAGAAAACCATCCAGCAGACTGAACACAGCGGTGTTGACGCCCACACCCAACGCAAGCGTAAGCGCAACCGCCAGGCCGAAGCCCGGATTCTTGTGCAGTTGCCGCAATGCCAGTCGCAGATCCTGAATGATCATGGCTAGCTCCGTCGATCGAAAGTAGCGCCGGCATCCTGCCGGCTGTCGCGAGAGCCGGCCCTGCGTTTGTCGAAGGCTCGCGCCTGGGACCGCGCCCCGAAACCCTCACTCCGACCGCAGCGCCTGCATGGGATCAATTGCAGCCGCGCGCCGCGCAGGAAGCGCAGCAGCCAACACCATCAATCCCACCAATACCACGCCAGGAATGCCGAACAGCCACGCCGGCGCGTGCGCCAAACTGGCGTCGCGGCTCGCTAAAAACCGCAGTCCTGCCCATCCCGCTAGCGACCCCGCGCCTAATCCCGCGAGCAAAATCCAGCCCACTCGCTTCGCGACCAGGCCGAAAACGTGACGACGGTGCGCTCCCAGCGCCATTCGGATTCCGATCTCATGCGTACGTTGGGTCACCACAAACGCGAGCAGGCTATACAGGCCAATCGCCGCGAGAAATAGCGCCAGTCCCCCCATCACAATCGAGAGCGTGCTGACCATTTGCTGTTCGAAAATCGTCCCGTTGATGTGGTCCTCCATGGTTCCCAGTCCCATGATTGGAAGGCTGCGATCGATCTCCCGAACCAGGGAGCGCACCGTGCTCACCAACCGCACCGGGTCGCTCGTCGTGCTGATGTAGAAGCTCGCCGAGTGGTGTCGCCGGTCAGAACCGTCCGGGCTATAGGTCTGGTCGTAGGGCAAATACAGGAATGGCACTCCGGGCACGCTGGTAACGCTGGTGGCGCGAATGGTAGGAATGACGCCCACAATCTGGATATCCTGCCTGACCCGATCTCCTAAACCGAAACCGAATACACCGCGCAGGGCTTTTCCTACGTCCCCACCATAGTAGTGTTGAACGAAGGCTTCGTCGACGATCGCGACCCTTTGTGACGTCGCCGTATCTTGCTCGGAAAATTCCCGCCCCGCCAGCAGGGGGACTCTTATCGTAGAGAAGAAACCGGGAGTGACCCACTCCTGGTCTGGATTCGCTTCCTCGTTCGAACTACGGTAGCCCGCCACCGTGATGCTGTCTCCCATGGTGTCGCCCGTGATCAGACCATCGGCCGCGTAGGCCACACTGTGAACTCCTGGTTGCCGCCGAATGGCATCCACGATGCTCGCGTACTCATTCCTCACTTGTGCCCCCGACTTACCTGGGGACGCGTCCACGCCAAACGTCACAATGTGGTCGGTCGCGAATCCAAGTTTCGTGTTCCGCAGCTGATACAAGCTCCAACTGAAAACTGCGGCACCGGTAAGCAGCACCAGACTCAAAGCAATTTCGCCCGCCACCAGAAAGTTCCGCAACCTTCCACTCCCGCCGATCACGCTGCGGCTTTCGCTGCGCAGACCCTCGATCAGATCTGTACGCATACTCAAAATCGCGGGGGCTACGGTGAAAATCAAGCTTGTCAGCCCGCCCGCAACCGCGCATAAAGCGATCACCCGCCAATCGAGCTGCACCGCCAGAACATCGTGCAGCGAATTCGTCGCTGGCACTATCCTCAGCAACAACCTCAGGCTCACCCAACCCACAAACAGGCCGGAAGCCGCTCCCATCAAGCCCAACAGCAGGCCTTCCGCCAGCACCTGCTGAAAAATCTGGCCCCGGCTGGCGCCCAGCGCTCCCCGCACCGCAAGCTCGGAATGTTTGCGCACAGCCTTCGCCAGCAACAGGTTCGTCACGTTGCTGCAGGCAATCAGCAACACCACCAGCGCCATCGTCTCCAGTATCTTGATAGGCTGCCCCAGCATGCCTTCGAGCACAGGGATGCCGCGTCCGCCCTCCGTCACCGCGAGATGTGTCTCAAGCCAGCCTTTTCTGTCTGGAATTTTGTGCTCTCGTATTTTGAGCACATCGCGCCGCCAGTTCCACCAGAGCGTATTTAGCTGGGCCTCCGCCTGTGAACGAGTTGCCCCCGGGGCCAACCGCCCGACTATATTGAGCCAGCGGTTCAGGGGCTCGCTCAGAACATCTGCCTTCTCGGGAGTGACCGCTCCCACCATTGCAACCGGAAGAAACACTGCCGACGGCGCGCCATCCATCAATCCCTCATGGCGAACAACCCCCACAATCGTGAACGCGGAACCATTGATTTGAATTTCCTGATTGAGAATCGAAGCATCGCCGCCAAAGTGCGAGCGCCAGTAGTCGTCGCTCAACACCGCGACCGCCCTGCCTTCGTGATAGACATCATCCGACGGCGTCAACAAACGACCCTGCACCGGCTGCACTCCGAGCAGCGTGAAGTAGTTTCCACTCACCAGTTGCATCTTCGCTCGGTCGGCATCTTTGGCAGTGATCAGAGTGGCAGACCTGACCGTTGTTGCCGCTAAGCCCTCCAGCACATGGTTGCCGTCGCGTAATGCCTGATATGCGGGATAGGCAAAATATGTCTGCGCCTCTCCATCCGATGTGCTGAGGGTACCGGTCTCATACTGCGAGTGTTCCTGCAGCAGTACCAACTCAGCCGGCGCCCGCACCGGCATGGTCCGCAGCAGGACCTGGTTGAACACCGAAAAGATCGAGGTATTCACTCCCATTCCGAGCGCCAGCGTCAGCACAGCCGTAAAGGTAAAACCAGGCGACCTGCGCAATTGCCGCACCGCCAATCGAAAGTCGCGCGATAAGAGCCGCATTCCCTTCGCCTCTAAACAGCCTCTCCCGCACAATCAAAAGCAACCTCGTCGCCAACCGGCTCCGCAGAACCCTTTCAAAATGAACCACGGTTGGAGTTCGAAAGGCGCAGCAGTGTCCAAATTCGAAAAGCCGTGGTCGGAATTGAACATCTCCCGACCTGGGTTAGCCTAGAGAGCAGGTCCTAGGCTAAGAGTAAGAATCAGGTAGGGATACGAAGAAAGTCCCGATGGGACGGCACAGATTCTCATACGTTTCCAAGCCAACCGGGGATTACGAAATCTCTTCTTGTTTTGACGAAGAAAACCTCTGTCGCACCATGATCCATTCCTCGGTTGAGAAAAGCCGCGGCCCTACTTCGATGAGGCGCGGCGTCATATTGAAGAGCGCCACCCGGCTCCAGGGTTTGCCGTTCCGCATCCGAAAGCCCTTTTCATTCAGGTCGCTTACGATACTGGAATAGGGGAAGTCCTGCACTAGCAACTCCATCATCAGCATGAGCACTCGATTCTCGACGGGATCGATCTCCAGCCGCTGGCAGTCGTCCGAGATGCGCAGTCCATAAGGGATGTCCTCGCGGAATGCCCCTTCGCTCGGGACCTCTGACTCAGGCAATTCGCGCCGCCATTCGAGCGATACCAATTGCCAACCCGCCGCCGTCCGCTGCCGGATAACCTCGGGACTAAACGGCCCGGAAATCACATCGCGAATCCGTTCAAAATGCGCCATGGTAGCCTCCGTGAGTGGTGCTTCGAGCGAAAAACAATGGGCAAGTCAGCTGCCAAAGTCCGACCGGTTCTGCCTCTCTGGAATTCGTGCTGAAATGTTCGAGGCATCGTGCCTTTGTCTACCGGCAACGAGGACTCAACTTATTTTTTATCAATAATTTAACCTCTTAGCCCGGAAGGCCCAAGATTTCGCAAGGCATACTTCCAGACTCCACTTCCGGCAAGGCCTTGGATGGGGGAAGGGGGCAACCTCGCTCACCGGAATCAATCCAGTCTCAGAACCGCCCTGAAAGGTCGCGAACGCAGGCCGCTCGATACAATTTTGGCCGCGGATTTCTACCAGCAACGAAGTTGCCGGCAGCGTCTGCCTAGATATGCGCGATGGCCCTCTGTTCTACTAATTGCTGCGAGAGAAAATTCAGATACTCGTCCATCCCCTGGCCAGTTTTCGCCGAAAGCCGAAAAATCTGCATTCCCGGACGTACCGACTGAATGCTAGTTCGCGCCGCGTTCCAGTCAAACTCCACCGCCTCCGCCAACTCGTTCTTGCTCACCACCGCAACGTCCGCGCTGTTAAAAATCGTCGGATACTTCAGCGGCTTGTCTTCTCCCTCGGTCACCGACATCAACACCAGCCGAAGATTTTCCCCCAGGTCATAGGAGGACGGACAAACCAGGTTTCCCACGTTCTCGATAAACAAGAAGTCCAGTTGATGCAAATCCCATTCCTGCAGCGCGTTCTGCACCATCGCCGCTTCCAAATGACAAAGCGTCCCCGTCGTAATCTGCTTCACCGGAGCCTTGCTGCGCGCCAGTCGCACCGCATCGTTCTCGGTCGCCAGATCGCCGACCAGCGCCGCCACGCGATAGCGAGGCTGCAGTTGCGTCAATGTCTTCTCCAGGAACGTGGTCTTTCCCGAGCCCGGACTTGAAACCAGACTCACGACAAACACCCCTGCGGCGCGAAACTCCTCGCGTAGCGCGCGCGCGATCACGTCGTTCTGCTTCAATACATTTCGGCGCACTTCCACCAGGCGCGGTTGACTCATTCCGGCACCTCTTCTTCCTGCCCTTCTTCCTGCGGTTGCTGCACTGTCTCTTCCTGAATTTCAAGCGCAAACACCTCAAGTTCCTTGCCGCGACGCACGTCCCTCGTGGGCAAGCCGCATTCCGGACAGGCAAACAGCTGCACCGATGGCAACTCTTGCTCCCTCTGGCATTGCGAGCAAAACACCATCACCGGAACGTCCTGAACGACTAACCGCGATCCCTCGAGCGCTGTGTCCTGGCATGCGATTTCGTAAGAGAACATCAGCGCAGCTTTGACCACGCCCGAAAGCGCACCCAGCCTGAGATGGACCGCGCTGACCTGCACGCCCCGACGCTGCGACTCTTCCAGCGCAGCGTCCACAATGCCCATCGCAATCGATAGTTCGTGCATCCTCTCGCCGTCCCTATTTTATATCCCCCGCTAAGCTCTCGCGGCCTGCCCCCTCACTTCGAAAGCTGACCAATAAATACTCCATAAGGCTCCAGCGTCACGACATTTCCATTGGCTGACGATTTTCCCGTCGCCACCAGGCTCTTCGCCCATAAGAATCCATTCTTGCTAAGGTCGAAGCCCACCTTCTGCTCCGCTCCGGACATGTTCAGCGCAACCAGAACTGCCTGATCTTTGTATACGCGCAAGTACGACAGCACGTTCTGATCGTTCTCATTCATGGCCGCGTACGTCCCCTCCAAAAGAGCTTTATTTGTATGGCGCAGCTTGAGCACTCTCTTATAGAACTCCAGCACGGACTCTGGATCTTTCGATTCGTCAGCCACGTTGTGGGTCTTGGCAGTCGCGGGCACCGGAAGCCAAGGCGTAGCCTTCGAGAAACCGGCATTCTCACTCTCATCCCACTGCATCGGGGTACGCTGGCCGTCCCTCCCCTTTTCCTTCGGCCATCCGCTTCGCCCGATCGGATCCTTCACATCCTCTTTGCGCGTCGGCGGCGTGGTTTTCATTCCGATCTCTTCGCCGTAATAAATGATGGGCGTGCCGCGCAAAGTCAAATAGAGTCCTGCCATCAATTTCGCGATCTGATCGTTGTGCTCGCCATCCCCATAGCGATCGTAAGAGCGGACCATATCGTGATTGCTGATGACGAACGTCGGCCAGCCCGAGGCGGAATCGACTGCGGCAATTTGCTGGCGGAAGTCCACGGGCGAGAGCTTGTTGACGGTGGTGAAAAGAAAATCCATGGGCAACTGCAGTTCGTTGTTGCCATGTCCGTAATACAAGTTCAGCTCCTCGATGTTGGCGGTCCAGGTTTCGCCGATTAGCACCGCGTTATACTCGTCGGCTACTTTGCGCAATCCACGCAGCGCCTCGTGCACCTCGGGCAGCTTCTTGTTGTATTTGTCCTCCTCGATTGGATCGCCGTAGGCATTTATGCCTGGCTTAATTGGATTGTTGGTCAGGTTAGGATCTTCGAAAAGCGTGTCTACGGCATCCAGTCGAAGCCCCGACACGCCACGCTTGTACCACCATCGCGTCACATCGAACATCGCGTCCTGCACCGCCGGATTGCGCCAGTTCAGGTCGGGCTGCTGGGCGTAAAAGTAATGGTAGTAATACTGGTTCGTCGTGGGATCGAACTGCCAGGCCGAACCGCCAAAAGTGGAAGTCCAATTGTTCGGCGGCTGTCGCGGCCCTTTTCCGTCGCGCCAGATGTACCAGTCGCGATGCTCCGAGGTTCGAGAAGACTTCGAATCCAGAAACCATTGGTGCTGATCGGAGGTGTGGTTTACGACAAAGTCGAGGATGATGTGAATGCCGCGCTTCTTGGCCTGGCTGGCCAATTTCTCGAAATCCGCCAATGTTCCGTACATGGGGTCGATGTTTTCATAGTCGGAAACGTCGTAGCCGAAATCCACTTGCGGTGACGGGAAGCAAGGCGAGATCCAGATCGCGTCGACGCCCAGATCCTTCAAGTAACTCAGCTTCGAGGCGATGCCGTTGAGGTCGCCGATTCCGTCGTTGTTGCTGTCGGCAAAGCTGCGAGGATAAATCTCGTAGAACACTGCATGCTGCCACCACTGATGGCCTTCCGCATCTACAGGCTGGTTCGCGGTCTGAGCACAAGCGGCAAGCAGCGACACATACAGAAAGAAACCCATCCATATGAAACAGGATCTAGGCGACATAGCGAAAGACTCCTCGTCGTGCATCGTAGAGACGCAGTTCAAAGACGCAAGCTCAGTGGATGCGGCAAAGCGTGCGTACTGTTGCCATCCGGCGGACTCGACCGGCGCTGGCGATTGTCCAGAGTGTAAGCTTTTTTGAGCTTGCCGGTTCGCCAGCGCAAACATTCCATCAGGGCCGAACGAAGTGAAGCAGGAGTTTCTGCCGTAAATAGGAATCGGGGGCTCCCGGAGGCATTTGAACTTCCAGCTTTCCCAGTTTGGTTAAAACCGCGCCTTCCACCGAAGCGATCTGGTTGGGATTCCAAACATCCAACTGGTAGCCACTTCCCGCCCGTCCCGAAACTTCAAGCGTCAACTCGGTCTTGGAAGCGTTCCACGATTCAGAAAGGACTCGAAGTCCTCGACTCGCACTTCCGAGAGGCGGCAATTCGTTCGAGAGCGACAAACCAAAATCATTTTTTACGCGAATCACGAGAGTATTCGGCCCGGCGTTAACCGGAAAGCGCACGGATACATGCTGATCGTTGCCGTTCGGGTGCATTTCAAACGGCAAAGACCGTCCGTTCATCTCGACGCGAATCACTTGCGCGCGCAGGCTGAAGGCGGGAGAGAAATCGACCCAGCAATCGCCGCCTCCGCTTCGCTTGGTCTCGAGTTCCACGCGGTCGACGGTCTTGCGATACTGAAAACCCACAACCCCTCCATCGACGCGAACATTCCGGATCGCAAAATAGGTCCAGTCCGAGGGAACGTGCGGAGCGAAACGGATCGTGCGATCCTGCGCATCGCTGTGTAACCCGAACATGCCCCGCAAGATGGGACTGATCACCATAGCTGCGGACCAGATCTGGTGCGGCGAACTCGTTGCGAACGACTGGTAATAGTCTCCGGAAAGAACTTCGGTGAAATGGCCGAGCGCGCCGTCGGCGCCGAGCAGCGCATTGGCCCGGAGATTGGCATAGGCCGGGAACGCGCGATGGTAGTGGTATTCGGCAACCGAAGCCCAGCCCGTAAAGAGCGGCCAGACGGAACCAAAATGATAGCCCGAGCCGTCGTAGACCTTAGACTGCCGCGAGATAATCCGCATGCCCCAATCGGTCTGGTGATCTTCCGCCGCCAGTTGCGTAATGGTTTGGTCCGCATGGTCTGCGTCAGACAAACCAAACCACATGGGGACCGTCGTCAGCACGCTCGCCTCCCGGGCGCGCTGGTTGTCGGCCTTCAAGGCAAATGCATAAGCCTTCATCTCAGGCGACCAGAAGGCTTGATCGAGCGCAGGTGCGCTGCGCTCGAACTCCGCCCCAATCTGCTTGCGGATGTCATCCTTGCCGACAAGCCGAGCAAGATTGGAGAGCGCGCGCAAAGCCTCCACTGCGAGTCCTGCCTGGTAATACTCATTCTTAACTGGAAGCAGCGGTCCGCCTTCGACCCAGCCATGGCCGACACCGGCATTCTGCGCGAAGCCTTGCGCATCATAGGTTGAATGCATGAACTGATAGGCGCGCCAGATGTTATCCCATCGGTCGCGCGCGAACGCCACGTCCCCGCTCTGCTCTGCATAATCATTCATCGCAATGATGAACAGCGGCGTGGCATCGGCGGAAACATAAGCGTAGGGATAGTCTTTGAACCACGGCACCAAGCCTGCACTTTGCGAAATCTCATGCGGGACCTTGCCGTCTTCGCGTTGATATTTGCTGATGAAATCGAGAGCGGTGCGGGTCGAGAAGTAATCTCCCTCGGCGTTGAGGGCAAATGAAGTCCATAAAGAATCCCGTCCGAAAAACCAAGCGAAGCCCGGACGCTGTCCGACGCCCGAGGTTCGGTATCCCGCAACCAGCCCCGCTCCTAGATATGGATTGTTCACCATTCCCTGAATGGTGCTGATGCGGGCCCAGTCGTAAGCCCGCTGCAGCGCGATGTCGGGCAGTTCGAGGCTTACCGTCTTGTCGAGATACGCGCGGTAGTAATCGACCGATTCGCCTACCGAGTCTGCATAAGCGGCGAGCAAGTGCTGATAAGTTCTCTCGGCGTCGGCACGGCCTGTGATCGAAGCGGCAATGGCGAGCACCTTGGTCTGTTTTCCCTTTTGTGTTACTCCCAGGCGGAGAGAATTTTGGTCCGACGAAGAATAGTTCGTCTGATAAGAGAGTCGGGCGTCCGCGCCGGTTGGTGATCCAACCAAAGCAGCATACTTCCGCGTCTCTTCGCCGAACACGACGGCCCGTTGCTTCGCATCCCAATTCACAAACGTTCCACCCAGAGCGGCCGGCCATTCGAGTTGGAAGTCCCCGATGAATGCGGCTTCCACTTCCAACGGTTCCTCGGTCTCAACATCCAGCAGAATCACCGCTCCTGCTTCGTTCACTGGAACGCACAGGGTTTCGCGCACGCGGAAGGAATCGCCGACGTACAGGATTGACGCGGACTCGGGACGAACCGTCAGCGTGCGCGCGAGACTCTCAGCCGGGAGCGCGCGATCACCGACGTGGAAGGTCAGGTGAAAGTCCCGAAAGATCTTCAGGGGATAGACCCAGGCTTCGAATCGCCCGGCTTCATCGCCCAACAATCCTGCGCGAGTTCCAACAACCGGAAGAAACTCCCAGGTACGAATCGTTCGTGATAATTCCCGCGACACCTCTGGAGCCTGACTCGCTTGTTGGGCAACGGAAAGTACGGCGCACGCCAGCCAAACTCCCAGAAGGTACATGCTGCGCCAAGCGCGGGACGCCGAACCGCATCGCCGAACACAGACAAGATAAGGACTCATTGCTGCCTGCTCTTTGGGGCGGGATTTTGGTCCGGCCGAAACTTGCAAAGTCGCGGTACCCTGAATATAAGAAGTAGGGGCGAATTCTAGCACGAGCCGAGTGGACGGTAGCGACCTCTTGTTTTCTTCACGCCGCGTCTTTCTGAAATCTCTCAGCCGTTCGGCACTGGTGCTCTCGCTGGAAAGCGTGCTGGCCATGGTTCGCCCAGGCTGGTTGCGACCGGGCCCGCGAACGCCGCAGAAAGCTGTTCCCACAAAAGACGAACCGCCCGCCCCGAGGGGAGATCAGGGGGTACGCTTCGTTAACGTTGGCCGCGAAGCCGGACTAAATGCGAAAACCATTTTTGGCGGCGAGCACAAGAACAAGTATCTACTCGAGACGACGGGATGTGGCGTGGCCTTCTACGATTACGACAATGATGGGTGGCTCGATATTTTTTTGGTGAACGGTACGCGGCTGGAAGGCTTTCCCGCAGGCAGCGAACCGACTTCGCATCTGTTTCGCAATAACCGCGACGGCACCTTTACCGACGTAACTGCGAAGGCCGGAGTCGCGCACTCGGGATGGGGACAGGGCGTTTGCGTCGGCGACTATGACAACGACGGATGGGACGATCTGTTTGTCACCTACTTCGGCAAGAATGTTCTGTATCACAACAACGGCAATGGCACGTTTACCGATGTCAGTCAGAAGGCTGGCGTGGCGGGCAAAGGCACGCGCTGGAACACGGGTTGTACCTTCGTCGACTACGACCGCGATGGGCGTCTTGACCTGTTCGTCGCCAACTACATTGATCTCGATCTGGCAACTGCGCCGGTGCCTGAATCCGGCCCGTGCCTTTATAAAAGTGTGATGGTGGCGTGCGGACCGCCGGGACTAGCGGGCGGAAAGAACATTCTGTATCACAACAACGGCGATGGTACCTTCACCGATGTTTCCGAAGCGTCGGGCATTCTCAATGCGAACGGCACCTACGGACTGGGCGTCCTCACCGCAGATTTCGACAACGACGGTTGGCCCGATATTTATGTCGCCAACGATTCGACCGCCAGCGCGCTCTACCAGAATAAGAAGAACGGAAAATTCCAGGATATCGCGATTGAGGCGGGATGCGCGCTCAGCCCCGATGGCAAGCCGCAGGCCGGCATGGGCGTTTCGGCCGCGGACTACGATCTCGACGGCAATCTCGACATCGTGAAAACCAACTTCGCCGGCGACACGCCTTCTCTTTATCATAATCTAGGCGGAGCGACTTTCGAAGATACGACCTTCACTGCCGGGCTGGGCGCGCACACGCAATATCTGGGATGGGGCTGCGGATTCTTCGACATGGACAACGACGGTTGGGCGGACATTCTGATCTGCAACGGCCATGTTTATCCGGAAGTCGAGCAACTGCAGACGGAAGCTGGTTATGCGCAGCGTAAGTTGCTGTATCAGAACTTGCACAACGGCCATTTCGCTGACGTGTCGCTGCAAGCTGGGCCGGGAATCTCGGAACCGAGCTCGTCGCGAGGCGCGGCTTTTGGCGATTTCGATAACGACGGAGATATCGACGTTGTCGTCAACACGGTCAACGACTATCCGCAGCTGCTACGTTGCGATTTGAAATCCAACCACAACTGGATCAAGATTCGCACGATCGGAACGAAATCGAATCGCAGTGGTATTGGCGCGCGGCTCGTGTGTGTGACCCATCCCCCCGGCGAGACCAAGCCGCATCAACAGATCGATGAAGTGCGTAGCGGCGGCGGTTACTTTTCGCAGAATGATCTGCGAGTCCACTTCGGGCTGGGGGAGGCCGACAAAATAAGCGGGCTTGAGATTCGCTGGCCCAGCGGGCAGGTCGATAGGCTGAATGATGTCAAAGCGAATCAGGTGATCTTTGTGAAAGAAGGGGAAGGAATTATTCGCACGATGCAGTTCGCAAAAAATCCTGAACGCGGCAAATAGATTTCACTCCGGTCGGAGTCATCCTGAACGGAGGTCCTTCCGGCGCGGAAGGGCCTGGCGTGCGACCCGGACCACGCCTGGAAAAATTCACCGCTAGGCCCTTCCCCGGCTGAACAGCGCCGGGGAGAACGCCTTCGGAAGAGCACCCACACGGATCCAACCTAAGGAGCTATTTTTTAGGATCTGCTTCCGCGCTGCTGCCCGAGCCCTCTTTGAGCGTGTGCATCTGGTCCACGGGCAGATTCGCAAAACGCTCGGTCAGGCCGCTCGGCCAGCGGATTTCAACCCAGTCGATTTTCGCCGCCGAGCCCAGGCCGAAGTGAACCCGCATATCGCTGTTAGAACTGTAGCTGGAGCCACTGCGGACTTCGTCCACGAGAATGCGCGCCGGGGTCTTAACCCGAACCCGCGCGCCGATTCCATCGCGGTTGGATTTCGTTCCGACTGTATGAATCGCGATCCAATGATTCGTGTTGTGAATCTGATTCACCAGCAGACTAGGCTGGGCATTCATGTTGCTGACCACAATCGAGATCTTTCCGTCATTCCAAAGATCGCCTACCGCGAGCCCGCGCGAAGACGCCGCGGTCGTGATGCCGGGACCCGCGGCGGCGGAGATGTCGCTGAACGTGCCGTCGCCGTTGTTGCGGTAAAGAATTCTCGGCTCTTTGTAGCTGCTGCCCAGGTGCTGGCTGTCGACTTCGGGATACACGTGACCGTTCACCAGAACCAAATCAGGCCAGCCATCGTTGTCCATGTCGAAAAACATGGTTCCCCAGCCAAGATATTGCGTGTAGAGGCCTAAGCCTGCGGCGGAAGTCGCGTCGGTGAAGGTGCCGTCGCCATTGTTCTTGTACAGAGTTGAGGTGTCGTCGGAGAAATTCGTTTTGAAAATGTCGAGGTGCCCGTCGCCGTTATAGTCGGCGACGGTAGAGCCCATCCCCGCCTGCTCGCGCCCGTCTTCGTTAAAGGCCGCGCCCGACGTAACGGCTACGTCGGTGAAGGTTCCGTCGTGGTTGTTGCGATAGAGAATGCTGGGGGTGCTGTCGCAGGCGATGAAAATGTCGGGCCATCCGTCTTCGTCGAAGTCCAGGGTGGAGACGCTGAAGGCGTAGTGGCCGTCGGTGCGGTCGATATGGGCTTTAGCGGTCACGTCTTCAAACGTGCCGCCGCCACGATTGTGATAAAGAATGTTCTTTGCCCCGGCCAGACCGCGCGGGCCGCACATGACTGGGACCCCCTTCCACATGCAGGTTGCGCGCTCCCCGGGCGCGGACGCCGTCGTCAGATCGAAGTCCACATAATTCGCCACAACCAGGTCGAGAAGGCCGTCGCGATCGTAGTCGACGAAGGCGCAGCCCGTGCCCCACGCCTTGCCTGAACCGGCGACGCCAGCTTTCTCGGCGACTTCGGTGAAGACCCCTTTCTGATTGTGGTAGAGGCGATTCTTGCCGTAGTAGGTGACGTAAAGATCCTCCCATCCGTCGTTGTCGTAGTCGCCGACGCACACGCCCTGCCCCCAACCGGTCGCGGTCAGACCGGAGGTGGCGGTCACGTCGGTGAACGTGCCGTCGTGATTGTTGCGATACAGGCGATTGCTGGGAGCCTGCCCCGCAGGGAATCCTTCAAGCTTCGTCCCGTTCACCAGAAAAATATCGGGCCAACCGTCGTTGTCATAGTCGAAGATCGCGACCCCGGTTCCGGTGGTTTCAATAATGTATTTCTTGGTGTTGACGCCGCCAAAAATGTTCTGCGCGGTCAAGCCGGCTTTTTCGGCGAGGTCCATGAAGGTCGCAACCGGCGCTGGTGGCTTCGCTTGCTGTGCCAACAGTGTCACCGCCAGAAGCAAGAAACAACCGACGATCAGCTCTCGACAAAATGATGCGTTCGAGAAGGAGAGGATCTGAAAGCGCATGGGCCCTATCGATGTTAGGGTGAGCTTTGGGATGGGTCAAGCGCGCTTTCTGGCGTGTGTCAAATTGTGGCGACGGATTTGAGGGGAACTTTTCTCATCGTCGGAGACGGGCGCTACCAGCTGACACAATTCCACTTTCACCGTCCCAGCGAACAGTACGTCTACGGCAAGCCATACGATATGGGGCTGCACTTGATGCGCAAATCCAGCGACGGGAAGGTTGCCGGCGTCGCGGTTCTTTTGCAGGCGGCAGCGCAAATGCCACGATTCAACAGCTTTGGCAACCGATGCCAATGAGCGAGGGCAAAGAGCAGGAGATTGCCGGCGTCGACATTCGGCCCGCGGTCTTGCGTCCCCGCGGCGCCGCCTATTCCGTGTACCTGGGATCGCTGACGGCTCCGCCCAGCACGGAAGGCATTCCCTGGTTTGTGCTGAAGAGTCCGATGGAAATGTCGCTCGAGCAGATCAACGCCTTCGCCAACTTTATCCGCACGATATGCGACCGCTTCCGCCGCTGAATGGAGGCGTTGTGAAAGAAGCCAGTAACTCGACGGAGCTGCCCACATCCGATGACGCCCAGCTTACTTACCGATCGTTTGACTCGCAGCTGCGGCTGCCGCCACGCCTACGTACTTGTCTGCGCCGCCGTAGTAGAACAGAAATCGATTGGCCTGTTGCACCATGCCTTCCACGAAAACCACGTTGGGAACTTGCCCGGCCTTTTCCCAATCTTTTTCGGAAAAGAAAACCGGTTCGTCACTTCGCCAGAGCAACTTCCGCGGATCGTTGCGGTCGAAGATCGCGATCCCGGTGCGATATACCAGCCTGTCGTCCGCGCCGTTGTAGATCAGAACGATTCCGTCGCGCGTGACGATGGGCGGCGGGCCCGGCTCGGCGACCTGCGAATCGAAGCGGCCCGGCCGGACTGATAATGCCGGGGCCGGGGTGGCCTCCGTCCAATGAAGCAGATCGGTCGAGGACGCCAGGCCTGCCTGATCTCTGTGGTCGGCGCTGGTGCCCAGAAAATACATCCAGTATTTTCCATCGATCTTCTCCGGGACGATGGCCCCCGACTTCGTCCACTTCACATTCCAGTTCCCTTTGTCCGCGGGCATGATTACACCCTTGCGTTCCCAATGAATGAGGTCTTTGGAAGTCGCCAGGCAGAGTTGCGCGTCCTTTTTGTTGTAGCCCGTGTAGGTCAGATAGTAAGTGTTACCGAATTGAACCAGGCGAGGATCCTCGACGCCGCCGTCTTTCTCATATTTCTCGGCGGGGCTTAGAACCGGATGTTCTCGACGCGTGAAATGGATCCCGTCGGTGCTCTCGGCATAGCCCAGTCGCGACGTGCCTAGCTTGTCTTGCGCGCGGTACAGCATTACGATTTTGTCGCCACCAGCGGTTTTTTGCACCACAACCGCCGGGTTGAAGGTACCGGCCGCTTCCCAACCATTGCCGCGGGGAGCCATTAGAGGCGCGTCCGACAATCGATGCCATGCACCGAAGGGTATCGGTGGGCTTACCTGCGCCGACAGAACGGCCCGCAACACCAGCAGCGTGAGTATTCTGGGAGCGATGAAACCCGCCATCCGCTTGACTCCTTTTCCGATGCCGCAAGGGATCTCTGCTGGCAGCAAAAAACGGCAGGGCCGACCCCCTGCCGTCTTAAACCATCTCGCGTTTCTGGTGCTTACTATTTCTTGTTTACAGACTTCTTCAGTTCGGCCCCAGGGCTGAACTTCGCGACTTTGCGAGCGGCGATTTTGATGGTTGCGCCGGTTTGTGGGTTGCGTCCGTTGCGCGCTTTTCTCTGCGATACGGAGAAGGTGCCGAAGCCTATCAAAGCCACCCGATCTCCTTTGCGGAGGGCAGATGTAATGCTGTCCACGGCAGTATCAATGGCAGTCGTGGCCTGCGCTTTGCTGATTTCACATGCGCCTGAGATCTTGTCAACCAGATCGGCCTTATTCATAGATTCTCCTCGTCGGTCTCTCTTCATGCCAGCGGAGCTCGTCCAGCCTAGACCGGCAGAACAACTGGCTATGACTGAGTTGGGAAACCTGACGGCTCGTATTCTCCTCCGTCTGCGGCGAAAGTCAACTGTGAAAATCGGCGCGGGAAGCCTGTTTTGCACTCCCTCGGCCCGAATTGGGCCTGCCCAAGCGGCTTTCCACCCGGTCGGACGGGTTTTCCTAGGTCCTCCACAGGCTACGGCCCGGGTTCACAGGTTGTACACAGGCAGACAGCCTTTCCGGCTTGCGCGAAACCTGCTCTCGGGTGCAGAGTCGAAGCAGGAGAATTGGGTTGATGAGGATTGGCTTGAAAGCGGAAGGGCCTCGCGTGATCAAGGCTCAAGCGGACATCTGTCCGCTGTGTGAGGGCACAGGATGGAAAACCGTGGCCGGCGGGGCCGCGGTCGGCGGCAGCGCAAACGACCGCCGAGTAACCCGGTGCGACTGCCAGTTGCGGGCGCGGGGACAATCGCTGCTGGCCGCAGCCCGCATTCCCCGCCGCTACGAGCACTGCGAACTCTCCAACTACGACACCGACTTTCCTGGCGCTCACCCCTCGCTTGAGGAAGCTCATTTTATTGCCTCTGGCTTCGCGCAAAAATGCGATCCACGCGGCGATAAAGGCCTGCTCATCATTGGCAGGATTGGAGCCGGTAAGACTCACCTGGCGGTCGGAATTCTCAAGGAATTGATCGTCCATCGCGGCATCCCATGTATCTTTTATGACTATCGCGAACTGCTGAAGGAAATCCAGAATTCCTACAACTCGACCGTGCAGACGACCGAACTGGATGTGCTTCGTCCGGTCTTCGAAACCGACGTGCTGGTGCTGGACGAACTGGGAGCGGTGAAACCGACGGAGTGGGTGTGGGACACGGTTAGCTTAATCCTCAACACCCGTTATAACGACAACCGGACCACGATTATCACCACGAATTTTGACGATCAACCGGCTGCGGCCGCTGTGGGTTCCATCTCCCCGGCAAGGGCGGCGAGCCGTGGCGAGACGCTGGGGGACCGCATCGGCGAGCGCATGCGCTCGCGGCTGCACGAGATGTGCCGCATCGTCACCCTGGAGGGCACCGACTTCCGCCAGAAATTCCGCAGCGCCAATTTTCGCTAGGGGAACACTACCAGGCACGGAGAAAGCGCAATATGTCTCCATGTCTTCGTTCTGAAGAGTTGCTTACAATGATTCCGTGCTGACTGAGCGCCTGGAATTCGCGCCGGAACGAGATGCGGAAGTCTTCCCCGCAGTTCCCGCCGCGCCGGCTGTTTTTCTTCTGCGGGGAGCCGACACCCAAGCCGAGCCGTACGTCACCAAAACCGCGAATCTGCGACGGCGGCTGCAGCGGCTGCTGGGGCCGGTTGAAGAGCGCACCAAGAAGCTCAACTTGCGCGATCGGGTACGGGTGATCGAGTACGCTCTTACCGGATCCGACTTCGAGTCCGGGTTCTTGCTCTATTGCACTCTTCTCACCACTTTCCCGAAGACTTATCAGCAGCGGCTGCGCTTCCGCTTCGCCCCTTTCGTGAAGCTGCATCTCGAGAACGAATATCCACGGGCCTCCATCACTACGCGACTTGGCCGGCTGGGTGGGCGTTCTCTGTACTACGGGCCATTTGTTTCGCGGCTTGCCGCCGAGAAATTCATGAACGATTCGCTCGACTTTTTCAAAATGCGCCGGTGCGTCGACGACCTCGATCCTGACCCGAAGTTTCCCGGCTGCATTTATTCCGAGATGAAAATGTGCCTGGCCCCCTGCTTCAAGGGTTGCAGCGACGAGGAATATGTGGCTGAAGTGAATCGGGTGCGGGTTTATTTTGATTCCTCCGGAGCTTCTTTAACTCGCGAACTTTCCACCGAGCGAGAAGCAGCATCAGGCAGGCTTGCCTTTGAAGATGCGGCTGCCATTCACGCCCGCGTGGAAAAACTCAAGCCCATCGTGAACCAACTCCCAGAGATCGTTCAACGTCTCGATCGACTTTCCGCTTTGATGATTCAGCCGAGTCATCTTGCGGGCTCGGTCGCATTCTTCCGGATTGACGCGGGAAAAATCTGTGGGCCGATTTCGTTCAGCATTCAGTCTGCGGAGCACGCGAAGTCGCAGTCCATGGAATCGAGAGTGCAGTCGGCGCTGGATTCATTCGCGCCCGTAAAAGCAGTCGCGGCGCTGGAAACCATGGAGCATCTGGCTCTGCTGAAGCGCTGGTATTACCGCGGAACCCGGACCGGTGAAATTTTTTTTGCTGACGCAAAAGGCGAATTGCCCATGCGACGCATCGTGCGCGGAATCTCTCGCGTGTTCCGAGGAGAGAAACCGGAACCGGAGACCGGCAAAGTTTCTCAAAGTAGGGGATGGGCGGATCTTTAGTCGGCGCCGCCAGCGGAGGACAAAACGCGACTGCGGGCATCCTGACTGTTGGTGTGCCGGCGCCTGGCTGGGAAGAGGCGCTGGCGGAAATCCGCCAGCTTGGCCCGCGGGTGGAACCCGTCCGATTCGGTGACGCACAGGCGACATATTCTCAACCCCCGCAGTCCCGCTTCGGTCCATTGGTATGGGATGGAAAGCCGTGAGCTGGGCGGGGCGACCAGAATATCCGCGGAAATTAAGGAGTTAGCTTTACGGCTGAACCGCGTACAAAACGCAGGCGTGCGGCCGTAGACGAACGTGCAGTCCGTCGCTTGAGCCGAGCACGGTATGCTGCCAGAGGTCGCGAACCTGGGCGAGGGAAATTTCGATCCCGAGATCCTGCCATCGAAGTTTGACGTTCTGTTCGGCACTTCCGAGATTAAATACGGCCACGTAGTGCTCCCCCGACTTCTCGCCGTCAGTGACCCACGCGCGGATATTGTCTCGATCCAGCACCTGGTGCCCGCTTCGACTATGCTGATTGACCTTGAGAACTTCCTCATTCGTGATCAGCGCGGTCGTGGCCGCATCGTTACTTGGCAAATCTCCGCCGAAAAACAGCGGCGAACGGAATACGCTCCACAGCGTCATCACGGTCTGCTGCTCGTCCGGGGTAAACTTTGTCGGCGTGCCTCCGCCTTCCTTTTGAGTTACCCGCAAGATTCCGAGCGGAAGCATATCCGCATCCGGCCAGGTTTCGTTCTTGCCGACCAATTGCGCCCAGTCCCGGGTGAAGTCGAATTGCTGGAGCAGCAGTTTCCAATCATCCCAGAAATCATCGGAGATGCGCCACATCTGTGCATACTTCTCGAAAAACTCCGCTTCGGAAAGTGGAGCGGGACCGGGCGAAATGCTCAACACCATGGGACGACCGGTCTTGCGCATCGCCAGGCTAAGAGCTTTCATTTCCGCCGGCTGGTACAGGTGGCTCCCCATGTCGTCCGCCTTGATGAAGTCAACGCCCCAGGACGCATACAGCTCCGCAATCGAATCGTAGTATGCCTGCCCACCAGGTTTGGTTGTGTCGACGCCCCACATATCAGGATTCCAGCGGCAGGCGTTTTCTCTTTCCGCGACGTCGGCTGCGTGATAGGACGTGCCTCGGATGGGAAGGTTGCGCTCGACCGCTTGCCGCGGAATCCCGCGCATGATGTGAATGCCAAACTTCAATCCTTTGCTGTGAACATAATCGGCCAGCGGCCTGAAGCCCGCGCCATTCGCGGACGAAGGGAAGCGATTCAGGGCCGGGAGCAGGCGGCCGTAGTCATCCATGGTCAGCGGAGCGCCCGGCTTGTAGTCGTGCCCCTGCGCGTTCGGCTCATACCATTGGATGTCGACGACGATGTAGTTCCATCCGTACCTGGCGAGATGCTCAGCCATCCAGTCCGCGTTGGCCTTGACTTGCTCTTCGCGCACCGTGGTGCCATAGGAATCCCAGCTGTTCCAGCCCATCGGCGGAGCAGCAGCAGGGGAAGGATCAGAGGCAAACAACTTTGCCGTCAGAATTGCGCACAGGCACAGGCAGAACGCTCTGCATCGTCTCGTCATGACGGCACATTGTAATCCCTGGCTCTCGCAGGCGCCGCGCACAAAAATGGACGGCCCGAAGGCCGTCCGAAAATTCATTTCTTATCCGTGTAAATCCGTGAAGATCGGTGGTAAGAGAGCCTCTAGATATCCAGGTTCTTCACGTCCAGAGCGTTCTCTTCGATGAACTTGCGGCGCGCTTCCACGTCTTCGCCCATCAGCGTGGTGAAGATGGTCTCGCACTCGGCGATGTCTTCGAGCCGCACCGACAAAAGAGTTCGCCGCTCGGGATCCATGGTTGTCTCCCACAATTGCGGCGCGGTCATTTCGCCGAGACCCTTGTAGCGCTGGATGGTGAAATCCTTGCGGCCTTCGTTGATGACATAATCACGGAGGTCGCGGACGTTCATCTTTTCCACCACCTCAATTTCGGTCTTGCGCTTGGCGGATTTCGCCGTCTTCTTCTCGGTCTTGTCTTCGTCCGCGGATGCAGCCTCCCCATCCGGAGCTTCACCATTGCCGCCTGCGGTCGCGGCCTTGACCAGCGTCTCGACCACGAATGGCGGCTCCATGTAGGGCTCGATCTGCTTGTACTTCGAGATCAGCTGCCGGCATTCTGCGCTGGAGGCCAGCACCCAGTTGATGACGTGCTCAGCGCCGTGCTTGTTAACGAAGATGACTTCCCACAGGTTATGTTCTTCGTCGAAACGCGCCTCGACGCTCTTGAAGCCTTCTTCTTTCTGCAGTTTCTTCAGTTCTTTTTCCAGGCGCTCGATTTTCTTGGGCGGAGTCTTCTTGTCGCCTTCGAAGTCGGAGCGCTTGGCGAGATCGAGCTTCGGAACCAGTTCCGTTACACGCTCGCTGCGCACGCGCTTGTCGAGCTTCTCGAAGAAGCCCAAGTATTCGTCGAGCACGGTCATGAAGCGCGCCAGATCCTTGCCTTCAATCTTCGCAGCACCCTCACCGTAACGCACGCTCAGTCCGTCGGCAGCGCGTTTGACCATCACTTTTACGAATTCGCGCTCGTCCTTGATGTACTGCTGCGACTTGCCTTTCTTGAGCGAGAACAAGGGCGGCTGCGCGATGTACACGTTTCCGCGCTTGATCAGTTCCTGCATGTGGCGGAAGAAGAACGTCAGCAGCAGCGTGCGGATGTGGCTTCCGTCCACGTCGGCGTCGGTCATCAGAATGATTTTGCCGTAGCGCACTTTCGTGGGATCAAAATCTTCCTTCGAAATACCGGTGCCGAGCGCGGTGATCATGGCGCGAATTTCCTCGTGTGCCAGCATCTTGTCGTAGCGCGCTTTTTCGACGTTGAGAATCTTGCCCTTCAGCGGGAGAATAGCCTGAAAGCGGCGGTCGCGGCCCTGTTTGGCCGTCCCTCCGGCCGACTCGCCTTCGACCAGGAACAATTCGCAGCGGTTGGGGTCACGCTCCGAACAATCCGCCAGCTTGCCCGGCAGGCCGCCGGAATCGAGCGCGCCTTTGCGGCGCGTCAGATCTCGCGCCTTGCGGGCTGCCTCGCGAGCGCGGGCGGCGTCGACCGCCTTGTTGATGATCTTGCGTCCTACGGTCGCATTCTGCTCGAAGAATGCGCCCAGTCGTTCGTTCACAAATTGTGTGACCGTGCCGGCAATGTCGGAGTTCAGCTTGCCCTTGGTCTGGCCTTCGAACTGCGGTTGCGGCAGCTTCACGCTGATCACCGCAACCAGGCCTTCGCGCACGTCGTCGCCCGTCAGATTTTCTTTGACATCTTTGAACAGGCCCATCTGCTGCCCAGCATAGTTGATTGTGCGAGTCAGCGCAGTGCGGAATCCCGAAAGATGCGTGCCGCCATCGACGGTGTTGATGTTGTTGGCAAAGCTGAACACGGACTCGGAATAAGCGTCGTTGTACTGCAGTCCGATCTCCATGTGTACGCCGTTGCGGTCGTCTTCCATGTAGATGGGCTTATCGTGCAGCACCTGTTTACCGCGATTGAGATGCTTGATGAACTCCGCGATACCGCCGTTGTATTTGAAGTCCGTCTGCTTGGGCTCGCCGGTCTTCGAGTCGGTCGCTCGCTCGTCGGTCAGCGTAATCAACAATCCTTTGTTGAGGAATGCGAGTTCGCGCAGGCGCTGCGCCAGCGTATCGTAGTTGTACTCGGTGGCGGTGAAGATGCTCCGGTCTGGCAGGAAGTGAACTTTCGTGCCGCGTTTCTTGGTCGCACCCGTTTTCTTCAGCTTGTTGGTGGGATCCCCCTTGGAATAGTTTTGCTGCCAGGTGGCGCCGTCGCGCCAGATCTCCAGCTCCAGGTCTTCACTTAAAGCGTTCACGCACGAGACGCCCACTCCGTGCAGTCCGCCCGAAACTTTATAGGTGGACGAATCAAATTTGCCGCCGGCGTGCAGTGTGGTCATCACCACCTGCGCCGCAGAAACTTTCTCACCGTCGATCACCATGTCGTCGACGGGAATGCCGCGGCCATCGTCAATCACCGTGATGGAGTTGTCGAGGTGGATGGTGACTTCAATCTTGGTGGCGAAACCGGCCAGGGCTTCGTCGACGGAATTATCGACCACTTCATACACGAGATGATGCAGACCCAGTTCGCCCGTCGAACCAATGTACATGGCGGGACGCTTGCGCACTGCTTCCATGCCGCCCAGCACTTTGATGGAGTCGGCATTGTAGTCGCTGTTACTGCCGTTGCCTCCGCCATTCGACGAAGTGATTGGAGTTACGATCCCGTTTTTTGTTTTGGTGTCGGCGATGGGAGTATTGATCTCTTTGGTGGCCATTCCGCTCCGCGAAAATGTCCTGATCTTTCTATGAACTCAGGCTATGAACTGGGGCTGCGAATTCCGGCATTTCGGCGGAAAAATGCGCCCTCATGCAAGCCCTTTTGAAGACTCCGCTAAAGGACTTCAAGTTATTGAAATTCCTAATAGTTAGGGTCACTTTACGACTCTCTAAATTATATCACAAACTCGACCTTTCTCGACCCCTTCGAAATACACCGAATCGACTGAGTAACCGGCCTGATCGAGAGTGCGGGATGGGAGTTGCGCTCGTCGAATCGCGACACCTCTCGGGCGGGCGGAGAAACCATGCATCGGCGGCTCGGGGCTATCCGAGGGTAATCCAGGCCCGGCCGGCGAAAGAACCAAAGATTAAGGGCGGCCGCGAGGCCGCCCCTAAAACTCTCAGCTTGCAACCGAAACCCGTATTTACGCCGTCGCCGGCCGCTCTCCGCCTTTGGCGCGTCCCGGCTGCAGCTCCGGCTTGATGACGTGTTGCACTCCGTCGTCCTTGGACGTGGGTGGAGGCTGAACCGGCGGTAGTTCCCGTCCCTCGACCAGCATCTTGATCTCGTTGGCGTCGAGTACTTCGCGTTCGATCAGCGCCCGGGCAATTCGCTCGAGCACATCGCGATTGTCCGACAAGATCTGTTTGGCCGTGGTGTAGCCCTTATTGACCAGCTTTCGAACTTCCTGATCGATCTTGATCGCCGTGTCCTCGCTGTAATCACGGTGCTGGGCGATTTCGCGGCCCAGGAATATCTGCTCCTCCTTCTTGCCAAACGTCATGGGGCCCAGGTCGCTCATGCCCCACTCGCAGACCATCTTGCGTGACATTTCTGTGGCTCGCTCGATGTCGTTGCCGGCACCGGTGCTCATACAGTTCAGGAACAGCTCCTCCGCGATGCGCCCGCCCATCAGGATGGCAATCTCGGTCTCCAGATAGTTCTTGTAATAATTGTGCCGGTCATCGATGGGCAACTGCATGGTGACGCCCAGCGCCATGCCGCGCGGAATAATCGTGACCTTGTGCAGAGGATCGGAATTCGGCATCTTGGCCGCCACCAGCGCATGCCCCGCCTCGTGGTAGGCGGTATTCTTCTTTTCCTCATCGGTAAGCAGCAGAGACTTACGCTCCACGCCCATCAGGACTTTGTCCTTGGCCAACTCGAAGTCGTAATGCAAAACTGCCTTGCGATTCTGCCGGGCTGCCGCCAGGGCGGCTTCGTTCACCATGTTCGCCAGGTCCGCGCCAGAGAATCCCGGAGTTCCACGAGCCAATACGGAGAGATCGACGTCTTCGGCAAGGGGAATCTTGCGAGTATGAACGCGCAGGATTTCCTCGCGGCCGCGCACATCCGGACGGCTGACCACGACGCGCCGGTCAAATCGCCCGGGACGCAATAACGCCGGATCTAACACGTCAGGCCGGTTGGTCGCCGCCATCAGGATGACGCCTTCGTTGGATTCGAAGCCGTCCATTTCTACCAGCAATTGATTTAACGTCTGCTCGCGTTCGTCGTGTCCGCCGCCCAACCCAGCGCCGCGGTGACGCCCGACGGCATCAATTTCATCGATGAAGATAATGCAGGGAGCATTTTTCTTACCTTGCTCGAACAGATCGCGCACCCGGCTGGCGCCCACACCCACAAACATTTCCACGAAATCCGAGCCAGAGATGGAAAAGAAGGGAACGTTCGCCTCGCCCGCCACAGCACGAGCCAATAGCGTTTTGCCTGTTCCCGGAGGTCCGACCAGAAGCACGCCCTTGGGAATGCGGCCGCCCAATTTCTGAAACTTCTGCGCCTCGCGCAGAAACTCAATAATCTCGCGCAGTTCTTCCTTTGCCTCTTCCACGCCGGCCACATCTTTGAATGTGACTTTTTTCTGCTGCATGGAGAGCAACCGCGCCCGGCTCTTGCCGAAGGAAAGCGCCTTATTGCCGCCGGTTTGCATCTGCCGGATCATGAAGAACCAGAGCGCGCCCAGCAGAATCAGCGGAGCCCAGGTGCCCAGCAGTTGGAGTGGCAGGCTGCCGCTGTTGATGTCGCGGAACGTGATCAGAACACCCTTGCCCTGCAAATTCTTGAGCATTTCGGGGGTGAAATAGTTGCCCGGAGCGGTCGTGTGGAAGGCGGAGCCATCGCGGTACTTGCCGCGCACTTCCATTCCGTTGACCGTGATCTCGCGAACGTTGTTCTGATCCACATCACTCATAAATTGAGTGACATTCACTTCTTTATCTTTCTGGCCGTCGCGGGCCCCCTTGACCACTTCCCACAGCAGCAGGGCGGATATCCCGATCAGCAACCAGAACAACACGGTCTTTACGGTTGAGTTCACCTAGAAACTCCTCAGTTCGCGACGGGTGGTTTCCTTACACCAGACCCGGGGCTCCTACAGCGATTAGATGCCCTTCGACGACTTTCGATTGTCGAAATACTTTATGATCCTTATTCTACCTTTTCCCCGGCAAAAAGGCGCGTTTGCCCAGACGGGACTTAAGTAATTGGTGCCCTGGGATTTGCCGCCGCCAGATAGGGCAGATTGCGATTCGTCTGCTCCACCGCTCCCAAGCCGTATCCCACCAGAAAAGTCTCATCGACGAGGAAACCGAAATAATCCGGCTGCAGGGGCACACGGCGGGCTGACTGGCGGTCGGCGAGTGTCACCAGTTTCACCGAAGCTGCCCCCCGAGACCGCAGGTCGCTCATCAGAAACTCGCTGGTCACTCCGGAATGCACCAGCCCTTCCACCAGCAGGATGTGCTGCCCCCGAATGTCAGGCTCGTGACTGAAAAAAATCTCCATGACCTCGCTGGCAGACCCACCCTGACTCCGGGTGTACTTGGGCTTGATGAATTGACATACGACGGGCACATCAACGGCTCGTACCAGGTCGGCCAGAAACATGAAAGCATTCTCGAGGACAGCCAGCATCTGAATCGTCTGCCCCTTGTAGTCGTCGGAAATTTGCCGGCCCAGTTCCTTCACCCGCTTCTGGATCTGCTCGGTGGTAATCACCGGTCGAAGGGGCTCGACGCGCGCAGCATTCATGAAATTTGCGTGCCTCCCCGGCACATTTGCTGCTCAGTCTTCCGTCGGCGGCGGATTGGCCAAGGGCTCGTCCACGATCAGGATTGCCCCTACTCCTGGTTTCGACCGAAGTTTAGCCGGCGACGAAAACCCTCGTACCCACACGATTTCGTCCCCGCTGGTGACGACCGGCCAAATCCTGCGCTCCGCATGTCCTAGAGGAAGCTCCTGCAGCAGTTTTTTGACCTTCTTGGGGGACTTCGTATGGGCCGGCCAGAATCTGTCTCCGGGACGCCAGTTCCTCACCCGTAACGGTCCGGGCAAAGACTCCGCGTCCAAGAGATGATCAGGATTATACGCCGCTCCGGAGTCGGTTGGAACGAACCGTGCTTCAATGGTCGAGCCTGCCTCGTAAACATTGATTTTCCCGGGGACTGAAAGTGCATATTCGTAGTCCCGCGGCTGCACCGCGTCCCGCAAATCAGGAGTGACGAATGTTAACTCCTCAGATTCCCGGAGCAGCTTCCACCCCAGGGGCAGCGACAGCTCTTTGCCTGATGAGCTGTCTTCGGCGGCGACGCGCAGAACCTGCTCCACATGTTTGAACTCCAAAGGAATGCGGGCATTCTCACCAATCGCCTTGACCAGCCTGCGCTGCACCGCAATCGGCTCGGCGAGAAACCACATTCGGCTTACCGACGCATTCATGACGAGCCACGGCGCCCGATCGATTTTCGATTGCAAGTCGGAATCGCGCGAGGAGTGCGACGACTGGTTGCCGAGCGGCGCGATCTGAACCAGGCGTAGTTCTTTCGACGCGGTCCGCGCCCAGTCTGGCGACGACCATCGCACCGTTGTCCCCAACCATCCTGAGATTTCGTTCTGCCAGTAATCTTCTTCGCCGCGTGCGATCTCCGCCAACTCAGCAAGATTGTCGGCGACTGCGGGATTGAACTCTTGCTCCAGCAGCGGGAGGACCATCTTCCGCACACGGTTTCGCGTAAAGCGGTCGTCGCTATTGGTCGAATCTTCGCGCCAGAGTTGAGCGATGTCCTTGAGATACTGCGCCAGTTCGCGGCGGCGAATGCCGAGCATAGGCCGAATGATTTCGCCGCGGATTTCTCCTTCGTCGTCCTCCACCAGAATCCGCGGATGAATCCCACCCAGCCCGCACAGCCCCGCGCCGCGAATGATGCGCATCAGGACCGTTTCAGCCTGATCGTCGAGCGTGTGCCCGGTGGCAAGCTTGGTTAGAAAGCGTGTCGGAGTTGTATTGGGCAAGGGATCAGGCCTTGGGGGCGGGAGCGGCAAAAGCGGGTGGTGGAAGGGTACCTCTTCAGCCGTGCCGTTCGGCACCAGGTAGGAATCGGGCTTTAGCCCCTGAGGGTTCGCCGTGGACGGGTCCCCGAGCAGGTGGCGAAAAAATCCATACCTTAATTCCCGCGCAGCCGTTTCCACACTGACGCGCTCTTCCGCCGCAGTCTTTGCGACGTCTTCGCCGTCCGCGTGAAACTCCAGGTTGTATCCCCGTGCCAGCTCCGCAACGAATTCCTGATCGGCGTCGGATTCGCCTCCCCGCAGTTTGTGATTGAAATGAACCGCGGAGAGGACAATGCCCAACTCACCTCGCAGCTCCAGCAGCAGTCGCAAGAGCGCAACCGAGTCAATCCCGCCAGAGACCGCGACGCCGACGCGATCCCCCGCCCTCAGCAGTTCCTGCCGCCGAATGAGAGCGAGCACGCGCTCCGCCAGTAAATGCACCCGAATATGGTACCGCACAGCTCAGCTGGCCACAGCCGCACCGGCGATCGATGAGGTGGGCGAACACGGGGCGAGCTGTTCCCCTATCGAACCCTTACAATCCCGGGCTCTTGTCCGCGATCAGCTTCCTGATCTTCTCCACGAAATCCGTCGCTGGCATGTCCTCCGTCTTTTCTTTCCCGCGCGTGCGCACATTCACCCGTCCCGCCTCCGCCTCTTTGTCTCCCACCACCAGCAGGAATGGCACTTTCTGCATGGCGTGCTCGCGAATCTTGGCATTCATCTTTTCGTTGCGAGCATCGACTTCGACGCGTACGCCAATCGCCTTCAGCTGGCCCGCGATTTTGTTGGCGTACTCCGCGTGGCGCTCACTAATAGGAATCATCGCCACCTGCACTGGCGACAGCCACGCCGGGAACGCGCCCGCGTAGTGCTCGATCAGCACGCCAAAGAACCTCTCCACCGATCCATACAGCGCACGATGCACCATGACCGGCTGCTTGCGCGAACCATCTTCGGCCACATATTCCAGGCCAAAGCGCTGGGGCAGGTTGAAGTCGAACTGCACCGTAGAAAGTTGCCACAAGCGCCCGATCGCATCCACCAGCTTGATGTCGATCTTGGGACCATAGAACGCAGCCTCGCCGGGAATCGTCTTGTACTCGATGCCCCGCTGTTTCAGCACCTTTTCGAGCGATTGAGTCGCGTTGACCCATTGTTCTTCGCTGCCGACGAAATTCTTGCGGTCGTCGGGATTCCAGGTCGAGAGCTCGGTCTGGAACTTGTCGAAACCAAAATCTTTCAGCACGTCCAAGGCGAATTCGAGGCAACTAGCAATCTCATCTTCGATTTGCTCCGGCGTACAGAAAATGTGCGCGTCATCCTGCGTAAACCCGCGCACGCGCAGCAGGCCGTGCATCACGCCCGAACGCTCGTAGCGATACACCGTGCCCAGTTCGCCCAACCGCACCGGCAGGTCACGATACGACTTGAGCGAATCCCGATAAATCAGAATATGCCCCGGACAATTCATCGGCTTCAGGCGATATTCGGCGTCGTCGAGTTCCATGGCGTCGAACATGTTCTGCGAGTAATAACCTTCGTGGCCCGAGGTGAAGAATAGTTGCCGCCGCGCTACGTGCGGCGTATAGACCAGCGCATAGCCGCGCTTGATGTATTGCTCGCGCATCCAGTCTTCCATCTCTTTGCGGATGATGCCGCCCTTGGCATGCCAGAAAATCAGTCCCGGACCGGCCAATTCCTGAATCGAAAACAGATCGAGCTGTTTGCCCAGCACGCGATGGTCGCGCTTCTTAGTCTCCTCGAGTTGCTTCAGATAATCGTCGAGGTCTTTCTTGGAGAAGAAAGAAGTCCCGTAGATGCGTTGCAGTTGCGCATTCTTCTCGTCGCCCAGCCAATACGCTCCGGCAATGTTGAACAGCTTGAACGCCCTAATTTTTCCAGTCGAAGGCAGGTGCGGGCCGCGGCAGAAGTCGGTGAACTTTCCCGTGCGATAGATTGAGATCTTTTCATCGGGCTTGGTGAATTGCTCAATGAAGTGGCACTTCATAAAATCGCCTTCTTTTTTGAACTCAGCCAGTCCCTGATCGCGCGGCAGAAACTCGCGCGCATAGGGCAGATTCTGCTGCACCAGTTCGTGCATCTTCTTTTCAATCTTCTCCAGATCCTCGGGAGTGAACGGCGTTGGCCGGTAGAAGTCGTAGAAGAATCCGGTCTCGGTGGCGGGACCGTGCCCCAGCTTGGTCTCAGGAAACAGCTCAAGAACGGCGGCGGCCAGCAGATGCGCCGACGAATGCCGGTAGACCTCAAGCGCCTCCGGATCGCCATCCTTGAGCAGGCGAAGGCTAGTGTCTTTTTCCAGCGGCTTGCTAAGGTCGATGAGGTCGCCGTTGGTCTTGGCGACGAGCGCGGAATCGGCGAGTCTCGGGCTGATCGATTTCGCAATTTCGAGCGCAGTCGTACCTTTGGGAACCTCCTTCACGCTTCCGTCCGGGAGCTTTACATGAATGCTGTCTGGCATAAATTGAACCCTGCAGGGGAAACTGAATCCTTCAGTCTATTGAAGCGATTCAGGAGGGTCAAACCGGGAGAGGGATAGCGATAGACGCCGGGGAAATTCCTACCGCTTGAAATCACCACTTGTGCTGGCGTTTTCGATACGACTGACTCCGTCGAGACAATCTCATGCAGAATAGCGTTATGCCTCCCCACTGGCTTGAATTGGCTCGGCGTTTTCAGGCTCTCGCGCAAAATGGTCTTGCGTACTGCGAAGACCCCTATGACCGAGAGCGATATGAGGAAATACGGCGTCTGGCCGCCGAAATGCTGGCAACAGGTGCGGGCTTGCCGGATGCCGCTCCGATTCTGAACCTCTTCAAGACTGAAGTGGGATATGCGACTCCGAAAATCGGTGTACGCGCAGCGGTTTTTGATCGAGGACGGATATTGCTCGTGAGAGAGCGACAGGACGGCCTTTGGACTGTACCCGGTGGTTGGGCCGATGTCGGTGACGCCCCGAGCATCGCTACCATTCGCGAAGTTAAAGAGGAATCCGGCTATGACGTTGTCGTCAGAAAGTTGGCGGCATTGTACGACCAAGACCAAGATAGACATGGGCATCCCCCGATGCCATACCATATCTACACGGTCTTCTTCGTATGCGAACTTTGTGGCGGTGCGCCCGTAGATTCGGTTGAAACAAACGGCGTTGATTTCTTTGACGAGAATCTTCTCCCTCCCCTCTCGCTGCCACGCATTACTCCGGTTCAGGTGAAACACATGTTCGATCATCACCGAAATCCCGAATGGCCGACCTCATTCGATTAAAATTCTGGCTTTCGCAGCTTTCATCGCGTTCCGTTCGTTTCTCGTTTTTCGTAACTGTCGTTACCAGGCCTACACATTTTGACCGTTGCTCATTGCGTGATCTGAGGATTTTGGCAACCGCAATCCGGGGGGGCCGGCCAGTCCGTGTTGCGCTATCATCGTCCCCATGTTTGCGAGAATTTGTCCTCTCCTGCTGCTACTTCTGAGCGGAGCTTCCGCCCAGCAGGACTCCAACCTGCGTGTTCAGTCGAATGTGGTGCTAGTACCGACTCTGGTGAAGGATGCAGAAGGCCATGTGATCTACGGCTTGACCGAGAAGGATTTCGTGATCGAGGATGATGGCGTAGAACAGGCCGTTCATTTGGACGAGTCTGCAGAGTCTGAGCCATCGTCGGTGGTGGTGGCCGTTCAGACGGGACGGAGGGCGTGGCGGGAATATTCTAGAATGCGGGGTATCGGCCCAATGCTGACCCCTGTCTTCGCTCAACTCCGATCCCGGGTAGCGCTGGTTGAGTTTGATAGCCACGTCCGTTTGGTCGAGAACTTCAGCGATGATGAAACCTCCATTGATGACGATCTTAAGGAACTACAACCCGGCGATAACGGAGCAGCAATCCGCGATGCTATTGATTTCTCCATTAGTTTGCTGGAAAAGGAAGCAGCCGATCGGCAGCGGATACTCCTGCTGGTGAGCGAAAACCGCGACCATGGCAGTCACGTCACGAAGACCGATGACCTCGTGGCCGCCATCGGGAATAGCAACACGGTCGTGTATGCGCTTTCTTTTTCCCCCTCACTCTCGCAGGTGCTGGACACCGAGAAGGGTCTTAATCGGGACGAGGCCTACTGGGATGCGCCGCCCGACATAATAGGCTCTCTTCTAATGATCCGGAATTCCATGAAAACAAACATCACCAAGACGATTTCATCGATGACCGGAGGCGAGTACGAGTTGTTCACATCGCGCAAAGGTTTTGAAGAGCGGATGGTTGATTTCAACAATCACCTCCATAGCCGCTACGTGCTAAGCTTCGCGCCGAAAGAACCCCATCCGGGACTCCACCAGATTCGGGTGCGCTTGAAACAATCGTTGCCGGGAACGACTGTTCTGTCTAGAGCTAGTTATTGGGCCATGGGCACCATTCCGTAAGCGCAGCCGAGCGTTTCAAACATTCCGTTGGTGCTCGGGCCGACCTACTCCGATCGCCAACCAAAAAGCCAACAACAATGGCAACCATAACGTCGTGTGCTCCACCGCAGTTGCAGGGTTGAGCCGCACTGTAGCGGCCGTCAAAAGTAACTGGCTCGTTTGTGGTGGGGACCATTCAACAATCTCGACTGATTCCAAAGAACTTAACTGACCGCGAGCGCCCAACCGCGAAAGATCGGCGAACTCGAGGATCGGCAGTTTCCTCCACCATTCTTGCGGAGTAGTTGGGTCCCAGGGACCTCCTTTTTCTGTGACCCAACTTACTTTTTTCTTCAATCCCTGGCTCTTACCCTTCACGGTGACCTCAGGACTTACCCGTGATCGCCATATTCCCAGTCGTAGGGCACGCCGGTGTCGCCGAGGATGAACGTGACCAGTTTGGCGAAGGCCGATTCGGAGCGAACATCGTTCGACAGGATGACAACACAACGCTGACCGGCCTCGATGCAGACCACAGTGTTGGCGGTCTGGCCATCGTGGCCACCTTTGTAGAAACCATGCCCCTGCGGGCCATCGAAGACGACGACACCGAGACCCGCGAACAAATCCTTGCGTTGCTCACTCACCGGCAGGTCGGGGAGGAAAAGGGGGAACTGATGAGCTGTGGTGATGTGCAGGCGGGGCATCGTCATCTCGGCGCGTGCAGCCGTACTCAGGCCATCGCCACGCACCAGGGCGGCGGCAAACTTCGACAGGTCGGAAATCGTGGTATTCATTGAGCCTGCCACGCGCACCTTGCTGCGCTTTTCATGTGCCTGCGGCTGGCCCTGATCGTTCCAGCCATCGGCGACACTGGCGTCGAGACCGCTGGGCCACACCAGGCTGGTGCGGCTCATGGCCAGCCGATCGAAATTGGCCTTAGTCAGATCGCCGACATCGAGCCCCAACCCCTGCGCCTTGCGGCCGTGTTCAATGACGAATTGCAGCAGGATGAAACCTTCGCCCGAATAGCTGAAGCGCGTGCCGGGTTCGAAATGGATGTGCAGCTTCTGGTCGGGTTCGATGAACCAGAAGTTGCTGAAGCCGGTCGAATGGGTCAGGCACATGCGTGGCGTGATCTTTTCCCAGCGAGGATCGGCGGCTAGATCCTTATATGGCCCGTACTTGTCTGGAAAAACCGGATCGGGGCCATAGCCCGGCAGCGGCTTGTCGAGATCGTCCCTGATGGGTGTGTCGAGGTTGAGCTTGCCCTGATCGACCAGTTGCATCACCGTATAGGCAAACACCGTCTTCGTGAGCGACGCACCGTACATGACGGTGTCCGTGGTCAGCGGATCTCCCTTGGCGTTACGGATGCCGAAGGCGTGGACATAACCGACCTTGCCGTGATCGATGACGCCAACCGCTATGCCCTTGGCGTCGGTCTGGGTCATGATCTTGCTCACTTCGCCATCGATGGCGGCGCCGCTGGGCATCGTTTGTGAGACCGCCGCGACGGGAAGGCAGCAGGCAGCAAGAACCACAGTCAAAAACGGCGGAAGAACCTTGTTCTGCGTTCCCATGGCAGTCCCTGGAACAACTCGACTTTTCGTAATTCCCAGCAGCGGAGCCTACGAACTCTGTTTAGCGTCTGCGCAGATTTCCGAAACCGGGAAAAGCTCGACACTGAGCCGATCATGCCGAATGTTGAACACCGCTTCTGAGGTATTCGGCTGGGAAATATGCCAGCAGAACGGAGTTGCGGGCCCACATCGGGTGCGGAATTAGGCAGCCTCGCTGTGCTGCCACGCGGTTGTGAACGCATGCAGGGCATATAGTGCGTCTTCCAAGGCTTCTTTTTCTTCTGGGTTCCCGTCAGCGTAAAACATTTCTCGTCTTCTCGCTATCACGGCTGCTTCCGCTTCCGAGACTCGCTGCGGAAGAAGCCTTTTGTTAGTTTCCAGAATGGCGGCCCTGTAGAGAGGTCTCCAATCGATACGCTTCAGGCAGGGGGGAAATGACGTAGTCATGATGGCCTCCGAATAAAATAAAAGGAACGTAAAATGAGGGCTTGCCTGCTGTTTGGTTGGTAGAGGTCTTCTATTCCACCATAGTCCTCTGGCGACAGAAGTCAAGTTAAACACCGGAAGAAGTTTTTGGCCCAAACCCTGTAAATCGCGACGTGCTTTTCAATCGGCTTTGATAATGCATTGAGCCCTCCCCGCTCGCGCATCCAGCCTCTCTCTCTTACGGTACTTCCAAGCGAAAAAAATCAGTGGGATGAAGGCCAAAATGTCGAACGTGGGAACGGCAAAGAATGCCCGCGCCTCGGGCCGGCTAGCGTGACGGACCAGTGCATCGACGGCGGCAAGAATCGCAGGGACCGGCATGGCGCACGCCAGCGTGAAGCCGACAAGGCCAGGGCGGCGATGAATGTCTACGCGGCCAGCCGAGACCAGCAGAGTTTGTGTGATGAGAAGAAGAATCCAGCAGGTAAAGACTGCGCCGTGGATGTGAACCAGGCGATTGGGGAGGGGCGCCTGGAAAACACCGGCAAGGTATAGGAACGGGCAAAACCGACAAAAACGGCAACCAGAATCTCTACCACCATTCCCGTGAAAAAGAGATGGTCGTAGCGGCGTCCTGGCGCGGAAGATGGGACGTACGGAGACTGAACCACTGTGGTAGCCACGTTCCCACCCAAAATTGAGCGTGATTTTCGAAGGCTGGAAAGACGCGGAGGATTGTACATCGAAAAGGGACTAGATTAGGACCGTCATTCGAATGAGTTCAACAGAACCGGAGGCCGCTTCCGCGGTTCGCGACGGAAGCGGCGACTCAGGCTAAAAGAGGCATCGCAGCTATGGGGCCATGTCCTTGATGTGCGTCGCGATGTACCACTGATGGCCGAAGATGTCCTTCACCGACGCCGTGCGGTCCCCGTAGGGTTGGTCGGCAGGCTCCTGCGACGACGTTGCGCCTGCGGCCACTGCCCGCCGGTACGCAGAGTCCACATCGGGTACATAAAGATAGAACATTGAGTTCATGGGCTGATAGGGACCCTGGGCCTCGCTCATTTCCAAATGCGAGTCTCCGATTTTCAGCGTTACATGATGGACCACCCCATCGGGTGCGGTGTACCGACCTAAGTCCTCAGCTGCAAAAGCGCGCTTCAGGAAATTGATCACCGGTTCGGCCCGCAGGGGATGCAGATAGGGTTGTATGGTCGGCGCACCCTCCCATTTGTAGTTCTCACCCTTGCGCGTGGCGATGTACCAGTGGTTGCCGGCAGGATCTTTCACGCTTCCGGAACGTTCGCCATATTCCTGATCGCGCGGCTCGCTAATTGTGGTCGCGCCCGCCGCCAGCGCCTTTTGGTAGACCGCATCTGAATCTTCCACGTAGAGGTGAAGGGCGTGAGTATTTGGCGTAGCGTGGAATTCGCGCCCCGGAATGCCGCCGCCCATCATTAGCATCGAGTCTCCAATGCGCACTTCGCCGTGCAGGCCCCCCGCCGTTCCGACCGCTCGGAACACCTCCTGGGCGCCGAACGCCTGCTTGGCAAATTCCAGCAGCGCCGGCCCGTCTTCCGCCACCAGATAGGGCGTGACCGTGCGGTAGCCGGGGGGAATCGGATTCACCGCCGGCCCTTTTTCCTGGGCCGGAAGCGTTCCACCTTCTGGTCCCGTTGTCATTCCCTTCATGCGGCGGTGCATCTCCTCGACTGACATTTCTTCTTTCACGGTGACGGCGGTCCAGTTGTATCCAAAGGGATCTCCAAGGGTCACTTCGCGGTGGCCGTAGAACTGGTCTTGCAGCGGCCGGATCACCTTTGCGCCCGCGGCAATCGCGTGCCCGGCAAATGAATCTACATCGGGGACGCGGACGACCAGGCTGATGGGCGAATTGCCCAGCGTTTCGGCGCTGAATCGGCCTCCCTCAGGCCACTCTTCCGACAGCATGATCACCGAGTCTCCGATCATAATCTCGGCATGCGCGATGCTTCCCCCGGCCTCGAAGCGGAACGTCTGTTTGGCTCCAAAGGCATCCCCATAGAATTCGATGGCTTTTGCGGCATCCCGGAAGGTCAACCTTGGGCTTGCGCTCGTACGACTCATGACCACCGGTTCGGCAAGGCTAGACATTTTCTTTCTCCCTTCCAATGCAGATCTCAGCCGGGCCTTGAAACTCTCGCGCGGCAGATCGCGCAGATCGGCGGCGATGCGCAGCAGTGGTTCGATCCCGGCTTCTCCCTTCGGAGCTTTGCCGTCGGTGCGAGCCAGCATCGCGTCTAGAGCCCTGTCGAGGTGCCCGATTTTCTTCGAATCGTCATTTCCTGGGTTCAGAGAGCGCTTAGGCATCGGCACCCTCCATGCGCGCCCGCAGACTGTTGAGCGCGCGGAACTGTAGTTGTTTTACCGCGCCCTCGGTCTTTTGAATCTCCTGCGCCACGTCCTTGATACTTTTCTGCTCGACAAAGCGCAGCACAACCACACGCCGTTGTTCGACAGGCAAAGTGTCGACTAAGCGAAACAAGGTAGCTCGGCGTTCCACCTCTTCAATTTCGGCAGGACTAACTTGTACAGACTCGATTTTCCCAGAATCGTCCGGGATTTCCCGCCCCGAGCGTTGCCAGCGGTCTGCAATCAGATTCGCCGCAATGCGGAACAGCCACGCTGCAAACGGAATGCCACGCCATTCAAAGCGTTTCAGGTTGGCCAAGGCCTGGTGAAATACTTCCGATGTCAGGTCTTCGGTCTCAGTCCGATTTCCAACCCGCTTCACCACGTAGGCATAGACGCGTTCGAAATTAATTTCGTAAAGCTCGGCAAAGCGGGCGGGGTCGTGCTGCGCAGCTTCAATGAGAAGCCGCTCGTCCGCTTCTTTTTTCAGAGCCTTCAACGAGTACTCCCGGGGGCTGGCCTACATTGGGCCCTACAGTTAGGGTAACGCCACGGCAAGCAGAAAGGTTACGGGCGGAAAAAATTCAAATCACTATTTTTTAACGCAGCTACGCCTGCGGTTTCCGCATCAAAATCGCAGCTCTCCGTCTGTCCAGTGCGGTGGAGTCACCGCAGGATTTAAGCGTATACTCAGTGGCGCGAAAAACGGCGTGAAAAGACATAACGACGAGGTGACTTATGGAAGCAGTTAGTGGAGTATTCAAAACCCGGGTGGCGGCGGAGCGCGCAGTGCACGAGGCAGCCAGGGCGGGTATCCCTGCAGACAGAGTCACGCTCCTGACGCCAGGTAGCGTGGATCATCTTGAGAAGGAAATGCAATCCGTTCCTACGGACACGGCCGAGCAGCCGGGCATGGGAAAAGCCATCGGTGCGCTCCTGGGCGGCGGGGTCGGGATTACGGGAGGTTCGTTGCTGATCGCACTGGTACCCGGAGTTGGTCCGATCACCGCGCTGGGGCTGCTGGGAGCGGCGATTGTGGGAGCGGCCGGCGCCGCGGTGGGGGCGGCGGTGGGGGACAGGGCAGAGAAATCCACGACTGAAGGCCTTCCGGAGGATGAAATCTATGTCTATGAAGACGCCCTGCGCGGTGGGCGCAGTGTAGTCGTTGCACTTGCAGAGAATGCAGATTCGGCATCGCACCTGCGTGAAGTGATGAAGCAAGAGGGAGCGGAGTCGGTGGACGCGGCCCGCGAACAGTGGTGGATCGGTCTGCGCAGCGCCGAGGAGAGTCATTATTCGAAATCCGGCAATAACTTTGCTGATGACGAGAAATTTTATCGCCTCGGCTTCCAGGCAGCACTGCATGCGAAAACGCGCTGCATGGAATTCGACCAAGTCTCGGGCGAGATGAACGCAGCCCTCGAAGAGGTTCAGCGGGAGAATCCTGGGGTAGACGTCGAAGAAGCGTTTACCCGCGGTTACCAGCGCGGCCGGGATTATTATCAACAACTCTGCGACGAAAACAAGAAGGTTGCGTAGAGCGCGGCCATGGCACAGAATCTCTCTGCCATGCTTCTGCTTTAGAAGCCCGCCCTCATCGCTCTGTTGTTCTTGGCCCTTGTGTGCGCAATCCGGTGCGGCTCCAGTGGGGAAGTCTTGGTGGAGCTAACGGTCTCAGCGACGCGCGACGTAGATCGTATCGAGGTGATCCGCGGAGATCCCATCCTGGCCCAAGCTGCCGTAGAGGCTGCCTAGAATTGGAAGTTCACGCCCGTTCATCAACAACGGGAAACCCACGGCCATCTCCGAGAATCTACCTTTGTGCTTCGTGATCCCAGAGAACGGACATGACTCGGCCAAAGCTGCAAAGCAGATCAGCCTTCCCCCAGGCGTTGGCCCGGGCCTCCCGAATTGGCACCGGCCGCAATCAAAGCCGTTCAGAAATGGCGCTACCGCCCTTACCCAGAGATGGGCCCGCCAGTAGAAGTCGAGACGGCAAATCCAAGTAAATTTCCAGCTAGAGTTAAGAACGAGTCGAGGCGAAACGGCGGCCGCTCACGCACGATAGTACAAATCTTCCACAGCTTTCTGCACTCGCGCCGAAAGCTTTTGCAGATCATGCCCTTTAAGACCCGCCGTCGAGATCGGTGCGCCCACCCGCATTTCCAGCGGGCGACTCTTGATGTGATACGTGTTCATCGGCAGCAACTCGTAGGTTCCAACCAGCGCCACGGGAACAACATCGACCTGCGCTTTGATCGCTAAAAAAAATGCGCCGGAAAGAAACGGCTTGATCTCCCCGTCGGGCGTGCGACCACCCTCCGGAAAAATCACCAGCGGCAGCCCCACTTTCAGACCCTTCAGCGCCGAGCGGATGCTGCTGACCGAGTGCGATGGATTCTGCTGATCGATACAGACTTGTCCTGAGCGTTTCAGTTGCCAGCCCACCACTGGATAGGACAGGAGCTCCTTCTTGAAGGCAATGCGAAACTGAAACGGCAGATTCGCGTAGAGCACGGGAATGTCCAGCGCCGATCCGTGATTGACTGCGTAGACGTGAGGCTTCGATGTATCGATATTGACCAGGCCGGTGACGGTCACAGGCGAAAAGATCGTCTTCATGATGAGCTTCGACCACGCACTAGAAAACCAGTGCAACCTCCGTCCGCTGCGATCGAAAAGACCGCCGGGAAGGGCCAGAATGCCCATCCCCAGGGTGTAGAGCCAGATCAGCGGATCGAAGAGGAGGTAGGACCGCAAGCGGCTCAGCCAGCCGTGCTCCAGCCCTGGAATGGCGTGGGGACTTGGCCGGAAAGGAGTAATCGGAACCGGCGCAGGAGCGCCGCTGCCCGACCGGGCCTCCCCGCCATGTTCAACCTGATCATTCTCCGCTCGATCCACCGATGAATTCACTTCCTGCACACTTCCATTCTAGGCGAAACGGCTCGCATAGGGACAGCCGCCTCGGCTGTCCCCTTCTGGAGAAGCAAAGTTTTCCACGATGTTCCGGCAGAAAACGTTGGTCGTTATTCCTGTACCTACACAGCTTGGATCGTTTCAGATGGTGACGCCGAGCAGGCGCATCACTTCTCCGACCAGATAGATCGAGCCGGTCACTACCATGACTGTCTCCGGCCCCGCCGCGGCGCGAGCCCGATCGAGAGCCGTCTCAATCTGAGCGACCGCCTCAATCTCAGCTCCGGTGCGGCTTCCAGCCTGCTGAATCTCTTGCGGCGACGCCGACCTTGGATTCTCGGGCCGCGTGGCGATCACCCGATCGGCCAGCGGGAATAGGATTTCGGTCATCTCTGAGATTGCCTTGTCGCGCATCGCTCCGAAAACGAAAATCAGTGGACGGTTGTCGTAGCTCTCTGAAAGGGCGGAGCGGAGAGCCCACGCCCCCGCCGGATTGTGCGCCACATCGAGCACAATCTCCGGCCAACCACTGTGGGCATCGAGGACCTGGAATCGGCCCGGCCACCGGGTCTGGCGAATCCCATGCTCGATCGATTCGGGCGTAATGCGGGCGAATCCCAGCCTGGCCAACTCCTCCGCCGCAGCGATGGCCAAGGCCACATTGCGCAACTGATGCCGTCCCACCAGCGGCGACTCCACCAGAATTTGCTTTCCCAGCAACTGCAGCGGATAGCGATAAAAGACCGGCCTGCGAATGGCATCGACGTTCTCGGTGGGCTCGGTACTCGCCACCAGGTACTCTGTGCTGCCGGGCGACAGTGGCGGCACATACTGCACCGCACTGACCCCGCGCGCGCCCAAATCAAGAATCGTATTGCCAATCACGTCGTTGGCCTCGGGCTGTTGCGGCAGGGTCACGACCACACCACCGGGGCGGATGATCCCCACCTTTTCCCGCGCGATCTCTCCCACCGTGTTGCCGAGAAACTTCTGATGGTCGAGCGAGATGTCGGCAATCACGCTTACCAGCGGTTCGACAACATTGGTCGCATCCAGCCGGCCGCCCATGCCAACTTCGAGAATCGCAGTCTCCACCCTCTCCCGCGCGAAGTGGGCGAAGGCGATCGCCGTCATCATCTCAAAGAAGCTGGGATGCCAGGGCAGATCTCCCTGCCCGACTAATCGATCGGCCACGCCATCGACTTCGCCATGCAGCCGGGCAAAATCATCGTCGCTGATTTCTTCGCCATTCACACGGATGCGCTCGTTGATCCGAACCAGATGCGGCGAGGTATAGAGGCCGGTCTTCAGGCCGGAGGCGCGCAGAATCGACGCCAGCGTCGCCGCCGTAGAGCCCTTGCCGTTGGTCCCGGCGATCAGCACGGCAGGAAACGCTCGCTCGGGATGATTCATGGCCTTCAGCAGCACGCGCATATGCGCCAGATCGAACTTGTTCGAGGGCGTATGGGCCAACTCGTGCCCAAGCGCGAACATACTTGCGACTGCGGTTTCGTAGGACATGGGGCACTTGGCTTCCGGCTTTGGCTTCTGGCTTTTCGCCTCAGGCCCAGAGCTCTCTGGTCAGTTCAGACTATCAAATCGATGTTTGGATTCAGATGGAGCGGGTTCAGATCACAACATGAGAGCAAGTCAGCGCAGACCGGGGGACTGGTTTGAGCTAAGAGCTAAGAGCTCCCATCCATAAATTCCAGCGCGCGTGCGATGTAGGGCTTGAGTTGCTTGCGGGAAACCACCGCATCCAACATTCCGTGTTCCAGCAGGAACTCGCTGCGCTGGAAGCCGGGTGGAAGCTTCTGGCGAATGGTTTGTTCGATCACGCGTGGACCGGCAAACCCGATCAGAGCCCCCGGTTCCGCGATGTTCAAATCCCCCAGCATGGCAAACGATGCCGTCACGCCACCTGTCGTGGGATCGGTAAGCAGCGAGATGAAAGGCACCTTGGCCTTGTCCAGCCGCGCCAGCGACGCTGAAATCTTTGCCAACTGCATGAGGCTAATTACGCCCTCCATCATGCGGGCGCCGCCGGATGCGGACACAATAATCAGGGGCATCTTGGTATCGGCGGAGCGCTCGACTGCGCGGGTGATGGCCTCGCCCACGACCGCGCCCATGCTGCCGCCGATAAAGGAATATTCCATCACGCTGGCGACCACGGGCCGTCCCAGCAACTTGCCGTGAGCGTTGATGATGGCGTCTTTCAGGCCTGTCTCCTTCTGCGCCTGCCTCAGCCGCGACGAGTAGGGTTTCAGGTCTACGAACTTCAGCGGGTCTGTCGAGGAAATGTTTCCGTCGAAAGTCTCGTACTGGTTGTCGTCGAGCAACTGGGCCAGCCGGGTTCGGGCATCGATCCGGAAGTGCCTATCGCACTTCGGACAGACGTTCATGTTATCTTCCAGATCCTTTTTCCAGATGATCTGGCGGCAGCCTTCACACTTCACCCACAAGCCTTCGGTGCGGACCTTTTTCTCGCCCGAATTATCCAACTCGCCGGACTCGCGTTTAAACCAAGCCATACATCAGTCGCGAGTACCGAGTACGTAGTACCGCGCAGACCCCGGGTCGTAGCCGAAGTCTGGATTTTTTCGGTACTTGGTACTCGCTACTCAGTATTCAATTCCTCTCTGCGCCATTACGCCTGTTTCGTACGCGTGCTTGACCTGGCGCATTTCGGTGACCGTGTCGGCCACCTCGACAATTTTTGGGTGCGCGTTCCTGCCCGTCAAGATTACATGGACCATCTCCGGCTTTCGCTGAAGACTCTCGACGACCTTCGCCGGATCGAGCATGCCATAACTGATGGCATAGTTGATCTCGTCTAAGATGACCAAGTCCCATTCCCCGGATTGAATCGCTTTATCGGCCTCAGTCCACGCTTCTTCGGCCATGCGTACATCTTCGGGATCTGGTTTTTCCGCGCCTACTTTCACGAAGCCTCGACCCATCTGCTTCATGACAAACTTGTCGCCAAAGGCCTGCACGGCATCGAGCTCGCCGTAGTGCCACGAGCCCTTCAGGAACTGCAGCATTAGAACCCGCATCCCCTGCCCAACAGCTCGCAGGGCCGTCCCCATGGCGGCCGTAGTTTTGCCTTTGCCCGGGCCGGTGTTCACAATGATCAGACCACGACGGATGTCGGCCATGCCTGGATCGAGGTTTTGATGGACGAAGATTTGATTCTACTAGATGCTGCCCCGGCGTGTACGCCGACCATTCACTATCGGAGCGAGATCGGAGCTGCTGTCCGATACTGGACAATCCAGTTCCGGAGTGGGACAAAAAATCGGAGGCTGAGAGCGGGCGAGTCTATCTTGTCAAGGATTTGGGCGCTCCCCTGCATGGCAGAGGAGTTGCAGTGACTGAAGGCATGCCCCTGCTCCTGTCGGTATGGACGATGCGGAATGGGGAGGCTGCTGGGAGACACGTGTCGGAACTTCTAATAAATGCAAATGATCCAGGCCGCGACAGAGTCTGCTTTAGAGAGTCTGCATCAAAATGAGAGTCTTCAACAGGACTGGCGAATACCCGCAGGCTATCGCTGCCGACATAATCGATGGCGCCATAAATGTCGCAGCCGGGAGCTTTTCCAGGGAACTCCAGCAGCGAAGATTGCGTAGCTCGGTCAGACGGATCTCTTTCCCCTCGCAAACAGCGGAGGTCTTATCGTGATCAACCAGTGTGCAGTGTTATTGTGGTGCCTTGTCATGGGGCTCCCGGCGTTCTCCGCGCAGCCTGCGGCACTTCATCCGCGGCCCGCCATCGATGCCGCCGAACAAGCGACCATACGAGAAATCGTGGATATGGAACGGCAGGCCCGGGAAGCCAGCCTCCACCGCGATGCCGAATTCTCCCAGCGAACCCTGGCCGAGGATTACGTCGCCATCACGCCACTCGGTCAGGTGACGACCAAGCAGGACACTCTCTCGGCTCGCAAGAGCGGCCAGCTTCGCTATGACACCATCGACGTGAGTGACATGGTGGTACGCGTCTACGGCGACACAGCTGTAGTAACGGCCCGGGCCGACGTGAAGGGACATCAGCTGGGGGAAGACTTCAGCGGTCCCTATCGTTATACCCGCGTGTGGGTTCGCCGCACGCGGCACTGGCAGGCGGTGAGTTATCAGGCCACGGTGACGCAATAGGGCGTTGGGCGGCCGCAATGTTCGTTGCTGCATCGCGGTCTGCAGTCCGCGCCGAGCTAGCCTACAATAGAGAACTTTATCGGAAGGGAAGTCATGACCTTATACGGAAAGTTCTCTCCAGCCTTGCCCTGCAGTTTCAGATCACTGCTATTCGTCGTTCTCTTCTTCGCAGCTTTTGCCCGTTTTTCTCGAGCTCAGGAGCATAAGCTTTCCCCGGAAAAGCGGAGTCAGATTGAGGCTGCCGTCACTCAGTTCATGGCTTCGACCCATGTTCCAGGACTGTCGGTTGCGATCGTTGAGAACGGGGAGTACGAGTGGGGCAGCGGATTCGGCTTGGCAGACGCGGAGAACAACGCGCCGGCCAGCGAACATACGCTTTTCCGCCTAGCATCCATCTCCAAGTCGCTGACGGCTACCGCCGCCATGCAACTGTGGGAGCGGCGACAGCTCGATCTCGATGCACCCGTGCAGAAGTACTGCCCGTCATTTCCGCAGAAGCCCTCGCCGATCACCACGCGCCAGGTGATGGGACATCTGGCTGGCATCCGGCACTACAAAGGCAATTCGCAGGACGATCCGGAAATTGGGAATACGAAGCATTTCGACAATCCGATTCAGGCCGGGCTCGATTTTTTCAAGAACGACGCTTTGGTTTCGGAGCCTGGGAAACAGTTCCACTACTCCACCCAGGGATACACGCTAGTGGGCTGCGTGATCGAGGGAGCGTCGGGCGCGAAGTATGTGGACTTCGTGCGGCAGAACATTTTCGCGCCCGCCGGGATGGAGAACACACAAATCGACAATCGTTTTGCCCTCATCCCGTATCGCACCCGCTTTTATCAAAAAACGGAATCGGGGACGGTGCAGAATGCCGACTTCCTCGACTCCAGCTACAAGATTCCGGGCGGCGGATGGTTGTCGTCGGCCGAAGACATGGCGCGGTTTGAAGTGGCCATTCTGAGCGACAAGCTGATCAAAGCTGCCACGCGCGACCTGATGTGGACTCCTCTGAAGCCTTGGGACGGATCGAAGGACGAGTACGGTCTGGGCTGGGGTAACGGCAGCGAGGGCGACATCGCAACCGTCGGCCACACCGGTGGCCAGCAAGGCACCAGCACGGCATTCCTGCTCGCGCCACAGCAAAGGGACGGAGTCGTTGTGCTCGCAAACATGGAAGGCGTCGGGGCGAGAGATCTGGCGGTGGAGATTCTGAAAGTGGTCGTGGGAACGACAGGAAAAGCGCCGCAGAAATGAGACACGCAACCTGTCAAGCAGTGCTGAGGCGATTTTGCAATCGTTAGCGAAAGTGGTTAAACGAGACTGCGAAGAAGACAAGATCATGAACCGACCGATTGCGACCAATCCCACTCCAAACAACCTCAACTTGCCTGGGACGCCGAAGTAGTCCACGTCAAATGGTTTTGTGCCGAACTGAACCGTCTTCTGCAATTTATTGTAGAGGCGCAAGAACGTATCTTGCGAGGGACGCGTGCTTCCCCATTCACAAAACTAAGCAACCCAACGTGATTCCGAGGATCGCGATGAAGACGGTAGTCATGTTGCTCATGGCCTTGGTTCACACACGACTCTTCTCGCCTTTCCAGCAATTGTTCCAGGCAGTCTATTTCAATCGTTGAAACACGCCCATAATGTAAATCGAGCCTGTGACGCTAGGGGGTCTTCTTGAGCGTAAGACGGAGCGGAGCGGCGCCTTGCTTCCAGGTGCCCGCAATCTCTGAATTCTCTTTGTTCATTGTGCCATCGTACGCAACCTGACCGGAATTGCTTTCGAAGTGAAGGTCGGGTTCTTTATAGTTTATGGCCGTGATCAGCGCCCCCGAAGCGCTCTCGTCAGGGTAGTCGATCGTTCCGCTTAGGCTTCCGTCCTGAGCTGCGGCAATGTGCACGACAATTCGCTTCTTAGGCTGGGCCCCCGGATCAAGAGTCCCTTCCCAATTTCCAATGATTGGCGACGGGTCGGCCGCCTTCACCGTTGGCACAATTGCCAATCCGAAGATCAGCACAAAGAACACGCACAGGCCGAAGAACGACTGCTGTCTTTTCATTGTGGATTCTCCCTGTCTTGCTTTTCGCCTCAGCGGATGTTCTTACTGTGAGTTTAGTCGGTCCGACGGTTCTGGTCTTTAATTTTGCGATAGCCAGGAAAGCCGTACAGCCGGAACGCACACATCGCGGTTGCCGACAACCGCCTGATTGCGATGTCTTGATGCGCCAAGCACACGGAACCTAGAGATTACTCTCCCACTTCCTTTGTACCCCCGCCATAGTTCTTGAAGATTCTGCGCTCACCGAGGGCAAACCATTCCAGATCAGCAGCACGACCTGACGACCACCGCATCCCCAATCAGCGCGTCTAGCACGTCGCGCGACTCTTGAACCTGTTCCGTCGTCGCGGAACAGAATACAGTTGGCGCCGGGCTCCCGCGCAAACTACGAACCGCGCCGGCAGAATTCGCCGCAGAACCATCACCCGATTTAATGTCCGGAGTGATACGGGTGCCCCTTCAAAATCGTAAACGCGCGATAGACCTGCTCCAGCAAAATCACGCGCGCCAATTCGTGCGCCCAGGTCATCTTCCCCAGTGAGAGGGTGTACTGCGCCGCGGCTCGCGCCGCGGCGCTAAAGCCGTCGGCCGATCCTATACCGAAGACAAGTTGCAGAGGATTTCGGTCCTGATGATCTCCCAGGAACCTGGCGAACTGCTCGGAGGTGAGTTCTTTGCCCCGCGCATCCATCAGAACCAGCGTGGACTTCGGTCCGCCCTTCGCCCCCGCCGAGCGTCCGGAGATTTCGAGCAAGGTCGCTTCGTCGCGAACCGGGGTGCCTTCGACCTGCACGTAACGTGAAATCCGCTTAAGATACTCTTCCGTCAGCGCTGCGATCGCCGGTTCTTTCGTCTTGCCAATCCACGCAATCTTGATCTTCACGACGGACTCAGTCTCTCACTTTTTTCCCGACGCCAACGCGACTGACACTCCGAACGCGATCTTCTCGCCATCCGAATCTTGACGGATTGCCCTATGAGCCTCGGCGTGAATTTCCGGCCACTCCTCGGTGGGAACTCGCTCCCGGGCGAAAGGGAACGGCCACCGGCCACCGCCTGAGCCTGATCCCACACCTCTTCGACGGAGCCCGGCCTCATCCACGGCAGCGTTTTGGCCTCTTCGTCAATCGAATTAAATCCGGTACTGCGTAAAACTCCCGAGAGGCAGCGGTGCGCGGCAAACTTAAACGGATCTCCTCCGGGCTGCAGCAACGAACCCCCGACATGGCGATGCATCACGCCGACTTTGCCTTCCATTGCTCAGAAGCGATGGCTCGGTACTGACTTCCCCAGTCCGGCTTAGAGTCTGGGTGCGAGGTCACGAGGAAGCCTTTGAAATTCAGGAACAGTTACGAGGCTTTCTTTATCTTGGTCTTGATTTTCGTCTTTAACTTGGTCTTTTTCTGCTTGGGCGCGGCTGGTTTGCGCTCAAGCTTTCGCTTCCTGGGCACTGCCTTCAGGTCGCCCGGCTCCAGCCGCTTCGCCGTCTTCCACAGCCGCTCCAGATCGTAGAACTTGCGCGCTTTTTCGGAGAAAACGTGCACCACGAAATCGACGTAGTCCAGCAACACCCATTCCGCCTGTTTGTAGCCTTCGACATGCGCCGGGCGTAAATCCGCGGCCTTCAGACGCAGTTCCACTTCGTCGGCGATGGCCTGAACCTGCCGCGGATTGGTGGCGCTGCAGAGGACGAAGTAGTCGGTAAATGCTCCCGACCCTTTTTCCATTTCCAGGATGCTCAGTTCTTCAGCCTTTTTCTCGAGACAGGCTTGGATGGCGGCGGCGATTTGCGTTTTGAGTGCGTTCTTCTTCATGCAGAATAAGTTAAGCGGATGTCAGTCGTTGGTTTTGTGGTTCGCTCGATTCATTGTAACTGACCGGTGTCCCATCGCTGCACCGTCGCTGATTATCCATCCGGAGTTTGGCCTAGATGATTTTAGCTACGATGGTTGGCCGACGATGCCGCTGACACGCCGCCCGTACTCGTCCGTCGGCGGTATAGTAATTGCGCCGTGCCGCTTCCCGAAAGAGCGCTGATTGCCGAGATTCGCCGTTTGGCGAAATCTTCCGCGGCTGGCCGCGCCGCTGAGGCGCGCCGGACGGTCTTCACCGGAATCGGAGATGACTGTGCTGTGCTGCGCCTGCCACCGGGACGAGAATTCCTGGTCACGACCGATTTCTCTCTGGAAGGAATTCACTTCCGCCGCGATTGGCACCCGCCTGAATCGGTTGGCCACCGTTGCCTGGCCCGCGGACTGAGCGATATCGCTGCCATGGGTGGCGAGCCCGTCGCGGCTTTTCTTTCTCTGGCGCTGCCTCGGGACTTGTCACAAGCGTGGGTCAGGCGCTTCGCCGGCGGCCTGATCCGCCTCGCGGACAAATTCGCAGTTACCCTGGCTGGCGGAGATACCGCCGAATCCCCCAATGGAATCCTGGCCGACATCATTGTGGTCGGTACCGCGCCCGAAGGCAAATCTGTATTGCGCTCCGGTGCCCGACCCGGAGAGCGCATCTTTGTCAGCGGAGAACTCGGTGGTTCCGCCGCGGCCGTTCTTCAGATGCGAGCCAGACAAGCGCGAAACAAGCTGCAGAAAAAGCTGAACCCCCGCGACTATCCCCGCCACTTCTATCCCGAGCCGCGGATCGAACTGGGCCGCACTCTCCGCAATCGGCGTCTGGCCACTGCGATGATTGACACCAGCGACGGCCTGTCCACCGACCTGACGCACCTCTGTGAAGAAACCGGCGTAGGCGCCGAACTCGACGCCACACTCATTCCCCGCGCCCGCGTTGGCAAGTCCGCCCGTGAAGTTGACCTCGATCTCGCCTTGCACGGCGGCGAAGACTATGAACTCCTTTTTACAGCCCCGCCCGGCAGGCGTGTCCCCGCCCAAATTTCCGGAGTCACCCTCACTCACATTGGCCACATCACCCGTGCGCCCAAGATCTTTCTACGCAACGCGGAGGGGAACCGCGACGAACTGGCGGCGCAAGGCTGGCAGCACTTCCGTCGCTAACACGACTCATGGGCCGACAACCCCTCGCCTGTCCACCCAGGGCAAAGCCCGGCGGACTGCGCCGAACCGCAGGCAGCACGACTCTTCCCCCAAAAAGAAAGGAAAACGCAACTCTCGCCGGCGCCCCTGCCTGCGCCACTGACTTTTGTTACCTCCGTCACTACTCTGACTCTACCCACTCCCCCGAAACCGGACTACAGTAAGACCATGTCGTTTCCTAAATTGCTCCTCCTCCCAGCCTTGGCCGCTTTTTTATTGGTCGCTGCCGCGGAGAATAAAAAGCAGCCACCTCCGCCGCCGGCCCACGCCCAGTCCCCGTCGCCCGCCGTCACCGACGATTTCATCCACAAGCAGTTCGGGGATAACTGTTCTCTGCTGGCGGGACCGCCGCAGTTTGTCGCCGATCTTGACGACGACGGCACCGCCGACCTCGTGGTGGCGGCCAAATGCAAGAACCCGATGGCCGACAAAGCCGAATACAGCTTCGTGGTTGCCGACCCTTATGACAGTTTTCTCGGCTACAGCGATATCAAAGTCACCTCCACCTTCGCCTCCGATGCGCCGGAGCGCCGCGGCATCAGCCTGCTTATCATTCATGGCGCCGATAAAGACGCGTGGCGCGCCGACAAACCCAAGGCCAAGTTCCTGCTCATCAATCTGCCCTTTAAAACTCTGGCCGTGAAACGGCTTGCCCTTAATAAGAAGAAGACCATTCTCGGAATTTACATGGAAGAAACCGGCGAGGGCGATCAGACTTCTTCCGTCGTCTATTGGGACGGCAAGAAATACAAATATGAGCAGCTCGGCTCGAGTCTGGAATAGGGTGATTGCTGATTGTTGATTTCTGAATGAGCAATGAGCAATGAGGCGCGTCCGCTATAGCCGCTCCGCCTTTCGGAACAGCATTTCGAATTCTGGATGGCTGATGCGGGCGACAGTTTTCAATCCGCCATCCGCCATTACTCCTCCCGTCCGATTTCGCTCCGCTTGTAATATGGGAACTCGCTACTCCCGGCCCGTTTCACGTTGGCCTCGGCAAATTCGCACACCCGGTCGAGCGCAGCTTGCAGTTCCGCCGTATAGCGCTCGAGCTCTTCGTCAGTGGCACCTTCAGGTACGGGAATCAGCTTCCCAACACGCACCAGCACCCGCGAGAAGGGCTTCGGAATCATTAAGCGGTCCCACGTATTCAGTACCCAGGCCCGATCGACAGCCGCGTGGAACACAGTCAGCGCCAGGCCCGATGATCGTGCCAGCGCTACCGGGCCGGGCTTCACTTTGTGCCGGGGGCCGCGCGGGCCATCGAGGGTGAACGCCACGGTCCAGCCCTGTTCGAGTGCGCGCCGCAGGCCGAGCAACGCCCGCACCGCGTTACGGCTGCTCGATCCTTTCACCGCGACGAAGCCAAACTTGTGGATGATCCGGCCCATGTACTCGCCGTCATAACTGTTGCTGCTCATCACCCGGATGCCCATCTTGCGGAAAATATAGGTTGCCGGGATCATGCAGGAATGCCAGAAGGAAGCGATTAGAGGGCGCTGGTCCAGCGTCGTCTGCGCACCTGCTTCGTAGGCAACGGCAACCCGCAGCGTGGGGCCGATGAGGCGGATGATCGAGTATCCCAACCCGATCATGATGCGCAGGATGACGCGCTGGCGAAGGCTGAAGCGGCGACAGTCAATGGCAGGAAGCGCGGACGCCTCCGCGATGCGAGTGCTGGCTTCTGGCACCACTCTATTCTAACGGGATGGGGCATCACGGTTGAGGTTTACGTCGAAAAGATATTCACCGCCGAGAGCGCCAGAGAACGCGCCGAGGGCGAAGCAGAGAGCGTCTTTATCTCTCTGGGTGGTCTCTTTTTTGTTCGCGGTTCAATGCTTTGCGGGCGCTCGCTTGACTCAGTTCTCGAGGTAGGAATCGATCCAAATCTTGACTTTCTGGCGCCGTTCGTCGGCCACGTCGAAGCGCACTCCGAACGATTTGGGTTTGCGCCAGCTGACCACTCCGCGAACGCTGACGCGAGGTAGAGTCATCAAGGAAAAAGAAACCTCTACGTTGGCTCCAATCGAAAAGTCTTCCGCACTCTTGAGGGACATGCCACCGGTACTCATTTCGATGCTAGAGGCACTGAGGCGCCGGCCATCGCCGACGACGGAGACTTCGGTCATCACCGGAATGCGCACATAGCGCCGGAATTCATGGAGCACGAGCATTCGCGTGGCGCGCACCAGTTTCAGGGCAGCAGGCCGCTCCAGCGGCTCGTTGAATATGGCGTTGATGCCGTATTTCGAGTAGCGCATATATTCTTGCGCGTTGCCGCCCACCCCATAGATGATGCATCGGCTATTGGAAGGGGAAGAGCGGGCCGACTCCATTACAGCGTCGGCGCCGTTGCCCAAGCTCAACACACAAGCCTCAAACTTCTCCTTGCGCAGGCGCTCCGCAGCGTCGGAAGAGATGACCACCGTTTCAATGTTGAACTGCCGGAAGCACTCCGCCAGTAGCGCCCGGGAAGGTTCATTCAATCCTACAAGTGCGGTGCGGGCGGCTGCCTTGCGGACGCTAGGAGCTAGGGCGAAAGTAGTGGCGAAAGCTTTATGCATATTCGAGGGAAGACTCCACTTTCAGAATCCATTGTGAAGGGGCTGGGGATCGCTGCAAAGACACAAAGGACCAAGGCTTGAAGTACCAAAGTGTCGTTACTTTTTCCCTGGTCTCGGGAGACGGGACATTACGCTGCAGAACATTTGTGGAATGAAGAGCTTGGGCAGCCGCGGTCAGGGAAACAAAAATTCCCCCACAGGGGTATTTACCCGGTCCAGCGCCGGAACAGCAGCGCGCCGTTGGTCCCGCCGAAGCCGAAAGAGTTCGACATGGCGTATTCGATCTCGGCCTTGCGGGCCTGGTTGGGGACCAAATCCATGCCTGCGGTATCGGGATCGGGATTCTCCAGGTTGATGGTCGGAGGCAGAATCTGGTCGCGCAAAGCCAGCACGGTAACGCCCGCCTCCAGCCCTCCGGCCCCGCCCAGCAGGTGCCCGGTCATCGACTTGGTGGAACTCACCGCAATCCGCCGCTCGCCGAAAAAATTGCGGATGGCATGCGCCTCCAGCGTGTCGCCGATCGGAGTCGAGGTGCCATGGGCATTCACATATCCGACCACGTCGGGAGTAATGCCCGCATCCCGCACCGCGTTGCGCATCACCCGGAAGCCACCTTCATGTTCCGGCGCAGGCTGCGTCATGTGATAAGCATCGCCGCTCATTCCATATCCCGCGATCTCAGCCAGGATGCGAGCATCGCGCTTGCGGGCGTGCTCCAACTCTTCCAGGATCAGAATGCCCGCGCCTTCGCCAATCACAAAACCGTCGCGGTCGCGATCCCACGGACGGCTGGCCTTTTCCGGTGCGTCGTTGCGCGTCGAAAGGGCGCGCATAGCGGCAAAGCCGCCGACGCCCATGGGCGTGATTGCAGCTTCCGCGCCGCCCGCAATCATCACGTCCGCGTCGTTGTGCTGGATAATGCGGAAAGAATCTCCAATGGAATGAGCGCTGGTGGTGCAGGCCGTCGCGGTGGCTTCGTTCGGTCCCTTGGCGCCGAAACGCATGGAGACCTGCCCGGCCGCAAGATTGATAATGGCCGCCGGAATAAAGAATGGAGAAATCTTGCGCGGACCGCCTTCCATCAACGCGCTGTGCTCGCGTTCGATGATGTCGAACCCTCCGATCCCCGATCCGATGTGAACTCCCACGCGCTCATCGTTCTCCGGGGTAATCTTGAGTTGCGACATCTTGAACGCTTCATCGGCGGCGGCGATGGCCACGTGAATGAAGCGTCCCATCTTCTTGACTTCTTTTTTTTCGATGAAATTCAGCGGGTCGAAGCTCTTCACCTCGGCGGCAATCTGGCAGGCAAAGGCTGTGGGATCGAAACTGGAAATGCGCCCCACCCCGCTCTTACCCGCCAGCAGGGCCTTCCACACCACGTCGGTGGTATTGCCCACACCACAGATCAAGCCCAGGCCTGTCACTACGACCCTGCGTCCCAACTATTTCCCCGCTTTCGCGTGCTTTCCGATATAGTCGACCGCGTCCTGGACGGTGCGAATCTTCTCGGCATCCTCGTCGGGGATTTCGATGTCGAACGCTTCCTCGAAAGCCATGACCAGTTCGACGGTGTCAAGTGAGTCCGCCCCCAGGTCGTCGACGAACGACGCGCTGGAGGTGACTTCGCCCTCATCCACTCCCAACTGCTCCACGATAATCTGTTTTACCTTCTCGTCTACGGCTGCCATGTTTTTCCTCGCTTGCCTCGATTAGATTTGAAATTCGGATGCTCCGGTTGTGCAATCGCAGCTTTAATTCAGTCGGCCTGGGCTTCAGCCCGTTACAAGTCTGTCAGTTCTCACGCAATGCGATACGAAAAAAGGCGAGTGTGTAGTGTAATTGTCCCGGTGAATTAGTGTAAAGGAAGCGCTCTGCCACGTCCGGCAGAGCCTCGGTTGACATGCGATTGCACTCTTGAATCCTAAAGGCTGGCCGTTGCCGGGGTCAAACGTTGGGGCGCGGGTGGCGCGGGTTATGATGGGCCGGCCAGGGGACGGAGCAATCGCAGTTCCCAACGAAGCCCAGAAGCAAGGAAGGTCGTATGCGTGCCGTCGTGCAGCGCGTCAGCCGCGCCAAGGTCACCATCAAAGATTGGACCACCGGCGAGATCGGCCTGGGATTGCTGGTTCTGCTGGCCGTGGGACATGAAGACACCGAGACCGACGCGAGTTATCTCGCCGAGAAAATCTCCGGCCTGCGCATCTTCGAAGACGAGCAGGGAAAAATGAACCGCAGCGTGCACGACGTGGGAGGCAGCGTGCTCGTGGTTTCGCAGTTCACTCTGTACGGAGATGTGCGCCGCGGCAGGCGCCCATCGTTCGATGCCGCCGCTCCGCCCGAACACGCCCGGCGGCTCTATGAGTTCTTTGCCGAACGCATCCGAGCCGCAGACCTGCCCTGCGAAACCGGTCGCTTCCAGGAAATGATGCAGGTGGAACTGGTGAATGATGGCCCGGTGACCATACTCCTCGATTCTGGCAAGGCATTCTAAAGGATACGCCAGCCCCCGCCGCCCCCCCTTTCTTTCCTCCGCAGCCGTAACGCGTCCCGATTCCCTTGGTAACCCTTTCGTACACTCCCTTCCGGTAACCCTTGGTAACCATACGATTCATGACGTGCGGACGTACAATTGGCCTTGTCCGGTAGGTCCATCTGCCGATAGAGGAGATGACCTTTCGGAGTGGTACCAGGAAGTAGTTTCCCTAAGGCTCAGCGGTTTCTATAGCAAGGCGCTCTGTACAAAGACCAAGATCTGGAGTTGGCACACTTATGGCGTTGTTTGGATTCAACAAGCAGAAGGCTCTTAACAATGCGGAGAAGTATGTCCAGCAGGGCAAAATCCAGAACGCCATTGCTGAGTACGAAAAGGTCCTCAAGAACGATACCAAGGATCTGACCGTCACCAACACCGTCGGCGACCTCTATACCCGCCTCGGCGATCCCGATAAAGCTACCGTATGCTTCAAGAATGTAGGCGATGCCTATGCCAGCCAGGGTTTCACGGTCAAGGCCATCGCCATGTACAAGAAGATCTGCAAGTTCCAGCCGACTCTCGAGAGCTTGTTGAAACTCGCTGAACTTTACTCTCAGCAAGGTCTTCTCAATGACGCCCGTGCCCAGTATTTTCAGGTCGCGCAAGAATTCCTGAAGGCCGGCGAACTCGACAATGCGGTCCGCATCTTCCAGAAGATCCTGGAGATGGATCCGGAAAACAGCACCATGCGGGTTCATCTGGCGGAAGCGTATGTTCGCCTGAACAAGAAGACGGAAGCCTGGCAGATTTTCTCTGCGGCGGCGGAAAGCCTGCGCTCCAAAGGATCGCTCAGCGCTGCCGAAGAAATCCTGCAGCGTATGCTGACTCTCGATCCGGGTAATACCTATGCCTTGCTGATGCGAGGCAAGAACATGATCGAGTCGGGCGACGCGGCCGGCGCCGTTGCGGTGCTGCAAAAAGTTCCAGACATCGATTCCAGTCCCGATGGTCTCCGCGATTTGCTCAAGGCTTATCTGCAGACTGGACAACTCTCCGAGGCCGGAGCCGTAGCGGGCAAGTTATTGACCGTGCACAACGACCTGCCGGCGATCTCAAGTTTCGCCGATGCGCTGATGCAGGCTGGCCAATACGAGAATGCTCTCCAGGTTTTCGATCAGCACGCCGAGCGATTGTTGGCTGAAAACTCGGATAAAGTGGTCGGCAGCCTGCACACCATCATCGGCCACGTGCGCGACAATCCTGACTCGCTGCAAAAATTGCTCGACCTGTTTCACAAAGCTGGAGATACCACCCACATCAGTGAAGTCATGGAACTGCTGGCTCATGCCAGCGTGCAGTCCGGGAACCTGGCGCGCGCTCGCGACCTTTACCAGAAGCTGGCCGCGATCGAACCGGCCAACCCCCTGCACATGCAGAATTACCAGCAGGTGGTGAGCCAACTCAGCGGCACCTCCGGAAACAAACTCATTACGCCCGAAGAAGCCGTCGTACTGGTAGAGGATCTGGAAGCTACCGCGCCTTCGGTCCACCAGCATTATTCTGACGAGATTTCGCTTGCGGTGCGCTCCGCTCTTACCGACGCGGAGCTCTTCATTTCGTACAACATGCCTGCCAAGGCACTGGGCCCACTTGTCGGTGCGTTGCCGATGGCACCCGACGATCTGCGCATCAATCAGCGGCTGGCCGCGTTGCACACGCGGGCGGCCCGCTTCGCCGAAGCTGCGCTCTGCTGCCGCAGTCTGCAGCGCGTCTACTCTGAAGCGGAGTATCCGGAAGAAGCTACGAAATACGGGGAACTGGCCGAGCGTTATGAGGAGCGTTCCTCGATTGCGGCGCCGGATGCCGCCGCCGAAAATGCTCCAATCCAACTCCGCGTCCCTGCGCCGCACCAGCCCGAGAGCGCTGTCCCGGAATTCTCGATCGAGGAACCTTCGGCAGAAGATGCTGCCCTCCAAGACCAAGAAGAAGAGGTTCCGGAGGCTAGGGCCGTGGCTCCCACCACTTCGCCTTGGCCAACGGCGGCCGTGCATGCCAACGAAATTACCGTCGAGCCAGCTGAGGTAACCGAGTTCGCTGTGGTTGATGGATCTTCGGCGCCTTCAGCCGAGGCGGCTGCGCCTTCCGAAATCGACCTTTCTTCGGAGTGGGATGACACCATCACCATTGAAACCGATGCTCCAGAGGAGAACGCGGCCGAAGTTGACGCTGCCAACGCCGCGCGGCCTGATGCAATTCCGGAATCCAGCAAAACCGACGAGACCATCGATGAGATTCGTTTCTATGCCGCTCACGGCATGCCCGCGCAGGCCATGGCAGCCTTGGCCAAACTCCAGACTCTGACCAGCGATCAGGCCAAGCTGGATGAGCTTCGCGCCGAAGTCGAAGCCGCCGCCGAACCAGCGGAGGAAGCAGCTTTCGCCGCGGAACCGGTGATCGAAGAACTCACCGCGGACGATATTCCGACGCTGGAAGTCTCGGTGGATGAAGTCGCGATGGATCAAGCTCCAGTCGGCGATGTTCCTTTGGCCCAAGCGCCGGCAGTCGAAGCGGCCACAATCGTCTCCGCCGGGCCTCCGGTCGTGGCCGAGATTCCCATCGCAACGCAGCCTGCGCCCCTGGTTCATGAGCCCAGCTCTGAGCCCGAACCCGGTGTTCTAAAAGAATTTGTTTCAGACCTCGAAACCTCGTTGGGCGATGGCTTCCTGCCTGATGCAGCCGCCGGTCAGCCCGTTTCGCCCGCTGCCTCTGCCGGCGCTCACGCCGTGCCAACTCATGCGGTGCGGGAGGCAGTCCCAGCCGCACACACCGAGCCCGCAGTGGCGGAAGAAACGCCCGCGGCTCTGGGAGAGTTTGTGGCCGACATCGAAGCGTCGCTTGGGGAAGACTTCCTGAAAGCCGCTCCCATCGCACAACCGGAGGCCCCGGCTGCGGTCGAAAAGGACCCACCCAGACTCGCGCCTCCAATTCCAGCGCCGGTCGTTACTCCGCCGGTCGTTACTCCGCCAGTCGTCGCGCCAGCAGTCGTGGCACCGCTAAACCTGGCTCCCCCAGTCGCACCGTCGTTGGCCGCGAGTGCTGCCGCATCGGCCAGCCAAGTTGCACCTTCCGCCCCGCAGAGTGCGCCCGCGATTACGGCGCCCGCAGCGGCAGCGACCGGGTCCGTGGCCTGGCAAACCGGGGCCGTCCATGCTCCCAAGCCGACGGTTCCCCCCGCGCCTGCCGCGTATAGTGCTCCAGCCACGTCCACCAAGGGTTCGCCGTTTGGCGACGATGCCGGGGTCGATCTCGCCGAAATGTTTGGCGAACTGAAACACGATCTCGAAGCCGGCGTCGCTGCCGACGACGAAGATCCCGAAACCCATTACAACCTCGGCATCGCCTTCCGCGAAATGGGCCTGCTCGATGAGGCTATCGGAGAACTGCAAAAGGCCTGCCACTCGTTCGATCACGGCAAACCGTTTCCTCAGATCATGCAGACCTATACCTGGCTGGCGCAGTGCTTCCTCGAAAAAGGCGTGCCCGAGGCCGCCGTGCGCTGGTATGACAAGGCTCTCAACGTCGCCGGAATCAACGGCGAAACCCGGGTTGCACTCCACTACGAACTAGCCTCCGCCTACGAAGCGGCTGGCGACAGGCCTTCCGCTTTGCACCATTTCATGGACGTCTACGGCAACAACATCGACTATCGCGACGTCGCCGAGCGCATCAAGGCCCTGAAGTCGTAGAATAGTCCGATGGCTTTTCTCCCCAATTTTCTGCCCTCGGGGCCCGGTGCGAGCTGCCGTGATTGCCCTGCCGTCTCTTCGCGGAGTCGCCGATGACGGATCCCAGGTCCTTTTCCCACGCGTCCGGCAAGGCGCCAGAGACCTCTCGGCCACAAGCTGAGTCGACCACCGCACTGCTCAATCCCCCGCTCGAAGCAGACACGCCGCCGACGCACGGTCCCGTGCAAATCTGGATGCATCGCATCTCGGTATTTCTTTTTGTTCTGGTCAGTGCCGTCGCTGGAGTGCTGCTCATCATCCTTCCCTGGACTCCAGAGTGGACGGATAACTATCTGCTACTCTCGTTTCCGGGTCTCCGCTCGTTGGTTTCCAATGGGTTCTTCCGTGGACTGTGCAGCGGCCTGGGCCTGCTTGATATCTGGATCGGTTTCTGGGAGGCACTCCATTACCACGAGCACCTGTAGCACTCTGCCCGGGTACCGCACCTGGGGATGCGTAGTCGGGCAGCCCAGATCCAAAGCGTGCAGCTCAGGTTCCCATCAGCCGTTCCGGCAGTCTGGCGCCCTGCGCTTCGCACCAAGATTTCGATTGCGAGTTTCGTTATGACTGACCACCTCAAATCCGCGCCCGTGGCGTACGAAAATCCATCCTTTCTCAACAGCCCGGATGGGCGCATCCTCCGCATCATGGCCGAATATCAGGAACCCCTGGCGCGGTTCCGCCGCGAGCAGATTCAGGACACCGTCGTCTTCTTCGGCTCCGCCCGCTTTCAAGGTCATAAGGAGGCCAGCGAGACGCTCGCTGCGATCAAACAGAATCAAGCCGCCACGCCCGCCGCGCAGCTCGAGAAGGACTTGAAACTGGCCCAGGCCGGGGTGGATATGGCCCGTTACTACGAAGACGCGCGTCGCCTGGCTCACATGCTGACCAAGTGGTCAATTCAGATTCCTGCCCGCCGACGCCGTTTCGTGGTTACCACCGGCGGAGGCCCCGGCATCATGGAAGCCGCCAACTTGGGCGCACACGAAGCCGGCGGGAAAACCGTTGGCCTGAACATCCAGTTACCCTTCGAACAGAGCCCCAATCAATACATCACTCCCGCGCTGAACTTTCAGTTTCACTACTTCTTCATGCGCAAATTCTGGTTTGCCTATCTCGCCAAGGCCCTCGTCATCTTTCCTGGCGGCTTCGGCACCATGGACGAACTGTTCGAAATTCTCACGCTGGCGCAAACCGACAAGCTGGCCAAGAAAATTCTGGTCGTCATCTACGGCAGCGAATACTGGAACCGCATCCTTAACTTCCAGGCCTTTGTTGATGCTGGGACCATTGCCCCGGAGGACCTCAACCAGTTCAAAATCGTTGACTCCCCCGAAGACGCCTTCGAGTTCCTGCGCGATGGTCTTTCGAAATACCACCTCGGGGGCGCGCCTAAACACGAAGGCGAAGCCCTGCCGGAAATCGCCAAGACTAGGCCGTAGAGGAAGAAGTTTTTTTAAGAACGGCCCTGGGGTCGCGGCAGCGAACCGAAATGGTTTTGGTCTCAACTCCGGCCGTCATTCTAGAGCGCCTCGTTTTCTTGCTTTTGTCTCCCCAAACTGATAACTGAAAGCCGATGGCTGACAGCTGTTTTCTCTACTACATCACCGACCGCACCGCTTTCTCCGGGGACGAATCTTCACGCCGCCGTCGTCTGCTGGAAAAAATCGGCGAGGCCGCCCGAGCCGGCGTCGATTACATTCAACTGCGCGAAAAAGATCTTCGTACGCGCGATCTGGAATCCCTGGCCCAGGAAGCCGTGAGCGCAATCCGGAAAGCACAACTGGCGACTGGCAAACGGCAACCGGCAACCGCTCTGCTCATCAACTCCCGCACTGATGTCGCCCTAGGAGTCCAGGCCGACGGCGTCCATCTGCGCTCCGACGACATTTCCCCGCAAGAAGTAAGAACGATTTGGAGGAACAGTGTCAACCAGAGCGGGCGCAGGCGACTGGCCCGCGCAAACCCACCCCAGAATCCCCTGATCGCAGTTTCCTGTCACACCCCAGCAGAACTAGATCGAGCCGCCGTCAGCGCCGCAAACTTCGCGGTCTTCGCCCCCGTCTTCGAAAAACCAGATGCGCATCCCGCAGGCCTTAAGCTTCTCCGCGAAGCATGCCTCACGGATCTTCCAGTCCTGGCATTGGGCGGTGTCACAATTGCTAATGCTCACTCCTGCCTCGAAGCCGGAGCCGCCGGCATCGCAGCCATCCGCCTCTTTCAGGACAACGAAGTTTCCGCCATCGTCAAACAATTGCGCGGTTAGCCCCGTCCACTTCGCCTCAGTCTTCCGAACGCGCATCCCCTTCGCTGGCCGCCGTTCTCTCCTCTCTTCCTGCTTGGCGCTCAAGATCGAACTCGCGATTTCCTTCTGCTGGGTGAAGGCGAGCTCGTCCCCCCGCTTCTGAGCCGACTTGCTTTTCGCCAACTCCTTCATTCATTCGGGGGGAGCGTCGACCGTGCGGTTCCCCTCGTCAGCGTTCCATTCCCATTGCGACCACATCTCCCGGTCTTGCACCAGCAGCCTCACACAAAGCCTGGTTCACCGGCATCCGGTGAGGACCCCGCAAGGCATGAGCGACGAGCGCAATGGGAAGCCGTTCATCGTCCGACGAACCGGTACGCGCCCGCGTGTTCCAAACATCTCCGGCACGCGAACCGGAGGAGTAATGCGCTGGTAAACTCTAACGTGTCAAGAAAGGCGCGGTAACGGGAATGACGCTCAACCCAGCTTCCGCAGAGACTTCGGCCCTCGTCGTGGAACCATCCCTAGTCCAGATCCGAGCGGCCTGGTTCCTGATGGGTTCGACCGCCGGGCAGGACTGCGAACGTCCCGTTCATCGCGTCTGGGTCGACGCTTTCCGGCTGGCCGCGACCCAAGTCACCAACGCCGAATATGCTCGCTTTCTCGGCGCAACCGGCGCTACGCCGCCACCGTTCTGGTCTGATCCCAACTTCAACCATCCCCAACAACCCGTGGCGGCAGTTTCTTGGTTCGAAGCCGCGCAATACTGCGAATGGCTCGGCGAGAAGGCCGCACGCGCCTACCGTTTGCCCACGGAAGCCGAATGGGAAATCGCCGCCCGCGGCGGCCTGGAACAGAGAAATTTCCCCTGGGGCGACGCCCCGCCGCAATCCATTCCCGACTATGCCACACGCTGGCAGACCGGCCCTGAGCCGGTCGCGCGCTACGCTCCCAACGCGTTCGGTCTGTACGATATTTGTGACAACGTCCACGAATGGTGCAGCGACTGGTACGACCCGAACTATTACAGCGTTTCGCCGGAGAGCAACCCGCGCGGGCCCGAGGCCACGCAGCGCAAGTCTTCTCGCGGTGGATCCTGGCGACATCACATCAAAGCGTCCCGCTGCTCCGCCCGTTCCAGCATCCCCCCAGACTTTCAGTACTCCGACTACGGCTTTCGCCTAGCCTGCGATTGAGTAATCGGGTAATTTGTAATTGAAAATCTTCCCCATCACTTTTAGTTTTCAAATTCAAAATTACGCAAATACTCAACCATCCCAGACAGAGGCCCACATGTTCCGCACCGACCTGCTGCAAAACAAACGCATCCTCATCACCGGCGGCGGTACCGGCCTTGGCAAAGGAATGGCCGAACGCTTCCTCGAACTCGGCGCAACCGTCTACATCTGCGGGCGGCGCAAAGAAGTTCTGACCGAGACTGCCAAAGAACTCTCCGCCAAGGGCATCATCCACCCTGTTTCCTGCGACGTCCGCAACCTCGAGGCGGTGGAAGCAATGATCGATTCGATGTGGAGCGCCGGCCCTCTCGACGTACTCGTCAACAATGCCGCCGGCAATTTCATTGCCCGCACCGAAGAACTATCACCGCGAGCCTTCGAATCCGTCATCGGCATCGTGCTCATGGGAACGCTCCATGCGACCATGGCCTGTGGACGTCGCTGGCTCAAAGCGAAACATCCCGGCATAGTCCTCAGCATCTCTGCCACCTACGCGCCCGTCGGCTCGGCCTACGTCGTCCCTTCCGCCGTTTCCAAAGCCGGCGTCGAAGCCCTCATCCGCAGCCTGGCCGTCGAGTGGGGCAATCGCGGTATTCGCATGAATGCCATTGCCCCCGGCCCCATCCCCACCCAAGGCGCATTCTCCCGAGTCCTGCCGCGCCCCGAACTGGAAACGCTCGCCCTCGACCGAAATCCGGTCCACCGTTTCGGCACGGTGGAAGAACTCGCCAATCTCGCGGCTTTTCTGGTGAGCGACGGCTCGGGCTATATCAACGGCGAAGTCATCCGCATGGACGGTGGTGAATTTCTGCAAGGTGCCGGCGAATTCAGCAATCTGGGACGACTGCTCACGGAAGCAGATTGGCAAGCCATCAAACCGAAAAAGTCAGGCCAAACCCCAAAGAATTGAGAAAGAGAGGGATAAAATGGAACAGAACTGCCTGTGCTCCGCAGGCAAACTCTAGCGCTGTCGGCTCGGCATTATGATCGCCTTCAGAACCATGTTGACCAGGCTGAGCACAATCGCCCCGATGAATGCGGCCAGAAACCCCCGCACCTGAAATCCCGGCGCCAGAAGCGCCGAGGCAAACTCCAACATCAGGGCATTGATCACGAACCAGAACAATCCCAAGGTCAAAAGAGTGAGAGGAAAAGTGATAACCTTCAGCACGAGCCCGAGGGTTGCATTGATCAACCCTATGACCAGCGCCGCGATCAGTGCGTTGTTCGGCCCGCTAATAGAAATCCCGGGCACAACCTGAGCCATAATCCAAACCGCAATCGCACTCAGCACCCAATGGACTAGCAGTCGCAGCATCGTCGCTCCTTGCCCTGACGACAGCGCCAGAAAAATCCGCTGACGGAGACTATACCAGCAACCCTGACACTGAACATGTCCAAAGAAGGCAGGCAGATTCTGGCGTACCGGGGCGGACACTTCTGTCCGCCGATACCGGCGCTACAATCGACCCTGGACATCCCCAAGAAAACGTACCCATGATCCCCATTCTGTCCGAAATCGAAGCCCGCGTTCTCGGCTCCCTGATCGAAAAAGACATCACCACGCCCGACTACTATCCGCTTTCGCTCAACGCCCTGGTCAACGCCTGTAATCAGAAAAACAATCGCCATCCAGTGATAAACCTCGACGACGAGAGCGTGCGCCAGGCTCTCGCCACGCTGCAGGAAAAGCGCCTCGCCGGCCCAGCTAGCGGCGCCGACAGCCGCGTGCCTAAATTCGAACACCGCCTGCAAGAGGTGTTCAACTTCGATCGCCGCGAAATTGCCGTCATCTGCGTCCTCCTCCTTCGCGGACCGCAAACTCCCGGCGAACTCCGCAGCCGTGCCGACCGCATGTACCACTTCGAAGCGCTCGAGGACATCATTTCTACCCTCGATCGCCTAGCCCAGCGCGAACCGCCACTCGCCCGAATTCTGCCTCGCCCACCCGGCACCAAAGAAGCCCGCTACACGCACCTTTTCTACGGCGAACCCGCTATGTCGGAAGCCGCAGGGGTCCTGGCCATGGCGCGGGCGCCCGCGCCCGCGAGCGCCGGCTTACACCCGGACGCCGACCGTCTCGCTGCGCTGGAAGAAGAGGTCGCCCGACTGCGCCAGCAAGTATTGGAAGTCCAGGAGCAACTCGCGAACTTCCGCCAGCAGTTCGAATAATCGCTCCGCGCAACCTGGAACTTTTCCTTCGCCACGAACGTACCAGTATCGATAGGAAACTAAGGAGGTGTCAGCCATGTTGGCATTGCTGCTGTGGTGCATTCTTTTCGTTCTCTGCTGGCCTCTAGCCTTGCTGGCCCTGATTGCCTATCCCTTCATCTGGCTGCTCCTGCTGCCGTTTCGCATCGTCGGCGTTGCCGTTCACGCTGTGCTCGAGGCCATCTTCCTCGTCATCACGCTGCCCTTCCGGCTGCTGGCCGCGCCGTTCCGGATCTGAGGAGACCCATATTCGGAAAGACACGTTTGGAAACTAAAGCAGCGACGACCAAGACCTTTCCCTGGCGGCCTTCCTGGTGTAGCCTCTAACCAAGGGCCATAAATCTTTAGGAGGACACATGCGCCGCCGCGAATTTCTGGTTCGCTCCGCGTCGGGCCTGGGGGCGGCCTGGCTCAGCTCCAAATCCATCCTCAACGCCATCGCGGATCAAACGCTCCCCGCAAAATTCTCCGCCTCCGATACCGTTACTCTCGGCAGCACCGGCATCAAGACGAGTCGCCTCGCCATGGGCACCGGCACCGTCGGCTCTGGCCATCACTCGCATCAAACCGCGCTGGGCGTGAAAGGTCTCTCTGACCTGCTGCTCAACGGTCACGATCATGGCCTGCGCTTGTTCGATTCCGCCGACTCTTATGGAAGCCACCCCCAGGTCGCCGAAGCCCTCAAGCATGTGCAGCGCGATCAAGTCACCGTCCTCACCAAGACCTGGGCGCGCGATCCCGCCACCGCCCGCGCCGATCTTGACCGCTTCCGCCGCGAACTCGGCACCGACTACCTCGACATCTGCCTGATGCACTGCGTCACCGAAGCCGACTGGACCGAGCGTTACAAAGGGGTGATGGACGTGCTCTCGGACGCCAAACAGAAAGGGATCATCCGCACCCACGGGTGTTCTTGCCATAGCATCGAAGCCCTGCGCGCCGCCGCGAAATCTCCCTGGGTGGAAATCGATCTGGCTCGCATGAATCCGGTCGGGGCTTACATGGACGCCGATCCCGCCACCGTGCTGAGCGTTCTGAAGGAAATGAAGACCGCCGGAAAAGCGGTGGTGGGAATGAAGATTCTCGGCCAAGGCACGCTGCGCAATCGTCAGGACGAAGCGATCAAATATGCCCTGTCGTTAGGCGTACTCGACGCCTTCACCATCGGCGCGGAAAGCAAGCAGGAGCAGGAAGACCTAATTCGCAGGATTGCGGCAGCCTAGGTTCTGGGGGACAGCCGCCTGGGCTATTCTGCCGCGAATCAGTGAAAGAATGTGCCAACCACGCAAACGGTAATGGAATGTCATCGGGCAATCTGAGGTCGTAATGATGCCCCCAGCGAGTTCTAAATTTCCATCACCTTCAGGCCCGGACTGACGATCAGTCGCGCTTCCGTTGCGCCTTGCACATCGTCAGCCGTCAAACCCGGCGCCACTTCCTCCAGTACCAGCCCATCCTTCGTAACGCGGATGTAAGCCATCTCGGTCGCAATCGTATCCACCACGTTCACTCCGGTCAGGGGCAGAGTGCATTTCTTTAAAATCTTCGGGGCGCCTTCGCGCGTCGTATGCTCCATCGCCACCACCACGCGACGCGCGCCGGCGACCAGGTCCATCGCGCCGCCCATGCCCTTGACCATCTTTCCCGGAATCATCCAATTCGCCAGGCTGCCTGATTCATCGACTTCCATTGCGCCCAGCACGCTCAGATCAATATGTCCGCCGCGAATCATGGCGAACGAATCGACGCTCGAAAAATACGAAGTCCCCGGCATCTCGCTGATCGTTTCCTTCCCCGCGTTGATCAGGTCGGGATCCTCCTGCCCCGCCGTCGGATACGGCCCAATTCCCAACATTCCGTTCTCCGACTGCAGCGTTACTTCCATTCCGCGAGGCACATGGTTTGCGATCAGTGTGGGCATGCCAATGCCCAGATTCACATAGAACCCATCGCGTAGCTCGCGCGCAATCCGCTTCACAATCCGCTCGCGCTTATCGTGATCTTTGCCAAGCTTGTTCATCGTTCCCGATCCTTAACCACTTTGTCATTTCGAGCGAGGATGGTGCTGCGCGAACGCGAAGCAAAACCGCAGTCGAAGGACCCCTGCACTGCGGAACCCATCACCAATGCCGCAGGAAGATCTCGCCCTGCGCACTAGCCCTGCCGCACCGTCCTGCGTTCAATCCGCCGCTCGTATAACTCGCCCTGAAAAATCCGTTTCACATAAATTGAAGGCGTATGAATCTGATCTCCCTCCAATTCCCCCGCATTCACCAGATGCTCCACTTCGGCAATCGTGATCTTCGCCGCCGTCGCCATCATGGGATTAAAATTCCGCGCAGTCTTCCGATAAATCAAATTTCCTTCGCGATCGCCTTTCCACGCTTTCACAAAAGCGAAGTCCGCCTTGAGCCCGCGTTCCATCAGGTACGTGCGCCCGTCAAAGTCCCGCGTTTCTTTGCCATCGGCGACCACAGTTCCCACCCCCGTCGGCGTATAGAACGCCGGAATGCCCGCACCTCCGGCGCGAATGCGCTCTGAAAATGTCCCTTGCGGCACCAGATCCAGCCGTATCGTCCCCTTCAACACCATCTCTTCCAGCAGCCTGTTCTCCCCCACGTACGATCCAATGTGATGCACAATCTGCCCCGCTGCCAGCAGCAACCCGTTACCCACGCCGTCCACTCCCACGTTGTTGCTGATCGTCCGCAGGCTCTTTGTACCCTTGCGCACCAGCGCTCGAATCAGATTCTCCGGCATCCCGCATAGCCCAAAGCCTCCGATCATGATGGTAGCGCCGTCAAACACGTCGCCGATGGCCTCATCCGCATTCGCCACAACTTTGTTCATAGCGCAAAGGATTCTAAATGAATTTGACCACGAGACCCAGAGACATGGAAAACGACCGGAGAATGCTTCCCGACGAGGGCCAGGAGCGGGACCGAAGATGAGTCATTGATTTGTCTCGGTGCCTCTAAGCCGCTATGGTGAATTATTTTCTCTTCCCCGGAACCTTCCTCAGCTGATGGGCCAGCTCAAACTCTTCCGCGAGTTGCCGCGTGGCCAAATTTTCCCGGATATGCGCCAAGCGCTGCTCCACTTTCCCCAGAGCTCTTTCCAGGTTGGGCTTGTTGCTGATCGCGATATCCCGCCACATCGAATAGGGACTCGCGGAAATCCGCGTCATCTCCCGCAGTGCGCGGCCACCGGCCGGCAGCAGCGGAGCCTCATCGCCAAACTCTTCTACCAGCGCCGCTGCCAGCGCGGTCGAAATCATTTGTGGAACATGGCTGATCCAGGCACACAGCCGGTCATGCTCCTCCGCCGGCAACATGGCTATGCGCGATCCGATCTGATCAATCCATCCCGAAAACTCAGCCAACAGCCCATCGTTTAAATTTTGCCCCGGCAGAGGAGTCAGAAACCACACTGCCTTCTGAAACAAATCCGCATCCGCATAATCCACTCCACTCATTTCCTTCCCCGCCATCGGATGCCCCGCCAGAAACCGCTTGCCCGCACTCTTGCCAAAAACTTTCACCGCGCGCTCCAGGATCATCGCCTTGGTGCTGCCCACATCGGTGAGTAATGCCTTGGCCGGAAGGGAAGGGCCAACACGTTCGATCAGATCGACAATCGCCAGCACGGGGGTCGCCAGCACCACCAGCTGGCTTCCCCGCACCGCATCCCCAGGATTCGCGGAGCCGTCGTCAATGGCCCCTCGCATGCGCGCTTTCTCCAGCGTCCCCTGGCGATCGCACCCCACAATCCGTCCGGCAAATTTCTTCTTCCGGAGTGCGAGTCCCAGCGACCCGCCAATCAGCCCCGTGCCAATGATCGTGATTTGCCGGATCGCCATAGAGAAAACTGAGTAATTGGGAAATTTGGCGGATTGGGAAATTGGAGGATCCAGAAGTTCAATTTACTAAATTTCCAGATTACTAAAATAGAGTTATCCAATCGCTCGTCCCACGGCCGGCGCAATCATTCGCAACTCATCCATCAGCTTGGCGAACTGCTCCGGAAACAGCGATTGCGCCCCATCTGATAATGCCTGGTCCGGATTGCAATGCACTTCAATCAGCAGCGCATCCGCTCCCGCCGCCACCGACGCTCGCGCCATCGGCGCCACCTTGTCCCGGCGTCCCGTCCCGTGCGACGGATCCGCGGTCATGGGCAAATGCGATAGCTTGTGAATGATCGGAATCGCAGAAATATCCATGGTGTTCCGCGTATACGTCTCAAACGTCCGAATGCCGCGCTCGCATAGAATCACGTCGTAGTTCCCGCCCGCCATGATGTATTCCGCCGACAACAGCAACTCTTCCAGGGTCGCCGCAATCCCGCGCTTCACCAGCACCGGCTTGCGCACTTTTCCAAGTTCGCGCAACAGATTAAAGTTCTGCATGTTGCGCGCCCCCACTTGCAGGATGTCCACATAGGGCAACATCATCGGGATCTGCGAAATCTCCATGACCTCGCTGATCACCAGCAACTTGAATTGCTCGCCCGCCTCGCGCAACAACTTCAGCGCGTCTTCCCCATGCCCCTGAAACGAATAGGGAGAACTCCGCGGCTTAAACGCCCCACCCCGCAGCACTTTTGCGCCCGCCTTCTTCACCGCCTCCGCCGTGGTGAAAATCTGTTCGCGCGATTCCACCGAACAAGGCCCGGCCATCACCACGATTTCGTTCCCGCCCACGCCAATTCCGTTTGCCAGTTTGACGACGGTGCCTTCTGGACGAAAACTCCGGCCCGCGAGCTTATACGGCGAACTGATGCGGTGGACTTCCTGCACGCCCGGCAGTAGCTCGAGGTTGCGGATGTCAAAATCAATCCCCGCGCCAACCGCCCCCAGCACGGTCATCCGCGCCCCGGTCGAGCGGTGCACCTCAAAGCCGATCTTCACCAGGTGCTCAATCACCTGCTGAATCAACCCCTCATCCGCACCTTCCTGCATCGCAACAATCATAGGATTCTCAGCTTCTCAGCTGCGGGCTTTCATAAAACGTTCTGTCATTCCGGGGGAAGCGAGGAATCTAGGTTTCCCCGCCATCCGCAAAACTCACTCATTCAGTTCCGAATCCAATTCCGTCCCCAACTCAGCCGCTTTCCCCTTCGGCACAATCTCTTCCTTTTGCACATTCCGCATCACATCAATAATGCGTTCATAAATCCGCACCAGATCCCGCCCCGCCAGCGGTCCCCGATTCGCCGCCTGCACATTCGCAAAAACGATTCGCTCCCGGTCCGGCTCATAAATTGGCAAAGAAGTATCGCGCTTCAGCCGCCCAATCTCCACCGCAGCGCGAGCCCGCTCGCTCAGCAGTTCCACCAGCCTACGGTCCAGCTCATCAATTTTCTTCCGCCAATCCTCGATGTCCATAAGCCTGGGCTATGTATTCCGAGTGCCCCATCTTTTTCGCCTTCTTTTGCGGCAAGGGTGGGGATTTATCCAAACCCTGGAATTGATCCTTCCCTCACCGTGCCATGGCCGACGGCTGACCGCTGAGAGCGGTCAGCCCTCTGACAAACTCCCCTACAGCCGCCGCCTCCCGCCCGCGATTCCGCTCCACGGTTTCCACAATCGCGCTACCCACCACCACGGCATCGGCAAACTCACCCGCTTCCGCAAACTGCTCCGCGGTCGAAATGCCGAATCCCAAAGCAAGCGGCAACTTGGTAAAGCGCCGCAGGCGCCGCACCAACTTCCGCGCATCCTCCGCCGGTTGTTGCCCCGCGCCCGTCACTCCGGTCCGCGACACCGCATACACAAATCCCCACGACGCATCCGCAATCCGTTTCAACCGTTCATCGGGACTGGTCGGGGCGGCCAGAAACACCGGAGCCAGGTCGTACGCCCGCATCGCCCGCAAATATTCCCCCGCCTCTTCCACCGGCAGATCGGTGACCAGCGCGCCATCCACTCCCGCGGCCCGAGCTACTTTGCAGAATTTTTCCATTCCCATCCGTAAGATGGGATTGAGATAGGAAAACACGATTAACCCCGTAGATTGCGCATGCTGTCGCACCTCCGCCGCTAGCGTCAGCACCTGCGCCAGCGACGTCCCGTGCTTCAATGCCCGTTCGCTGGCCCGCTGAATCACCGGCCCGTCCGCCACCGGATCGCTGAACGGCACCCCTAACTCAATTACGTCCGCCCCCGCCGCAATCGCGGCCAATATGATCTCGCGCGTGGTCGCGAGGTTGGGGTCCCCACACGTCACGTACACGACGAGCCCCGGCTTTTTGTAGAAAGTCAGTGGCATAGCAAGAGCTGGATGATAGTTGGTCTCTGATTCTAGATGGAAAAGCAGGGAAACCTCTGGATTGGTTTTCCCTCCCCCATCAGAAATCAACAATCGTCCATCATCCATCATCCATCATCCATCAATTTTCAGGCTCTCCCGCATGATCCCGATATCCTTATCCCCGCGCCCGGAAATGTTCGCGATTACGATCTCGGATTTCTTCATCTGAGGCGCGCGCTTGACCAGCTCCGCCACCGCATGCGCAGACTCCAGTGCGGGAATAATTCCTTCCGTCCGCGCCAGCAAAGTCGCGGCCTCGAGCGCCTCCGCATCCGACGCCGGGACATACTCGGCTCGGCCCGCATCCCGCAATGCCGCGTGTTCCGGCCCAATCGAAGGATAATCCAGCCCTGCCGAAATCGAATGCGTCAGCGCAATCTGTCCTCCCGAGTCCTGCAGTACGTAAGAAAACGTTCCCTGCAGCACGCCCGGCGATCCTCCGCGAAACCGCGCCGCATGCTCCCCCAGAGTTTCGCCCCGTCCCCCGGCCTCGACCCCGATCAGTCGCACTTTCTTGTCGCTAAGAAAGTCGTAAAAAATTCCAATCGAATTCGATCCTCCCCCCACGCAGGCAATAATCGCCGCCGGCAACTTTCCTTCGGCCGCTAAAATCTGCGCTCGCGCCTCTTGGCCAATCACTCGATGAAAATCCCGCACCATGGTCGGATAGGGATGCGCGCCTAGCACACTTCCCAACAAATAATGGGTCGTCCGCACATTCGTGACCCAGTCGCGCATCGCCTCATTGATCGCGTCTTTCAGGGTGCGCGATCCCGACTCGACCCCGCGCACTTCCGCCCCCAGCAGCCGCATGCGGAACACATTCAACTCCTGCCGCCGCATGTCCTCGGTTCCCATGTAGACGACGCACTCAAATCCCAGCAGCGCGCACACCGTCGCGGTGGCAACGCCGTGTTGACCCGCGCCCGTCTCCGCGATCACGCGATGCTTACCCATGCGCTCGACCAGCAGCCCTTGCCCCAGACAGTTATTGATCTTGTGCGCGCCGGTGTGCAGCAGATCTTCGCGCTTCAAATAGATCCTCGCCCCGCCCAATTTTTGCGTGAGCCGCCGCGCAAAAAACAACGGCGTAGGGCGCCCCGCATAAGTCCGCAGCAACTCCTCCAGCCGCGCCTGAAATTTCCGGTCGCGCTTCGCCTTCTCATACTCGCGCTCCAGCTCTTCGAGCGCCGCCATCAAAGTCTCCGGCACGTACCGCCCGCCGTAAACCCCAAACCGCCCGGGCTCGTTTATCGAGCCAGAAGCGCGAGGAATCGAGACTCGAGAGCGCCCTATCCTGGCCGCGTCTTTTGCCGCCAGGATGGGGGTTTTGACCTTGGTTGCTCTTGGACTGGTAGCCACCCCTAACTCGCCTTCCTATCGATTTCCCGTACTGCCCGCACAAACGCCCGCACCTTCTCCGCATCCTTCTTCCCCGGCTCCGCCTCCACTCCCGACGCCACATCGACTCCGAAGGGATGAAGAGTTCTCATCGCCTCCCCGATGTTCGTCGGGGTCAGACCACCGGCCACAATAATAGGCACGTTTAGACGAATGGCTTGCACCCTACTGCTGGTCTTATCCCAATCAAAAGTGGTTCCCGTCCCACCCGTCACTCCTTTTGAGGAAGAATCCAGGAGCACAGCAAACGGCTTTGCACCGGCGCCAGTTCCCCTGAAGAGTCCTCCGTCCTTGAGCGAGTCGCCATGAATCATCACGATGAGCTTCGTGGCCCCCACGCACTCCGCGGTCGATCGCGGATCACCCAAAACGCTTTCGCTTGATTGCTTTCCGTGTAGTTGTACCGCCGTCAACCCAGCGCGCGACACGACTTCGAGAATAGTCTTGGAGTCTGCATCCACAAACACCCCCACCTTCTCCACAGCGGCAGGCAGCTTGTTCACAATCTGCCGCGCCGCCTCGACCGAAATCCTCCGCGGACTCTTCTCATAAAACACGAATCCCACCGCATCCGCTCCGGCCTCCACCGCAACCAGCGCGTCCTCCAAATTCGTGATTCCGCAAATTTTCACCCAAGTCATAAAACCAGTTGTCAGTGGCCGGTAAAATTCGGGAGCCAGGTGCCCGGTTTCGCGTCCCCTGCGAGACCTGGGGACTTTCCTTACCGCCCGCTCGGTACCCGGTACTCGCGACTCGGTACTCGCCTCAGCTCCCGTAATGCGTCTCCAGGCGAATCCGCCCGCATCAGCGACTCCCCTACCAAGAACGCGTCATAGCCGACCGCCCGGAGCCGCGCGACATCCTCGGCAGAATGAATCCCGCTCTCCGCCACCCGCACCACATCCGCGGGAAATTTCTCCGCCAGCCGAAACGCCGTCTCCAGACTCACCCCGAACGTTCGCAGGTCACGCGCATTCACTCCAATCAAATCGCATCCCGCATCCAATGCCCGCTGCAACTCATCCCCATCGTGCACTTCACACAAAACATCCAGCCCACGCTGGCGCGCCCCAGCCGTAAGCACACCCAATTCTTGCCGCGACAGCGCCGCCACAATCAGCAACACCGCATCGGCCGCATTGGCCCGCGCCTCCAGCAACTGAAACTCATCCACAATAAAATCTTTTCGCAGACAAGGAATCTTCACCGCCTGAGAAGCCGCCCGCAGATTCCCCAGCGAACCCTGAAAAAATTCCTCATCCGTCAGCACCGACAGCGCCGCCGCCCCCGCCGCTTCCAGTTCCCGCGCCAACTCCGCCGGATGAAATTCCGCCCGAATCAGCCCCTTTGACGGTGACGCCTTCTTCAACTCCGCAATCACCGCCACCCCCTCGCGGCTCTTCAGCTCCAGGGCCCGTCGAAACCCGCGGGGCCCATGCATTTCCGCGCGCGACTCCAGTTCGCGCAAATCGGCACCGCGCTTTGCTCCCGCCACCAGCGCCCGGGTAGCTGCAACGATCCGTTCAAGCATGGCAGCCATAAGAATCTTTCGATTATAAGGGACTCACAGGATTACGGCCGGTTCCGCATGGTGTCCGATGGCGAACTTGAGGTTGCGATGCACCCCATCCTGAGCCAGAAAAACAATCCTCAGTCGAACCTGCACAGCGCTAGTCTGATTCGACCATGACTCTCACGCCCGGTCGAGTGGTGGGATTGCGGCTTGATCGGGCGGGCACAACTCATGACCGGCTGCGCGCAGGGCGTCGACCGCCCAGGCGAACTCTTCCTGAATCAGCACATAGTCCGTGTCGTAGGTAGAGATGGCGAAGACGGGAACATCTTTCCTCGACAGTGGCTCGATAAAGGAAAGCAGCACTCCAGTTTGCGAGAACAGAAATGGGCCTTCGAGTTTCAAGCAGATCCAGCGATGTGAAGAATGCATCTCCGCCGGAAGATGGTCCGTGGAACACACCACGGAGACCTCATCCGCGGTGCGCGTGATCGAACTGAACCCGCCCTTGGTCGCCCAATCGCCGACGGGGGTGTCGACCGCCAGACGCACGACGGCATAGGAGCCGGGAAGCAAGCGGAATTTGAGTTGGTGGCGTTCCATTAGCCTTCTACGGCCTTGCGCAGAGCGGCTCGGGCGAGAATGCGCGTCGAGTCCAGCATGGGGAGCGGGGAAGATTCTGGAGTCATGAGTAAGGGAATCTCAGTGCAGGCCAGCGCCACGGCCTCGCATCCTTCATCTTTGAGTCCGCGAATCACTTCCGTGAAATACGCCTGAGCGCGAGGCAGGAAGGTTCCCTGGACCAGTTCGTCGAAGATAATGCGGTGGATGCGCTCCCGCTGCTCTGCGCCCGGGATGCGCTGTTCGATGCCGGCGGCCCTGAGCGTCTCGCGGTAGACCGGACCGTCCATCAATGAGCGGGTGCCGAGTACTCCCAAGCGTTTGTAGCCGTGATGTTTGGCTTCATTGGCGACTTCAACCGCGATGTGCAGCCAGGGGCGCGGCGAGCGGCGCTCGACCAGGTCGAATGCCTGGTGCACGGTATTCACGGGTGCGATGAGGAAGTCGGCCCCGGCCTTGGCCAATTTCTCGGCGGAAGAGAGCATGAGTTCCGCCACTCCGGCCCAGTCCCCAGCGTCGATGAAGTTCTTGTATTGGACAAAGGGATGACCGTGCATCGAGACTTCGGGATGATTGTAGGGCCCGAGCAACTCGGCACCCTCAACACAGATGGTGCGATAGCAGAGCGCGGCGCCTTCCGCGCTGGATGCGACGATGCCGATGTGTAACATTTGGGGGCTTAGGTCTTAGCTATTAGGAGCCGAAGTCAGGACGCGTTGTTCCGTTTCTTCGCCAGTTGAAAATTCTCGGCTAAGTCTAGCACCCAAGACTAAGACCCGTTTTTCATGGGACCTGGAGCAACCGCATACGGGCTCGTGTCCCGGTAACGTTTTTCGAATTCTTCCCGGGTGCAGATGGTCTTGACATCGACGACCCGATCGATGGCCAGGATGCCGTCCAGGTGATCGATTTCGTGCTGCAAAAGTTCGGAAAGATTGCGCTCGTCTCCGGCTACGATTTCGCGGGTTTCGCCCTGCAGACTCTCATAGCGGACAGTGACCCGGCGGTGACGTTCGACCTGCATGAAGATCGAGAGAAAACTCAGGCAAGCGTCCCAGACCACAATTTTTTCCTGGCTCGATTCGACAATTTCGGGGTTAATGAGGGGCCAAGGCTCGCTGCGCCGGAGTTGGAGAAAGATGACTCGCTGCAATTCGCCGAGTTGGGGGGCCGCGATGCCGCGGCCGTAGCCGGTAACGGAACGCCAGTGCGCAAGAGTGTCGGCGAGATGCTGAACCAGAACGCGGGTTTCGTGCGCCGTCGGGTCTTCCACTCTTACAGCCTTTTGCCTCAGGAGCGGGTTGCCGAGTTGCAGGACAGGGCGAATTGGCATGGAGACTTCCCAGTTCCCAGTTAAGACAAGATAGGGCAGTCACCAGATTTTATAACATCTCAATAGCATCTCTTGCGTATGCGACCGGAGAGTGGACAGGTTCGGGCCGCGCGCGGGCCGGGGACTGCCGAGGCGGCTTTTCCTACATCACTTTCTGGATCGACTATCTTGCTGCGGCTGCGTCGAACAGGCCCAGGAGCTCCAGCTTTTTTTCTGCCGGCAGGAAAGACGCTTCGAAGGAGTTGCGCGCCAGTTCACGGAGATGTTCATCGCTGAATCCGAACGTGTCCTGGGCAAGCTGGAATTCGCGCGACAGGGTGGTGGCGAACAATGCCGGGTCGTCCGTATTGAGGGTGATCATGATGCCTTGATCGAAGTAGTTTTTCGCGGGATGCTCGGCGACGGTGCTACACACTCCGGTGCGAAGGTTGCTGGTAATGCAGAGCTCGACCGGAATCTGGCGCTGGGCAAGTTCTTCGATCAGGTCCGTGTCCTGCGCGGCAGTGAGGGCGTGACCGATTCGCTCAGCGCGCAAGTTGAGCGCTCCCCAGATGGATTCCGCAGGACCGGTCTCTCCGGCGTGAGCCGTAAGGCGTAAACCCTGATCGGCGGCGTAGGCATAAACGCTGCGGAAAAGTTCCGGTGGGGCCTTTAGTTCGTCGCCGCCGATGCCGACTCCGACGACGTGACGATCCCGGTAGCGTGCGGCGAGCTCGAAGACTTTTTGTGCCTCCTCGACTCCGAAGTGGCGGGTTGCATCGAAAATCCACAGCAGCGAAACGCCGAAGTCGCGGGCGCCGCGGGCGCGACCGCGCTCCAGACCCTCGAAGATCGCGGTGAAATCCTGCTTGCGATAAAGGCAGACGCCAACCGCAACATAGACCTCGGCGTGCAGTACGGTTTCTTCCTTGAGCCGCTGCATCAGGCGATAGGTAATCAGTTCGTAGTCTTCGGGGGTGCGCAGCTCGGCGCTCACCGCCTTGAATGCCATCAGGAAACTTTGGAAGTCGGTGTAGTCGTAGAGCGTCTCAACCTCGGCAAGAGTCGCGTGGTCGCCGTGCAGCTTGCGGAGCTCCAGGAGCGTGGCCGGCTCGACCGAGCCCTCAAGGTGCAGGTGCAGCTCCGCCTTCGGCAACTGACGGATAAAAGCATTGGGCGGGCGCAGCGGCACGGAAGTCATCCCCTTGATTGTAGATTCTTGACCAAAGATTTGCGAGGGAATGGAGATCTTGCGGGAGAGGATTTTTCCGCTACAATCGGCTGTTTCTCAGGTCCCGGGGTGGAGATCTCATGAACGCAAAGTTTATTTGCGGGTGGCTGATTGCGGGAGGAATGCTGGGCACGCCGCCGGTCCTGTGGGGGGCGTCGGCCCCGAAAGTGAAAACCGATGCCGGGGTGTTGGAGGGAAAGCGAGTCGGCTCGGTCCACGCCTTTCTCGGTATTCCCTACGCCGCGCCGCCGGTGGGTGATCTGCGCTGGAAACCACCCGTACCCCTGACGAGGGGGGGCGGAGTCCGCAAAGTCACAGAATTCGGCGCGCACTGTATGCAAGGAAAAGTGTATGGCGACATGAATTTTCGCGACGCGGGGCAAAGTGAAGATTGCCTGACGCTGAACGTTTGGGTGCCGGCGAAGGCTTCGGCTAAGAAGCTGCCGGTGATGGTTTGGATTTATGGCGGAGGCTTTGTCGCGGGCACAACGTCGGAGGCGCGCCAGGATGGCACAAGACTGGCGCAGCAGGGCGTGATCGTGGTCAGCATGAATTATCGGCTGGGCATTTTCGGTTTTTTTGTCCATCCCGAACTGACCAGGGAATCGGCGCATGAGGCTGCCGGAAACTACGGCCTTCTCGATCAAGTGGCGGCACTGCATTGGGTGCATGACCACATCGCGGCATTCGGCGGCGATCCGGGGAATGTGACTATTTTTGGTGAAAGTGCGGGAGCGTTTTCGGTGAGCGCGCAGATGGCCTCGCCGCTCGCCAAGGGCCTGTTCCAGAAGGCGATTGGCGAAAGTGGAGGAGCGTTCTTCAGCGGAGATTTGTCGTTCGAGCCGCGCTCGGCGCGGGAAGAAAAGGACGCGCAGCTGGTGCGCTCGAAACTGGGGGTGAGCACGCTGGCCGAATTGCGGGCCCTTCCGGCGCAGAAGTTGCTGGATGCTTTTTCGCCCCCGCAGTCTCCTGGTTTTGATTTCAGTCCGGACGTGGACGGATATTTTTTCCCGGAGCCGGTGCCGGCTATCTTTGCGGCAAGAAAACAAAATGACGTGCCGCTGCTGGCGGGCTGGAACCACGACGAAGGCAGCTTCGAAATCGCTTTCTCTCCCCAGAAGCCGACGGTGGAGACCCTGAAGGCCGCGGCGCAAAAGGAATTCGGCGACCGGGCGGACGAATTTCTGAAGCTCTATCCCTCCGACTCGGAGGTGCATGGGTTGCGGTCTGCGGAAGATTTCGCGGGAGATCGCTTCATCGCGTTCTCGACGTGGGAGTGGATGGAATCGCAGGCCAAATCCGGCAACCAACCCGTCTATCGCTATCGTTTTGACCTTGGCCCGCCTGCCGATCCGAAAGGACCGCCGCTGGGCGCATACCACTCGTCCGAAATTGAATATGTATTTGGACAACTCGACTCCAAAGCCGGAGTGGCGTGGAGACCAGAGGACCGTCGGCTGAGCCGAGAGATGCAGAAATATTGGGCAAACTTCGCGCGCAGCGGAGATCCGAACGGGCCGGGATTGCCGAAGTGGCCGGTGTATTCGGCAGCGGACGGATGGTCGGTGATGTTGCTGGACGCGCAATCTTCGGCGCACCAGGATGATCTGCGGGAGCGGTATTTGTTTCTGGCCGGCGCCTGGGCGAAGTAGGAAGGAGCCGGCGAGTCAGAACTTCAGTTGAAGACATTGCTGAGGAACGGGAGTACCGGGGTCGTGCAACGCGCGGACCGATTCGCGCCGCCCTTCGGTCTGCTTCGTTCAGGATGACAGAGCGTTTTTGTCGATGGGCAAAAGTCGAAAGCAGACGCCTATTTCCTGGCAAATTCGCTGCGGTGGCGGCTGTAGAAAATATAGATCAGCAGCCCGAGTCCAAGCCAAATCACAAACCGCAGCCAGGTGATGACGGTGAGCCCGGTCATGAGGCCGCCGCACAGAATGATCGAGATCAGCGGAAACCACGGCACAAGTGGAACCTTGAAGACGCGCGGGCGGTCGGGCTGGGTGCGGCGCAGAATGATCACGCCCAGCGACACCAGCACGAATGCGAACAGAGTGCCGATGTTCGAGAGGTCCGCAGCGTCGCTGATGGCGAAGATTCCCGCTGGGATGCCGACCACGAATCCCGCGATCCAGGTGGAAACGTGCGGCGTCTTGAACTTGGGATGGACGAGCGAAAACATCTTTGGAAACAGACGGTCGCGCGACATGGCGTACCAGATGCGCGCTTGCCCATATTGAAAAACCAGCAATGATGAGATCATGCCGGTCAGCGCGCCGATCACGATGATGGAGCGCGACCAGCGGCTGGCGCCCAGCACTTTCAGCGCGTAAGCCACGGGCGCGTCGGCCGCTTCGCCAGAGACAAAGGTCGTGTACTTCATCATCCCCAGCAGAACGATGGAGACGCCAATGTAGAGCACGGTACAAACGATGAGGGAGGCGATGATGCCGAAGGGCAGGTCCCGCTGAGGATTCTTCGCTTCCTCGGCCGCCGTGGAAACCGAATCGAAGCCGATATAGGTAAAGAAGACAATGGCGCCTCCGGTGACGACGCCGCCGAATCCAGAAGGCGCGAACGGCTTCCAGTTGCTGGTGTGCACCAGCGCGCCGCCCACCACAAGAAAAATCAGGATGGCGCCAATCTTGATCGCGACCATGATGTTGTTGGCTTTCGCCGATTCGCGGATGCCGCGCACCAGAAGAACGGTGAGAACAAAAATGATGACGAATGCAGGGATGTTGAAATAAGCGCCCGTCCAGTGGCCGGATTCCCAAACCGGCGTCGACCAGCGGTCAGCCAGATTGAGGCCGAACGAGGCGAGTTGTGCTTTCGTGTAGGCGCTGAAGCCGATGGCCACGACGACATTGCTGACAACGTATTCGAGGATGAGGTCCCAGCCGATGATCCAGGCAAAGATTTCGCCGAGGGTCGCGTAGGAATAGGTGTAGGCGCTGCCCGCAATCGGGATCATCGACGCCAGTTCGGCGTAGCAGAGGCCGGCGAAACTGCAGGCAATGGCGACCAACAAAAAGGAAATCGCTATGGAAGGGCCGGCCGGCGGGCGTCCGTGCATGAGCACGGCGCCGGTTCCGCCGCCGCGAAGAAAATTCACAATGATGTCGAGCACCTGCGCGTGCAGGATGGATGGAGCCTGAAAATATTCTCCGGCCGCGGCGGTGCCGGTGAGAACGAAAATGCCCGAGCCGATGATGGCGCCGATGCCCAGTGCTGTCAGCGACCACGGGCCCAGCGTCTTTTGCAGGCGCTGGCCCGGAGATTCGGATTCGGAGATCAACTTGTCGATCGACTTGCAGCAAAACAGCTGGTTGTCGGAGGTGCGGATGACGGCAGCGGGTTCCGGGAATTGTGGCAAGCGGTTGTAGTCTCCTGAAAATCTAACCCCTAAGACTTGGCCTGAAGCCAGCAAATGTCCTGCCGCCAAAAACATCGCCGGCGAAATACCGAGCGCACAGGTGGGAACAGCCGCCCTCGGCCCTCGGCTGTCCTCCGAGCCTAGCTCGGCTCTTGCCCTCTAGCGCTTCGCCTGACCCCGCGCCAGCTTCTTAACCTTGGGTTTTTTCGATCCGCGCGGGTAATCACGGGGCTGGAGCGGCTTTTCCGCCTTTCGCTTCTTGCGGGCGGTGCGTTTGGCTTTCTTGCGTTCTTCTTTGGTTAACTTCGCTGTATTTGCCATGAATGCGGTGAACGTCCTCTTCCGTAGTACGGATTGCCCGAGGCGGGGTACGCCTCGGGTATTTCTTTAGCCCCCTTCGGGCTAAAATTCCTTAATTCGCCCCGCGGCTTGCGCCGTGGGCTGTAGTCTTGCGCCAGCTCGCGGTCGGATCAGGGTTGAGATTCGCGTCACTTTGCGCGGCCGAACACCCCCAGGCGGCTGTCCTTTACCACTGTCCCTGCCACCTGCTATGCACCTTCCAGCTGCGCGTACTTCTCCACCAGCTTCTTTAATCCGAAGCGAGGGAATTGTACCGTAATCTTAGCTTCTTCGCCTTCTCCTTCGCGCTGGTAGACAGTTCCTTCGCCATATTTCGGATGACGAACCTTCTGGCCGGGGCGGAATCCGCGCTTGCCGGTGGGCTCTGCGATGACACGCTTCGGGACCGTGAACTTCTTGCCGCGGCTGGCAAAGAACTCGGCTATGTTCTCAATGGAGTTGTAGGGGCGCGCCGGGGCTGTTGCCTTCGGGGCGCGGGTGTTATCTCGGGCGCTTTCGCCCGCGTGCCAAGCGGCGCTCTGGTCTTCGTCTTCGTAGGAATAGTGTGGGCTCTCGGCAGCGGTGGCGCTTCGCCCTGGCGGACGGCCGGGGGCGGACCTCCCCCCATGACCTCGTTTGTTTCCCAGTTCCTCGATCAGCGGCGCCGGGACCTCCTCCAGAAAGCGCGAGGGGACGCTGGCTTCGGGCAAATCCGTTCCGTATCTTCGGCGGTAGACGGCGCGCGTCAAAATGAGTTGGTCCATGGCGCGGGTCATGCCGACATAGCAGAGGCGGCGCTCCTCTTCAATCTCTTCGGGGACGAGCATGGTGCGGGAATGCGGAAAGAGCCCTTCTTCCAGGCCACTGAGAAAAATCAGGGGAAATTCCAGGCCCTTGGCGGCGTGCAGGCTCATCAGCGTGATCTGGGCGCGGGCGTCGTAATCGTCAGCGTCGGCGACCAGCGCCGCGTGGTCCAGAAACTGGTCCAGAGTCTCGGCGCGGTCGCGCGAGTCCATGGCGGCATTCACCAGTTCGCGCAGGTTTTCGATACGAGAAAAAGCTTCGGGCGTGTCTTCTTCCTCGAGCAGCTTAATGTAGCCGGTGCGGTCGATGAGAAATTTCAGGATGTCGGCGGTACTGATGGTCGGGGCAGGAAACGAATCCGGCCTCGCCCCAATCTGTGGTTCCGCCGGCCTGTCGGCATCCGCAGCGCTGGCGTCCCGCCGGCTGTCGTGGAGGCGTCCCGCCTTCCCCGCGGAATCCACTGGAGTGCCGCCCAGTTCGTCCTCAGCCGCGCCGAAGTCGAAAGAAAAGTTTCCCAATTCTGCAGGATCGAATGCTGTCGCATCTTCGCCCCCGGTCGGCAGGGCTTCGCCCTGCGCAGGCGAGTCGCCCGCGCCTACACTCTGGGCCAGCGGGTCGTTGAAGGTTCCCGCCAGCATGGCACGGCCGTCTTCGATCAATTGCCGAAAGCTCTCGAGCGACGACAAGGCCCGTGGCGGCAGCAACTGGCGGCGGATCGCTTCTGCAAGCGCGCCCCACAGCGATAATCCGCTTTCCAGAGCCACCCCTTCCAGAGTGTCGAGGGTGCCTTTGCCGATGCCGCGCGTCGGTGTGTTGATGACCCGCAGCAGAGAAATCGAATCGTCCGGATTATGGATGACTTTCAAGTACGAGATCAGGTCTTTGATCTCGGAGCGTTCGTAGAACGAGAATCCGCCGACCACGTGATATTTCAATCCGTAACGGCGCATGGCCTCTTCGAATAAACGGGACTGGGAGTTGGTGCGGTAGAGCACGGCCGCCCGCGGAGTTTCCCCGCGATCGCTCGCCTGGCGTGCGTAGCGGGCGATCCAGTCGGCGGCGAACAGGGCCTCGTTCTCGCCGTCTGGGGCTTCGTAGTAGCCAATCTTGGTGCCGCCCTGCCGCGACGTCCACAGGTTCTTGCCTTTGCGGCGAATGTTGTTCGCAACCACGGCCGAAGCCGCCTGCAGAATGTTTTGCGTCGAACGGTAATTCTGTTCCAGGCGGATAATTTTTGCTGCGGGAAAATCCCGTTCGAATTCGAGGATGTTGCGGATGTCGGCGCCCCGCCAAGAATAGATCGACTGGTCTTCATCACCGACGGCGCAAACGTTGCGGCGTTCTCCGGCGAGCATGCGCATGAGTTCGTATTGCGGACGGTTGGTGTCCTGATACTCGTCGATGAGCAGATACTGGAACCGGCGATTGTAGTAATCGAGCACCTGCGGCGCTGACTTCAGCAGTCGCACTGCTTCGAGCAGCAGATCGTCAAAGTCGAGAGCGTTGGCCTTGCGCAGCTCCTTGCGGTACTCCTCGTACAGGTGCGCGATGCGTTCAGTCTTGGGATCCCCCGATTGCAGGTAGAGTTCCTGGGGGTCGAGCATATGGCTCTTGGCCCAGGAAATACGGCCGAGAACGGTGCGCGGCGTGAGTTGCTTGTCGTCGAGGCCGAGCCGCTTCATCACTCCTTTGACCACGGCTTGCTGATCGCTCTCGTCATAGATGACAAAATTCTTGGTGTGACCGATCGGCGACTGGCCAGGAACGCTCGACCGAATACGCATGGCCTCAATGTCGCGCCGCAGCATCCGCACGCAGAACGAATGGAAGGTGGAAATCACGGGCTTGGCGATGCTCAGGCCATCCACCAGCTTTTCGACGCGCTCCCCCATCTCGGCGGCGGCCTTGTTGGTGAAGGTCATCGCCAGGATGGACTCGGGCATCACGCCTTGGTGCTCGATCAGGTAGGCGATGCGGTAGGTGATGACGCGCGTTTTCCCGCTGCCGGCGCCGGCCAGGATCAGAACCGGGCCTTCGGTAGTTTCGACGGCTTCGCGCTGCTGCGGGTTCAGTTGTTCGAGAAAGGACAATTGCGGACGTGGCTCCAGAATCGCTGATTCAATTTTACAGGGGAATAGCGGCGGACGGGATGCGCTGCAATTCCCGGCCTCAGATCTCTGAAACAGAACACCCGAACCCTGCGCCCCACGAATTTTATTCGCAAGCCGATTCGACCCTTTCGTTCTTCTCACGAGTCGAAAGGGACGATGTCCCAACGGCGCCTCTGGCTTAGAGCGTTTGGCGCGGACACCCTGTCCGCCAAGGGATGCGTTCTCCGGCTCGGGAGGAACCTCCATGATTCCGAAGCTGAGTCTGATGCTGAGTCCTAAGATTTTCGTGGCGTTGCCGTTGCTGACAATGGCCGCATTCGTGATCCTGAACCAGCGAGACGCGCGAGCCGGAGACGTTACCGCGGCGCCGGGCTACAAGGTGCAGGACCCGATCCGGCATGGCAATCTAACCGTATTTCCCGTGCTCGCGACGAAAAGCTATCCGACTGGCGAGTTCCTGACCTTGGATGAAGGGTTGCGATCCGGGGAAGTAGAGGTGAGCGAAGCCGGCCATGTGCAAGGACTGATTCGGCGGCATTCGGTGCCGGCAATTGGGAACGATGGAGCCCAAGTGAATCGCCTCGTTCTAGTGAACAATTCCAAGCGGCCGTTGCTGTTGCTGGCCGGAGAGATCGTTACCGGAGGCAAGCAGGATCGCGTGATCGGCAAAGATCGCATCGTTCCGGCGGAGAGCGATCCGGTGGACCTAAGCGTGTTCTGCGTGGAGCCGGGGCGGTGGGTCGCGACCAGCGAGCATTTTGGCGCCTCGGGAGCGATGTACGGCGGCAACGTCGGCGGCCCCCTAAAAGCTGCTCAACTTCCCATGGCAATGATGGCACAGCCTTCGGTTCGCGCCAAGGCCATGGCCGAGAAGGACCAGAGCCAGGTTTGGGCGGAGGTGCGCAAGCAGCAGGCGGCGATGGAGACGGTGGAAGTAACCGCCGCCGCTCCGCAGGTGGCAGCCGAGATTGCGAGAACCTCCTCGTACGCCAGGGTAAATGAGAACGAGGGAGTCAAGCGGCAGGTGGACGCGGTGGCCCAGCCGATCGAGCAAAACTATCAGAGTCTGATCCGGCAACTGCGAGATCATAATGCCGTGGGTGTGGTGGTAGCCGTGAACGGGCGCATCATTTGGGCCGATGTGTTCGCCAGTACGGATCTCCTGGAAAAATACTGGCCTAAGCTGGTGCGCTCCTACGCTTCAGAGGCGGTGGTCACACGCGCGAAAGAAGTCGACATCAGCGTGAGCCGGGCGCAGGCCTTCTTGGGTGACATGGAAGGACGCCGCGAAATGATTGAGAGCGAGCCGGGTATCTATCGTCATACGGAAGTCAGCGGCGATGGATTCAAGGCGTTCTCACTGACATCCTTATTGCCGAAGACTGGGTTCGATGTGCATGTGGCGAAGATGGCCGAGTGAGAGGTGCGAGGAACCGTGGTTTGCAGTGAGTTGCGTATCTTCACCGGGCACGAATCGTTCATCAGGATCGTGAGCTACTTGCTTTCATGGTCTGGCCACGCAATTGCGCCACCGCGGGAAAGGACTGTGGCGGAATCAAGGTACGGTCGGGGGGCATGGAACCGGCGTGGAGCGCCTTCGCCAGGATTTCCAAAGCGATTCCCGCCGCCGGAGGAGTGATGACGGTCGACTTCAGGAAGCCGCGGCGCACCCACTCCTGCCCCGTCCTGGTGACACCATCGCAACCCATAAACGGAATCCTGAGCCACTGCTCGCGGTCCTTGTCCGTCAGGCCGCCCAAGGCTTTTCTGGCCCCCATGGCCATGGCATCGTTCTGGCAAAGGACGGCTAGAATTTGGAGCAGGCGCGAGGACCCCAACGACAGCCACGACTGTACTGCATGGTGCGCGCTGCGCTCGGTCCAGTCCCCCTTCAGCATTTTCAACTGGACCCCAGCCGGCTTGGTGGCAAGCATCCCTTTCGTCCGCAGTTGAGTCGCCGTGCTGTTGAATGGACCCTCGAGGTACAGTACGTTACCGGCGGGGACGAGAGCTTCCAGTTGCTGGCCTTGGATTCTGCCCACTTCGGTTTGGTCGGTGCTAACCGAGAAGACTGGAGCGGCGGCATCTTGGCGGAGTTCCGGGATGTATTCGGGATCGCTATTGATGATTCCCCAGCCGATACTAGCGGCGACCGCCGCCTTCGCCACCTGGGGCATCCCAGTTCCAACCGGCTCTACCAAAATCGCACAGGGCTTCTGGGCGGGATCCTGGATGATCTTGATCAGCTGCTGGGTCTGGTTGACGGCGTCGTTGTCGGCATAGATGATCCGAATCTTGATGCCGAGTCGTGCGGCCATGTCGGCTACGGCGGCTGCCTGTTCTGCCTGGTAATCGTTCTCTCTGGTGGTGAGAGCAACAACCACGTTCAGTTTTCCCATGGAGCCTCGACTCGGAGTTCCCTCACAGCTGCATTTCCTCAAAGACTCTGAGCACTTACGAACACGCTCAGAGCGAACACAATTACGGAATTAGTGAATTACTAGTTCGATCGGTCAGCCTGGGTGGAGTTGTACCAATTCCTCCACGCACTGGCATCATTACCAAAATGGTGGTGGGTAATGTCGCTCAGCGCTTGGGAGGCCCAGGCATGGGTACGGGCATCCAGCGAAGGGTCGTCGATATAGCTCAATAATCGCGGGACGGCACTCATGCGCTGCTCGAGCGTGAACATGCCAGACTCCGCCAAACTGCCCGCCGCTCTCTCGCGCACATTGGGCGAGGCATCGTCGTGCATCGTCTGCAGCAGCGGCTCGATGGTTTCGGTAGCGCCGGACAGAGCCAACCCTTCCACGGCCCAGCGTCGCGAGTCTTCGTCGGCATCTTTCAGATGGCCCGTCAGAACCTCTACAACTCGGTCTGTTCCGACGCCGCGGTTCGCCATCAGCCCGAGCGCCCATAACGCCCAAACCTTTCGCGCATGATCGGAAGATGCGGCGGTCCGAAGCAGGTAATCGAGACTGGCAGGGTTCTTGGCCAGCCCGTAGGCCGCGAGTTCGACTTCTATTCCGGATTGGCGCACACGCATATCACTGGAGTTCAGCGCGGCGGTGGTCAAGGTCGCAATCTGCGGACTCCACTTTATCTTCCCTTGCCAGCGATCGAGTCGGGATGAAATCTGATCGGCGGCGCCGTCGCTGCGGCCCACCGCGAGTTCAAGCAGGGCCTCGGCTTGCTTTTGCGGTTTCATACGATCGAGTTGGCGAGTATCCTGGGCGGAAGCGGGTAAAGATTCATGCACGGAAAAAAGATTCTCCACGCTTGACCAGGCGGGATGCGCGCTGGCGCTTCCGGCCAAAACGGCCCCCAATACCCCGAGTCCAGCAGCCAGAATCAGGACAAGGCGGCGCGGGTTCGCCGACTGCCGAACCCAGTCCGGATTCGATTCCGTTCCGCCGCGCTTCATCGCGAAACCAGGGCCGATGTCGCAGCCAGGCCCAAGCGTGCCGTAATCAGGCGTCGGCTGCAAGCGGGGATCGGCCGTCGGCGTAGCTTCCAGCGTTGCGCCGTGGCGCGAAAAACGTGACTGCGATATATCCATATTAAGAAGAGTCTAGGATTAGCACCGAAATAAGGTAAGGTTACTTCGGTTTCAAATCCTCTTCGATACGATCTAAGAAACTTGGCTGCAAAAAGACAGATCCACGAATGTGGGAACGGGGTCCGGAATGTGGACCCCCGAACAATGACTCAGGAGAAATTGATGCTTACAAAGTCCAAGTGGTTGGTATCGGTAATCGGTGTGTTCCTGGCGGCGGTGGCTTTGGCGGCAACTGGTCCCGGGGACCACGTTATCACAACCTACAAAGTGGGCGGTGATGGAGGCTGGGATTACCTGACCGCCGACTCCGAGGCGCGTCGCGTCTACATCTCGCGCGGCACCCACGTCATGGTGATCGACGCCGATTCAGGTAAAAGCGTAGGTGACATCGCCGATACTCCGGGCGTTCACGGCATTGCACTGGCCGCAGAACTCGGCCGCGGATTTGTCAGTAACGGGCAGGAGGGTACGGTCAGCATTTTTGACATGAAAACGCTGGCGACCAGCAGCAAAGTAAAAGTGGGCGATAATCCCGACGCCATTCTCTACGATCCTGCCACCAAGCGCGTGTTCACCTTCAACGGGCGCAGCCACGATTCGACGGCGATCGATGCCATGAGCGGAAAGGTGCTGGGAACGATTCCGCTCGATGGCAAGCCAGAGTTCGCAGCCAGCGACGCGAAAGGCGAGATCTTCGTCAACATCGAAGATAAGAGCGAACTGACGGCCATCGATTCCCACAAGCTGGAAGTAAAGTCGACTTGGCCGCTGGCCCCGTGCACGGAGCCGAGCGGGCTGTCCATTGATCGCAAGAATCGCCGCCTGTTCGTCGGCTGCAACAACAAAATGATGGCAGTGGTCGACGCAGACAGCGGCAAAGTTATTGCCACACCGTCGATTGGCGAAGGTGTAGACGCGACCACATTCGATCCGAAAACTGAACTGGCTTTCGCCTCTTGCGGCGCCGATGGCGTGCTCACCATCATCCACGAGGAATCGAAGGACAAATTCACCGTTGCCGAGAACGTGCCCACACAAAAAGGTGCGCGCACGCTGGCGCTCGATTCCAAAACCCACAACGTGTTCGTGGTGACGGCGCAGTTCGGACCCAGGCCGGCTCCCACGGCCGACAATCCGCGTCCCCGACCCCCGATTGTTGCGGATAGCTTCGTAGTGCTCGTGGTAGGGAAATAAATGCGAGAACTGCCGCGGACCGATCCGGTTCGCAGAAGATAACCCGATGCGGGCCTTTCAGGCCTTCACAAAACCGCCAATTCCGGCTACCATAACGCAACTCAGGTTACCGTACGACCGTTCGGTTGGAGCGTAAATCCCCACGAATCAGCAGGTAACGTATCCCCCCGCTGAATAAGGCGATGTTCTCTGGACGCTGTGGGAGTTTGAATCTGCGTTTTTGCCGCTTAAGACCAGGAAATGACGATTCTCGACGACAAGTTCTACCACGCGCACGTTACCCAGCGCGTCGACTTCGCCCCCGACCTGTGGATGTTCCGCATCCGCAGCGGAGGCGAGTTCCATTTTGTTCCGGGCCAATACGCAACCCTGGGAGTCGAGCCCAACGGAAAACGCGTCGAACGTCCGTATTCCATTGTCTCCTCCCCGGCGGAAGATGAAGTGGAGTTTTTCTTCGAACTAGTGCCCGCAGGCGCGTTGACGCCGCTGTTGCACAAGTTGCAGCCCGGCGACCAGTTGCTGATGCGAAAAATCCCCAAGGGAAAATTTTCGCTGGACACGCAAAACGGGCGGACCAATCATCTGCTGATTTCGACCGTAACCGGCGTGGCTCCCTTCGTAAGCTATGTGCGCACGCTTTCCCAAGAATGGAAAGAGGGCCGCTTCGACGGCTCGCACAAACTGTACCTGCTGAATGGCGCCAGCCGCCCCTGGGAATTCGGATATCTCGATGAACTGAACCGTTTCGATAAAGAATTACCGTGGTTCAAATACGTGCCCACGGTCAGTCGTCCCTGGGATCACGCCGACTGGTCGGGAGAGATTGGCCGCGCCGACGACATTCTGCGCAAGTACGCGGACCATTGGGAACTGGATGCGAGCAACACCATGGCTTACCTGTGCGGTCATCCGGAGATGATCGAGCACAGCAAGGCCATTCTGAAGCGCCGCGGGTTCACCGACAAGGGAGCGGTCAAGGAAGAGGTTTACTGGATCCCGTCGAAGTAGGACGAAGCGACGGCGGGGTGCGTGTCAGGCTTCGTCCGGCTGCGGCGGCACGGGCAAATCGTTCGTTTGGACTCGGAACGCGCCGCATCCGGACGTTGCCCATGACCGGGTTTTTCGCCGCGATTTTCTTCTGCCGATGAGGCAACCGGCGTCCCTATCATCCACTTTGCCGCGTCCCGGCAGGGCCTTGACCGCCGCTGTTATCTTTACTATCCGCCACCTTTCTGAAACACCGGTTCGCGAATCTGCTCGAGATCAATCGGTCTCAGCCTTCGTGATCCTTAAGCGCCCAAGCCAACCCGGTGAATCGGAAGCAGAAATGGCTCCATCCCGGTGGTTCACTCGAAAATCTCGGCTTCCATAATCCCGCCCATGACGTCCAACTAGCGGAGGGTGCGGTTCTTGAACATCCGGGAAGTTTTGCGTCAGACCGTCGCCTCCATCGCCGCGCACAAATTGCGCAGCTTCCTGACCATGTTCGGCATTATCTGGGGCATCACTTCTGTCATTCTCTTGGTTGGTTTGGGCAAGGGATTCAGCCGCGACCAAAAAGAACATCTCAAGACAATCGGCGTCGATCTCGCCATAATCTGGGGCGGCCGCACCAGCGAACAGGCCGGAGGATACGCAGCCGGCCGCTCGGTTCGCCTGTCGATCGAGGATGCATACACGATCAAATCCGAAGCGTACCTGATCAAGACCGTCAGCCCCGAACTGCGGCGCAGCGTCGCTGAAGTCAGCCGTTACAACGCGGCCTCGCGCCCCGTACGCGGCGTCTGGCCCGACTACCAGCGCTTTCGCTCGCTGAAGGTGCAGGAGGGCCGCCTGATGAGCGAGGATGACGAAAAAGAGGGCCGGCGAGTCGTGGTCCTAGGCGTGGAGTCGCGCGATCAGTTATATCCCGGCAAGCCCGCTATCGGAGAGACGCTCACCATGAACGGCTCGCCCTACACCGTCATCGGCGTGCTGGAAAAGAAAAAACAGAACGGCAGTTACGGCAGTGGCCCCGATAATACGCAGCTTTTCGTGCCTTACTCCTCCATGGCCCGCGATTATCCCCCGCCGGAGCGTCCCGGCATCTCCCGGGGATGGATCAATAACCTGGTAGTCGAAGTGGCCGATCCTGAACATCACGAAGCGGCCATGCACCAGCTTTATCAGATTCTGGGACGCGAGCACCACTTCGATGCCCGCGACAAAGACGCTCTGTTCATCTGGGACACGCTCGACGGTTCGAAGCTGGTCGAGCGGATCTTCGACATCATGACCATCTTTTTCGGCGCGGTTGCTTTGATGACCTTGTCGCTCGGCGGCATCGGCGTGATGAACATCATGCTGGTCGCGGTCACCGAACGGACTCGCGAAATTGGGGTGCGCAAGTCGCTGGGCGCGACGGCGCGCGACATCCGCAATCAGTTCTTTGCCGAGTCGGCGACCCTCATGCTGATCAGCGGAGCGCTCGGCCTCGGAATTGGTCTTGGGATTTGTCTGCTGGTCAGCAGTGTGGACTTGCCCGATATAGTGCCGCATCCGGTGATCTCTCCGCTGGCGATTTTCGCGTCTTTGTTGACGTTGGGGTTGATCACCGTGGGCGCCGGAATGTATCCGGCGCAACGTGCCGCCGCGCTCAGTCCAATCGAATGTTTGCGTCAGGAGTAGGGAGCCGTCGCCTATGCGCATCAAGGAACTCATCGTGCAAAGCTGGGACGCACTGGCGCGCAACCGCCTGCGCTCCATCCTGACTATGATGGGCATCGTCTGGGGACTGACGACCGTGGTACTTCTGCTCGGCTACGGCCAGAGCGTGAGTGAAGGCGTACTCGCCGCGTTTCTGGGCATCGGCAACAACGTCATCATGGTCTGGCAGGGCCAGACCAGCATGCAGGCTGGAGGACAGCGCGCCGGCAAACGAATTCATTTCAAGTACGAAGATCTTCAGGCCATCCGCGACGAGGCTCCGCTGGTTCGTTTGCTCAGTGGCGAATGGGATGACGGCCTTGCCTACAAGTATGGCGACAAGATCATTACGGTCTCGTCCAAGGCCGTGCAATATCCCTACGGGGAAATGCGCAAGCTGAACATCGCCGAGGGCCGCTACTTCGAGGAGAGCGACTTCTCGGAGCATCGTCATGTGCTCATTTTTGGTCCGAATGCGGCGAGAAAGGTGTTTGGCACTCGCGACCCGGTCGGCGAAGAGGTCACCATTAACGGGCAGACTTGGGACGTGATCGGCCTACTCAAGTTGAAGATTCAGGATTCCTCCAACAACGGTCCCGACAATGAGAACGTCTTTCTGCCCTTCGAGAGCCTGAGCGACATCAACGACGAGCGCGATCCCGAGATGATTGCCTTCCAACCCGTCACCGCTCTCCAGCACAAAGCGGCTCTGGGGCAGGTGAGAGAGGTACTAGCCCGCCGTCACAATTTCAATCCCAAGGACGACAAGTCCAGCCCCGAGTGGGATACCGTGGACGACACCAAGCAGATCGAAGAGTTCGGAATCGCTCTGCGCCTGATCCTTGGATTCATCGGCGTGCTGACCCTTGGCGTCGGCGGCGTTGGGGTGATGAACATCATGCTGGTCAGCGTTACCGAGCGCACGAAAGAAGTAGGTCTGCGCAAGGCGCTGGGCGCGCGCAATCGCGACATCGCGCTTCAATTTCTCGTGGAGGCGCTGGTCCTGACCTTTGCCGCCGGCCTGGTGGGTATGCTGGTCTCAGTTCTGCTGGCGCACGCAATCCCGCCCATGCCGCTCTACTCCGAGCTCTATAAGACGGCCAATCACGAGGGAGATATCGTCCTAAAAACATCCAGCAGCGTGATGCTGACAGCCTTTGTGATTCTGGCGTTGGTCGGGGTCACGGCCGGGATGTGGCCCGCGCTGAAGGCCTCACGCATGGAGCCGGTGGAGGCCCTCCGCTACGAGTAGCGGCTGATCACAAAGTTGTCCGTCCGGTGCACCATCTTCATTGGTGCGACAGCCCGACGACACGGTCAACATGTGCCAATCGAAGCCCATTCAGCCCACAAACTTTTGAAATTGTGCACCAGTTGGCCGGCGGTCGATACAGAGTAATGGAAAGCAAAACAAAAACCGCTACAGACTCACGGTATCGTCCCGGCTTCCCCACTGATGGAATGATGACGCAGGACTGCCCACAGCAAAAAAGTCCGCCTGCCCTTCCAAACGAAAAATAGATCACTCGCTGCGGATGGTCTGAGTGCCGCCTGTCGGAAAGGACCCTGCTCAGCCTGCACGGCAACTCGAAGTCATTCCTTCAAGCGCGGGCGCTCGCATTCGGGGTTCGACTGTTCCGATGACGTGACCTTGCTCACATGCAGCAAATTCTTCCCGGCGGAACTTGCCAATACACTCACCTTATTTCCAACTTCCGCCTTCAGAGCCTCAGGATTCTGAATGGCGAAAACCGTTTTGTGTGCGGCGCTGATGAGAACGATTTGTTTGCCTTCTTTGATGCAGCGGCGGGCACAGTCAGGGTTGGTCGCGCTGAACGTTCCAACTGAGGCGCGTCCGAAGGCACATTGGGAATCGGAGACCCATCCAATGTAGGTTTCATCGGCGGCAAAGGCTGCCGATGCAACAAGAGTAATCAGAAGGAACCATTTCATCGTCGAATCCCTCTCGAGGCATTCTAACCACAATCTCCTTTTTAGCTTTAAAAACGACACCAGGTATACCCATTATCCTGGCTCGGACATGGGAAAGGTTTTTCATTCCAAAGCGCCCCCTCAACGATCTGCGATCCGCACCGAGATAGCGCAAATTGCTCTCCGTTCTGAATGCCAGCGCACAGTACGCGGCCTTCTGCCCACCCAACCGAGCGCCCAACGCTCCTTCCTTCCTATTATGCAGAGCACTTTTAGTTAGCTGGGCGGCGCGGCTACAAGTGGACGCAGTGGGCAAGGAATCGTGGAAGCGGCGCCGGTGAGCTAAAAATGGATTGGCCTGAACCGCCTCGATGCCGTTGGCGCTATGGGTATAGAATCGTGAGCACGCTCGCGGGAAAGCGATCGCAAACGCCTCCTTGCGCAAATCGAGAAGCTCCCAATTTCGCTGCCTTATACACACTCATGAACCGCGAAGAGAATCGGTGAACCGCTGGCGGATCTCCTCCGGCGACAGATCTTCCTTGTGTGTGGCGATAGTCCAGGGCTGCTCGAATGGATCGGCGATGCTTCCGGAGCGGTCTCCGTAGAATTGATCCTTGAGGGGCAACAGGATTCTCGCGCCCAGAGCCACAGCCCGCTCGATCACCGCGTCCGCATCGGTGACGTAAAGGTGAACGAATGACGAGGCGCCGCCCAGTGTCCGGGGGCTCTTCGCAATCCGCCACGGCGCCTCATCGCCGACACGGATAACCGAGTCCCCAATCAGGATCGTGGCGTTTAGGATTCTTCCGGCAGGATCTGTGAGCCTGCCCGGCAGCTCGGTGGCCGCGAAAACGTCGCGATAAAACCCAATCGCGTCCGCTGCCGTGCCGTCGAAAATCAGGTATGGTGTGGCGCTATGATAGCCAGCAGGTGTCGAGGATGCCTGGGGCATAAGTTGACCGGCGCAGGCAGGGAGCAAATGCCGGCTTGCGCATCCCAGAAATTCTAATACTTATGTTGCGTGGTGGCGCGCGATTGTCAAGTCACTCCGCGGCCGTCCCCCGGCTACTCAGTACTTTGCAATTCCATGGCAGCTCCGGGCATCTCCCACTCCTCTTCCTGCAACTAACTAATTAGTTGACGTTTTTGGTTTCACCGCGTCAAATTCATAGCGACATAATTGCATCCCCGGAGGACGCTTTGGCCCGCAGTAAGTCCGCAACCCTGACCGAAGCCGAGTTGCGCATCATGAATGTGCTCTGGGATCGGGGCTCGGCCACCGTCCACGAAGTGCTCCAGGCTATGCCCGAGAAGCCACAGCCACTGGCCTACAACTCTGTTCTGACCATTGTGCGCATCCTCGAAAAAAAGGGGTATGTGAAGCACCTGAAAGACAAGCGGGCGCATGTGTATTCAGCGCAGGTGGACCGCAAGGATGCGACCCGCTTCGAGGTGCGGCATCTGGTCAGCCGATTCTTCGGTAACTCCCATGAATTGTTGGTGTTAAACGTTCTCGAAGAGACCGCAATCGATGCCGAAGAACTCGCCCGCTTGCGGCAGTTGCTGGCAAGGAGCAAGGGAGCGAACCATGATTGACCGAGTGAGAGTGGCTTTCAACCTCCATGCCATTGCCCAAATCTCAGCGCTTCAAATCGTAGACTGCCTGGTTCAGGGCACGCTGATCGCGATCTTCTTCGCTCTGATGTTGGGCATGGCTCGCCGGCAGAATGCGGACACTCGGTTTGCCGTATGGTTTTCCGCCCTTATGGCGATTGCAACTCTGCCTTTGTTCGGCTCATGGGGGCGGCATGTCGGCATTCCAGCCGGAAGCGCGAGCCCTTCGACGATCATCCTCCCCGGTTCCTGGGCGCTTTACTTGTTCGGCACTTGGGCCGTGATCGCAGCTGGGCTTCTGATGGGTATCGTCCGAGGTCTATGGCATCTGCATGTTTTGCGCAAAAGCTCGGTTCCGCTCAGGCCCGCTGCGCTAGATCCTCGGCTGCAAAGAACTCTAGAGCGTGCCCGATCAAAGCGGTCGGTGGACTTTTGCACGTCGGATCGGGTGCAGGTTCCAACGGCTGTCGGCTTAGTAAAGCCCATCATCCTCATCCCCCGCTGGGTGATGCAGGAACTCTCCCCGGATGAACTGAACCAAATCCTTCTGCACGAACTGGCGCACTTCGGTCGTTGGGACGATTGGACGAACCTCGCCCAGAAGATAGTGAAGGCGTTGTTTTTCTTTCATCCCGCGGTGTGGTGGATCGAGAAGCGAGTTTCGTTGGAGCGTGAGATGGCTTGCGACGATGCCGTGTTGGCAGAGACCGCAAGTCCACGTGCCTACGCGGAGTGCCTCGCCAATTTGGCCGAAAAAACGCTGCTTCACCGCAGCATTGCCTTAGCCCAGTCAGCACTCGGTCGAATTCGTCAGACCTCGCTGCGAGTGGCTCAGATTTTGGACGTAAATCGAGCCCCGGTAACCGCACGCGCCTGGAAGCCGGCGGTTTCGCTGGTGGCGGGATTCGCCCTAGTCTGCGCTCTAGGCATTTCGAGAACGCCTCGCCTGATTGCGTTTGCTGATCATCCCGCTCCCTTGATCCCTACCTTTTCGCCTAAGGCAGGGATGGGAGGCATATCGACAGAATCGCCAATCGCGAGCGTAGGTGCGACGAATGCCGTGCTTCGGCGTCAGCCAGTTCGTGTGGTGCCCGCCAGCTTGAGGACAGGTGCAAATCCTGGCGGCCTCGAGAGTACTCGCGACAGTTCAGAAGGCGCAGCGGTGATGCCGTCTCTAACGGCGCAGCGGGGAGAGAGCACGATTCGGCAGCCCCATCTTCGGCAGCTCCATCTTCGTCAGACCGGCGTTCAGCAGGCGGACACCCGCCAGAGCGGCGTTCCCGCGGATGTTCATTCAGCCTACGGGCAGCTGACGAATGCTAGTTTCATTCCAGTGGGGTTCACCGAGACACTAATTGTGGTTATTGAAGGCAGCGAAGACGGCCTTCCAGATCAACCGGTATATCACATCCAGTTGTGGCGCGTAATGGTTCTCGAACCGGTTATCGGTCCCAGCGGCAGAATTCCCGCGAAACAAACCTAAGCAATGGAGGTCGGAGAAAGCGGGCGGAACAGCATTTTAAAGAACTAACGAATTAGTTGCAAAAACTTCGAAAGGACAAACCGCAATGAATGTAGGAATGGAATGGAAAGAAGGCACAAAAAAATGGACGCGGCGGCTGATGGCGCCAATGCTTGCACTGGCCCTGGTCGCTTCGTTCGTAACCTATGAATGTGTGAAGGCAACCGCAGCCCGGGCGGCAGCCACCGCGCCCTCAGCCGCTCCACTTGATATAGACAGCGTCAGCTCACTCCTGGCTCTCGACAAGGCGATGGAGACATTGGCCGCTCGGGTGACCCCGGCAGTGGTCAACGTCACCGTAACCTCGCGAACCAAGCCGGAGATGGCTGGCAAGCAGATGCCAGAAGACATGCAACAGTTTTTCGGCCAAGGCGGCCCGTTTGGCCAGATGTTTGGACCGCACATGCGGCAGCAGCAACCTGAAATCGAACATGGGATGGGCAGCGGAGTGGTGATTTCGCCCGACGGATACATCGTCACAAACAACCATGTGGTCGATGGCGCCGTAGACATCCGGGTGACCACCAGCAATCGCCGGGTTCTGAAGGCGAAACTGATTGGGACCGATCCCTTGACCGACCTGGCGGTCCTGAAGGTGAGCGCCGCGGATCTGGCAAGTGCTCCGTGGGGCGACTCGAAAGAAGTCCGGCCCGGTCAAACCGTGCTGGCCTTCGGCAATCCCTACGGATTTCGCTTCACGGTGACGCGAGGTATCGTGAGCGCGGTGAACCGTGCGAACCCAGACCCCACCAATCCCAGCAAGCCAGGCGAGTTCATTCAGACGGATGCGGCCATCAACCCCGGCAACTCCGGTGGACCGCTCGTCGATGCCCGCGGCGAGGTAATCGGGATCAACACCTTCCTGATCTCGTCTTCGGGAAGCTTCTCAGGCATGGGATTTGCGATTCCCTCGCAGATCGTAAGGCCGACCGTGGAGACTTTGATCCGGGACGGCAAAGTCAGCCACGGACACATCGGGATCGGCATCTCGGATGTGACGCCGGAAAACGCGAAGTTTTTTGACAACTCAACGACTGGCGGAGTGGTCACCGAAGTCGAAGCTGACTCGCCCGGAGCAAAAGCCGGTCTCGAGATCGGCGATGTGATCACTCAGATCGATGGCCAGAAAGTCAGCGACGCTGGAGAACTCCAGGTTCTGGTGGGACAGAAACAGCCGGGCTCGAAGATCATGCTCCAGGTTTTGCGGGACGGCAAAAGTATGACCGTTCCAGTCACGTTAGAGGCACTGGGCAATCGCAACGCCGGAGGCAGCGACGACTCGGGCCAGGGCCAAGGTAAAATGCACTGGGGCATCGGCCTCAGCAACCTGACTGCCGAAATGCGCGATCAGCTTCAGGCCCCGCGCGACGTGCACGGAGCGGTGATCGAGCAAGTGCAACCGGGAAGTTCTGCCGACAACGCCGGACTGCAGCAGGGAGACATCATCCTCGAAGTGAATCGCCACAAAGTCCAAAGCGCAAGCGACGTGCAGGAAGCCCTGTCCAAGGTGGCCAAGGGACAGGACGCATTGTTGCTGGTTTGGTCGAACGGAGGGAATTCCTTCCGAGTGCTGCATTCTCCCGAAGGTGCCTAATCGGATCAAGCAGCATTTCCTTCAGGCGCCGTTCTCCCGTCAAGTCAGAGGGGAGTGCGGCGCCTTATTTCTTGCTACCTGCGGTGAGGGTTTGCTCCCGGCGGAATCCGCGCGTCTGCCTTTGTTGACGTAGTATCAAAGGTGTATGGCTCATCTGTTTGATCCCCTTACGATTCGCGACATCACCTTTGCCAACCGCGTATTTGTCTCCCCTATGTGCGAGTACTCCAGCACTGATGGATACGCCAACGACTGGCACCTTGTGCATCTGGGCAGCCGGGCCGTCGGGGGAGCAGGCTTGGTGCTCACCGAAGCCAGCGCCGTTCTTCCGGAGGGGCGTATCAGCCCGCAGGATCTTGGCATCTGGATGGACGGCCACATGGAACCTCTGGCTCGCATTGTCCGCTTCATTCATGAGCAGGGCAGTGTTGCCGGAATGCAATTGGCACACGCCGGTCGCAAGGCCGGTACGTACCGGCCCTGGGAAGGAAATGGAATGATTCCCGAAAGCGCCGGAGGGTGGAAGAAAGTGGTGGCCCCGAGCTGCTTGGCGTTCGCCGATCACTATCCCATGCCGCAGGCCCTTACCGGCGACGGCATTCAGGAGGTCGTGAATGCTTTCGCGGAAGCTGCTCGGCGGGCCTGCGAAGCCGGTTTTCGGGTCATCGAGATTCACGCCGCTCATGGATATTTGATTCATGAGTTTTTGTCCCCGCTCAGCAACCGTCGCTCCGATCCCTACGGCGGTTCGTTTGAGAATCGCACTCGGATATTGCGTGAGGTCGTGGCTGCCGTGCGCCGCGTTTGGCCAGAACGAGCTCCGCTGTTCGTGCGTATTTCTGCGACCGATTGGGTCGATGGGGCCTGGGATATCCAGCAGTCTGTGGAACTGGCGCGACAACTGAAGCCGCTGGGCGCGGACCTGATCGATTGTTCCTCCGGCGGCATTGTGCCCCAAGCGAGGATTCCGGTTGGTCCAGCTTATCAGACGCCGTTTGCGGAGCAGATCCGTCGGGAAGCCGGCATCATGACCGGCGCGGTCGGGATGATCACGTCGTCATCGCAGGCTGAGCCCATCGTGGCGGAAGGACGAGCAGACGCTGTGCTACTCGCCCGCGAAATATTGCGCGAGCCGTATTGGCCCTTGCGCGCCGCCCGTGAGCTGGGCCAGCCAACGTCGTGGCCCGTCCAATATCTCAGGGCTGCCCCGGAAGGCTCGCCACCCCGGGCTGCGGTAAATCTCAAGCATCTGGAGTCGTGTTTCGAAGAGCCCCGGGAAAATTAAACCAGCGATTCATTCCCTCTCCCTGGAGCCACGCCCGATCTCACCGCTTCGATTCTGCCGTCGGCGGTTGGCCGTTGACATAGCGGCTGGCGAAAGCAAGAAACGTGGGCCAGTTCGGCGCCGGGGTGTGCCCCGCGCTGTGTTGACGGAAGGCAATATCCCCGTCGATCAGCGCAGTCTCGATCGGGGGAAACTCACTTGTCCCCAAATCTTTCTTGCCCAAAAGTTTGTAAACCGGGGCAGCCCCAACCTCGGCTAGAAACATGCCTTTGGCGTCGGTCCAGCCGTCCCCATTCGTGGCTCCGGCGCCGATAAACACCGGACGTGGAGCGCAAAGCGCGATCAACTCGTGCGCGTCGACGGGCAAATCATTCTCCGTCAGCGGTCCCGCATATTTCAAAAAGTTGCCGGCCATCCAGTGATACTCGCCAGTGCCAGCCACGTTTCCAATTTGCTCGCCAAAGTTGCGGCGAAACAATTTAGCTCCGCCTTCGCCGGATGAACTTATGTAGGCGATCGCAAAGCGCGGATCATAAGCCATCGCCACCAGCGCCGCTTTTCCGTAGCGCGAGTGGCCGGCAACTCCGACGCGTTTCGCGTCTACCGATTTGTCGGTCTCAAAATAATCGAGAGTGCGGCTGGCCCCCCATGCCCAGGCCCGCAATGCCCCCCAATCGTCGAGCTTGCGAGGTTGCCCTTGATTGACCAGGCCGATCACGCCCTCGGTCAGTCCCTCTCCTTTGTCCGCCTGCACGCTCGTAGGAAGATAGATTGCGTAACCCCAACCTTTGGCGAGAACCTGCTGCTGCCACGTCGCTTCGGAACCGGAGACCGTTGCCTGCGGAAAACGCTTCGCCAGCGCCGCCAGGACTTCTGGACTCCAACTGAATTCCATCATCAACGGGACTGGCCCGTTTGCATTCGCCGGGGTCGCGACCGTCAGGTCGATGTTCACGGTCAGGAGCGGGTATGCCGAGTTGTCAACGTGTCCAACCAGTCTTCTGCTGATGACCGGAACCCCGCCATTCCGCTCCCTGGTCGTGCTGATCAGTTCCCAATTCACCTTAGGAGTGTTCTTTGGCATCCGACCGTATACATCGCGGTCGAAATCTTCCACGATCTCGGGCCGACGCTTCTTCCACCACGCCCTCACCGACGTAACTTTCTTGCCACTGTTCAATAGCAGGGGATCGGGAAGCTTCAAGTCATGATTAGCGTTGGATTCGTCATAATTCGCGGCGCGCGAAGACTTCGGATCCCCGTCCGCGCCGGGACGCAGGGAAGAGATATGCAGGAGATCCAGCAAGCGCTGGTGATCTTGCTCCGATGTGAGATGCGCCGGCGGAGGCAGAGTGGCTCCAGTGGTCTGTGCCTTCGCGCATTCGGCGGCATGGATAATCAGCGCGCACAAAACGAATACAAACATTTTGGAAATCGATCGCGCCAGAGCATTCCTCATGCCAACACCAAACCTCCGCAGATCTTCCGTTAGTTTTGGTGCGTTGATCCTAAATCAAATGGGCAAACAGAATCTCTCCACGCGAGAGCATGGCCTCGCCGAATGCTGCGCTTGCGAAGAAAAAATGAAGTCCCGGACAACCGATCCGGGACTTCTTCAAGAAAATCAAATTCAAGAAAATCAAATCATCTTGGGATACGACTTAGGACGCGCGGCGCTGTCCCGGCTTGTCGTCTTCTTCGTTCTGGCCCTGGTTCTGGCCTTGGCCGCCTCCCTTTTTCTCCTGATTCTGCTGACCGGACTGGCCCTGCTGGCTCTGACCGGTTTGGCCGCCCTTTTGGCCGTACTGACCGGACTGGCCACTCTGCTGTCCAGACTGACCACCCTGTTGTCGGTTCTTCTCTGTATCGTCTGCCATGAAATAGTCCTCCGTTAGCTGCGCGTCTTGGCGCACGATTTGAATCCACCACTGTGATTTAGTTGCTGGCGAAGTGGGGAAGGTTGGGGGAATAAAACGAATGGCCAGCCAACCAATCAAGCTGCCGGTGAGCAATTTTTTTGCGACCCTCTTTTAAATTCTAAGGAAGCGTGGAGACTTGAATGGCAGGGGTTTGCGGAGGCACGAAAGTTTTCAGCCGCAGCACCTCATCCTGCGTTTTTTCCCAGGCCGCCGTGTTTCGTTTAGTCGCGATGGGAGCGCTCGGATCGCCGTAAAAAGCGAGAATGTTTTCGCGCAGTTTTGCGGTCACCTGGTCGAAGTTGTGCTCAGCCAACTGGTCCAGCAAATGCGCATAGGCATTGTCGGTGAGAATGTACTCGCCGGCGTGCGTCATTCGTCCGGTGTCGAAGTCGGTGTTCGCAAGGCTAAGCTGATGGGCTCTGACTTCGGTCAGAAGACTCTTGTAGTTATCGAGGGTTTGATTGACGCTGGCGATGTACAGATCCTCAGTCTTGGGCGTGGGAATTTTGAAGTCCACCGCCTTGAAGGGTCCCACTTTGGGCACGAACCTTAGAAAAAACGCGAGCACTTGGGTGCCAAAGCCCGGACGCCGGTATCCTTTGCCCCATTCCTTTTGATAATTCGCCCGCGAAAGATAGTAGCGAAACTTTCTGGAATTGAAGTTCGGGGTCTCGGCGACGAGTTCTTTTTTTCGCGCCACCAGCGCCACTCTCGTCATCTCTGGAATGATGTAACTGATGGACCGCCGGAAGGTTCCGATGGACAGGTCTTCCTTGGTGAGTACATGGCTGAGCGGAATGCCATAGGTATCCTGGAAGGCCCGCTCGAGTACAGGTTTTGAAATTTCAAACCCGATGAAGTCGTGATAACGGTCCGAGGTGTAGCGATTCTTTGCCACTTGAGTTACGTCGAAGCCGAACTCGGTGCGAATGTGCGCCTTGGGATTATCCGCATAAGTTACCTCGTTGCCGAACTTCTTCCGTAGTTTGGGAAACTCGAGCGCCACCGCCCGGTTGACGGTGGGATGTCCCAGATTGTCGGCCGAGTAGTGCGCGAGTGCGCCCAGGGCGAAAGCGTATTCGTTCAGGTCAGAAGCTTCATGGATCAAATTGACAATGAAGTCACCGCTCCGCACATAGTGCGTGAGATCGCTGAAATATTTATTGCCGAACGGATAATAGCCCATGTCCTGTATCAGGGAACCGCCATAGGCGAAGGCATGTGCCTTTCTGAGATCATCCGCGCTCGCACCAGGAAATCGCTCGGCGAGCAGCGGAGAGAGGTCATCCTTCCACAGCAGATCGACGACCTCTTCGTGCGTTAACACCGAATAAGCGCCGCAAAGCTGGGAAAGAATAATAAGGAGTGACACCATGCCCAGCGTCGTTCGAGCCAGTTCGAGAAGTCGTGTCATCAAAATGCCGCGCGCCTGGTCCATGGACCGATCAGGGCCTTGACTGGCCCTCCCAGCAGCCCCGTTGTAACGCGATTCCCCGGGGTTTTGCCTAGCCTTTCTTAGTTGCCAACCGGTGTTCAGGGTTGGCCTGAAAGCAGGGCTGCGTTCCGAGTTCGCTGTCGCCGCGCCCACGAGGCGACCTACATACATATTTCTCTGCCGCTACCAGATGCCCGGTAACGACAGCTTGGGCGCTCGAAGGTAGGCTGAGGATTGTTTCCGGCAGGCGAAATCGTGGTGGCAACCAGAGGAGGACGAAAATGAGCATATGGACGATTTTGTTCGTTATTCTACTGATCGCATGGATTACCGGCTTCAGCGTGTTTCACGTCGCCGGCGGACTGATCCACCTGTTACTGGTGTTCGCCGTAATCTCTTTGATCTTGCATTTTGTGTTGGGACGAAGCGCGGCCTAACCACGCGTTCGACGCAATCCTTCGACGGAATCAGGGTGACTGATCCCCCCGGCGCCCTGATTCCATCGGTGCGTTTCCGAGGACCTCAGCGGGCAATCTCTATCACGGGTCAATCGCGATAGCGGCAGCTCGGACATCATATCGCTGCCTCATTCTGCAGCGGCCCAGTGTTGCCCTCTTTGTCATCGTCCCCGACAGTCTTCGATTTCTCTAATCCGACAGTCTTCGATTTCTCTAAAATGTCCGCCATATCCAGATGAGACAGTCTTCCGACCTGTAGCAGGCCTTCGGAGAACGTGGTAGCGACGGCATTGGCGCAACTGGCTCCCACTCGTTCTTGCGCCTTCGGAACCCCGCCTGCAAATTTCCACAGCCCTATCACGATCACCAGTTCCGGGAACCTTTCGCGCAGGCGTTTGCAAAGTGAACGGGCTTGCCCAACTGCGAAGGGCGGAAGCGCAGATACGTAGGCGATTCGAAAATCGCCCCTTTTCACCTGCTCCAGCATGTCGTTCACTGTCCCGATGGGGAGATAACTGGCTCCATAACCAGCTTGCCGGAGTATCTGCGCGAACATCATTCCTACCAATTCGTCGGCCTCGTCCCTTGCCGGCAGGCAAACAATGGTGGCGCCGCCGAGTCGGCGATCGGATGAGAGGCCGCCTCCGCTGCCCTCTTCCGGGGAGTTCCGCTCGAGAGCGCGGTCGCCTAAATCATCAATGAGTTCTCTTGTGGTTTGGGCGATAAATTCGCTGGTGCGTTCTCCTAGACCGTCGCTATGGCGATCTTCTTCCGCCAATCGGAGCGCCGGGATGAGGACCGTTTCGTAAAGGCTTTCCAGAGATTGGTTTTGCAGCTGAGCCTCCGCGATATATCTCGCTTCGTCCTGATCCATCGCCAGCAGACGCTGGTAAAAGATCTGCTCTGGACTGAGCACCGGCTCATCACCGAGTATGACTTCGAGAAAGCTTAGCTGCGGAACATACCGTCCGATCAGCATCAGGCAGACCGTGAGGGGGGTCGACAGGATCAGCCCCACCGGTCCCCACAGCATCGACCAGAAAACAGCCGCGACCAGGATAGCGAGCGCTGAGATTCCGGTGTGCGCACCGTATAGCCAGGGCTCGATCATATTCGCGATGATCAGTTCGAGAACCAAGAACAAGGCGAAAATCAGCAAAACGTGGCTCCATCCCGGAAACACGGCCAATGCCATCGCCATGGGGAACGCAGCGGCGATTAAAGTTCCAACGTACGGTATCAGGCGAAGCAAGGCCGCCAGGATTCCCCACAACAGCGCGTGAGGCACTCCCACCAAGTACAAACCAACACCAAAAAGAGTTCCGTAGCCGGCATTCACCAGGAATTGCAGTAAGAGATATCGGCTGAGGCGCCGGCTGGCATCGTCCAGTGCCTGGGTCATGACGGTCAATTGCCCCTGCCCTCCCAGCCGGATCATGCGATTGCGCAAGTCCTCCCTCTTGATCAACATGAATGCCGTAAAAATGACCACGATTGCAGTGGTCTCGACCGGACCGGCAAGCGGGCCGAGCAGAGCACGCAGATCCTGGACGAAATTGGACGGAGGAGCTGTGACTTGGACCGGAACGGGGCGGGTCGGATGCGGGGCGCCGCTCCCCTCATTCGGCGAGTGAGCAGCGGCTTGCCCAGGGACTGCCGCCAATTCTTTGTTCAGCTCTCGCACCGTGGCCGTTGCTTGACCAAGGGCGCCGTCGGTCGGCGGGTGAAGCGAGCGCAGGGTCTCCTCGAGATTCGACTTGTAATCTCGAATGTGACCCGTGATGTCCAGCAGTTGCCCCGCCACTTCCCAGCCCACGCCCGCGCTCAGCGCGAAACAAAAAACCAACACCACCAGAACGGCCGGAACCCGGCCCAGGCGACATTTTTCCACCAAGCTGACGAGCGGGGTCAGTAAGAACGTGAGCACCAGCGCCAGGGCCAACGGAATGAAAATCTGGCGGCCGAGATAAAGCGTCGCAATCGCCAATGCGAGCGCAATGAATAGGGACGACTTGGAGGAAGTCGTTGAATTCGAGGAGCGGACCAATGCCTGACCTCCAGTCCAATTCCGACCGATTCCCGCCTCCCCGTGGCTGAACCATCACAACAGGGCCGCAGGAAACTCCTACGAGGCTTTACCGGCGCAGCCGGCGTGCTCGCACCCGCACGCAATTTCTGTGGTGTCTTTGGCCGCTTCACAATAGGGGCTGCAGTACTTGCTGTCGGCTCCCGCCATACAATTACAACTCCGGTGGGCACATTTTTCTCGCTTGCGACTTTCCATGTTTGTTCTCCTGGCGTTTACGCCATGCTGAAGTTGTATGGACCAGCCCGCTAGACTAGGCGGCCAGCGGGGGTGCCCTAGGGACGCGTTCGCTAACTCGCCTTCGTCCTGTCCTCCTGCTTTTCCTCCTTGGCGATGGTTTCAAGCAGCGTCTTCATGTCTTCGGCATGTTCTTCTTCTTTGGCCAGAATGCTTTCCATCATTCGCCGGCTGGTCGGATCGTTATCGGCGAGGTATCGAATGATTTCGGAGTAGGATTCGACGGCAATCCGTTCCGCGATCAAATCTTCGCGGATCATCTCGACGAGGCTTTCGCCTTCCACATATTCCGAGTGGCTGCGCGTGAGCAGGCCCTCTGGATTGAAGTTCGGTTCGCCGTCCAGTTGCGTTATTCTCTCGGCGATCAGGTCGGCATGCTCCTGCTCCTCGGCTGCATGTTCCAGGAACTCTTCCGCCACCGCCTGGGAATGAATTCCCTTCGCCATGTAGTGGTGACGCTTGTAGCGCAGGACACAAACGATCTCGGTAGCCAGAGCTTCATTGAGCACGCGCAGAACGACCTTTCGGTCCCCTTTATAACTGTCGGTGACGGCTCCGTCCTCAATGTGTTGCCGCGCCCGTCGTCGGATCTCACTGATATCGGTGAGAAACGAATTCTTCTCTTTCCCTTTTGCATGACTTTCAGCTTTCATGGGTCGCCTCCTTCCTGAATCACGAGCCGCCTCACTCCGCGCAATTCGGGGCGCCGCGCAACCGTTCGTGAGAAACTGCTGCCCGGAGCCCCGACGCTTAAAACAATTTACGGCCCTTGCTAAACGGCGCGCGGCAGCCGTATCTCTTCGGACTGATCATCGGAGCCGGCTTCACCGGACGACGAAATATCCTGAGCTCCGGTGCGCTTTAAGATTTCCTTCGCCCGCTTGGTCCAGTCGGAATTTTCCGAGTGGACGGAAAGCAGGATTCCGCCATCTTTTACGCGGCCCTCATAACGCTTGGCCTCGTATTCGGGAATTCCCAGTCCAATCAGAGCTCCCGCAATCCCGCCGAGGGCGCCGCCGACACCGGCCCCCGCCAAAGCAGCCATAATCGGCCCCGCAGCAATGAACGGCCCCAGGCCAGGAATAGCGATGGCGCCAATTCCCAGCAACCATCCCATAGCACCCCCCAGTACAACGCCGGTGCCGCCACCGGTGGTGGCACCTTCGGGCGCTTTGGTACTTTTTTCGTGGGCAAAATCTCTTGTTCCCGCGCCCTCCGGAAAGAGCGCGGAAATGTCTTCGTTCCTGAATCCCGCCGACCTTAAGGCGTCTACGCCATTTTCAACGCTTACGTACGATGGATAAATGCCGAACACAGCCGTGTTTTTCCCTGCCATGATGAACTCTCCTTATTCGAGTATGTTGAGTTAGCTTTTGGGTTTGACCGTCAATTCGCTGGTGACTTTTCCCTCACCAGCAACTCCGGCGGCCTTTTGCTCGACCGCATGCTTCTCGTCTTCCGAGCGCACGGGCCCTCTCAGCGTCACCTGGCCGTTTTGGGTGATCACTTTTATGTTGTGGGCATACGTCGAGAGGTCCTTGTCGGCCACAATCGCGGTACGAACCTGTTGGGTGATGTCCCGGTCGGAACGATTGTTCTGCTGCTGATCCGCCGTTGCTTGGTTCGCATTCTGGTCCCGCTGATTCATTTTGGTGTTGTCCGAGGCAGGTGCATTCTGCCCCGCTGCATCTTGCCCCAACATCAGCGTTCCGCAGCCCAGCAGTAGCAAACCTACCCACAGAAAACTTCGACAGCCGGACTTTCGCTTCATTTTCGCACTCCCTGCTTGGTAAATTTTCATTGACTCGGTCGAGCATAGAGACGCGTTGGTGACTCTCGCCATCAGGTCCGGCATGCAGTTCGTTTGTGGAATGCCTGTAGCTTTCGTAGCGCGGAATCGCGCCAAGCCCAGCACAGCGGGGGGCAGGGATTCGCCGCGATTACGTCCCGGTTCAGTCCCCAGCCTCGGACCGCATGAGCAGCGTGGGCGCTGGGCTCGCCGCCAGGGTGATCGGAGAAGGAACTTCATAGCTCTCGCCGTACTTCCCGGACAGCGAATACCAACGGATGCAGAACGTCTCCGCGACCATGCGCAAACCATCCGCCACCGGGTTGATTCTGGTCCGCGCGTCATGTCCCCACAACACAGGCACCTCAACCACTTTGAAGCCGGCGCGGAGCGCAAGGAATAAAATTTCCGGGTCAAAGCCCCAGCGTTCGATCTTTTGTCGAGAAAAAACCGCTCTCGCGGCGTTTTGGCGAAACGCCTTGAAGCCGCATTGAGTATCGCGGAAGTTCAGCCCGAGAACCATTCGCAGCAACAGATTGAAGGCCCTTCCCAGCCCCTGCCGCGCCAGAGATTGGCGTGTCGTCTGCAGTTCGCTGCGCATCCAACGCGATCCGATCGCGATGTCGGCGCCAGCTTCCAGCCTTTCAAGAAGTTTGGGCGCCTCTTCCATGGGTGACGACAAATCAGCATCCGTGAAAAGAATGATTCTCCCCCGTGCGTTCATCACGCCGTGGCGAACACAGTAGCCCTTGCCGCGGTTTTGCGGCATCTCCAGCAGGCGGACAATCCCAGAATTCTTGGCATAACCGCGCACAATGTCTGCGGTAGAATCCTGCGAGGCGCCATCCACCACAATGACTTCGGCGTCCCAAGTCTGCTGTCGAATAAAGTCCAGAATTTGATCCAGGGTTCGACCGAGACGCCCTTCCTCGTGATAGGCAGGAATGACAATGCTGATGTCGCAAGAAGCATCCAAAACCGGTTCCCTCCGTGTCTTCAGCTTTGCCACCCACACGCACCCAGCTTGGTTCCTAGCAGAATTCGAACCATACTCGGCCTTCCGATTGCCTTGCCTTAGAGATTGAACTTTATCAATAGGTTGCCGGCAGCGAGCAGGGACAACGGGAACGAAAGTAACCCTTTTCCGGCGACCATCTTGCCTACAGGAAATACCTTAGGGCGGAGGCTTCAACGTCCATGGTACGAATACAGAGAAATCACCTGGAGGGCGCCGCTCGGGGCGTGTTTCCCGCCACGTCTGACTTGTGAGTTCGAACTCCCCCACAGAGTTTATTTGAAACGAAGGTGTTTGGATCGATCGTCGATGTAAAAGGATATGTGGAAGCGCAGATCCGATTCGGTCGAGACGATTGCCAGGGAAATCCCTGATTCGAAGTGCTCCTTTTTTCGGGAGAAACCATGAAAAGAGCTTCGCTCAACGAGATTGCGCCTGATGGTACCGGGACCCCTCCGGCCAGCATGGCGAAGAACAACGGGAAATCCAACCACGGGAAAGCGAAAAAACCGGATGGGTCCCTGGACTTGACCGTCATCCTAACCAGCCTGCAGAGCATGCGCGATGGCGACTTCACCGTGCGGCTTCCCGGTACTTGGGTAGGACTGGCGGGAAAAGTGGCCGACACCTTTAACGAGATTGTTGCCGCCAATCAGCACATGGCCCAGGAACTGAAACGCGTCGGCCACGTGGTTGGCAAGGAAGGCAAGACTCGAGAGCGCACCCGGTTTCACGAGTCCAGAGGCGCCTGGGGCGAGATGGAAGTTTCGGTCAACACGCTGGTCGAAGACTTGCTTCGCCCGACCGCAGAGGTCACGCGCGCCATTGCGGCCGTGGCGCAAGGCGACCTGACTCAAACCGTACGACTCGATGTGGATGGGCGTCCTCTCGAAGGCGAATTTCTGCGCTCCGCCAACCTCGTCAATACCATGATTCAGCAGGTCGGCGTGTTCACCGCGGAGGTCACGCGCGTGGCCCGCGAGGTCGGAACCGAAGGCAAATTAGGCGGCCAGGCGCAAGTGCCCGACGTCGCCGGCACTTGGAAAGATCTCACCGACAACGTGAACCTCATGGCCAGCAATCTGACCGGCCAGGTGCGCAACATCGCCGAAGTCGCTACCGCCGTGGCCAGCGGCGATCTATCCCGCAAAATCACGGTCGATGTGCGCGGCGAGATTTTGCAGCTCAAAGAAGCCATCAACACCATGGTGGACCAGTTGCGATCCTTCGCATCGGAAGTAACCCGCGTAGCCCGCGAAGTCGGTACCGATGGCAAACTCGGCGGCCAGGCGGTTGTGCCCGGCGTCGCCGGCACCTGGAAAGATCTCACCGACTCCGTCAATGCCATGGCCGGAAACCTGACGGCTCAAGTACGGAATATCGCTGAAGTCACAACCGCGGTAGCCCGCGGCGATCTATCCCGCAAAATCACGGTCGACGTAAAAGGCGAAATCCTCGAATTGAAAGACACCATCAACACCATGGTGGACCAGCTCAACGCCTTCGCCGGCGAAGTTACGCGTGTGGCTCGCGAAGTCGGTACCGAAGGCAAGCTGGGCGGCCAGGCGCAAGTCCCAGGGGTGGGTGGTACGTGGAAAGATCTTACCGACAACGTGAACTTCATGGCCAGCAACCTCACCGGCCAGGTGCGTAATATAGCCGAAGTCGCCACGGCCATCGCCAGCGGCGATTTGTCGCGCAAAATCACCGTCGACGTGCGCGGCGAAATTCTGCAGCTGAAAGAAACCCTCAACACCATGGTCGATCAGCTGAATCGCTTTGCTGGCGAAGTTACCCGCGTGGCCCGCGAAGTGGGTACGGAGGGCCGACTGGGTGGACAAGCCAACGTACCGGGCGTCGCCGGAACCTGGAAGGATCTGACGGACTCGGTGAACTCCATGGCCGGCAACCTGACGGGCCAAGTGCGAAACATCGCCGAAGTCACGACCGCTGTGGCTCGCGGCGATTTGTCTCGCAAAATTACGGTGGATGTGAAAGGCGAAATTCTCGAACTGAAAAACACCATCAATACGATGGTGGACCAGCTCAATGCCTTCGCCGGTGAAGTAACTCGCGTCGCTCGCGAAGTCGGCACCGAAGGCAAACTGGGCGGGCAGGCGCAGGTGCCCGGCGTTGCCGGCACGTGGAAGGATCTCACCGACAACGTCAACTTCATGGCCAGTAACTTGACCGGCCAGGTGCGTAACATCGCTGAAGTAGCCACGGCTGTGGCCCGCGGCGATTTGTCGCGCAAGATCACGGTCGACGTAAAAGGCGAAATTCTCGAGCTCAAAGACACCATCAATACGATGGTGGATCAGTTGCGGTCATTCGCCTCAGAAGTTACGCGCGTGGCCCGCGAAGTCGGAACCGACGGCAAACTGGGCGGCCAGGCTCTGGTGCCCGGCGTTGGCGGAACCTGGAAAGATCTCACCGACTCGGTGAACTCCATGGCCAGTAACTTGACCGGCCAGGTGCGTAACATCGCTGAAGTGTCGACGGCCATCGCCAGCGGTGACCTTTCGAAGAAAATCACGGTCAATGTGAGCGGCGAAATTCTGCTGCTCAAAGAAACCATCAACACCATGGTGGATCAGCTCAACGCGTTCGCGGCCGAAGTGACCCGCGTGGCCCGCGAAGTCGGCTCCGAGGGCAAGCTCGGAGGGCAGGCTCAGGTCCCCGGCGTTGCCGGAACCTGGAAAGATCTCACCGACTCGGTGAACTCGATGGCCGGCAACCTGACCGGCCAGGTGCGAAACATCGCCGAAGTAACAACCGCTGTGGCTCGCGGCGATTTGTCTCGCAAAATTACGGTGGATGTGAAAGGCGAAATTCTCGAACTGAAGAACACCATCAATACGATGGTGGACCAGCTCAATGCCTTCGCCGGTGAAGTAACTCGCGTGGCCCGCGAAGTCGGCACCGACGGCAAGCTCGGTGGTCAGGCCCAGGTGCCCGGCGTTGCCGGCACGTGGAAGGATCTCACCGACAATGTGAACTTCATGGCCAGTAACCTTACCGGCCAAGTGCGCAACATCGCCGAGGTGGCTACGGCTATCGCGAACGGTGATCTTTCGAAGAAGATCACCGTGGACGTGCGCGGCGAAATTTTGCAGCTCAAAGAAACGTTGAATACGATGGTCGAGCAGTTGCGTTCGTTCGCGGCCGAAGTCACGCGCGTGGCCCGCGAAGTGGGTAGCGAAGGCCGATTGGGCGGACAGGCGAACGTGCCCGGCGTCGCGGGAACGTGGAAGGATCTTACCGACTCGGTCAATGCCATGGCCGGCAACTTGACCGGACAGGTGCGAAACATCGCCGAAGTTACCACCGCTGTGGCCCGCGGCGACTTGTCGCGCAAAATCACGGTCGACGTGAAAGGCGAAATTCTCGAACTGAAGAACACCATCAACACGATGGTGGATCAGCTCAACGCGTTCGCCGCCGAAGTAACGCGGGTAGCGCGCGAGGTCGGCACCGACGGCAAACTGGGCGGCCAGGCGCAAGTCCCCGGCGTCGCCGGAACCTGGAAAGATCTTACCGACAACGCCAACGTCATGGCCGTCAACCTCACCGAGCAGGTACGCGGCATCGTGAAAGTGGTGACCGCGGTCGCCAACGGCGACCTAACTCAGAAGCTGACGGTGAACGCCAAGGGCGAAGTCGCGGCTCTGGCCGAAACCATCAACAACATGACGGGTACCCTGGCCACTTTTGCGGATCAGGTCACAACCGTCGCACGCGAAGTGGGCGTCGAAGGCCGGCTTGGCGGTCAGGCCAATGTGCCCGGGGCAGCGGGTACGTGGAAGGATCTTACCGGTAACGTCAACCTGCTGGCCGATAACCTGACCAACCAGGTCCGCGCGATCGCGGAAGTCGCGACCGCCGTAACCAAGGGCGACTTGACGCGGTCGATTCAAGTGGAAGCCAGCGGCGAAGTGGCGGAGTTAAAAGACAACATCAACACCATGATCGATAACCTCCGCCTCACCACGGACCGCAACACGGAACAAGATTGGCTCAAAACCAATCTGGCACGCTTCACCGGAATGTTGCAGGGCCAGCGCGATTTGACGACCGTAGGCCGCATGTTGCTGTCCGAGCTCGCCCCCCTGGTGAACGCGCAGCAAGGTGTGATCTACCAGATGGAAACCGAGGAATCGGCGGGCATGGTGCTGTTATCGGCATTCGCCGATGATGGGGAGAACGGGCACCTGCGCCGGTTGAAAATCGGCGAAGGATTGGTGGGGCAGGTTGCGTCGGAAAAACGCCGCATGCTGATTTCAGATCTGCCGGAAAGAACAATTTCGATTCGCTCGGGATTGTTCGAATCGGTTCCCCGCAACGTCATCGTGCTCCCGGTGCTCTTCGAAGACCGAGTCAAAGCGGTGATTGAACTCGCATCGTTGAATGCGTTCACTGCTTCGCACCTGGCGTTCCTCGAACAGCTCACCGCCAGCATCGGCATCGTGCTGAACAGCATTGAAGCCACGATGCAGACGGAAGGTCTCCTCAAACAGTCGCAGCAACTTGCCGCCGAACTCCAGACCCAGCAGAAAGAGCTGCAACAAACCAACGAGCAGCTGGCACAAAAAGCGCAACAGCTGGCCGAACAGAACGTGGAAGTGGAGCGCAAAAACCAGGAGATCGAGCAGGCCCGCCGAGCGCTGGAAGAGAAGGCAAAAGAACTCGCCCTCACTTCCAAGTACAAATCGGAATTCCTTGCCAACATGTCGCATGAGTTGCGGACGCCGCTGAACAGCATTCTGGTGCTGGGCCAGCAACTCAGCGAGAATCCCGATCACAACTTGACAGCCAAGCAAGTCGAGTTCGCGCGTACCATTCATGGCGCCGGCACTGACCTGCTGAATCTGATCAGCGACATTCTCGATCTGTCCAAGATCGAATCCGGCACGGTTTCGGTCGAGGCGGAGGAAATCCTGTTCGCCAATCTGCTCGAAATGGTTGCCCGTCCCTTCCGGCACGAAGCGGAGAACCGCAAGCTCGCTTTTGAGGTGCAGGCCGATCCACACCTTACCCGCAGCCTGGTAACGGACTCCAAGCGTCTGCAACAGGTGCTCAAGAATCTGTTGTCGAACGCATTCAAGTTCACCGAACACGGTTCGGTCCGGCTGGCCGTGTCGGTCGCCGAAAGAGGATGGAGCGAAGATCATCCGATTCTCGGCGGAGCGGCGTCGGTCGTGGCCTTCGAGGTTACCGACTCCGGCATCGGAATTGCTCTCGATAAACAGCGCATCATCTTCGAGGCCTTCCAACAGGCAGACGCCAGCACCAGCCGTAAGTACGGAGGCACGGGTTTGGGTTTGGCGATCAGCCGCGAACTCGCCAGCTTGTTGGGCGGCGAGATTCAACTTCGCAGCACCCCCGGCCAGGGCAGCACGTTCACACTGTATCTGCCGCTCACCTACGTGGGGCCGACGGCGTCGAAGCTGACGGCGGGGGATGGAAAGGCCTTTACGCCTTCCCTGCCTCTTCAACTTTCCAATATTGTTGTGTCCGAGCATCCGGTCGAGCAGATTGCCGACGACCGCAACAACCTGCAGCCCGACGATGCCGTGCTACTCATTGTCGAAGACGATCCGCACTATGCACGCGTGCTTTGCGATTTGTCGCGGGATAAAGGGTTCAAAGTGCTGGTCGCGTTGCGCGGCACCGAGGCGCTCGCACTGGCTCGCGAGTTCCATCCCACTGCGGTTTCGCTGGACGTGTTCTTACCCGATATGCTGGGTTGGACCGTGCTCAACCATTTGAAACAGGATCCCGCCACCCGGCACATTCCCGTGCAAATGTTGACTCTGGATGAGGACCGTCACCATGGCCTGGCTCGAGGCGCATTCGCTTTCGTGACCAAGCCAACGAGCCCGGAAGAATTAGATTCGGCATTGTCCCGCATCAAAGACTATGCCGCGCCCCGGCGCAAACGACTGTTGATTGTGGAGGACAACCCGGCGGAACAGCTCAGTATCCGTGAACTGCTGGGGTCTGAGGACATCGACGTCACCGTCGCCGATACGGGAGCGAAAGCGCTAGAGTTGGTCAGCCAGGAGTCATTCGACTGCGTCGTGCTCGATTTGCGATTGCCGGATATGACCGGTTTCGACATTCTGGAACGCATGCGCGATATTCCCGAGGTCAGCGACCTGCCGGTGGTCGTCTTTACCGGCAAGGAATTATCCCCTGAAGAAGATGCGCGACTGCACACGCTGGCTCGCAGCGTGGTGGTCAAAGGCGTGGAATCGCCGGAGCGATTGCTGGATGAGACTGCGCTGTTCCTGCATCGCGTGGTGGCCAATCTTCCTCAGGAGAAACAGAAGATGCTCGACCGGCTGCACCGGTCCGACGAGGCGCTGGTCGGGAAGAAAGTGCTGGTCGTCGACGACGACATGCGCAACATCTTCGCTCTCAGCAGCGTACTTGAGCGCCGCGGGATGGCGGTCTTGACTGCCGGAACCGGCCGCGAAGCCATCTCCATGCTGGAATCAACTCCCGATGTCGCCATCGTTCTGATGGACATCATGATGCCGGAGATGGATGGATATGCAACCATGCAGGTAATCCGGCAGAATCCTTCCTTCCGCAGGCTGCCGATTATTGCACTGACTGCGAAAGCCATGAAGGGCGATCGCGAAAAGTGTCTGGAAGCGGGCGCGTCGGAGTATTTGGCCAAGCCGGTCAACACCGAGCAACTGCTGTCGGCACTACGTATGTGGCTGCACCGATAAGTGTCGGGGGTTCATTCATAAGATCGATGGTAGCGGCATGAAGACTACGGCGCGTTGAGAGAGTGATGAGCGTTCACGAGGAAGTAAACATTCTCATGGTCGACGACCAGGCGGGCAAACTGCTCAGCTACGAAGCTATTCTGGCGGACCTGGGAGAGAACCTGATCAAGGCCACATCTGCCAAAGAGGCTCTTGAGAAACTGCTCAAAACTGACGTCGCCGTTGTATTGATGGATGTAAGCATGCCGGAAATCGACGGCTTTGAACTCGCCGAGATCATCCGCCAGCATCCGCGCTTCCAGAAAACGGCGATCATCTTCGTCTCTGCAGTGCATCTGACCGACCTCGATCGCCTGAAGGGATACCAGCACGGGGCCGTGGATTATCTTTCTGTCCCGATTGTCCCTGAAGTTCTGCGGGCGAAAGTGCGAGTCTTTGCCGAACTCCACCGGAAGAAACTTCAACTGGAACGGCTGAACAATGAACTCGAAGCGCGGGTCGCGGACCGGACCCTGGAGTTAGAACAGAAGGCGCTGGCACTGCAGAAACTCAACCGCGACCTGGGCCAGAAGAACCAGGAACTCGACGCCATTGTGCACACCGCCCCGGACATTATTTTCAGCCGGCAGGCAGATGGAACCAGGGACTACATCAGCAGCCGATTTTACGAATATACAGGGGCGCCCGCGGGCTCTGCGATCGGATTTGGCTGGCTGGAATATTTGCATCCCGACGACAAAGAGCGGAGTTTAGCGCTCTGGATGCGCTGCGTGCAGTCGGGGGAATCCTACGAGTCCGAATACCGCATCCTCGGCATGGATGAGCAATATCGCTGGTTTCGTGCCCGCGCTGTCCCCTTGCGGACTCCCGATGGAGGTATTCTCAAATGGTACGGAACTTGTTCTGACATTCACGACAGCAAAGTGCTGGAGCAGTCGATCCGGGACAACGCGGTCGAGCTGGAAAGGATGGTCGATCTGAGGACGACCGAGCTGAGACGCCTTTCCAGTCGCCTCATGACCATGCAAGACGAGGAACGTCGCCGGATCGCTCGCGAAATTCACGACGGTCTCGGACAAGAGTTGGCTGCAGCCAAGATGATTCTGGACGGTATCCTGGCCAAGGATTCGTCACCCTCGATCCGGCAAGCCTCGGGGGATGCCAGCCAATTAGTGGATCGCGCCATCCAGCAGGTGCGAACGATTTCCCATCTTCTGCACCCGCCTCTGTTGGACGAGGTTGGTCTCGTTTCTGCTCTTCGCTGGTACTTGGAGGGCCTGTCAGAACGCAGCGGAATCGACATTCGCCTGGAAATCGCTCCCCCCGATCTCAGCCGGCTCAGGCCGGAGCTGGAAACCGCGATATTCCGCATTATCCAGGAAGCCTTGACCAACATGTTCCGGCATTCCGGAGCACGCAATGGATCGATCCGACTGACGGAAAATGATGGGCGCATCACAGTTACCGTGCGCGACGATGGCAAGGGAATCGAGGATCAGGTAGTGAATCTGCGACCAGAAAGCGTAGGAGTTGGGATCGGCGGAATGAGGCAACGCGTCTCGGAGCTGGGTGGAAGTCTGCGATTAGCGAACGCCCATCCCGGTACTATCGTCGAAGTGGTCATCCCTTCTCAGCGACATGAAAAACTAGGAGTGCCAGCTTCGATGGGACGAACACAATAGTTCGTTGACCCACTCAGGCCGCCTTTCGATCGTCAACCTTGTGGATGTCAACCTTCCTTTCGTCCGCCTTGATTTCCACCTGTTCATGTTTTATGTCGAGACGCAGGCGGTTGTAAATGCTCATGTACTGGTTCGCCACCCAGACGAGGGCAAAAAACGCAACCAGGTATCCCCGCCAATCCTGGTAAAGCAGTTTGTAGCGCGCCACCCATAGCACACCGGCCGCGACGTAATGGCTAAAGCAATATTCGCAGGTAAATAAATAGAAGAACTTGCGGCGGACCCATGAGCGGGCCTCGACACATTCTCTTTGGCAGTACTGGCGAGGCTCGCGAAACACTTCCTCGTGGGTCACGGTCCATGCGATACACGCCACCGGAATTCCTAACATGAGTAGCCACGCCACTTGTAATCCTAATCCCATGATGGAACTTGGATGCTCCCGCAGCGGCAATCGTTGATTGCGGCTCTCGCGTTGATTGCGGCTCTCGGAAGTTACCTGGCCCGATCGTCGGTCTTATTTTCGGGTCTGGTTTTCGGCGGTCTGGGAGCCCTGCGAGCAGCAGCTTTGGAGGACAAAGCGCCGCAAAGGGTTGGCGCGGCTTGAACGTAACTGCATGAGCGATCGAACTTGCGTCCGTACACACTTCCACCGATTTCGTGTTGTACGAGTCGCCTCTATGCTCCAGGGAAACAATGTCGGCGGCCATGTCCTGATTTCAGCAGGAGTGACTGCACACGGTGGCCCTCGTCGGGCCTTTGCAGTTTGACCGACTTGGAAGCCGCCCTTGGCTGCCGCATCCCTTACCCGATCCGCCCTACGATTTCGCTTCTTCTGCGGAATTCCCCATAACTCTACCGATTCCAGTCGATTGTTCCAGGAGCGCAGCGACTGCAAGATTCCCATAGATAGGAAGACTGGTTCGGCGCCCTACTGGCAGCCCAGGTCGTCGATGTTCAAATTGTGCGACGCGAAGGATGCGTTCAGTTGACGGTCTGCGACGACGGAAAAGGACTTCCCGAGGATGTGCTTTCTAAATTTCGCGGCATCGGGCTGGCGGGTGAGAGAACGACGGGGGGAATTTTGGCCGACAAATTCATGGCGAATCGTCCACTGCGGGATCAGTCGTTCAGGCAGTGATTCCAACCGGGCCAACGGTAGCGCACAGGAGAGCCTCAGGTTCTACGATCCAAGGTTGATGGAAGCAGGCCGCGCCGAAGGTAAAAGTAGACGCACGCCAAAGTGCGGGATCGCGAACCAATCGACCAACAGCGGGAGAACGGATCACGCAGGGTCTCAATCGACCCTGCGTATTCGTTGGTTGTGGGTTAGTTCAGAGATTTACGGCTTCCTCTTCCGAGATGGGCTACCAGAGAAATCAGAAATAGCACCAGGAAAATAACAAACAGCAGCTTTGCGATACCGGCAGCCGCTATCGCCACGCCAGTGAAGCCCAAAACCCCAGCGATCAAGGCTACTACCAGAAACACGATTGCCCAGTAAAGCATAGTTGTTTTCCTCCCATTGGAAGTCGGTCGTTTTCCGTCAACAATAATGGAGAACGAATCGTCTTTTCGATATCCGCGTGAAGCTGTATTCGGGAAGGCTGGTTCATGTACCCGGGAAATCTCTGACTTTTGAAGGAGCAGGTGCCGATCCGTCCCAGAGGATCGGCACCCGCTTTGGGGGCGTTGTGTCGAGTAGAGATTGCAGGCTAATTTGCCGCTTTTGAACCCACAATACAGTCAAACCTGTAGGACGGCACGGGGAAAACCTCACGGTATACCTAGGTCGCGGACGAAGATTGATTCCTCAGGAAAGATATTGGGTTGTTTACTGCTTCCGCTGGATAGAAGACAGGACCCGCAGAGGTTAACTTTGCTCTCGCACAACAATAGTCAAGTGCTCGCAGGAGCACGGAAAAAAGAGAGAACCAAAAGAGAGAATGAGGACGATCACAATGAGACGAATTTCTTCAATGTTTCCTGGATGCCTCCTGGTCCTGAGTATTTGTACCGTGCTAATGGGCGTGAGTTGGTCCGCCGATCGGGATCAATCAGACATCAACAAGCGCATCGATGAAGCCGCCAAGGTTCTGAACGAAATCATGGCGACTCCCGACAAAGCAATTCCGGATAAGGTGATGCGCGACGCCAAATGCATTGCCGTGATTCCTTCCATGGTCAAGATCGCGGTCGGTTTCGGCGGCAATCACGGCAAGGGCGTGGCCACCTGCCGGACAGAGTCAGGTTGGAGCGCTCCGGCTCCGGTCACCATCACGGGAGGAAGTTGGGGCCTGCAACTCGGAGGTCAAGCCGTCGACCTCGTCATGATCGTAACCAACGATCAGGGAATGCAACACCTGCTGTCCAGCAAGTTCAAACTCGGAGCTGACGCCTCTGCCGCCGCCGGTCCGGTAGGCCGCGACGCGGCTGCCGATACGGACATCAAGATGCGAGCGGAAGTACTGACTTATTCGCGCGCACGTGGTCTGTTTGCCGGAATCGACCTCAGTGGCTCCTCGCTCACGCAAGACAAAGATGAGACCCGCTTGCTGTACGGCAACTTCATGCCTTTCTCGGAAATTTTGAGTGGCAAGGTACAGCCTACTGCTTCCAGCGAGCCCTTCCTGACGGCCGTCAGAAGGTACTCGGGACAGAGCAGAGAATCGAGTATGAACGCACCAGTGAACTAAAACTAACTAAACGGTTCGTGCCGGTCTCATTTGGAACCGGGCCGGCACCAACTGCAGCGAAAAATAAAACTTTTCTCAGGAGGTTTTATGTACACGATTCTTCTGGTATTGCTGATTTTGATGTTGCTGGGAGCACTGCCCACTTGGCCTTACAGCCGGGGTTGGGGATATTACCCGAGCGGGGGATTAGGGCTCGTGGTCGTGGTGGTTCTGGTACTGCTTCTCGCGGGTCGTTTATAAACCTGGCCGTTTATAAACGCGGTTTATAAACATGATTTACGTTCGTTTTTAGGGCGTCGCCCCAAATGGTGGGAACTTTCTGGTTTCCTCCCACCATTTGTTGTTGGGGCGGTGCCTCGATCGAAAACCCATCACCAGTCCCTGAGTGTACGAGTACGAGTATGACGCTTCCGAGAAAGTCGCCTCATTCGTTAATGCCGGAACCTCTCCGCGATACAAACCTGGCATTGTTTTCCCGCATCTATTTGCACGACCAACATTGTTGTACGTTTGCGAGGAGCGCCCATGTCGAGCCATTCTAATTCTGCTTTCAATGGCGAGTCTGCCCTGGAAATGATCCCAACACCGTTGTCCCGAAACCGTTATCAAACTAGTCCGCGAGCCGCGCGTCCCCACGCGCAGGCCGGCGGTAGGACCCATGTCCCTGAAATCTGGGGACAATACAATAATTATCGCGCCAACGGTGTGGTGGTTTCCGCCGTCGTGCATATCGCTCTGATCGGCTTGCTGGTGAGCGGTGCCTTTTTCGGCCATCAAATTGTGCAAGCTGTAGCCCCACGCGAGATCGTGACGCTGATTGCGCCGTCACCAGATACCTACATCATGCCGACCGCAAAAAAAGTGGTCAGCGGCGGCGGGGGCGGCGGTGATCACGATAAACTGCCCGCCCCGAAGGGACGATTGCCCAAGGTTGCGTTGCAGCAGATCACGCCGCCGGCAATCGTGATGAGGAATGAGAAACCCCGACTGGCGGTAGAACCGACAGTCGTGGTCCCGCCCCAGGTTCACCTGGCAGAAAATAAAATGCTGAATCTTGGGACTTCCGCTGCGGTCGTCATGCCCTCGGCGCCTCCCTCGAATGGCACCGGTTCCGGCGGCGGCATTGGCGCTGGTTCCGGCGGCGGAGTCGGCGTAGGCCACGGACCTGGCGTCGGTGCTGGGAGCGGCGGCGGCATCGGTGGTGGAGTTTACAAGGTGGGTGGCGGCATTTCCGCGCCCGAAGCCATCTCTTCTCCCGACCCCGACTATACGGAAGAGGCGCGAAAAGCCAAGAAGCAAGGAACCTGCGTTCTCTGGTTAATTGTCGACTCGGCCGGACAGCCTCGCGATATAAAGGTGGTTCGCGGTCTGGGCCTGGGGCTCGATGCCAAAGCGCTGGAAGCGGTTCGCCAGTGGCGTTTTCACCCTGCCCTCAAGGATGGCAAGCCCGTGGACGTGCAGATCAGTGTGGAGGTGGAATTTCACCTTTACTGACGGGCTCAATGTCAATCGGTTTGTTGCCCTACAAACGCCGGTTCCTTCTCCCTCAACTTAAGTAAGTCCAAGATCCGCGCCCGGCGCGGGTCTTGTTTTTTCTACCCGATCGCACGAGAGGCTTACAGCGTCTCCTGCATCCGTTTACAGATGTGACCCGATAGAAGGTTGTCCGCTATTTTTCTAAGCTGTCAATGCTCGCGGAAGTTACGACGGGCGAACTTTCCAGATAGAAGGAGATCAAACGTGGCAACTTGTGTGATTTCTGCGACAGAAGCGAACGTCCTCCCGGCCAGCGTCAAAGGTCGCGATGACTCCCAGATTAACCTGGTAAGGCGCGCGCAGGCTGGCGACGAACAAGCCTTCGCGACGTTATTCCAGCAACACAAGAATCGCGTTTACTCGGTCTGCTTGCTCATGACGAAGGATGTCGCCGAGGCAGAAGATCTGACGCAAGAAGCTTTCCTGCAGGTCTTCCGCACAGTCGGTTCATTTCGCGGGGACGCTGCTTTCTCGACTTGGCTCTATCGCGTTGCCGTCAATACCGTGCTGATGAAGCTTCGCCGGCGCAAATCTCCTCCCACAGTTTCTTTGGATGAACCCGTCAATGCTGAGTCTCCTTCCTTGCATCGCGATTTCGGCAAGAGCGACCCCGACCTCTCCGGCGTCGTCGATCGCATTGCCTTGCGCCGCGCCCTCCAGGAGCTTCCGGAAGGCTGCCGAACGATTTTTGCCTTGCATGAGGTGGAAGGATATCAACACCATGAGATCGCTCAGTTGCTCGATTGTTCCATCGGCAACTCAAAGTCGCAGTTGCACAAAGCGAAGCTGAAAATGCGCGCGCTCTTGTTTCCCAAGACGAAAATACGGCGTCGCTCCGCAAGAAATCTAGCAGCCGCGCAGAACACGGGATTCTAAGCCTGGCGAGCTGCCAGCGACGTAAGACGCCGCTGCAGAGCGAAACTGTGAAAGCGGCGTTTTCGCTCGGGGAGAAACCTCTTCCCATCCTGCTCGGGGGCCTCAACCGAACTCCGGCAGGCAAACTCCTTCGCTTTGCGTGAAACCATTGGAGGTGAAAACGTGTTATCCCAACGGCCCGTGATCGTCATGCAGATGCCAGAGCAGCTCGATTCTTTGGGAGCCCGAGCCTTCATCGAGGAATTGAACCCGCTACTCGACTTCCCTCGTCCGCGACTCGTGTTCGAATGCTCTCAAATCCGATACTTAGACAGCGCGGGCATTGCGATGATGCTGCATTGCCTCGAAGCAGCGATAGGGCGCGATGGAGATTTGAAGTTGGCAGCTGTATCCCCCGAAGCAGAAATAGTTCTGCAACTCCTGCAAAAGGCTGGTGTGTTTCAGGAGTTCGCGAGTTCCGATGAAGCGGTGCGCAGTTTCGCTGCGGTTTCGTCCGCAGGGATCTCCAAGAGCGCGCCCGCCTCCGTCAGTATCTTTGCCGACCCAGGCCACCTCAAAAAAGCCAGCTAGTCACGCTCCGTGCTTATCTAGATTGCGCATCCCCGGCGATGAGGGGTTCCGAACATGGGGTGCTCAAATTTCTACTACTTGCCGGAACCCAGCCATTCCCATGTGAGGCAAAGTTTCGGCGCATTGGTTCGCGGGAAGAGAGGATAGGCCCGGGCCGCTTAGTGCGATTGGTCGGTTCCCAAGTTTCCCGAGTAATATCCGGTGCGGGTTGCAACGCGCAATTTAGTGGATCCGGCAAGCGCCTGAACCTGAATCGAGTGATAAACGCCCTGAGTGTGCGGGTTCGAAGAGCGGTAGCCGATTACGTACTGACTCCGGATGTCTCGCGCAATCTCACTCGCGATCGACTGCACCTGGTCTAGACTGGAAGGAAAGAATGCTGTGCCTCCAGTTTGCTCGGATAGAGTACGTAAGGATCGCCGATTACTCTCGTCGCGGCGCTCATTCTGTTCGAGCGCAATCGTGTAAAGGACCGGTCCGTTCTTCGATTGCAACTTGCGGAGCGTCTCCTCAAACGTGGCCCGGCTCGCATTGTCCCCGCCGTCGGTCACAACCAGAAGAACTTTCTTTTGCATTTGGGAGCTTTGGTTTAGGTGATCGACGCCTGCGATCACTGCATCATAGAGGGCCGTGCTGCCCCGCGTCTCCACGCGCTGTAAAGCCGCCTTCAGTTTTCCTACGTCTTGGGTATAGTCTTGGTCGAGAAACGCATCTTCGCCGAAATTGACGACGAACACCCGATCCTCCTGCTGACTTGCGTCCACCAACTGCAGGGCCGCCTCATTCACCTTTGCCCGCTTCGACAACATCGATCCCGAGTTATCGATCAGAATTCCCAGCGCGACCGGGACACTCTCCTTGCGGAAGGAGGTGACTTTCTGTAGTTTCCCGTCTTCGTACACTTCAAACTTTTCCTGGGACAGATCGGTGACGAGATGATTCTGAGCGTCTACCACGGTCGCATGCAAAACAACCTCTTCCACCCTCTTCTTGAAGACGAAACCATCGGATTGATCGCCCTGCGCGGCGGGTTGATCTCCTTGGACAGCGGGAGCAATATCCGGCTGAGCCGGGGATGTATCGGGCGCCTGCGCACCCGTCGCACTGGGCGCCGCTGGCGGTGCCGGTGATTGAGGGGAAGGGGTTGAGCTCTGGCCAGAACTCACACTGGCAATGGTCAACACGCCTGCTAACACCAACCGTTGCGAGAACCCGACAACCACCCTGCCACGCAGGCTCGCAAAGGTTTCCGCTCCGCCCCGCACGCCGTATCCCCCTAATTTGGACCTGCAGGGACTAGATGAATTTCTCCGGTACGGGGTTGGTTGCAATTCTCCGGCCGTCGACACCCCCCAGATGTTATTCATCGACCGTGGTTTAAGCCACCATTTTGGGCCAGTCTTTCCTATACGGCCCTATACGGCCCCGGGCAAAGGAAAAGCGCAGCCCCCAAATGAGAGGCCGCGCTGGTTCGGAGCCACGAGCTTGCCGGCTCACTGATAGGTGAAGTTCATCTTGTCCAGCCAGACAGAGTAGGGCGTTTGGGCATAATTGCCATCCTGCTGATAGTTGATGGTCACGCCATACCAAGAAGTGGAGGTGGGGCTCTCCGTGTAATTGAGAGTGGCCGTGTTTCCATTGAGGGTGATCGATTTGAAGAGGAGCTGATTGCTAGAAGTGCGCTCGACTTGAATGGTGAGATGGTTCCAGGCATTTGAGACCGGGTTGCAAGCGACGCCTGTCGGATGCCAATGTCCAGCGGTGTCATCCCAGATGTCCCACTCGTGACCACCAGCGATGCGGCATTCATGTCCCCAAATGAAGGACAAGCCGCCCACGAACTGGTTGATGTCGAACTCCAGCGCCTGTGAAACGCTGAGATCGGTTCCGTAAAAATAAACGTCGTAGGTAAAGTCGTGCAGTGTGGGATTGAGAGTCTTTTTCGTGTCCGGCAGACTCTGTGTCGAGAAATCCCCAATCAGGTGGTTGTTCCAGAAGCCATCTGAATAGGCCTCATCGCCGCCTACGTCGGTACGAGTGGAGGCTCCGCTGATCGAGGGCGACGAAATACCCCGATCCATCGACCAAGTCACCTTCGGTGAGCAGCTGGTGCACATCGCATACAGCGGCGGCAGCATGCCCGCGCCGTCCCATCCTGGGTTCAACTGAAGATTGGAAAATACTTTACCCGAAGAAGAAGAAGACGAGCCGCCTCCTACGCTGATCGTGACTGGAGCCGTCGAAGATCCGCCGCAGTTATCCCATTCCTGCACTACCGTGTGATAGACGCCTGGGCTAAACGTAAGCTGGGCATTGAGGTGGGCGCCTTTGCTGGTGTATGCGAGCTGACCGGGGGCGGGATAGACTCCCATGGCGGAGACGCCGCTGGGGCAAGAGCTGCTGGCCGACGCCACATATTGCACCGTCGAACTCACCGAGCTGTTGGCCGCCGGGGCACTTACGGTTACTTGCCCACCCGCGGCTCCCGAAACGTGAATGGTGACAGGAGTGGTGCTGGAACCGCCACAGTTGTCCCACGCCTGGACCACCGTGTTATAAGTTCCAGGATTAAGAAACAATTCGGTGTTGAGGTGGTTTCCAGGGGTGCTGTAAGCTAAATCGCCGGGCGCGGAATAGATTCCTATCGCGGAGACTCCTGCGGCGCAACTGGTGGTGGCGCTCGCCACGTACTGAACCGTCGTAGCCACCGAGCTTCCGTTGGTAGGGGCAGAAACCGACACAGTGGCTACGGCCCAAGGGGCCCAACTCAATGCCAGGAAAAAGGCAAACTTTCTCATGCGCTTATGACTCCAATCGTAGGGTATGTTTGCAACGCTTCCTACAGGGTTTGGGAATGGATTATGCCGTATTCTACCTAGATCACCTGTTAGGTCAAAGGGAACTGCGCAGGAATTTTAATCGTTAGTACCTATACCCGGTCCGCCCCTCCGGCCTCGTCGCGCCCGAGTTCTTCCTAAGCTCCTGAGATGTCGTCTAAGTTAAAGAGCCTGCTAAACCTAGAGGGTTTCACTGATTTCTCCAACTGAGATACCGCATTACTATTTCTCTGGGCATCTTTGCAGGATGTCCGCACATCTCACCGACACTTCAACTGCCTTGTACGTTGAGGCACAGTGAAGCGTAGGGGGAGAGGGGCCTTCAGCCTGCGGGCTGGGGCGATCTTCGATTTGGAAGGGGAGTACGAACGTGGAATTGGGTGCCTTTGTGGTGGTTCCGGGCGGGAAAGACTTCACGACGATTCATGAGGTTCAGCCCCATGTCGCAGCAGGTTCCAAAAATCCGCGGCAACTGGTTTGCTCGCGAATGCCGATCGTCGGCAATGATGTACTGCGATCCTGGATGGACCGCATCCGCAAGCTGGGAGTGCAGAGCCTATGGCTCACTTCCGGCCGTCGGGATGGAACCGTGACTCGTTCTGAGCTGGCTGGTTTCGCCCGCCAGGGAATCGAACGACTGCTCGTGATCAAGCTCAATTCGTATGCTGAAATGGATCTCGCCGATTTAGTGCGCTTCCACTGCGAAAGTCGAAACCCAGTCACCGAGGCCCATGATGCCCAAGGTCAAATGGGAATTTCACTGTTGGATCAGCTCGCGCTCCGTGCCAGCGAAGAAAAAAACCAACTTTCCGCCGCTCCCCGCGACTCTGGGCAGATTCCCTATCAATTCAGCGGATATGCCAAGCGCATTCTCGCAGCGCGGGAACGGCAGGAACTGGTCGGAGATGCACTGACTGGGGCCTGCGCCATGCGACCCTTCGGGAAACAGATTGGCGAACAAGTGTGGATCGGGGAAAACGTCAAGCTGGACAGCTCCGTACGCATCCTCGGTCCTACCTACATTGGAGCGCGCAGCAGGATTCGCGCGGGTGCAACCATTGGTCCTTTTGCCTCGGTGGAACGCGATTGCGTGGTGGATTGCGGAACCACAGTGGAACGAGCGACGGTTCTGCCCCGTACCTATTTGGCGCCGGGCCTGCTCATTCGCGACGCAGTGGTGGATGGCGGGTACTTGGAACATCTGGTCTGGGGTACAGTGGCAGATCTACATCCAGCTGGTTTGGGGAGCAGGATACCGCGGCGTAGCTCGCGCAGACCATCATCCTGCGAGGTTCCGACCGAAGTTTTGCCGCCTGCGGACAGCGTCCCGGCGTGGGGCTTTGCCTCGTCCTCCGGCGCTTCGCAGCCGTGGCTCCAGGTGCAGTTGTGATCATCTTACCGTTTCCTTGCGTGTCGAACGCTGCCGTCCGCCGCGCACTGCGGAAAGAGCTGCTGAGCGCTCTGCGCGGTTCTGGATCTCCGGTGATCGTGGATTTATCGGGCTGTCCGCCCTTGAATCATGAAGATATTGAGTTGCTCCTGGAGTGCATGGCACAAGTGGCAGGCCGGGATACACAGGTGCTTTTCGTCGCGGGCTCTCGCGTCAACCGAGTGCTCCTTGAAGTGACCCGCATTCCTTCGCTGGTGCCCGTCTTCAATTCGGTAAAAGAAGCTCTGGCCTATCCTAAGGCTACCGTAGAGACGGACGTCAAAGATCAAAGTGCGAGCCAAGCTCAAAGACCTTGGAGTGCGTAAATGAATCGGATAGGTCGCAAGTATTCAAAATGCTTCTCGATCGCTGTCCTGTCAGGCGCATTTGTCATGGCCGGCGAGATGCCGCTTTTGGCCAGTCCTTTCCCCCAGCAATCCGCCGCCTCCGGCCAGAAGCAGGACGATTCATTGCCGGATGCGCCACAATCGCAGCCTGCGCAAACGCCTAGCCAGCAGCCCGCTCCCGCTCCCTCAGGAGCCGCGGGAGCGAAGGCCGCCACCGTGAAAGGATCTCCGGTAGCCCAGCCTGCCGGCGCGGCGGTTGCGCCCGCCCGTCAGCGGGGTCATCGGTCACTGTTGCTCAAGTTGGGTTTGGTGGCCGGAGCGGGAATTGCCGTCGGCTCGGTCGTGGCTTTGTCCGAGAGAAGTCCGGCGCGGCCGCCCGGAGCTTCGTCGTCTACGGCTAATCATCCATGAACTCCGGAGCCTCTCAAGCCATGGTTCCCGATAAAGCTCGCGCGAAGACGCTCGCCCCTCGTCCGTTTCTGATTACCTTCTCGGGAGTCGACGGAGCGGGCAAGACCACTCAAATCGAGTACCTCACGTCGTTTCTCGAGAAACAGGACCTGCGCGTATTACTGCTCAGCTTCTGGGACAACGTCGCAGCCTGGTCGAAAATGCGCGGAGGCGTCGGTCAACGGACCGTGGACTCGACCGAGGTCGATCGGACAACCGAACGCCCATTCGTCCCCAGAAACAATAAACACATTCGGAAGTGGTACTTGACCGCAGCCCGTGCCGCATTCTACATGCTGGATATTGTCCGCTTGCATCGACTGCTCGCCAGTCACGAGATGAACAACTATGACGTCGTGATTTTTGATCGCTATATTTACGATCAAATCGCGAATATCTATTCAAAGTCATGGTTAGCTCGTCTCTACGGCAAGATTCTGTTGGAGCAGACACCGGCTCCCGACCTCGCCTTCATCATTGACGCCTCGCCTGCCGCAGCTTTTGCGAGGAAGCCGGAATATCCTCTGGAATTTGTGTATCTGAATCGCCAGAATTTTCTACACCTTCAGGAACTGGTTCCCCAACTCATCGTCATCTCGCCGGGCAAGCCGGAGGACGTGAGAAATGAAATTGCTGGTCACGTCAGCCGCTCGTGGGATCTAAAACCCGCGTCCACTCAGGGAAACACTGAGGAGGCACTAGTCATTCCCGTAGTCCGCCGACAGACTTCCTGTAGCGTGCAAAACGACCCAACCACCAGTCTCTAGCTGCCATCCAACGGCGTGCGTGGTACCGAAACGAGGCCCTTGGATGATACCTGGAGTTTCTGAAAATACTTTCGCCATCGTCGTTCCGACCCTGAATGAGGCGGGGAACATCGACAAAATACTTAGTGCACTTACCGATGCCTTGAGTGAGACGCAATACGACTACGAAATCGTGGTCGTCGACGATGGAAGCACTGACGGAACGGTGGAACGAGTGGACGACTGGGCAAACCGAGATTCGCGTGTTCGCCTCCTCTCGCGTTCTGGAGAACGAGGTTTAGCAGGGGCGGTGTTGTACGGTTGGAGTCAATCCCAGGCGAACCTGCTGGGCGTGATTGATGCCGACTTGCAACATCCCCCTGAGTTGCTGCCGGAATTGTTGAAGGCAGCCGAACGGGCCGACATCGCTGTCGCCAGCCGCTACGCCAGGAATCACGGAGTGAAAGGATGGAATCCGTTGCGGGCCGCTGTTTCACGACTCAGCACGCTCGCAGCAGCACCTCTCATCTCGAAAAAGAACCTTGGGGTTACCGACCCCATGTCGGGTTTCTTCATCATCCATCGCCGTTGCATCGAGGGGCTCACCTTTCAGACCACGGGCTTCAAACTCTTGCTGGAAATCCTGGTCCGTGGGCGCATCCACACCGCCAAAGAAGTGGCTTACAACTTCGGCCTTCGGCATGCCGGCAGAAGCAAAGCCAGTGCAATCGTCGCGCTTCACTATTTGCACCTTCTGGGTAGGCTTTCGAGGGACATGGTGTTGCGTTCGAGCGAACCATGAAGATTGCGCTCATCACTTCGTTTCCGCCCAGTCGACATGCTCTCAACGAATACGGTTTCCACGTCGCGAATCAACTTCGGCAAGAGCGGTGTATTGATCTGACGGTGTTGGGAGATTATCTCCCAACACCTGCCGAGGAACTGTCCGGCTTTAAAGTCACTCGCTGTTGGGGATTCGGAAAGAATGGCAACCTGGCGACCCTGGTGCGCGCCATCCGAACAGTGAAGCCGGACGTGGCATGGTTCAACCTCGGATTCGCCAGCTTTGGCGACCGTCCGCTTTCGGCCATCTTGGGTCTTCTGGCGCCGGCTGCGGCACGATGGAACGGCGTGCACTCGCATGTCACGCTGCATCAGTTGTTCGAGACGGTGAACCTGGAGGATGCCGCTGTATCCTCGCACCGCTTATACCGAGCGGGAGGCTGGCTGGCCACGCATCTACTGTTGAGCGCAAACTCGCTTTCCGTACTTATGCCCGCTTATCGTCGAACCTTGGACGACAAATACAAGCGCGGCCAGGTCAGCGTACGGTCGCATGGAATCTTTGCCGAACGCCCAGAGCCTCCGGACTTTGCACGCCGGGGAAGTCCCACTCATCGCATCCTGGCATTTGGAAAGTGGGGAACTTATAAACGTCTCGAGCTACTGATCGAGGCCTTTCATCGCGTGGCCACGAAATTCCCCAATGTAGAACTGGTCATCGGTGGCGGCGATCATCCAAAAACTCCCGGCTACGTGCAGTCCATGGCGCGGCTTCATGCCAGCGATCGCGTTCGCTTTCTCGGTTATGTGCCCGAGGAGGCGATTGCCGACCTGTTTCGTGACACCAGCCTGGCGGTGATGCCTTATACCTCTTCTGCCGGCTCCAGCGGTGTGGCCCACTTGGCGGCCCAGTACGGGGTTCCGGTCATCGCTTCCGGCATCCAGGATTTTCGCGACCTCGCGGAGCATGAGGGAATTGCAATTCGGTTCTTCACTCCAGGCGATGTGGACAGCCTCGTCGAGCAAATGCTCCTGGCCTTGAATTCTCCGGATGATCTGAAGGAGATGGCTTGGACCAGTTACGCAGCCGGCGTGGCCATGAGCATGCCGCAGGTGGTGCGGGAGTACATCCGGGCTTTTCGCCAGCAGCAGCGAATCAAGACTCTGCAGGTCGCCGCTGGCCTGCGTCGCGCCGGTCAGTTCCACCGGCCCGACGACCTTGCTCGCTCGGTGGGCGAGAAAATTCAGAAATGGCAGGACGAAGACGAGATTGCCACGCCCTCTGTTTATTAAATCATCGGGTAAGCAACCTCCTTGCGAATCGCAGTTCCCAGCGCGAACTGACCAAGATCGCGGGACTTAAAATATCAAGACTCAGTTTGATGCCGCGATCAATCATCATCAGACCCAAACGCAAAAGATACAAAACCAGCCGAAAACTCCAAATCCATCAGGGCGTCTGCCACGATGCTGACGTGTCACCCAAAACCGCGGCTCGCGCGCGCCAGAATTTTGACATCTCTTCCCTTCCGGAGGATGCGATGAACGAAATCAATCGCATGCAGACCAGGCAGAGGCTCAATGAGGTGGTGGAAACGGCTGTCCCTGGTTTCATCGCACAAGTTAGATGAATATGGGAGCCAAACAACAACTGCAGCAGGGGAACAGACACGTGAATCCCTATAGCCAACCCGCGGCATCCACGTCATCCCCGCCGCGCTGCCTCGATCGTGGCGATGTTGATCTTTTTCATCTGCATCATTGCCTGCAAGGCACGCTTTGCCTCGCCGCCACCAGCCCCTAGTGCCTCGGTTAGAGCGCGCGGGGTGATCTGCCAAGAGAGGCCCCAGCGGTCCTTGCACCAACCGCACTGACTTTCCTTGCCGCCGTTGCCGACGATCGCGCTCCAGTAACGGTCCGTCTCTTCCTGATTGTCCGTGGCGATCTGGAAGGAAAAGGCCTCACTGTGCTTGAACTCCGGGCCGCCGTTGAGACCGAGACAGGGAATGCCCAGAACCTTGAACTCCACCGTCAGCACATCGCCCTCCCTGCCCCCCGGGTAGTCACCGGGCGCTTTGTGAACCGCGGTCACTTCACTATTCGGAAAGGTCGCTGCGTAGAAGCGCGCCGCGTCCTGTGCATCCTTGTTGAACCAGAGACAGATCGTATTTTTCGGCTGCAAAGTCATGAGGTCTCCTTGTGCTAGGATCTACCGCTCTTTCTTTGTAGAGAACGTTGATTGGTGGATCGACGGTCCATGTGCTGGTCAAACCAGCCGACCAGGCGATCCGGATGCTGTCCGAAATAATTGTAGGCGTAGAAACGCTGGTTCGATTCCTCAATCCAGGGCAGTTCTTTCTCTGCGCGCCGATGGCATCGAATATTGCCTGACCATCTCGCTCGCCGTGGATCAAGAAGTCCCGGCGAAGCTGCGCCATCAGGGTCGGAACCTTAACGTGCTTTGCGTAGGGCAGCGGAGTTTCCTCATCGAGCCGGAAGCCGGTCAGCTCGCGGACGCGCTCAGCCAGCCGGGGCGCCGCTTCCGTGGGATCACGGATTTGAGCAATTGCCCCGGATCCACAGGATTCCACCTATGGCAAAGAGAATACGGGCTCGAGGCGAGTTCAACAATTCTTTGCACAGTGAGCGCGTGCTCGCTCGCGATGGGCTTACCCGAGCGGGCAATCTGGACCTGCAGCAGTCGCTCCTGGTCACCACGCGAGTGGGCGATAGCTCTGACGCAGTCACTCCGAGCGTAGCACTTGCATGACATCGACGCGCGCAGCGCGAGCCGCGGGCAACACCGATGCGACAACTGCAACGGCCATCAACACGAGCGCCGAAACCACCACCGGCAAAGCGCCCGGCATTTTGAGCTCAGCAAAAAATCTGCCGGCTAACCGTGCGAGCATGAACCCAACCGCCGCGCCAGCCATCACGCCGGCACCCGCAATTACGGCTCCTTCGGCAAGGACCCGGGTCACGAGGTGTCGACGCTGCGAGCCCACTGCCAGGCGGATGCCGAACTCCCGGGCGCGGGCACTGACGGAAAAGGCGAGCACGCCCGCAACACCAACGACAGCGATCGCCAAAGCAACCGCGGCAAATCCCCCGAAGACAATCGTGTTGAGCCGATCGGGAGTGAGCACTTCGGCGCGAATGTCTTGGAGGGTAGCGGCGTGCTCGACCGGTTGATCAACCGACATCTCCCGCACTATGCGCGTGACAGGCGTGACCAGAGCGTAGGGATCGATGCGCGTGTGCACGAACAGCCGCCCACCAAAGATGCTTACGCCGTTGTCGGAAAGTGTATCCGGCACTTGACCGAACGGGTGATAGATGGTGAGTGCCGCTCCGGGCACGATGTGCTCATCATCCACATCAGCGGCGACCCCGACAACTCGGCGCGGTCCTTTGCTCACACTGATGAAGTCCATCACCGGGTCGGTCCACATAATGTGACGATTGAGCGGATCTTGGCCTGGGAACATCCGCTGCGCCGCACTTTGGCTGATGATCACGACAGGCTCGCCGCCGCGACGGTCATCCTCGTTGAAGTCTCGGCCCTCAACGATAGGCACTCCCAGCGCCGCGAAGAATCCCGATGAAACCGCGCGGAACTGCGCCCGAAGATCCTCTTCATGATTGCCTTTCACGTGGCCTTCGCCGCTGAACTCAAATCCCTGACCGAAGCCGCCCGCATCGCGCCAAGGCACGTTGGTCCCTTCCGCGACCCCGTCCACTCCCGGCAGTTCCTTAATGCGGCGGATCGCGTCCCGATAAAAATTGATAATCTGATCCGGAGTCTTGCCATAAGACATTACTGGCATATCCATGGCCAGCACGCGATGCAGGTCGAAACCGGTCTGCGTGGATTGCAACGTGAGCAGCGTCTTGATCAGCATGCTCGCTCCCGCCAGCAGAATGAACGAGGCCGCAATCTGTGTGACCGCGAAGAGGCGCAGCCGCCGGCTCGTCCCGCCGGTGATGCGCATTCCCCCGCCACTGAGCTTGACGCCTTGCGACGTGTTCGCATTGGGTAATCGCGGAACGAAAGCCAGGAGCACGGCGGCCAGCACTGCCAGGCTCGCGCCAAGCCAGAGCATGCTCGAATCAATCTTTAACTCGAGCGCGCGCACCGAGAAGCGCGAAGCGTACCGCGCCAGCACGTTTACCATCGGAGTTGCGCTAACCACCCCCAGAATCGCTCCTGCGCCGCAGAGCAACAGGCTTTCCGCCAGCAGCAGGCGGCGTAACGTACCCGCGGTTGCGCCCAGCGCGGTACGCACCGCCAACTCCGCTTCGCGGCGCACCGTCCGCGCCAGAATCAGATTCGCCACATTGCAGCACGCAATAATGAAAACCAGCCCGGAGGCTGAGAGCAGTACCAGCAGCACGGTACGAGCGCCCGATGTGATCTCATCGCGCAACCGCTTGGCGTCAATGCTGAATTGCCCGGCCGCAGGGTACGCTTCGGGGTGATCCTTCTTCATCGCAGAGTATGCCGCCCGCAACTCGGCTCGAGCTTGGTCGAGAGAGACTCCCGGAGCCAGGCGGCCAAACAATTCCGTCATCCGATGAACGCGGCCAGTGACCATCGTCGCGGAGAGATGATGCGGGCTCGTCACAACGTTTGCGATGAGCTCGGTATCGGCAGGGTAAGGAACCGAAGGCTCGAGCACGCCAATGATGGTGGCGGTACGGGTATCCAGGCGAACCTGTTTGCCAATCACCGATGGATCGCTGTGCAGCGCGGTCGTCCAGAAGCGGTAAGTGAGCACCGTGGCGCCCGCAGCATTGGGACCATCGTCTCGCCCATCCAGCAGCCGGCCCAGCACGGGGCGTAAGCCCATGACCTCAAAGTAGGAGCCGCCCACAACGCCGGCGCGAACTTCACGCGGCTCACCCAGCCCAAGCATCGTGAACCCGATCGTCGAAAAATCGCCAAACTCGCTGACCGATTTCACACTGGCGCGCAAGTCCTGGATTTCGGGTACTGAAAAACGGTCGTTTGCCACCCCGATGCCAGGGGCGCTGTGCCGAATGTAGATCAGGCGATCTTCGTCGCGATTTGCCAGGGGTCGCAACAGGACGCCGCGCACAAGTGTAAAGATCGCCGCATTGGCGCCAATGCCCAGCGCCAGTGTGAGGATCACGGCGCCGGCCAGGCCGGGAGTGCGCGCCAACGAGTAGACCGCAAACCGGAGATCGCGAATAAAGGACATGGAGTCACCCCTATTCCACCGATGTAGCAGTATTCTTGCCAACTTTACACGTCTCATTGTAAGTCACTTGCAGGGATTGAGCTGTATCCGCTGCCCGTTTCAGGACACTCATGCCCAAATTCGGACACCGACCCTGGCCCAGCAGGGAGAATGTTCGGACGTAATCAAGGCCGTCGACGATCTGGCGCAACCGGTGCCGGATTTGGCATTTACGCGCGATGGACTTGAGCCGTTCCTACAGTCCGCCAGGGTTATCTATCTGATTGGGAACGTATACCAGAGCTGCAAAGTGCCAGACCAGGCTCAGTAGCTTTCAGCAGGCGGCCGAGAAGCCGAGTTTTGGAGATGAAGCTTGGGCGTCGAAGGCGTCTCAGCAACTTCCAGATTTTGATCATGGCTCCGCCAAGCAAAAACTGCACAGCATTTTCGAGCGCGTCAAGAAATCTGATAGCAGCCACTCCCCCGGTGGCTGGTGGTTTTACAATGTCGGCATGCTCGATGCCAGCTCGGGAAATATCCAACAGGCAGCGAGGGAGTTTCGCGAGGCGCTTTTATCTCCTGACACATTGATGACGTATCACCTGACGCGGCTTGCGATGTCGGGCAACCATCCCTGAGGCGCTTCGATTCAGTAGGGGAAGGAATCTCCCCTGAATCATCTCTTTCGAGTGCGGCTTGTGCTCATCTCTGGTTGCGGTTCCACCTTCGCGGCGGCTGGCGTCATTCACCGTCGGCGGGTCAACTCTGATCCGCGGCCGCTGGACGAAGCAGAACCTCCACTTTCTTTTCGTGTATCCCTAGGAAGAACTCGTGAAATGAGGGCAGTTGAAGAGCACGAGGCCTGTGTCTGCAAAAAGAATTGTTCAAAGCAGGTTAGCCATCCATTTGACCAAGGTCTTAGGATAAGAGCGAAGTTCGCAGCCCTCGGCCTTGAGCAGTGCGCCAACCTTAAAATCGCCCGAGCTGAACGCGGATGACCTACGTTCTAGCCCGTTATCGCTGCCTGTAGAACTTCCTTTAGTCGCTTTCCGACGATGGTCTCTTCTCCGGGCTGTAACATCCAGACCCCGACGACAATCGTGTTTGGTCCGCCGGGCAATCCGGCACTGGCTGGAGCGCCTCCGGTCGATGGATTCAGCTCAATGCGCGGCTTTCCTTCTCTCATCTTCTGCATCACTTCAGTACCAGTGACCTTCAATCGGTTCTGGTCATAGGTGATGAGAAGGTGGGGAACGTGGTTGGCAACTTCAGGAACAAAGATTTGTGTTTGCAACGTCGGAATCGAGTTTAGCTGTTTCACGATCCCATCTGCCCTACGTCGGTACTCCGCCTCCATTGCGGCATCGTCCTGTTTCAAAAACCAATCTACGGCGGCGACAAGGCCAACGATTTCTTCTTTGGCCACTTTCATGCCACGGCCGACGGTATTGGAGTTTGGCGAATTGTTCTTCTTTGCCGCTTCGATCAGGTCCTTTCGACCCAGCAGCAAGCCGGTACACTGCGGTCCGCGAAGGCCCTTCCCGCCAGAGAATGTGAGCAGGTCAAACCCCATCTGCGTGTATTTCCATAAATTCGAGACGGGTGGAACATCCGCGGCAGCGTCGTTAAAACAGGGAACTCCATGCTGATGGGCTACTCGCACCCAATCTTCTCGACTGATCTTGCCTTCAGCAGCGTTGAAGAAATGAGCCATCACCGTGCGCTCATTGAAGGCTTGCTCGTACTGTTGAAGAGTCTCCACCTCCACAAAGCGAATTCCGCAATTGCGCAGTGCATGGTCATACCCATAGCGGTGAGATTTCTGGATAAGCACTTCATTCTTAAGCCCAGCCGTGTCGGTAGGAATGCTGAGGATAGCCTGCTCGTTTCCCGTGGTGACGCACGCCGCCGTCCCTACCACGAGCGCCGCGGCAGCACCGGAGGTGACGAGCGCAGCTTCGCAATGCAACTGCTTCGCCAGATAAGCGCCCGAGGCATCGAGCAGTTCGCTGAGATTTACAGGTTTCTTGGCGGCCAGTGCAATCGCCGCTTGAACTTCATCGGGCATTGTGGAAGCTGAAAGAACCGTGTACGTACCCGCGGCGTTGATGAAAGGAGTCACACCGAGTTTCTGATAGTAGTCCACCCCGGCAGCCGATTCCGTCGAAACCCCTCGAGTTGCCAAAGTCGGTACTGCAGCGAGTACGGCGCTTCCTGCGGCAATGGCTTGCGCTCCCTTGCCTAAGAGTTTCCGTCGAGTAATCCGGGGCACGGTTGAACCTCCAGCACGCTGTTGGTCCTTCGACAATTAGTCTCGCGGGTAATCATCGGCCCGCGATGGCAGAGATTCGCCTTTATCGGGAGTCGTGAAATATTGTGGACGGGCTTTCTCCCACTCCACCATGCTGAGACCTGAGGGATCATACAAAATACGACCGGCGCGAATCGTCATGCGAGCCGACAATTTTACATTCCCATCCATGCGGGCAACGCCGCAATCGATGTAGCTGAAGTGACCTTTCATCAATTCTAGAACTGCGATGTCGGCCTCTTTGCCAACCGACAAAGTGCCCAATTCCGGCCGGTGGATCTCGGCCGCAGGATTGACCGTTGACCGGCGAATGATGTCGTCGAGCGCTACACCCATGGCCAGAAACTTCGACATCACATTGTTCATGCTGACCAGGTTGAAATCGCCTATGTGCAAATCGGTCGACATGGAATCAGGAATGAATCCTTGTTTCACAGCAGCAACTGCATTGCGAAACCAGAAGCTACCCGCTCCATGCCCCACGTCAAAGATCACGCCCCGCGCGCGAGCTTCGGCCAACGCGGGATTGATTTTGCCGTCGGCAAGAATTATGGGGAATTGCTGGGCAAAGACGTGGGTGTGAATATCACCGGGCCGCATCTTCTTCAGTAGGTCTTCGTAAGTTCGCTCGGGACGAGGCCAGAAGTCGTACATCACCGGAACATTCGCGAGCGTCGCACATTCAATCGCACGGTCTACCGCAGCCCACGGCACGTGCTCCGCGTCCCACGGCTCTTTCGTCCAGTAATGCGCAGTCTTTACTCCGACGATGATGTCCCGATATCTCGTGATGGTGGCGGCGCAAAGTTTGGGGTCCATCTCATCCAGACTTTGTTCCAGCCCGCCTCCCATCCCATTCCCGACGATATTCAGGAAAGCCAGTACGCGCACCTTGGCGCGATCGATGACTTCTTCCTTCTCTTGCAGGAGGGTTTCGGCGCCTGCCGTACCTGCATCGACGATGGTGGTCACGCCAGATTGCAGCGCCACATCCGCCGGGATGCCCAGTGGGAGAGCGTGCGCTCGGGCTTCAGGAGTGAACCAGTTGAGCGGCGCTCCTCCGTGGCCGACGTGGTAGTGAATATCGATCAGTCCAGGTGTGACCAAGAGCTTCGAAACGTCCACAACCTTTCCCGCCTGATCGGCAGGAATATCTTTTTCGACAGCAGCTATCTTGCCCTGGAATACGGCAACGTCGCGCACGTCGTCGATGTGATTGGCAGGATCGATAACGTGGCCGCCTTTTAACAGCAGATCATAACGAGGTGGAGTTTGCGCAAATGTGACGAGAGGAGATGCGATGACGATCGCTAGTGCTGCGTTGATTGCAAGTGATGTTTTCATCCGCCTCCGCCTGGCCCCGGTGTGGTTTGTGTTGAAGCGAAAGTGTACCCACAGGAGACGAGATTGTCATCATCGATGAAAAGCGCGATGAAGAGGCGGGCATGACGCGGGCCATGACGGGTTGTAAACCAGAGACGCACTGGCGTAATCTGATCGGCTCGCTCGAGTTCGGTCGGGCAAAATTGGAGCGATCAATCCGGAAGGCATCATGGACCGTCGTACTTTCGTAAAGGCTGGTTGCATCGGAAGCGCTTCGCTGCTGATGCAAGGTCTGGATCCAATGGTGCGGGCGGATTCTCTTCCTTCCTTCCCGCCCATTGAACTGCACGGTCTGCCCGATTATGCCGCGTCGCCACTGGGGATGCCGGGGTTGTTTCGCGGGCGAGTTATCGAGATCCGCGAACCCAAGGCTATCGTGGGGAATCGCGTGACGCAGTCGATCGTCCGCCGTCTGCTGGAACGGGCGATGACCGAACTGACCGGCGAGAAATCGGTTCAGGACGCGTGGGCGAAATTCATCGATCCGAAGGACATCGTCGGCATCAAGATCAATCCATCGGGTGCGCCTGCTTGTTGTTCGTCTCCCGAGATCATACGAGAGATCATTGACGCAGTCCGGTCGCTTGGAGTGCCGCCGCGAAATATCGTGGTCTACGACCGATATTCGTATGAGATGGATATCGGCAGCTATCAGGCGCTGTTGCCGACTGGAGTTCGCGTCGTGGGCATCGAGGACGCTTTCGCCAGCGGCCTGGTCGGCTACGAGCCGAATGTTTATTGCGATGCCAATTTCTTCGGGGAGTGGGAAACCCGATCATACATGGCTAGGATTGTGGCCCACCAAGTAACGAAGATTATCAACGTGCCCACCATGAAGGACCACTCGGCATCCGGAGTTACTGGAGCTCTCAAGAACCTGGCCTACGGTACTTTCAATAACGTTGCGCGCACCCATCAAGCGCCGCATTCTTTTACGAATCCTCTGATCGGATTGCTGTGCACGGTCGAACCGCTACGTTCGAGAGCCGTGCTGCATATCATGGATGGAATGCGTCAGGTATGGCACGGGGGCCCGCTCACGCAGGTCCAGGATTTTATCGAGCAGCCAGGGATTCTACTGGTGGCTACCGACCCGGTGGCGATGGACACCGTTGAACTGGAAGCGATCGAGAAGAAACGACGCCAACACGGTGCTCCGTCCGTCTGGGAACACGAGTCAAGCAGCCTCACGCCAGACAGCAACGTGTTCTTTCACGATGCCACCAAGAATCTGTTCTTCCGGCAACCGGGACATATTGCAGCGGCAGGGAAGCTTGGACTCGGAATCTCCGATCTGAAGCAGATCGATCATCGTCTGATCTCGGCCTGATGCTGATGACGGAAACAATTACGCCCAAATCTCCACCCGACTGGCCAACCTTGCTCGGGGACAATGCCCGTACCGGTGGCCAGGGACAAATTAAATTACATTTTCCGGAGAAGGCGGCTTGGCAATATCGTGCCGGCAGCGCGGTGCGGTCCGCTCCAGTGCTGCGAGAAGGAATTCTGTATGTTGCTTCGGTCAGCGGAATGCTGCACGCAATCGACGTCGGCACGGGAACATCCAAGTGGAAGTTTCAGTCCGAGGGCCAGGTGCATGCCACGCCTTCTCTGTTCGGGAACATGGTTCTTTTTGGTTGTGACGACGGCAAGGTCTATGCCCTGGATCGGCATTCGGGGGGGAAACTGTGGGAGGCGGCAAGCCAGGCCGAGGTGTGGTCATCGGCGGTCGTCCGCGATGGAGTTGTTTTCTTTGGCAGCGCGGACGGGAAAGTCTATGCTGTCGACTCCGGGAGTGGTCACGAAAAATGGTCCCAAAGCCTTGCCGGAAGGATTTATTCCACGCCGTATGCCGCTGAGCATCAGCTTTACGTGGGTTGCGGAGACGGCAAGGTGTACTGTCTCGCAGCCGATTCCGGAAGGATACTGTGGGGAACGCCTACCGGCAACGGTATTGATTCCTCTCCCGCAGTGGCCAATGGCCTCGTCGTTATCGGCTCCGAGGACTTTTCTGTTTATGCGCTGAACGCGAGCACCGGAGAGGTGCGCTGGAAATATGAAACGGGCCTCGGCATCGCGTCTTCACCAGCACTAGTGGGAGATTTTGCTGCGATTGGCAGCAAAGATGGAGTGGTATACGCCTTTGACATTCAAACCGGCCAGTTGCGCTGGAAGACCGAAGTGGGCGAAGTGGTTACGGCCTCACCAGTGATTGCAGACGGTGGGCTCTTGATTCAGGCGGAAGGCTTGTTTGCCCTGGATCCGGCCAACGGAAAAATTGTGTGGAGAGCCGGCCTGGGGACGGCCATCCAATCCGTTCCCGTACTCGCTGGCGACGGTATTTATATAGCGAGTTTGAGCGGTGAAATTTATGCGCTTCGATAAGCGATGGGCGGCAGCCCTCGTCGTAGTAATTCTGTCCGTCGGTTCGAGCGCCCAGAGCTCAGATACGCCAATTCTCGTTTATAAGGAAAAGTACATCATGGGCACGGTCTTCGAGATCGCTGCCTATGCCGAATCTTCCGAAAAAGCTTCCGCCGCGATCGACAAGGCTTTCCAAGAGATTGTCCGAATGGACGATCTGATGAGCAACTATAAGCCTGAGAGCGCTTTGAGCAGGCTGAACCGCTCCGCTCATTTCCACACGCAGAAGGTTCCGCCCGACTTGTATCGCGTGATTGAACAAGCGGTGCAGTTTTCCAGACTCTCGGACGGGAAGTTCGACATTACCGTCGCGCCGCTGGTAAACCTGTGGAAAGCTGCCTTGTCGGGCGACTCGATGCCTTCGCCTTCCCAGCGACAACAAGCCGAGAAGTGTGTTGGCTACGAGAAGATCGAATTAACTCCGCCGGACCAAATTACATTTCGATCTTCCTGTATGCAGTTAGATTTGGGCGCGATCGGCAAAGGATATGCGGTGGACCGCGCTGGTGAGATGCTGCATTCTTCCGGTATTTGCAACGCGTTAATCAATTCCGGAGGAAGTACGATTTTGGCCATGGGATCTCCGCCCGGACAGCGTGGCTGGCTTGTGCACCTGCGCGATCCTTCTCACAAGATTGATCCCTACGTGATGCTTAAGGACCAGAGTGTTTCCACATCGGAGCAAACGGCGGTTTCTTTGCTCGCTCCCGAGTCCGCAGGGCATATTATTGACCCAGCCACCGGACAGCCTATCGATACTCGATTCGCGGTCAGCGTCATCACCTCTTGGGGAACTCCTTCCGACGGGCTTGCGACCACATTACTGCTGCTGGGTCCGGAAGTTGGGAAGTCTTTGGTCGATGGCATGAGCAACGTCTCTGCAATCTGGCTTTCTCCGAAAGCAGAAATCGAAACAGTAAACCATGGGCCGGAAATTTTTTTCGGGAAACAGTTGTGATGACTCAGGGCTCGAGAACGGATCGCATGAGTTTTAGGAACATGGTTCTATTGTGCCTTTGCGCCATATGTTCTCCCTCTGCATGGAGTACGGTGTTTGTGCAATGGAACGGCCCTACGTTACCTCCGGCGAGTTCGCTCGGAGTGAACGAGATCGTTCTTGCTTGGGAACGCGGCGCACCTAGGGCGCTGTTGGCGACGGCGCGCAGACAGGGATATCGGGTATATGTTGAGACCCCGCTGAACCAGGCGACCTCCGCAGCAAAAAAATGCGCGGAAAACAGCTGCGTAGGAATTATTCTGAAGGTTCCCGAAGCAGAGAGCGCGGAAACGGAGAAATCCATTGCCAGCTTGCGATCGGCGTACCCGAAACTGCGAGTTTTGCTGCTCAGCCCCAGTGGCAAGCAGCCTAAGATGAGGGGCAGCCTCATCATCAAGCGCGACTCAGTGCTCGAAGTGTCAAGCCCGACCGCGCAACCATGGATTGATACGAATCTTGCATTAATCAAAATCGAGCAGCGGTCTCGCCGTCCGCAGATTCCGCTCTATACGTTTTCATGGGCCGATCAAACAATCTTGACGGCTGATGATTATTCCTTGGCTGTCGCCGAGGCCGGCGCATTTCATGCTGATTTGGTTCTACAGCCGGATGAACATCTGCAGGAGGGCCTGAACCAGCGTGATGGCGAGGCTTGGGCGCTGTGGAATCAAGTGCGCTCGACGTTGAGGTTTTCTGCCCATACGAGTGCGGGGCGATTGGAACCAGCCGCCAACGTGGCGGTGATCGTTGATCAGCTTGATACAAGTGATGAAGTTACGAATCTGCTGAGTCGCCACAATATTCCATTCCAGGCATTTATCGCCGTGGACTTGAAGACAGAGGAACTCAAGGGCTTCGATATTGTGATCGTGTTCGCAAAACTCAACGCCGAGACTGCGGAACGGATCAACAATTTGGCGAGCGCCGCTGCAACCGTCGTGGTGGTGGACGGGCACGGCACGTATCCATGGCAGAGTAGTCAACCAGTCCAACTGAACGAACACACAACTTCGTACGCAGTGGGAAGCGGAAAGGTACTCGAACTCCGAGAGCCTGTCTCGGATCCGGAGACTTTCGCACAGGATATTCGTCGGCTTCTGGGCAAGCAGAATGCGCTGCTAAGCCTTTGGAATGGACTGACTACCATCGCTGTGCCTTACCAAGACCGCGGTGCCAGGATGACTCTGCTGGAATTGGTGAATTATGCCGGAGAGCCGCTTCGTTTGCAGGTGCAAGTCAAGGGATCGTTTACGATGATCCGTTACGAGACGCCCGAACATGGGTGTTGCGAGTCTCTTGAGCCCGTAAAACACGACGGATTCACCGAATTCGTGATTCCGGAAATACGCATCGCGGGGCGGGTACACCTGGAATCGCCATGAGGTCTCGTTTGTTTAGGCGATTCTTGAAGAAGTGCCGCTATCGGAACCTGCGGATAAACAGCTTGTGGCGGTCTGATCGGTAAAGGCCTAGCACGTAAATCGTGGGTTTTGCCTTGGTGGAAAAAATCTCTTGCCGGATTCGCAGTACGGCAGCGCCTACCGGAATACCGAGAAGCCGGGCGGTGTGTGCATCGGCGGCGGTAGCGTCGATTTCTTCGTCAGCGTGGCCGATCTGAAGTCCGTGGTCGCGCTCCAGCACAGAAAACAACGACGCGCGGTCCAGCCTGGCCCGAGTCAGATCACCGAACTCGTCAGCCGATAAATAGCAGGTTTCGATGGCAAATGGTTCATCCTCGCCGAGCCTCAGGCGCTCGACTTTAACCAGGCGGCTCGTGAACGGCAGTGACAGACGGGCTGCAATCTCCGTTTCGGTCTGAATGACTCCAAGAGAAAGCAGCTTGGAAGAAACGGCCAGACCACGGCGTGACATCTCCTCCGTATAGCTCATCAGTTTGTTGAAATGGATCTTGGGCGGTGCGACGAATGTACCCGCACCGCGACGCCGGACCACCAAACCCTCGCGTTCGAGACCGGTGAGCGCCTGGCGTGCGGTCATGAGACTAACGCCGTGAATACGCGCTAGTTCCCGCTCGGAGTCTACGAGATCACCGGGCTTCAGAAGGCCCCTTTCGAGCCGTTTAACAATCGATGACTGGATCCGCTGGTACACGGGCAGCCCGTTATTCCGGATGTGTGGCATCCAAACGTTCTCCTACGCAGGGGCACCTTACTACGAAGTGCTCTAGAGCTCCAATACTAAATCGTATTACCGCTTACGGAATGCCTCTTCCGGCTAGACGAGGAGCAGCGAATTTCCACCGCCGGTGGCGTTTCCTCATTCGGTTTCTGGATGAATACGGCACGCTGTGTAAATCATTGTGCGCCAGTGTATTAGCGTTACACCGGGCCACTGTGGCACGCCCTGAGCGCTCGCTTGCCCCACAGCAGAGGCAGTCACGGGGACTCTATTCGCTCCCGGCGATAATACAACCATATTGAATTTTTTCAATTTCTTTTATTTTTCTCTTGACGAGAAACGGTCACCCGCTATATAGCAATGTCCGTCATTGTTTATTGTTATTTTTGTTTCTGATCTGAGGAGGCTTGTGATGAGACGGTCCACTGCGCTTTGCTGCTCACTCCTTCTATTCGTAACGGTAACCGGGGCATTCCATTACGGCTGGAGCCAGGAAGTGACGGCTTCCATCACCGGCGAAATCACCGATCAAAGTGGTGCCGCTGTAGCCGGAGCCAAAGTTACGGCAACTTCAGAGGAGCGTGGTGTCACTTACACCGCGACAACGAATGAATCTGGGCTCTATCGAATCGCGCAACTCCCGGTTGGCACGTATGGCCTCAAAGTCGAAAAGGCCGGCTTTGCGGTGGCCTCGCATCCTCCATTCATCCTCACCTTGAATCAAGTCGCCCGTGTCGACACCACGATGAGAGTCGGGCAGACGAGTGAAACTGTGGAAGTGACCAGTGCGGCGCCCGTCCTGAAAACCGACGTCACGCAGGTCGACACCATCATCAATGCTGCCACGAATGACAATCTTCCACTCGCCTCGCGCAATTACGTGCAACTGACTCTGCTTGCGCCGGGCGCGGTTTCGACCGATCCGAGCAGCTTCAATAACGGCAACAATACCGGTGGTTACGGTGGCCGTCCGCTGATCAACGGCAATCGCGAGCAGGCCAACAACTTCTTGCTCGACGGCATGGACAACAATCAGGTATCGGACAACCTGCTGGGTTATACGCCTGCTCCAGATGCGATCGAGGAGTTCAACCTAATCACGAATAATGCCCCGGCAGAATTCGGGAATTTTGAAGGCGGAATCGTCAACGCGACGATCAAATCAGGTACGAATGCCTACCACGGCGATGTTTGGGAGTTTTTCCGCAACGACGTTCTCAATGCCAACAGCTGGTCGAACAATTTGCAGTACCCGGCCCTTCCTAAAGCGAAGATCCGCTGGAACATGTTCGGCGGGACCTTGGGGGGACCTGTTCTCAAGAACAAACTGTTCTTCTTCGCTGATTACCAGGCGCAGCGGTTTGACATCCCGAGTTCGGCGGGTGCGAACACGATGTTTACGACAGCCGAGCGAGGCGGGAATTTTGGTGCCCTCTGTACGGGCGGCTTCGATTCGACGACTGGCGTGTGCACAGATAGGGATTCGAATGGGAACGTCATTCACCAGATATACAGCCCGTGCGCATCCTTGACGGCACCCTGTACTCCTTCGTCGACTACTGCAGCGACACGCCTTCCCTTCAAGAACAACGTAATTCCTGCTGCGATGATCAGCCCGGTGGCGAGCGCCTTGTTCGCATCTTCGCTCTATCCTCAGGTGGTCAACGGCAACCTCCAAAATAACGCGGTGAATGTCAGTAATTCTGCTTTCAACGTAGATCAGGGCGACTTGAAGATCGACTTTAAGGCTACGCAAAAGGACAGTTTTTCGTACCGCTTTACTCGGGCTTATCAGAACAACCCGTCGAACAATTCACAGGAACTGTTGTCCAACTCCATTGCAACCACGCCGATTTACAACACCGTCGGTGACTGGAGCCGCACGATCGGAAACAACCTTGTGAATGACGCCCGCTTCGGTTGGAGCCATGTCACGGTGAATAATGGGACAGGCTGGGCATCCAGCGTCGGGCAGTTCGGCAACACGCTGGGCATCGGCAGTGGCAACCCAGGAACTCTCCCCGGCTTGCTCGCGATTAACTTCGAAAATTCCGCACTTACCAACCTCGGCTCCGCAGAGACCACCGAGAACTTCGATGACCACGTGTGGCAGGCCGAGGATGGACTGAGTTGGAATCACGGGCGCCATAACTTCAAATTCGGAGGTCAATACTGGCGTCAGATCATCAATACGTTCTACGCGGGCAACAACGGACAACTGGGCCTCTTGAACTTCAACGGACAATTCACCAGTTCCGGGATTGGAGGTGCTGGCGGTGACGGTGGCGCGGATTTTGTGCTGGGCCTCGACGACTCATTCGGCCGCGGCGTCAGCACGGGAAAGACCTGGCAGCAGGCCAGCAACGTGATCGGCATCTATGCGCAAGACACCTGGCGCTTCACCGATCGCCTCACTCTAAACCTCGGCCTGCGCTACGATGCGCACAGCCCCTGGGTAGAAGCCAACAATCAGCAGGCGAATTACAACTTTGCTACCGGCAACATCGACCTCGCTGGTCAGAACGGAGCCAGCCGCGGCCTCTACGACGGAACTTGGGGAGGCAAAGACTTCCAGCCTCGCATTGGTTTCGCGTGGACTCCTGCGGCATTGGGCGACAAAACCGTAATCCGCGGCGCGTTCACCATCTCCTCCTACATGGAGGGAACTGGCACGAACCTCCGCCTGACGTTGAATCCGCCATTTACTCCGGCGGAAATTAATTCGACCACTGCGTCCGGTGCTTTACTTCCTCCCACTAACACCACGGATGGAATTGTAGGGAGTGGAACGTCAGCATCGTGCGCAGCCTCGTCGGGGTACGCCTGCTACTCAGGGGCCCTGCTCCGAGTCTGGGATCCCAAGGTTCAGCCCGCGGTCGCGGATGAATGGAACGTCACCGTCCAGCACCAATTTGCTGGCAACACCACCCTTCAAGTCGGATACGTAGGGCAGCGTGGAGTTCACTTGATGGTGCCATTCGACTATGCGCAGAGAGTGCTGCTGCCAAATTCGTCTTGCGCTACTCCGCCTTGCACCGCGCCCAGCCCGTATTTTTCCGCTAACCCAGGGCTCTACAGCGTCCTCGGCGGGGGCACTCCGACGTCAGACACTCAGGGCGCGCTGGTTTCCGGCACCAAGTCCAACGGCACCATGAGATACAACTCATTACAAGCCGTGGTGCAGAAGCAGATGACTCACGGCTTGCAGTATCAGGTCGCGTATACCTTCTCCAGGTGCATGTCCGATAGCACTGGTTATTATGGTGCGTGGGTCAATGCTCTTAGTGCCTCAGCATACTGGCAGAACGTCTACGACCAGAAAGCGGAGTATGCGCCGTGTTACTACGATTCCACTCACGTCATTTCAGCCTATGCCATTTATGACCTTCCTTTTGGCCGCGGCAAGATGTTGGGGAATAACGCCAACCGGGCACTCAATGGAGTGATCGGCAACTGGGAGCTCAGCCCCATCGTCTCCTTCCGCACCGGCTGGCCAATGCCCCCGGGAGGAGCCGTGGACGAGTCTGGTACCTACAGCCGAGGAATTCGACCTGACTGCAGCGGCGTTCCGTCTATTTCGAACACGTTCTTGCCAGGAGTTGGTCGGCAGTGGTTCGTCAATAGCGGACAAATCACGCAACCAGGAATTGGAACGTTCGGCGATTGCTCGCCGCAACTCGGAGATCTGCGTTCGCCTCATTACAGCGACGTCGACCTGAGTTTGCATAAGGACTTCCCGATGGGCGACCGATTCCGGTTGCAGTTCCGATCCGACTTCATCAATGCTTTCAACCATGTCCAATTCAATGCACCGAATATGGGTTTGGGATCCACGATGGGACAAATTACCAGCTCCCAGCCTTCCAGGAACATACAGTTGGCGCTGAAGCTCTATTATTGAGCCAGAACCCATATAATGCTGATGCAGGCGTTAATTACGCCTGCATCATTTTTCTTTGTGCGCGATTTCTCGGAGAGGGAATCCTCGCAAGCTCAATTCGAAATGGGTATATTTCGGGGGAAGACAACCTTCATTTTGGTGTTAGCTGGCTATTTGTGGTCCGCTTCGATCGCACTGGGTCAGCAAGCGAAAAGCGCTCCAGCACCTCAGTCTGCGTTATCTCCTGAGAAGGCGCTCAGCCTCGCTGAGCAAGGACACTGCCGCGAGAATATTTCTGCCCTCAAGCATGCCATGTCCAGCCAGATGGATTCCGCCACCAAGAAAGAGGTTGGTGTGGTGGGAGTGCGGTGTTCTTTGGCGGTGGACGATCGCGACTCGACGCTGGACTTTATCCATGCCCTGTATCGGCAGTTTCCGCACGACCCCGACGTTCTTTTTGTCATCGTTCATGCCTACTCGGATCTCTCAACCAGGACCGCGCAAGATCTTGGCCGAACGGCTCCTCAATCCCTTGCCGCTCATAAGCTCAACGCCGAAGCCCTCGAAATGCAGGGAAAGTGGGAGCCCGCGCAGATGGAATATGAATGGATGATTCAAAAGGAACCGAATACTCCCGGTATCCACTTTCTGCTGGGAAGGCTCCTTCTTTCGCAACCCAATGCGGGGCCAGATGCCATGGAACGTGCGAAACAGGAACTCTTGAAGGAGATTCAAATCGATCCCAACAACGCTGGGGCGATCTACATTTTGGGAGAACTCGACCGGCGTGATCAAAAGTGGGATGAGGCGATCTCCCGCTATACCCAGGCAGTCAAGCTCGACCCAAACCTTGCGGAGGCCTACTTGGGTTGGGGGTTTTGCCTTGTGAATCTCAAGAAATACGAGGAAGCAATTCCGCCCTTGCGGACCGCGGAGCGCCTGATGCCTGCGAATCCCGAGGTCCACCACTCGCTAGGTACAGCGCTGGAGCGATCCGGGCACAAGGAGGAAGCGCAGAAGGAGTTTGCCATTCATGAAACCCTCCGCTCCGGAGCAGGGACAGAAAAATCGGAATAATCGCGTTCCTATCTGCGAACTGAATCAACGCTGCTGAATCACCGCTGAGGTTCTTCGACAGTGAGAATCTGATCGGAAGCAACCTCGTGCAACACTTGTTTGATGCCGCTCGGCCAGCGAATTTCCACGTCCTTGATGAGTCGGTTCTTTCCCAGGCCGAAGTGTACTCGGCTGTCGCTGGACGCAGTGTATCCGACTGCCGTCGTTACCTCGTTCCATTGGGAAGCGCCATCTTCGGTCGTGATGTGAATTTGTGCGCCGATACCCATCCGATTGCTTTTTGTTCCTACGAGCTTGAGGAGAATCCAGTGATTGCCGGTTTCGGAGAGGTTGCGCAGAATTTCAACCGTCCCGCCAAGAACGGTGACTACCGCGTCCATGCGACCGTCGTTAAAAAGGTCCCCAAAGGCGACACCACGATGTGCGGCCTCTTCCTGGAAGTCCGGTCCGGCTGACGGGCCAACTTCAGCGAACTTGCCGTTGCCCAGATTGCGAAACAGGGAATTTGGCTCGGGATATTTGCGATTGCCCAGTTCGCTGATGTTATCGAGTACATTAGCGCGCGCGACGAACAGGTCTTTCCACCCGTCATTGTCGAAGTCAACAATGCCGTTACCCCAGCCCGACATTTCTTTTGTGGCCTGCAGTCCGCTCGCATGCGTGAGATCGTCGAATTCCCCATTGCCTTGATTGATGAGAAGGGGAAAGGTCTCGTGTTCCACTGCGGTGTACCATATGTCGGGGCGGCCATCGTTGTTGACATCCTTAAAATCAGAGCCCATCCCAGATAAAGCCGCACCGTCGGGAGCATACGCTACTCCCACTTGCGTGCCGACTTCTTCAAACTTCTTTCCGCCCAGATTGTGAAAGAGGAACCCCGGCGTCGTATCGTTCGCCACGAACGCGTCGAGGAAGCCATCGCCGTCGTAATCGGCAAACGATACGCTCATCCCTTTGCCCATGTGCGCCGAGATTCCCGTTTCATTGGAGACATCGGTGAACGTGCCGTCTCCATTGTTGCGGTACAGGGAGTTGTGCAGCGACGCGTAAAGCTTAGGATGGCAGTAACCGCGAACTCCGCCTTTCACGTGACAGTAGGGATCCTTGTTGACTTCCCAAACGCAGTAGTTGACCACAAATAAATCCAACTTGCCGTCGTTGTTGTAATCGAACCAGCCTGCGCCGACGGACCACATCTTTTTGCCATCCATCTCGGCGCCAGCGAGACCTGCCTTGGCGGTTACGTCGGTAAACGTGCCGTCTCCGTTGTTATGGAAGAGCTGGTTGCCGGTTACGTTGGCCAGAAAGATGTCCGGTTTACCATCGTTGTCGTAGTCCCCGACGGCTACGCCCATGCCGTAGCCCGCTCCCGCGACTCCGGCGCGCTCGGTTACATCGGTGAACGTGCCGTCGTGATTGTTGCGATAGAGACGGTTCCAGTAAGCCGGCGATTCCTTCTGCAGGGAGGGAATGGCTGCTCCGTTGACCAGATAAATATCCAGCCAGCCGTCGCCGTCATAGTCGAGCAAGGCAACTCCTGCGACCATCGTTTCGATCTGATTCTTGTTGGGCGTCGGCGAATTACGGGTGATGAAGTTGACACCCGCCTTTGCAGTAATGTTTTCGAATCGGATGGCGGGGGGATTGGGTGCGGTGGCCAATCGCAGGGCGGTCAATCCGAGAGCAACCATGATGACGAAATAACGCATGAATACGAATGATGCCTCGTCGGCACCGGCGGAATAAGCAGGCAACGAAAGCAGGTGCGCGTGCGGGAAGTCTGCGACCACCAGATTCTATCAATGTCGCGCGTGGAAATGTCAGTACGCAGAGCGGGGCCCGCGTTCGCTCTGTCCTCGCGGCAAATAATGATGGCGCCCGGCTTTGACCTGGCTCTGACTCTGTCCTCAGTGCCCCTGAAACAGGCCACCCACCGAGGTCACGCCGTTTCCCAGGTCGAACTTGGGCAGCGTTCCCGTCAGCTGGGCTGCAGCCTCACTGGCCTGTTTCAGTTGAGCTCTGGTCAGAAGCCCGGAGAGTTTCTTAAGTTGTGCGTCGGCCGTCTTCTCGCCACGATCAGCAGCGGCCTTGTACCACATATACGCAGCGGAGTAATCAAGGGACACGCCTTTCCCCTGTTCGTAAAGGTATCCCAGATCGAGCTGAGCGGGCGCGTAACCCTGTTCGGCCGCCATCCGCATCCATCGCGCCGCTTGCTGGTTGTCTACTTTCAGGCCGGTCCCGGTGTAGTACATCCAGGCGAGATCCTCCTCGGCCGGCGCGTACCCGAGTTCGGCTGCGGCTTTGAACCAGGTTGCAGCTTGCTGATCGTTTTTGGTTGTACCCTTTCCCAGAAGGTACAGCGAAGCCAGATTACATTGGGCGGTAGGCTCCCTTTGATCGGCCGCTTTCTGGTACCAGGCGGCCGCCTCATGAAGATCTTTCCTCACCCCTTCGCCCCGCTCGTACATTGAACCCAGATTGTTCTGGGCGGTGGGGTGTCCTTGTCTGGCTGCGCTCGAATAGTAAAGGAAGGCCTGGCCGTAGTCTTTCTTCACGCCCAATCCTTGTTCATACATGTATCCCAGCACAAATTGTGCGTCGGCAGATCCCTGTTTCGCTGCATGGTTGTACCAATTCAGCGCCTTCTCGTAGTCCTTTGTAACTCCACTGCCCGTCATGTAAGACCAGCCGAGTTTGTATTGTGCCTTGGCATCTCCGTCTCGGGCCTGCTGCTGGAGCGAGGAAATGTCGAGTTCAAGCCTCTCGTGGCTATCGTTAGCGCTCGCGGGACGCTGGCCTGTTGTCGTCCCGGCGGAAAGGTGAAACCAAATCGATGACAGCAACGTTACTGCTAAGAGCACTCGCAAATTCATCCCATGCCCCTCGAGCCCTGGACTCTCTCCGTTGAACAACGAACAACTGTTGAGAACCTTGCGGTCGGCGGAATTGCTCTCTCGCTCGGACGCATCCTTTCAGGCAGCCGAGACTTTTCACAATGCAACGGGCCACACCAGGTCCACACGAGTGGGTAACCAGGCATGTCCATGAGGACATAGCCGGTTCATCGCAGGTCACCCGCTGTTCCGGAGGTTGTCGTGAGTCCGATCACTAACATTGGTGGTGAACTAACGTCCAAGGGAAAGGTGAAGACAGTGCCAGACTCTCAATTCCCCGCAGTCGTTCGCTTTGACGTGTTCGAAATCGACCTTCAGGCAGGTGAATTGCGCAAAGAGGGCCGGAAAGTCAAAGTACAAGAACAACCATTTCGTGTTTTGTCTTTGCTGTTGCAGCGGCCGGGGCAAGTGGTGACCCGCGAAGAACTGCGGGAACAACTTTGGCCTGCCGACACATTTGTGGATTTTGATCACGGATTGAACAGCGCCGTCGCCCGATTGCGGGAAGCCTTGCGCGATTCTGCGGACAAGCCACGCTTTATCGAAACGATCGCCAAACGCGGGTACCGATTTATCTCTCCGCTTGACGCAAGCAATCAGGCGGATGCAAGCTCCAGCGCCGGGGCCGAGGATCGCACTCACAACCGCATGGATCGCTGGAATCTCGCAAGACTCAGGCTATTCGCCAGTCTTGGCCTGGCGGTTGTCTGTGCGTCTGTCGTCGCCCTGGTTTATCCGAAGGCTCCCGCGCCCCTGCAGGACAAGATCGAAGTCGTACCTTTGACCGGTCAGCATGGATTTCAGGCAACGCCCGCTTTTTCTCCGGACGGTACTCTGGTCGCATTCCGTCAAAGTGATGGCGCCAGCAAGACCGGAATCTATGCAGCAGCCGTGGGGGGAGAAAAGACCGTTCAGCTCACCAGCGACATGGGCGACTGCTGCCCGACCTGGTCGCCAGACAGCCGCCAGATCGCTTTCAGCCGGTATTCGGATGGCGTTCTTAGTATTCTGACCGTCCCTGTTTTGGGTGGCATGGAGCATCGGTTGTATCGCGGTCCGGCGTCGATGGGTGGGGGATTGTCCTGGTCTCCGGACGGCAACTACGTTGCTTATGTGGCCAGCCCTTCGGGAGATCGAACCCGGTCCTCCATCTTATTCCTGTCACTCGCGGACTACAGCACGCACGAGATTACGTCCCCGCCGCCAGGCTACCTTGACCATTCTCCCATGTTTTCTCCTGACGGCAGGCGACTCGCGTTCATTCGTTCCACGATAGCCGGAGTCAGCAATGATATTTATGTGATGTCGACGAGCGGCGGTAACCTCAAGCGCCTCACTTTCGACCGCCGGCCAATCATGGGATCGCCCGCATGGACTGCCGACAGCCGTGAAATCGTGTTTTCCTCGGATCGGGGCGTTGCCACGGGTCTGTGGAGAGTTTCCGCCACGGGATGTGTCCCTGTCCCGGTTGCCGGGCCGGTTGGCGAAGCCGTTTGGCCTTCCATCCCCACCAAGGGAAAACACACTCTCGTGTATGAGCAAGGGGTTTTCAAATCCAACATCTGGAGGCTCGACCTACGGGATGCGGTACGCCACGATCGAGCACCGTTACCGATCGTTTCCGAAAAGGGGGACAAGATGCGTCCCGAATTGTCGCCCGATGGAAAGAAGGTTGCATTCGAGTCGAACCGGCTAGGCTTTTGGGACCTGTGGACTTGCGAGATCGAGAAAGGAGACTGCAACCAGATTACGTCTTTGCATGGAACCGCGGGCCGCGCCCGTTGGTCCCCCAACGGACGCTATATCGCATTCGAGTTTCACCCCAACGAGCACAGCGAGATCTATATCGTCGAGGTGCCCGGAGGAGTTCCGCATCTTGTGCCGACCATTCCTGGAGCGGATAATCTGTCGCCGAGTTGGTCGCGCGACGGGAAGTGGCTTTATTTCGCTTCGAAAAGAGGCACGGACGCTTTCCAGATTTGGAAGATCCCCCTGCAAGGCGGTGCTCCAGTGCAGCTTACCCGGCAGGGCGGGATCTCGGCCGTCGAATCAACCGACGGGCGCTACCTTTATTATTCCAAATTCGAAGAGGGCGGAGTTTGGCGGATGCCGGTTCAAGGCCACGAAGAAACCCAGGTGCTGGACATGGGTGGAGATGACTGGCCGAACTGGGCACTTAGTTCAGAGGGAATATATTTCCTAAAATTTTCTAAGTTGTCACACCCGACGATTCAGTTTCTTAGTTTCGCTACCGGCAAGACTCATCCCGTATGGACTTTGGAGAGAGAACCAGAGTGGGGCATTGGCGTCTCCAGCAATGGAAAGTCGATTGTTTTTACGCAGGACGATTTCGCAGAGTCGAATCTTATGATGGTAGAGAACTTTAGGTAATGCTACTTTGGCGGCTGGGCGCTGGCTCCGGTGACTTCGGCCCGCTTGCTTAGTTCGCCGTCCGGAATCACCAATGCTACCCAAGGTGTTTCCGTCGAGACGACATGTGCGTACCAGACAATTTCTTTTCGAGTTCCCCCCGAAAGGTGGACATTCTGCGTCATCGCACCCGACATTGCGAGATTATCGCTCCGAATCGAAAAGGTGTGATCCCCGGCCCCGTTGGCTAGGGTACGTATCACAATTTCACCGTGCTCGGTAGCGTCGAAGGAAACCTTGAAATCTAGAACCTGGTTGGCGCGCAGATCCAGTGAGTAAGTGGTTCCGGGAAGGACAGCGAGACTGGTGTGGTCAGATCCGTGTTGAATCACGTAACGCCCCTCAGGCAGATGGGTGCTGAATTCACTTCCTGCCGGGCTGGGCACCGAGATCAACTGCCCGCTTTGCTCTTCGCGGAATTCGATCGGTTCACGGCGTGACGGATCGACCAGGCCTCGAACGGTGGCAGGAATGCTGAGGTCGTCCATCAGCCAGATCCATTGTCCAACCGGAGCGGTCCAGACCTCCTTATAAGTCCAGCAGATCTGCGTCGGCCAGTAGGGAGCATCGTTATCGCCCTTAGTCTCGATGCCCACCGGAAGTGCGCCCACCATCTGGCCCGAGCGAACGCTATAAAGAGGTGTCCAGTCGTAGCCCTCGCCGTACATCAGACTTGACGAGAAGGGATTTCTGCCAACCAGCCACTGCGCTTGCCTCTGGGCCAAGTCTTCGGCAGCCAGATCTCGACGCAGCTTCGCGGCCGCAGATAGCGCCTTGGCCTGAGACAGCAGAACGCTGGAATTGCCGCGAAAGTCGAACCAAACCGGAAAACGGCGGAGGTACGAATCGTCACCGAGGCGAACTCCGCGATGGACCTGCTCGATATAAGCGTCGCGATCGGCGGCACGAAGAGGAGTCCAATTCTTCGCTTCAGGGATGAGCCGCGCTTCACTTTCACGATAGACTCCGGCGGGCAGGACTCCATAAGGCAGATCAAAAGCAGATACCGGCTTAAGGTAGTACTCCGAATGGAGGACAACAGCGGAGTACCACTTCATCCAATCGGCGTGGTCCGGAAAGGTCTCGCACAACTTGGTTAGGGCAACAATCGGCTCCTGCTCCTGCCCCACGTGGAAACGATGAAACAGATTTTCACGCTTCGGCCCAGTGTAGAAATATCCGGTGAGGGGAGTGGTCCAAGGCTGAAGGTTGCGCTCCTGAGATGCCAGCACCAATGCTCCAAGAGCAACGGCTTCATCTTCGTACTGTCGATCCCCGGTCGCTTCGAAAAGTTCGACGGATGCAACTACGCCAAAAGAAATCCGCTCCAGCTCGTCCGATGCGCCGTAGACTTCTGGAAGCGGACCCGCCATTTTCAGCCCTTCTACCGCATACTTCCAATCCTCCTCGGCAACAACCAGGCTGCGACTCGCAAGTTCCGGATCGCTCCCGTTCAATACCCGTGACGCCAGCGCCTCCAGCGCGCTTACGCGGAAGTTCCATTCCGGATTATTTACCGCCTCACCATGACGATCATCCGCCGTACCCATGATTCCGTCTGTCCAGTAACTCACCAGTTGACCAGTGCTCCGATAACCATCGCCAAACCGCGTTTTCAGAACCCAGTTCAAGCCCCATCGGGCTTCCTCCAGCAGACGATCGGCGAGGTCGGGATCTTCACCTTGACGCTTCAGACTCTCGGCCATGGAGAACGCTGCATATGCCATCGCCGGGGTATGGCCCGTCGCGCTCAAGTCTCCCGCATCGTGATATCCCCCGTTTACAACGATTCGCTGGTCGCCGTGCGAGGTGTAGATGTCCTGGTGACATCTGCCGTGGATACCCGGAACCTCCGTACCACAACGCTCGCTGTACATGAAATTGATCGCCTTCCAGATGCTGCTCTTCCATGCGTCCCCGCCGATGGGGAAGGGGCGAGTTAGAATGTCCCCAGCGTGGATCGCGTAGCTGCCGGACTGGCGGACTTCCGAGAAATCGAGAACCTGGTATTTTCCGAGGGCTGTGGTCACTTGCTGGATTGCTTTGGTCAGAACGATTTGTCCAGTTTGTTGGTCAATCAGAGAGAACTGCGATGCTGCCAGACCACTCGCAATCGCCGATTTTGAACTTCCCGTCGCGTATCCGCTGTGGCTGAATGCGATCTTGCCAGGAGCGACATCCCAACCTTCGACGTGATCGGCGATCACGTTCTGCAGTTCCAGATGGGCGATATCGAGGATTGTCCGATCGCCAGGATCCGGCAACTTCTTGGGCAAGCTGTAGGCGAACTCGAGCGCCGTGACGCGATCGCGGTCCAGAGGAGCGATCTCCCAAACAATCTGATTCCACGTATGGTTCTTGAGAATGATCGACTCGTGGCGTCCCTCGTTGTAGTGATCGGGCAGCTTGTGGACTCCATCGTTGTGCAGCACCAGGGAGCAGGAGATGGCTGGTGCTCCGACGACATCAGGGTAGACCCACAGCGAAATGCGATTGAATTTGCCCCAGTCCTCGCCGGCGAATTTCCGAGTTGCGACTAGATCTTCCCACTCGCCGCTGCCATCGACTTGAGCAATGTTGGAAGTCGAATGGATCCGCAGCACGCGATTTGGCGCGGTGTTCTCGGTCATGGTCCATGGCAGGCTTGCACGGACTTCGACCAGCGTCATCTCTCCCGCGCCGGCGAACGACCAGGGCGATAAATTCACCATGTCGTCCAGCAGACGCGAATCGAGAACTTTCTTGTGCAACCAGCGATATTCGGCTCCGTCTTCATATCGCGGCACCATGGGCATGGTCAGAGCCGTCCGCTGGGCTACCAATGTCGTAGGGAGAAGTAAACCGAAATAAATGAAACTTCGCACAGTACCCCAAAACCAAGGCGTCTTAAGCATTAAATCGGTCCTGTAACCTTGTGGCATTCGAATGATACCGCAAGGCTTCGGTTCCAGACGGGGGGGCGGTGAAGTTCCGGTAGCGCCGAGCGCCGGTCTTCTGCCTGTGCGTTGAACTACTGCGACGACACCTATGGCGCTTGTTTAGCCTCGTGCATCGCTTTCCTGTACAGCAACACCAACGCTGTCGAGGTCGGCAAGAGCTTGGCCCGGCAGTTCCAATCCTGCCGCCTTAAGATTCTCGCGGAGATGCTGGACCGACGAGGTGCCGGGTATCAGAAGGATATTCGGCGACCGCTGCAGCAACCAGGCCAGCGCTACCTGCATGGGAGTCGCTCCGAGGGACGCAGCTACTTCGTTGAGCCTTGAGGACTGCAAAGGGGAAAATCCCCCGAGTGGAAAGTAAGGAACGTAGGCAATACCCTGCGTGGCTAGATCGTCAATGAATCCGTCGTCGCCACGTTGGGCCAAGTTATAGAAGTTCTGAATGCCGACAATCTCTGTGATTGCCTGCGCCTCTGCCAACTGACTGGGCGAGACCGTGCTGAGGCCAATATGCTGAATCAGGCCTTTCTGCTTGAGTTCGGCCAGCGCCGAAAGCGGCTCTTCAAACGGCTCGTCTTCAGGAGCAGAAAAGCCGCCCAGCCGGAGATTGACGACTTGGAGAGTATCCAGGCTGAGGTTGCGCAGATTGTCGTGTACGGCGTCGATAATCTCCTGGCGAGAGCGAGCGTGTGGCCATGAACCATCACTGCCGCGGCGCGCGCCCACTTTTGTCACGATGACGAGATCTTCAGAATAAGGATGAAGCGCCTGCTTAATGAGTTGATTGGTTACGTGGGGCCCGTAGAAATCGCTGGTGTCGATGTGGTTCACTCCCGCGGCTACAGCCGCCCGCAGAACCGCGATCGCACGGCGGCGAACCCCAAACCAGCTTGTCGCCGTCCTGCCCGGCGAGTTGCATGGCGCCATAACCCATACGGTTTACGGTGATTGAAGTACTAGGAAAGGAAAATGTACCGCCAAGATTCGAATGTTTTGCCATATGTCTCCTTCGTCGCAGGCAAGAGGCTGGAAGTTTGAAAAATGTGCTTGAAACCCGCGAGGGCGTTCGTACTCAGCGGTGAGGACTCTCGTGAGTTCTCGCACTTCCATTGGCGTAAAAACCTAACAGCAGACGCAGCGGACTTCTACAGTTGCGGAGGCTGCGGATTCGGCGTGGCGTTGCGCTCTTGTTGAGAAGTCGGGGGCGGTAAGGTTGGCAGTGCCGGAGCCTGCACCCCGATCGGGGGCACCGGTGTCGATTCCAGCTCGCTGTTTTCCGGAACTGCGTCGCGACGTTTAAGCTCGATTGGTCTCTGTTCGCGGCGCTTCATCTGTTGAACCGCCTTCAGCGTGGCTTCCACATCCAGCTGGTTATCGTCGGCCAGTTTGTCGATCTTCTGTCCCTCAGCGTCGCGACGCGTGGAATAGCTCACTTTGGCATTGGCGTCTCGGCCAGCCCGCGCCGCCTCGTAATACATCTCGGCGCTTTCGCGATCACCCGCTAGTTCGGCGATGTAGCCCAGATTGTTCAGCGTGAAGGCGTTGCGGGCATCCTGTTGATATGCCTGTGAGAAAAACCCTTTCGCGACCGATGGATTGTTGTCGTTCAGCGCCGCTACACCGCGCAGATTAAGCCGGGCGGTGGTGGCGTCAACTCCCTCGCCCCGGGCGATCTGCTCGCTCACGGCGACTGCATTTTCTCGAGCGACCTCACTGACCGGCCGGCCGCGCCACTTCACGCGCGGAGTCACCACGACCCGCTTGGTCGACTGCAAACTGGCGGCTTCGGAATAACATCGCAGCGCTCCCTCAACATCGCCGACGTTCTCCATGGCATAACCGAGATTGTTGAGTAGAAAGGGGTCATTGGGATGGCGCGGCAGGGCGGATTGCAGCAGGTTCTTGGCTTCAAAAATGTGCCCATCGCGAAGCAGCACAATCGCCCGCTCGTTGAGCCGGCTGAGCTCTTGATCAGAATTTTGCACCTGGCGAAATGCCTCATCCAGGGGTTTGCCCTTGAGGGCCGCTTCGTTGGACCGGTCAATGACGGCATCCGTATGCTCCCGCGCCGCCAGAGCATAGTAACGCAGGGCTCGGTCGGCATCGCCCTCCAATTCAGCGACATATCCCAAGTTATTCAGAGTGAACGGGTCTTGCGGATCCAGCAGGTAGGCCCGATAGAAGAGTTGTTTCGCTTTTTTCTGATGCCCGCGCTTGAGCTCGGCAACACCCTCGCGGTTCAGCTTTTGGCTGGGAGTGGAAACGCCCCGCTGCGGGATGGGGATCTGTAGATTGCTCGCGAACCCGGGGCGTCCTCCAGCGAGCAGTTGCATCGCCAGTAACGTCGCAGTGGCACAGAATCTTGCTAGCTTGCTCATTGATTACCTGCCGCTACTATGATGTCTTATAGGCATTGTCGGTTGGACTACAGTAAATACCCTACGCCCCATCCACGATGGTACGATTAGCATCCAACTGGCGATGACAAGACTCCTCGGGGCGATGATCTTACTAGTCAGCGGCGCGCTCGTCCGCGGCGCGTGCGCGCAGGCTGCCGCACCGGCTTCCCCTTCGTCCATGCCTGCTTCCCAGGACAATGCCGGCGCGCAAAAAGCGCCTCCCAACCCGGACGATCTTCCTCCGCTCAACCGGCCCGGCACCAAGGTGGGTCTGGTGCGCGGTGTACTGAAGCAGCTGGATCCGATCCGCGATCAGCTGGTGATTCACCCGTTCGGGGGCCGTGACGTCCGAATTAATTTCGATCCGCGGACGCAACTTCTTCCGGCGAATCCGAATGCGCATCTGGCCGGTATTCCCGTTGGATCGGTGGTGTCGGTCGACACCGTGATCGACGGCGGAAAACTGTTCGCGCTCTCGGTCCGCACCGGTCCATCCACCGGAGCAGAGCTGAATGGACAGGTCTTGCGCTACGACGCAGCTAAGTCGAGGCTCACCGTACGCGATCCCTTAAGCCCGCAAAGTGTTGCGCTGCGCATGACTCCCAGCACAATCGTTGTCAACCAAGGCCAGCCCGCCTCGCCGCAGGCTTTGTCTCCGGGCGCGCTGGTGCGGGTATGGTTCTCTCCCGCCCAAAATGCGGCGAACCGAGTTGAGATTCTCGCCGAACGTGGGAATTCTTTCACCTTTGAGGGTCGAGTTGTGGCCGTCGACTTGCGCTCGCGAGTGCTTTCCTTGTCGAACGATTCCGACCAGAGTGTTCACGAGCTCGCCATCGCTTCCCTGGATGACACGAGCCTCCGTCTTCTGCGAGAAGGCGCCGCCGTCAGTGTTCAGGCCGAATTCGATGGACAACGCTACAACGCTCGCACGGTCAGCCTGCTGTCGCACCAGCCGTGAATCTCTCGCTCCGATTCTGTCGGCACTCCCGATACGCGAGCTTCACCGTCGGCTTTCAGGACGCTTCCATCTCGGTGCGTTTGTCCCGCAGCGTCCGGGCAACCAGGAAATCGCGGAACATATAACGAACCGTGTGCCGTGCGTAGCGGGACAGGCTGCGCAGGTCGGTATTGTGCCAACAACACAAGTTCATGTTGGGAGACAAACCGCAATAGAATCGGAAGCGGCGGTGCGCCGATTCTGGCATCGTCAGCAAGGCCGCTGCCATGCGGTGATTTCCCTCCACGATGGTCAGCGGATGGTACCCGTCGATGCCAATCAGCAACACGGCATTGGGTACCTGGCTCTGCTGGAGATCGGTCGCGATTTCCCCGAGCTTTTTCAGGAACCGACTGGGCCGCCCGCGAGTCAGTTCCGCTCGGATGCGGCCAATCATTTCCGCCAGGTAGAACCCGCCGGTCGCGAAGCGTCTCCAGTCGTTGCGCGGGAATGAGCGCAGGCGCGACAAGTCGCTCGCACTCAGTTCAACCTCCCACCACTCCATCCCCGGAGGCAGTTCACGCCACAACCGTCCTCGCCGGCGGAACAGCAGTGCGCGTCGGATGAAGTTTTCCTGAGGATCATCGAGATCGGCCCGTTCCACAAGACGCTTAAAGTCGCGGCGATAGGGATCAAATTCGGGATGATAAAACTCACCCCGCAAGAATTCTGCCACGATCTCATCCTCCGGCACGGGTCGCAGTCGCTTCAGAGGTTCGGCAGTTGTAGGAGGAGGTTCTACTTCATCTTGATTTTGGAGGAGCGGGATCGTGACCACCAAGAGCAGTCCACCCATCACGAACACCTGCACCAGAATCACCTGGTACAAGGAATCGTGATAACGCCAGATGGCTGCGGCCAGCATGACGCTCGCGCCCAATTGCACCCAAGCCGCGATGCCCGTGCGCCGCGAGATCTCGTACATCATGATGACTACCGCAATCGAATAGATGCCGGTCATGAGCGCATACTGCGTCAAGAGCGACGAGAACGCTCCCGGCGTCCCCAGCAGGAACGCCTTCCCCAGCAGCATGATCCATACCGCTTCGGGGACCAGCGCTACCGCCGCGATGAATATGGAGGTGACCGCCCCCACCAGCAGCAATCCGGTGTACAGCACCGAGCGCCCCACTTGGCGCTGCGTGTTACTCGCCGACACCGGAAACATGCTGCTGACAACCGACCAGCACAACATGAAGACCACGCGCCCCACCAAAGCCACAGCCGCGTAGATCCCCGCTTCCGCAAGCGGGAAGAAATGCTTCACCAGCAAGATGTCGAGGTTGCTGAGAATCACCTGCCCGACAAAGTACAGTACGGCCTGCAAACCTTCACCAAAGCGCGCGACTTTGATCAGTCCCGACCTCGCGCGGTACTGGGATCCCGGCCTTCCAGCCAGGTATGCGGCAACGATGGAGAGCAGCACCGCCGTCATCACACCGGTCACGCCCATCCCGAAATGTAAGAAGAGCAGGGCCCCGCATAGCTTAACCGCCACCTCCACCACGACATTGATGGCTAGGGCGCGAAAGTCATAACAGCCCTGCATCCTGCCTCGACGTGCTCCCAGCGGTATATACACACCCGTCGCGACTGCCAGCAGCATAAGATCATGCTCAGCCGGCAGATTGAAATAGGATTTGAGATAGGTGCCCCCGGCGGCGAGCAGTAGGGCAATCCCCAAGCCCACCTGCCAGGCCCGGCGCAGCATGCTGGCGTAGATTTGCGCTCGTACCAGAATCTCTGAACTCCGAGCGATAAATTTTGAGGTTACTATCTGGAACGATAAGGTAACGGCCGACAGCAACATGAGCAGCGTATATAACGCCGAGGCATCGCCGAAGCCCGCCGCTCCTAACATCCGTGCGATCAAGATGTTGTAGAGCAGATTGGTGATGGCCACCAGTCCCGTGCTGAACAGCAAAATGGCACTGCCCCGCACGACCCGCTCCCGCAAGCCGCCGAGGTGCTCCAGCCTTGTCGCCACTTGCGTTTCTGAAGGTGTCGTCATAGGGACTTGCGGTCTTCAGGCAGTTGGGGCCAGCCGAGACCAATGCGTCAAAAAGTGAACTGCGCAGCCGGAACGAATTTGTTGCCACCGTGACCGGGAAAATCGTAAAAGCTCTGCTGTTCTAATCCGAACGAAAATCGCAAGGGATAAGCAAGCGACGCCGTCTCCGAACCTAGGCTCCGGTTCAAGTTCCGCTCGTGCGTATAGGTGAACAGAACGCTCGACGTTACATTGTCGTAAGCGTGAAAGCTGCGCCCGGAAGACCACGCACCGGAGGCGGATACCGTCCAGTGCTCCCGAAATTGCGCGTCTAAGCCAAAGCGCGGACGAAGAGTTTGCGCGATTGCATATGAATTGCCTTGCACCCGCCAGGCCCGCAGAAACTCCGCCACCGCCGATGCGCGGATGCGGGAACCGAACCCACGTTGCAGTCCGGCATAGGAAACAGTCTGGTAATACTCGTATACGGCGGGTCCGAACAGCAGGTCGCGCCCGCTATAGCCGGTCAACAGGGCGCTCCGGCTCCAGGGTCGGCCCAGGCGAAAATCGACTGCACCGGAAAAGTCCCGCGAGTGCAGATTCTCGTCCGTGAATGGACCCGCCTCCCGAATCAAATCTCCGGAAAACGAGAGCCAATTGCCGATCGAGCTGCTGGAGACATAGACGAACTGGCGAAACAGATTCTGGTTCATGAACTGGGGGGAAAGCGTGTCGCGGCGGACTGTGTACTGTATGCCCGGCATGAAGTTCAGCCGAATGCTGCCCAGTCGCACCATCGGCGCCACGGAAATATTAAAGATGGTGTCGAAGGTATTGCGATCCTGAATCAGCAGCTGGCTGGGAAACGACAGGGCACCCTCAGCATTGCGCTCGGCGATAAAACCTTGAATCGGAGGAAGCGAATCCGGACGGAATTGAAAGCGCGAATCGGCAAAGGTCTCGATCGTACGCCGCGGGGGTGGTAATAAGGCTCCGTTGTTTTGCACGCCGAGCAGACGAGCGTCCATTTGATAGATGTTTTCATCTTCAAACACAGGATTGACACGCACATCAGAACCCAAGCCCAGTCGATCGCGGATGGGACGGCCCGCTTCTTCGGCCAGTTCCATCTCCGTGGCGCGCGTCGCTTGGTCCTGGGGATCGAGTTGGTTGGCATGGACGAAATTCTCCAGCGCGCGATCCACCTCGCCCATTTGCCGGTAGAGGTTGCCCTGGGCAACGAGAAACTCATAGTTGTTCTTGCGCTCCGCATCGTCGCCCAGGCTGGACAGCTGCAACTGAGCACTACGCGTGTCTCCCAGGGCCAACGACGCATTTGCCATACCCACCGCCACCGTCGTGTCATCGGCGCCCAGCGCCTGCGCGCGACCATACATGCGCTGCGCCAGCGGATACTCGTGGATGCTCATCAGAACGTCAGCTGCGTTCAGATAGTCTTCGGCGGAAGTCACATCGGTGGCCGCGACTCTCGCCTCGGCAAAGCCGAGCGCCACTTGTTGTTGGGCTTCGGCGTGGTGTCCTTCTTCGGCAAACAGTCGAGCCAAGGCGAGTCGGACTTGGAGCCGATTTTCATCGGAACTCTCCATTGCCCGTTCGTATCTGGTCATGGCCTGATCGCGATGCCCCAGCAGGCGCAGATCGTCCGCCGTGACCAGCAGGACTTTGTAATCCTTCCCGCCGGCCCGCTCCGCAGCTTCAATCGCCTGCATCGCCTCGGACGGCTGGCGGAGCTGGGCATAGGATCTTCCCAGTTGCGCCAGGATCATCGGATCGTTCGGCGCGACCCCGAGTGCGCTATGCAAAGTGTCGGCTGACTTTTCATATTTATGCTGCCGGAACTGCACGTCCGCCAGGGCAATGTAGGTCACCGGAGCATTCGGATTCAACTTCAAAGCCAACCTATATTCGCCTTCTGCGTGCGTCAGCATGGCCCGCTGGCGGTAGCCCTCGGCTTTGACAAGATGCAGACTCTCCGACTCAGGAAGCAGACGGCCTGCAATTTCGGCCTCTTTCAACGCTGCCGTGGAACGCCGCAATTGGAGCAGGGCGTAGGCTAATCCGAGGTGCGCCTCGCCGTACTGTGGATTCAGCGCCAACGCCTTGCGGAAATCCTGCTCGGCCTTGGTGGCCAGGCGCATGTCGTTGTAAACATATCCCCGATTCATATAACCCACGGCCATCTGGGGATCAATCGCCAGGGCGCGCGTGAACTGGTCGACCGCCGCCTCCTTCTCGTTATCGTCCGCGTCCACGTACCCGGCAATCAGATACAGGTCGCGATCATCCTTCAGAATCGGCTGATAGTGCTCTGCGATCTTCATCGCTTCGTCGAGTCGCTTGAGGAACAGAAGATCATAGGCCAGATAGTCGACCGCTTCGCGATCGTTCGGGAGCTTGGCAATCACCTGATAGCCGAGATCTGCCGATTCGGCGTAGTTCCCGGTCATCGTCAGATACCGCTCATGCTCGCGCATAACTTGCGGATTTTGTCGCACCGCCTCCGAAGCTCGCGCCAGCCATTGCTTGGCTTGCGCGGGCTGGTGGGCTTCGAGCGCCGCGTTCATCGCCCCGGAAACAATCAGGGCATTGCCCGGCGACCTTTTGAAAGCCTCTTCGTAACTCTGTTGCGCTTCCGGAAATTGTCGGGTCGAGCTATACAAATCACCCAAGGCTAAATAGGGTACATAGTCGCCCGGATGCTTCTTCTCTAATTCGAGGAAGTAGTTTCGGGCGGCGGCGTCGTCGCCCATCTCGCGCGACACGAAGCCCAGCGAGCCCAATGCGCTGGCGCTCGACGGATCGATTGCCAACGCCTCCTGATAGGTCTTCCGGGCTTCCGCCTGTCGGTCCGTCTTCCAGAGAAGATTCGCGTAGTTGAGAAGCAATACGGCGTTGCGAGGCTCCAACTGGATGGCCTGTTTTAAGTCTTTTTCGGCAGCATCGACCTTCCCCTGGGCCACTTCGGTGGCGGCTCGCAGCCGCAAAAACTCGGGCCGGGCAGCGCCCGGCACATCAATGCCGCTAATCTCCTGGACCGCGTCTTTGGTGACCCGCTCGGCGTTCGCATCGTCTCCGGCGTCGCGGTAAATCTGAGCTAGATCCACGCGTAACGAGATCGGATAGAGAACCCCCTCCGGCACACCTTCCGGCAGGTGCTGCAGCGCCCTCTCGTATTGCTGAATTGCATCCTCGGGCCGCCGCTGGTCCGCATCGAGCCTGCCCCGCAGGGCAAACACCCGGTAATGCTCGGGATTCAGCGTATTGGCTTGATTCAGAAAAGTTGTGGCCTTGTCGAAGTCCCCCGCATTGAGCATGGCTTGCGCGGCATTGAGTTGGATCTCAATGTCCTTCGGCGCTCGGCTTGCCGCCAAGCTGTAATTCTCGGCAGCCGCGGGTGCGTTCCCGGCCAGCGCATAGGAATATCCCAATTCTGCAAGCGTGCTCGCGTCTTTCGAATGCAAATCTTCCAGGGCGTGGACGGCCTCTTGATATTGACCGGTATCGCGGTAATAAGACGCAACCGCTCGTACCACTTCGGGATTGGTGGGAGCCGAGCGGCGCGCTCTTTCCAGCATGTTGTGCGCCGACTCGCCATCCCCGGTTCGCTCATAGGCGCGAGCCAGCAGAAGTTCGGTTCGCGGTGTCGCCTTTACGGCTTCCGAGCGTCGCAGATAGTCGAGAGCCCGCTTCGGATCGGTGGACAGAAGCAATTCGCCCGCCAGTTGAAGATCCACATCGCTTCTGGGATTGGCCGCCAAAACCTCGTCCAGCGTCTTCTGCGCGTCTTCGCTGCGTCCCATGCGGGCGTAGGTTTGCGCCAGACCGGAGAGTCCCTCCACCGAAGATGGCTGCAAAGCGAGACCGCGATGATAGGCATCGACGGACAGGGAATACTGTCCGCTCAGGCGGGCGGCGTAAGCCAGGGTAAACCAGAGATCAGGATTCTGGGGAGCGGCCTTCACCGCGCGCTGGGCGTGCACCGCTGCATCGCCTGCGTCGCCGTGCTCGAGCGCGGTCTGCGCGGCTCGCGCTTCGCGCGCCACCTCGATGCTCGCGCCCCAGCCCATCCCGGTCTCGTTCCGGTTCGGCGGCTTATTATTGTTATTGGTCTGCGGGCCTCGCTTTTTCGCGGGCGCGGGCGCATTCGGAGAAGCTTGGCCGTTCACATCGAAGGTCTGGGCAGCGGCCGCAGTCGCGACCAGCAGGACTGCAAGCCGCACCCATCCCCTGAACCCTGATTGCACCCGTCCCCTCCCACTTCTCTGGCTGCCAACCCGGCTGGTGACAGAAGGGCACACTCCCTTCCGTTCGTCCGCTCAGATGCAGGAAACTCCCGCTATGGTTGCGGCCCCTTTGCACGCCGAGGTCCACACCCCTAAAATAGCTGCCAACCTTGGCCGGCGTCCGGGAATCAAAAGCTGCGATTCGACTGCCCGGATTCGGGAAGTAGGCTGCAATTCGAAGACCCCGATTCAATGAGAGACCACCAAGAAACGTTTGCCCTCCCGACGGCCAACAGCATTTGGCGGCGCCCTATCCCGGTTGCCGCGATCATCTTGCTGGTACTCGCGATTCACGGGCCATTGCTGGTGATGGAGTTGCCGGCGACTACGTCCTATGACGCCAACTTACACATCTTTTTTGCCTCGCACTATGCTCATCACTGGTTCAATCCCTGGAATGAAAAGTGGTTTGGCGGCTTCTCCCAAACCACCTATCCTCCGCTGACTCATCAATGGATTGCGCTGCTCTCAAATATCGTGGGGCTCACCGAGGGCTTCATGCTGGTGCAGTTGGCCGCTGTGGTCCTGCTGGCGGTGGGCGCCTACCGGTTCGCACAGCTTTGGGTGGATGACCGCGCAGCCAGCTACGCCGGGGTGCTGGCTGTGTTTGCCGGCAGCATCGCATTTCTTGTCTATTCGGCAGGGCAGTTGCCCACCACCATGTCAGCGCCTTTGTATTTTCTGAGTCTGCCTTACTTATATTCGTGGTGCCGATCGGCCAGTTGGCGGGCCTTGCTGAAAGGGATTGCTCTCACCCTGGCCGCCGCATCGGCCCATCACGTCACCCTCATCTTCGGCTCCGTTCTGTTTGCCTTACCGGTCTTGTGGCTGGCCTGGTACGACGCTCGCAAGAGCGACCAATCCGGCGCGGCCATCATCGGGCGCGCTTTCGTATTCGCTGCCATTGCAGCCGTGGGCGTGGGCATCGTCCTGTTGCCTTACTGGATTGCGATCCTCCGCCATCCCATCGAGCAGATGCCCATTCCGCATGCCAGCCGTTCGAACCTCCTGATGAATTGGGTATACGGAATGAATTACTTCGTCATCCCGTACGGTGCCTTGATTCTGGCATTGCCCTTTGTCGTCATCAAGGGCGCATCGAATCCTCGGCTGCGAATTCTGCTGCTTGCGTTCTGGGTTACGTTCCTGATTGCGCTGGGTGGCACAACGCCGGTTCCGCGCTGGATCTTCGGCCGGGCCTTCGAAATTCTGACCTATGAGCGCTTCACCTTGTGGGCGACGGTGCTGGCCCTGCCGATTGTGGGATTATTAGTGGCGCAGCTGATCGACCGTTCGCCACGATGGGGCGCGATCGGCGTGAGTACAGCCGCCGTGGCCAGCCTCGCCCTGGCGGTGGGCTGGCTGACCTGGAGCCCGTTTCGCACCTCCAGTTCCCTCAGTGTCGATTCGGTCATCTCTTTCCTGAATCGCGACGGCCACGATCAATACCGTTATCTCACCCTCGGATTTGGCAACGCTCTCTCGAAGGTTTCGACCTATGCAAATGCCAACAGCATCGATGGCGAGTACAACTCGGCCCGCCTGCTGCCCGAAATGACCCGTTACGGCGCCGCCCAATTGACCAGTGCGAAGTTCTTCGGAGTCGCCGGCATGGATTCGCTTCGCGCCATGCTGCAGCATGCCAATCACTATGGCCTGAAATTTATTTTCGTGCACGATCCGTTCTATGAGCCGCTCCTCGTCTTCGGCGGGTGGCGTCAAGTAGAGAGCTATGAGTCCGGCGCCATCACCGTGTGGTCCAAGGATGACGCTCTTCCCGCGCGCACCATTCCCTCCGACGCCATACCGGCCCCGTGGGAAGGATTGCTGTGGGGCATCCTGCCCATCGGCAGCAGCATCCTGGCAATTTTATTCGTGTTATTCCTGGTTGAACCTCGCCCCCTGCGGGAAGGAATCGCATTCCCCAGGGAAACGCCGGAAGGCGTTTATGTAAATGGGGTGCATTCATGAAGTGGGGGCTGGTGGTTTTTCTAACCCTTGCTACCCTGGTTCTGGTTGCCATTGCATGGCTGCAGTCCGGCGGGGTGAAGCAGCACACCATTTCCTCTGCCGCAACTCCCGAAGAAGCCGTGCAGGCGCTAATGAGCAACCTCCAGGCGCACAACTTCCAGCAGGCCTATGATTCGCTGGATCGCAGCAGCGATACCGATATTGCCTCCTTCATTCGTGATGTGGCGGGCAGCGACGGCAGTTTGCGGACCTACTCCTCCCTGCAGTCCGCCGATGTTTCGCCTTTGCACGCCGATCCAGATCAGGCTTTGGTCCGGGTGCGGATGAATTGGTCGAGCGCACTGGGTTCGCTCGATGATGTGCGCGATTTACGGGTGCGCCGTGACGGCTCGGTCTGGCGTGTGGTATGGCCGAAACCGGCGTTTCCCGCAGTGCCGCCGCAGGTGTTGTCGGTGAACTATTTGCGTTGGGAAGTGATCGGACGTAACACATCGCAGAACTGGGGTTCGCAGGACGTGGACTCGCCGAAAGTGCGCATCACGTCCATGAACGCGATCTCGCGTCCGGGCCGCGTGGTGATTCTCGGGGAAGTGGAAAATGAAGACACCATTCCCGCGTATTTGAACGTGAATGCAACCCTGCTGAAAACCGACGGTTCGCCCCTGGATGAAGAAGGCAGCTTCGATCTGATCTCGCATGTTCTGCTCCCCAAGCAGGTTTCGCCCTATCGCATTGACTTTCCGGGAGTTCGCATGGATGCGGTAAAAAGTGTGCGCATGGATGCGCGCGCTCTGTTAGTCCCGGCCAGCGCCGATCCGGTCATTGCGGTCGCCGACCAGGCGGTGAGCAAAGACGGATTGAACCGAAACGTGTTGAAGGGCGAATTGGTGAATCAAAGCGGCCGCCCCGTCAACATCGCGCAGGTCCTGGCAGCCTACTATGACGACTCCGGAAAAGTAATCTGGGTCTCAGATGGATATGTGGATCAGGCCCTCATGCCGCAGGTGCCCGTACCCTTTGCGGTCGATATCCCCAATGACATTGCGGAACGGCTGAAGAGTTATCGCGTCATCGTGAATCACTACTCGCGGACGAGCAACTAGCATGAAGCGTACTTCCCGCAGCGATTTCGAAAAATACAGGCGCCTGGCCATGTTGGCCTTGTTGTGGGCGTTGTCGGGTTGGGCCCGGGCGGCTGATCTGCACCCGCCCGCGACCGTCGAAGCAGGCCACGCCTTCTCGATTCCCGTCCCCGGCTCCGGACCAGGCACCTTCTATCTTGTGGGGCCGGATCATGTGGTGAAACGCGACGTGAGTCTGGGGAGCGATCTCGAGATCGAGTCGCGCGATGTGCGCGCCGCCGGCCGCTACCAGGTGATCCTCTGCGATTCAGCCTGCACGTCTGCACCGTTCGAGGTGAAAGCCGCGCAACCTGCGCACCTGAGTTTCTTTCTCCATCCTTCGCGAGTTCCCGTCTCCACTCCCAATTCGATTGATGGCACTGCGTTTGTGTTTGACCAGTACTTCAACCTGGTTTTGACTCCGGCTGCGGTGGATTTCCAGATCACGCCGGCCAGCGGCACCGGCTTTGCGCGGCGCGTTTCCAGCCGGCACGGTGTGGCCTGGATGCGCACGGACTCAACCAAACATGAGGGGCGGGTTCAGGTGACTGCCGCCTCAGGCAGCGTGCAAGAAGCCCGCGTCGTTCAACAGGTCGCGGCGGAAGCCTGCGCATTGCGCGTGAAAGCCGTTCCCAGCGGGAATATGGTGACTCTCGAGACCGATCCGGTTCGCGATTGCAGCGGCAATACACTTCCCGATGGCACGGTTATTTCATTTACCACGGTTGACCGGGAAGGCAAAACTACCGTGGACACGCCGATCAAAAAAGGGGTAGCACGAACCCAGCTCAGCGTGCACGGGCGGGCGCAGATCAGCGTCGCCTGCGGCGTGATAGAGGGCAATGAAGTAGCCGTCAACGGAAAACTATGAAGGGTATGGCCCCCATGAGGCTGTCGCTTCAGCTTTCGCTCAACCGACTCTCGCTTTGTTTCTTCAAAGCGTCGAGCTTCGTTCTGGCAGCGGGTCTGCTGGCAATGGCCCAGTCGGCGCCCCAGGTTCATCTTGATGCGGACGGGCTTGCCCCGCGTCCCATCGAAGAACTTACGGGACAAACGATAGCCCGCTATTACGCGTTGGCGTGGCGGGATATGGCCAGCGCCCTAGACTCGAATAACGCAGCCGGACTCGGCGAAGAGTTCGTGGGATTCGCAAAAGATCGGCTTACGCGCAGAATCGCCGAGCAGAAGCAGACTGGCGTGCACGTTCGGATTGTGGATCACGGCCACCGTCTGAAAGCAGTCTTTTATTCCACAGACGGGGCCGCCATGCAACTTCTTGACCAGGCCGAGTTGGAGATTCAGACCTTGGACGGAAACAAATTGCTCGATACACAAAACGCGCCTCGCGAATACCTGGTTCTGGTGACCCCCGGCGCCGATCGCTGGTATATCCGCGATTTGGAGGAAGTCTCTGCCAAACCCTTCTGAGGTGCGATGCGAGCGTCGGCTCGAAGGCCGAGTTTGCAACGAAGCAGGAATTTATTGATGAAACCTTACCCGTGTGCCCTTTTAGCCTATGTCTTGATCGTCAGCTTCGTGCCAGATGCGTGCACTCACGCGAATTCGCGTGATCTCGCGCTCAAGGATATCCCTACTTTGTCGGGCAATCCTAAGGTTCTCGCAGATTACCAGCCCTGGTTCGGCGATCCCGACCACATTGACGTTGGGTACAACAGCCTGGACCCGAATGTCCTGCGCAAACAGATTGAGAGTGCCCGCAACCTGGGCATCTATGCCTTCGCGGTGGATTGGTACGGCCCGCGCCGACCCTTTCTGGATCGGAGTACTGCGCTGCTCCAGCGAATTGCCAGCGAGCAGCACTTTCACGTTGCCCTCATGTACGACGAAACCCAGGATGACAACGGACACGCCACCGAAGACGCCATGGAGGCGATGGACCTGGCTTACAAGAACTACATCGGACCCGGCGCCCCGGGACGCGATGCCTATCTGCTGTACCAGGGACGGCCCGTGATCTTCGTATTTCCGAAGGGCGGCCACACCGATTGGCTCCAGGTGCGCCAGCAGGTGGAGCAATGGGCGACGCCGCCGATCTTGATCTACCAAGACAATCCACCACCGCAGTTCGCCAAGGCCTTCGACGGTGAATACGCGTGGGTGTATCCCGGGCACAAAGGGTGGACCCCCGACGGTCAGGCTTGGGGAGAAGATTACTTGAGCGATTTCTACGCGAAGATGCGGAAACGTCCGGACCAGGTTACGGTGGGTGGAGTCTGGCCGGGCTTCAACGACGCCAAGGCTTCCTGGAGTTTAAACCGGCACATCGATCCGCGGTGCGGAAAGACCTTCGAAGATACTCTCCGACTGTTTCAGGAGAACGACGAAGCCTCCCACCCCATTCCGTTTGTGCTGATTGCTACGTGGAACGATTACGAAGAAGGAACGGCGATTGAGCGCGGGTTGCCGCGCTGCGGCGAAGCCAAAGCGGATAGCGCGCATGGAGGACAGCCATGACCAGGGGACAAGGAAGCGCGGCGGCAATGTTCGAGATGCTGGCGGTCTTGCATCTCCATGAGGGTGCCGCCCCGGGCCAGCGAAGCGAACCAGCTCCGCAGCTGGCACAGGCGCTCGCGGGATTGCAGAACATGTCCCAGGAACAATGGTCTGAATTCCTGCGCTTTGCGGAACTGCAACGCGTATACCTTCGGACCTTGCGGCTTCTGGAGAAATGGGCGGCCGCCGATCGATTCGCGGCGCCGTTTGACAACCTGCCGGATCTGGAGCAAGCCGAGCAACGCCAGGTTGAGGACTCGCTCGCGGGTTTGCATAAGGTCGTGCGCGCACTGGAGAAGACCGGACACACTCCGCTCGTGATTAAGACTCTCGATCACTGGCCCGATATTGGCAGCGATCTCGATCTGTTTATCGCGGCCACCGAGCGCGAGACCGTGCACGCCATGCAGAGCGAAGTGCAAGCCGAGCCGCAGCCCCAGAGTTGGGGCGACCGATTAGCGCACAAATGGAACTTCCGCATTCCCGGACTGACCCGATTGGTGGAGATTCACGTGGGCTGCCTCGGACAAACCGGGGAACAGCACGAGCTGCCTGCCTCCCTGGAAGAAACCAGCGAGACGCGCGATGTGGGTGCTTTTCGCTTTCGCGTCCCGGCCCCGGAGGAGCAAGTCACGCTCGCAACCTTGCAAAGGATGTATCGCCATTTCTACATTCGTTTCACCGACCTGCTGAACCTTACCGGGCTAGTGCGGGCAGGCCGTCTCGATTTCACGCGGCTGCGCGCCTCGACGCGGCGCTGGTCAATCTGGCCGGGAGTCGCGACTCTGCTGAAGATCGCTTCGGACTATAACCAGCGCAGCGGCATTGGCCCGCTTCCGCTGCCCGACTTTGTGGTCAGCGCGGCCCGTTTCGGGGCCAACGTGACCTACGTGGGGAAACAGTTTTTACGCGTGCCCATGCTGCCGCAGGGTTCGCAATTGTACCTGCAGCAACTCATTGGAACGGGAGCGGCGCGACACTTTCGCGCTGCCGCGCGCTTGTCGCTTTTGCCCGCGCTGGCTGCGGCCGCATTTGTGAATCTGCGGATTACCGGGGATGACAAGGGAATTTGGTAATTCGCGCAGCCCGACACGATCGCAACCGCATCCCGCCATAAAAGGGAGCGGGACCGTCCACCGACTCAAGCCAGCTTTCGCATCCAGAAACTGGAGGGCCAGACGCGGTCGCCATCGCGGGTGGGAAGAAAGCGGCGCTTTTTCCGAGGCATGCTGCGATAACTCTGTTGCCAGTGCGGAAAAGCGTTCTCGAGCGCGGTCGGTGCATGGCTTTGCATGCAGCTGCTGCCCCACAGCACTTCGAATTGCGGATTGAACATCAGCAACGCCTGCAGCAGGTACTGCTCGGACCAGAACGCGAGATTATGCAACACCGACTCGCGCGGATAGTCGGCGGGAAGGAAGATGTCATGGGCGTGGATCAGCACGCCGCCGGCGATGCCGGGAATGACTTCGAGATACTCGCGCACGACATCGCTGCCGATCCCAACTACGTGGCTTGAATCCAGAAACAGAAAATCGTCGCTTTGTAGGCTCAGGAATACCTCGAGGTTCACATTCTGTACGGTTTGAGTAATCAGATGGACTCGATCGCTTAGCGCCTTCTGCGGAAACCGATCCGGGTAAGGGTCAATCGTGATCAGTTCGCCGCGCACTCCGTCCAACTTCAAGTTTTGATCGAGGGCCGCTGCCATGACACGGCTGCTAAACCCGCCCCCCACTTCGACGATCCGTCGCGGCGTGCGATGGCGAACCATGCAGTAGGCAATCTCCGCATCGACCGCCTCGAAGAAGCCATTGTTGTGGTGGTAGCTCACGCTGAAAAACGGCGCCGATTCTGATTCCCATTCGCTTTGATATTGCCGAACCACGGTTTCGAGGAAATCCAACTGCCGCTCCAAGGCGAAGTCCAGCCCGACCGTCTCGCACTCGGTCGGCCATTTCCGGGTCTCAAGTTCGCGGAAGTCGGGTACCGGCCAGTAGAAGTGGTTCGGACTCACCGTAATCCCGATGCGCTGGAACATGCGGAACGCATTCCGCATCATGGCCAGCGCAGTCTCATTGTCGTGCAGCTTGCGAGCCAGGCTAAGCAGCGGCGGGCGACGTTCGCTCACATGCGGCCGGTTCTCGTTCCTAGCAGCGACACCGTGAAACGATCGAGTTTGCCCCCGAGATGTAGATTCATGCAAGGTCATAGACACTCCAAGCCCAGTCGAAAGTTAGAACCGGGCCAAGGTAGACAGAGACTACAGACAGTGGCGGGGCCGACACTGAGGAAGCGACCGCAAGGCACACGAAATGTTCTCAACTCTGATGCGAGAAATTCTACCGGGGTGGCACAAGAAATTTAAAGCAGCCGGGCGGGTTCCCTTCGTACCCGGCACAAGTGCTTTAGATTCAGGCAAAAACAACGAGAGTGAAAGATTGGGGGAGTGGTTGTGTTTCGCATTTCATTCACCTATTGCAGCGAAACGCATCGTGGATTCGGTTGCCTGCCACGAAACAACCCTCCTGCATTCATGTTCATCCAACCTCAGATTCCTGAAAGTGGGAGTAGCTCGTCTAATGAAGTCTCGATATCTCTCGGGGTTGGCTTTATTATGCGGCATGAATTCCCTGCTCCTGGTCGGCTGCGTGGGGTTGAGAAATCCGGTAGCCACTCCCGGAAGCCTGCAAAGCATTAACCACATCATTGTCTTCGCTCAAGAGAATCGTTCGTTGGATCACTATTTCGGTGCAATGCGCCAGTATTGGGCTCAGAACGGCTTTGCCGATCAGTCCTTCGACGGTTTGCCGCAGTTCAACCCGGCCAGCGGGCTTGCTCCCCTACAAGGCCCGGCTCCCGCCGTCCCGGGCTGTGATCCGACCCAGCCCTATCCCGGTTTTGACGCTTGTTCGCCCGACACCAGCAATCTCATCAGTTCTTTTCACTTCACATCCGTGTGTCAGGAAGAGCAAAGTCCATTCTGGGACGAGAGTCATGTGGATTGGGACTACAATGCCCCGACCGGCACCGGTCCGGCCGCCCTCAACGGATTCGTCCTCACCGCCGCGGATGACGCACGTCAGCAATCGCCGACTTTAATGGATACGAATGGCATTCGAGCGATGGGATATTTTGACGGAAGCGACCTGAATTACTACTACTTCATGGCGTCCAATTTCGCCACCTCGGACCGCTGGTTTTCTCCCACTATGGACCGCACCCAGATCAACCGCATGTACCTATTAGCCGCCACTTCGGCCGGCCATGCAGTTCCTCTGGCCGCCCCGGAAACTCCGCTGAGTGCGACGACTATTTTCGAAGAGCTGCAAAATGCGGGTATTACGTGGAAGATCTATGTCGACACCGCCGGCACAACTTGCGGAACGTCCCCTACCGCGGCATGCCTCTACAACTATTCCTATATCAACGAGTTCAGCTATGGACAAACCATAGTAAATAGCCCAACCCTGTCCCAAAATCTGGTGCCTCTATCGCAATTTACCACCGATCTGCAGAATGGGACCCTGCCGCAGGTCGCGCTGATCGAGCCTGCCTCCCCCGCCGGACTGGATGAGCACCCCAACGATTACGATATTTCCTCCCCCGCCAGCGTTCAGGCGGGAGCCCAATTCGCCTCCAGCCTGATCAACGGTGTGATGAATAGCTCCAGTTGGAGCGACTCGGCGCTGCTATTTACGTACGACGAAGGCGGAGGTTTCTATGATCACGTCTCGCCGCAGCCGATGCCCAGTCCCGACGGCATACCGCCGATGGATTTGGTGGCCGGCGACATTTGTGACGCACCCGGACAGATCGGAACCGGGACTTGCGATTTCACCTATACGGGATATCGCGTGCCGATGATGGTCGTCTCGCCCTACGCCAAGAAGAATTACGTTTCTCACACGGTTTTCGATTACACCGCAATACTGAAGCTGATCGAGACCCGTTTTAACTTGCCTGCTCTGACAAAACGCGACGCCGCTCAGGCCGACATGAGCGAGTTCTTTGACTTCACGAACGTGCCTTGGGCAAGTCCCCCGAATCCGCCGGCTCAGACCACGGGCGGTCAGTGCACTTTAACCCCTCCGACTCCTTGATGATGGAAACTGCCCTCGAGGAACCGACCTCTTGGAGTTTTAGCGTCCGAGGGCTAGTAGGGATTACGAGAACGAACCTCCTGGTGGGATAATCGATTCCGCGAAAATTCAGCGAGCGGCCGGGCTGTGGTTTATCTTCCTCTCCGTTGTTCTTGTCTTGCATTCAACCCGGCATGACTCCATCGCAGCCGAAGACGTAGCCTGGAATTACGCCCCAAGCGGCAACAACCTGGGTATTGATTCCCTCATCGGTGAAACACGCAGACGGAACTACGGGCTCAAAGCGAGGGAGTGTGTTAACGCGATCGGGGGAGAACAACCGCATCCCGATCTGCCGGTCTTGCCTCCCCGGCAGATCGAGATGAATTCACACTAGCCATGGCTCAAAAAATACGCTCTAGAAACATTGGAAGTTGGGGCTGACCTGTCCGGGCATTAACTGGTCCGAGGTTGATGAATTATTCAGCACCCAGACCGGGGCGCGATCTTTGTTCCCCTCGGTGGAGTTGATGTAATAGCGCCAGCGTATCCATCCGTAAGTGTGCTTGACCCGGTCCACCGGATTCACGTCGGTATCCACCCCATATTCAAAGATCTCGCGAAACTTACAGGAGTTGACGTTTCCCGAAGTGCTGCAGCTATAGGTATATTCCAGCGGCAAAGTTGTGATGGAAAACGGCTTCGGTGGGTACGCGCGATGGTCGGTGATGGCGATGGTACCTGGAGCCGTCAGCTCCATCAAAGAATAGTCGAGATTCTGCGCCGAACTTTGCAGTTCCTGCCCTACATAGGT
>DATBYA010000013.1:0-38842 GCA_036514015.1 Candidatus Sulfotelmatobacter sp.
CAGATTCGCGCTCGGCAACGATGCCGAGTGTGGTTCCCGAGCACGCTTGGAGGCGGCTCGACTATTTCGAACGGTCGCGGTCGGAAGCACGGCACGTGGTCTCGCGGATGATCAGTTTGGGTTCGACAATGGTTTCGCCGCCGCGGGAGTCGGGTCCGGATCGCCGGATGCGGCGCAGCAAAGTCTCGGCGGCAATTCTGCCCATTTCGCGCAGCGGCTGTCGCACCGTGGTGAGCGCCGGATTCTGGTAAGCGGCGCTCTGAATGTCGTCGAAGCCCACCACCGAAACATCCTCGGGTACGCGTAATTTCGCTTCGCGCAGCGCGCGGATGGCGCCCATCGCCGAGATGTCGTTAAAGGCAAACAGGGCGGTGAAGGGTTTGTGCGTGGCCAGCAGTTTGCGAGTAGCCTCATATCCGAGTTGCGGCGAAGAAGAGTTCCCTTCGAGCTGGGAGATGAGCGCGGGAGAAATCGGGAGGGCGAGTTGGCGGGCAGCCTTCACGATGTTTGCCCAACGAACTTCGGTATCGGAGCTGAATTCCTGCCCTTTGATGAACGCGATGTCGCGATGTCCCAGGTGAAAAAGGTGTTTGACCGCAACTTCCGCCGCGCGCACGTGGTCCAGCACAATGTTGGTGACGCCCTTTACCTGATTGTGGCCGGAGACGGTGACCACGGGCACCGAGAGTAAAAGAGTCCAGGGAGTGTCGACGGCGATCAGGCCGTCGACCGAGCGCTCCAGAAAGAGTCGGGGATATTCATCGATCAGGTCGGCGCGATGGCGATGGCTGACGACGAAGTAAAAATATCCCTCTTGCAGCAGATAGTCTTCCACGCCGCTCATGACTGAGGCCGAGTAGCCGTCGCTGACTTCGGGAACGATGACGCCGATGGTGAAACTGCGCTGGGCGCGCAAGGAACGGGCGAAAAAGTTTGGCCGGTATTTGTACTTGCGGGCGGCGGCAAGAACTCGGTCCTTGGTTTCCTGGGGGATGGAGTCGGCGACGGGCGAGCGATTGATGACCAGCGATACGGTAGCCGGCGAAAGTTCCAGGCGCTCCGCCAGTTGCTTGAGGCTGACCGGTTTGGGCCCCATGCGCACGGTCCGCACGGCGCCCGGGGCGCGCTTTTTCCTCGTCACGCTGCGCAGTCTCGCACAAACCAAACGGGGTAGCAAGCGGGATGTTACCTCGTTCCCGCGCAATATTGATTGACATTGGGAAGAAAACAGTTTTTTATACACTTCGGACATGGTCTACTAACGCGATTTAGTAATAGATCGTGGGAACCGTCGCGACGGAGGTGCCATCCCTTGCCATGCACAGCGCGCTGCACAAATAATCGTTCCCGATTTCTGGAAAGCAATCGCTCGGTCCTGATGCTTGCGAGGCTGATCTCCAGCCGATTTCTGTTCGGCGGAATATGCCTGGTCATGAGCGTGGCTTCGCTGGCGCAAGCGCCGTCGGCGAGCCACCCGGGTGGTATCGCAGACACTGGTATCGCCGACAAGGGTCTCGACGCCCGCGTGGAGTCCATTCTGCAGGGGATGACGCTCGAAGAAAAAGTTGGACAGTTAGTGCAGTATTCCGCTGGCCAGCCGACCGGGCCGGGAACGGGCAGGAGCGACTACGACGACATGGTCGCACGGGGGCAGATCGGTTCGCTGTTCAACGTGATCGATCCGCGCGAGATCAACAAATATCAGAAGATTGCGATGGAGAAGGCGCGGCTGCACATTCCCATTCTGTTTGGCCTCGACGTGATCCACGGATTCAAGACGGAATTTCCCATTCCCCTGGGACTGGCATCCACCTGGGATCCCTCGATTGTAGAAAAAGCTTCTCGCGTGGCGGCGATGGAGGCAGCGGCCGACGGCATCCGCTGGACGTTTTCGCCGATGGTGGACATCGCGCGAGATGCGCGCTGGGGGCGGATGGCGGAAGGCGCCGGGGAGGATCCTTTTCTCGGTTCGGCGATGGCGGCGGCCTATGTGAGGGGCTATCAGGGTTCACGGTTGGATGCGCCGGCCAGCATCGCAGCCTGTGTCAAGCACTACGTCGGCTACGGTGCGGCCGAGGCGGGGCGCGACTACAACAGCACCGAGATTTCCGAACATACCTTGCGTCAGTTTTATCTGCCCCCATTTCATGCGGCGGTGGAAGCCGGGACAGCTTCCCTGATGAGCGCATTCAATTCTTTGAACGGTACACCCTCCTCGGCCAACCCTTTCACTTTGAAGCAGGTGTTGCGAAACGAGTGGGGCTTTCGGGGACTGGTGGTCAGCGACTGGAACTCGGTGGGAGAACTGATTCCGCAGGGCATTGCCAATGACGGGGCAGCGGCCGCGCGCAAGGCTTTTGTAGCGGGCGTGGATATGGATATGGTGAGCAGCCTGTATCACGACAACTTGCAAGCAGTCGTGAACTCCGGGCAAGCGACCAAACCGGAGTTGGATGAAGCGGTGCGGCATGTGCTTCGCGTCAAACTGGCGTTGGGTCTGTTCGAACATCCGTATGTGGACGAGGGCGCAGCCGCGAAAGCGCTCGATCATACCGAGAGCGCCGCTCTGGCTCAGACAGCAGCGGAGCGATCGTTTGTGTTGCTGAAGAACGCGAATGGTCCGGTGGGAAAAGCGCTGCTCCCGCTGGGGACCGACGTGCAGAGGATTGCCGTCATCGGACCGCTGGCAGACAATTCCTGGGCGCCGGGTGGGGCGCCGCAAGGACAGGGTCCACGTGTTTCACTCCCGGCAGCGTTGACCGAGCGACTGGGGGAAGGCCGCGTTTCTCAATTCAAGGGAGTGGGCATTCTCGATGGGACCGACGAGGAGATGGCCGCGGCCGTGAATGGTGCTCAAAAAGCCGATCTGGTCATTTTGACGCTGGGCGAGAGTCCGGAGATGAGTGGCGAGGCGGCCTCGCGCGCGCACCTGGGTCTTCCCGGTCGACAGCAGGAATTACTGGAAGCGATTGTTCGCACGGGCAAGCCGGTGATTTTGATTCTTTTCAGCGGACGGCCGTTGACGGTTCCGTGGGCGTTCGAACATGTGCCGGCCGTGATTGCGGCCTGGCAGCCGGGAACGGGCGGAGGACCAGCGCTGGCGCGAACCATCTTGGGCGATGTAAACCCCAGCGGAAAGCTGGTCGTGAGTTGGCCACGCAGCGTGGGGCAAGAACCGCTCTATTATAACCATCTCAATACCGGGCGCCCCGCTGGCGACATCGATCTCACCCGGCCGCCGGGCGATATTGTCAGCAAATACGTCTCCCGCTACCTCGATGAACAGAACACTCCGCAATTCCCTTTTGGCTATGGTGACTCCTATACCACGTTTTCTTACGGAGCGACTACGATCAGCACGCCACGGTTCAGTGCGGCAGCACTGAATAGGCAGTTACGCGCCGGAGCAAATGGGACGGCGGCTATGACTGCCGAGGCCGAAATCACCAATACCGGATCACGCCCCGGAGAGGAAGTCGTCGAACTCTATATTCAACTTCAGGGAACCAGCATGGCGGAGCCGGTTCGCATGCTGAAGGGCTTTCGCACCGTCCATATCGCTCCGGGCGAAACTACAAAAGTAAGCTTTGCCTTAATGCCAGAAGCGCTTGCGATCTGGAACGATCGCAATCAGTTCGCGGCCGAAGCCGCCAAGATCAACGTCTGGATCAGCGCCGACTCCGCCCACGGTTCTCCAGCACAAGCAGAGATCGTGCCGTAGAGAGATCGTGCCGTAGACGGAGTGCTTGGCTAGACGCGCCGGGGAACTTTGGGGAAAGAACGTGATGAAGCACAGCAAGCGCATTGTTTTCGCATCAGCGCATCTTCTTTTTCTGTTTTTTCTGTCGCTGGGCCTGCTTTGGTTCAGCCCCGCCGCATGGGGTAACACAGAATATTATCGCCACGTCGTTTTCGACAACAGCCTAACCCCCGACTCTTATTTCTACAGCAACGGCATGGCCAACGGATCAAGTTTTCTTGCCTTGAAAGACCGTCGCCTACCCGTCGAGACGAAAACCTTTCTCACGCCGCCCAATGCGCTTCGGCTCGAGTGGCAGTCACAGGCCGGAGGAGGCTGGGAAGCGGAAGTGCGGGTGGAAGGTTATCGAAACCGGTTTCCGGAATTTGCCGGGCACAATCTCTACTTCTGGTGTTTCGCGCCGGAGGCGATTGCCGCGGACGATCTGCCGATGCTTGTGCTCTCCAACCGCGGCGCAGGCGTGGCTCAGTTGCCAGACGCTTTTACCGAGCCTCTGGCCTGGGGACAAATCGCGGGAGGGATGCCGGCGGGGCGCTGGATTCAGGTGCGAATCCCGTTTTCCGCTTTTCGCACAGCGTCGATGTATCGATTTCGGCTGGAAGATTTGCAGGATGTTATTTTTCATCAGGGGCGCGCCGATGGAATGCGCCATACTTTGATCATCGATGAAATCCGGGTGGCGGACGACGCAACGTCGAGCGATCGCTCCCTGCCCGCTCCGGAAAATGTTCGAGCAATTGGCTATGATCGGCACGTGGAAGTCCGGTGGGATTCGGCCATCACTTCCCTGTTTGGCCGCTACGTCATCTATCGCTCGATCGAGGGCAAAGAGTTCGAACCCATCGGCATTCAACTTCCGGGCACGAACCGCTACTCAGACTTCGTGGGAAGGTCGGGAGCCACAGCGCAATACAAAGTGGCGGCTGCCGACTGGCAATACCATATGTCTGCTTTCTCCAATGCAGCCAGCGCCACCACCCGTGAGTTCAGCGACGATGAACTGCTGACAATGCTCGAGGAAGCCTGCTTCCGCTACTACTGGGAAGGTGCCGATCCCCACTCGGGGATGACTCGCGAAAATATCCCTGGAGACGACCGCGTGGTGGCGACCGGGGCGAGTGGGATGGGAATTGCCGCGTTGATCGTGGGCGTGGACCGCGGGTTCATCACGCGTGCGCAGGGCATTGAGCGAGTGACTCGGATCGTGGATTTCCTCGAACATGCCGAACGCTACCACGGTGCCTGGTCGCATTTCATGGATGGCAGCACGGGCCAGACGCTGCCCGTGTTTGGCATGTTCGACAACGGCGGAGATTTGGTGGAGACTTCGTTTCTGATGGAAGGGCTGCTGGCGGCGCGGCAGTATTTTCGCGGGAACAGCGCCGCGGAGCGCGGTCTTTATGCGCGCATCTCGCAGTTGTGGGAGACCGTCGAATGGGATTGGTATCGCGGGCCGGAGAGTGGAGGTTTTCTCTACTGGCATTGGTCGGCGGAGTGGGGATGGCAGATTCAACATCGGCTCACCGGCTTCAACGAAGTCATGATTACTTATTTGTTGGCCATGTCATCGCCGACGCACGGAGTTCCCGCGGATCTGTATTACTCCGGATGGGCGAGTCAGTCGGAGCACGCGCTGCACTATCGGGCGGGATGGTCCGGCAGTGGGGATGGAGATCACTACGCCAACGGCCACACCTATTACGGAATCAAGCTGGACGTAGGCGTGGGAACGGGAGGGCCGTTGTTTTTCACGCATTACTCGTACTTCGGATTCGATCCGCACAGTTTGCACGACCGCTTTACTTCTTCTTATTTTGAGAACAACCGCAACCTGGCGCTCATTAACCGAGCCTATTGCATCGACAATCCCAAACACTTCTCTGGATACGGGCCGAATGCCTGGGGTTTGACCGCGAGCGATGGCCCGAAGGGTTACCTGCCGCATGCACCGGACAACAACAATGACGATGGGACGCTGACGCCCACCGGCGCGCTTGCCTCTTTTCCGTATACTCCGGAGGCATCCATGGCCGCGCTGAAGCACTACTATCGCGATCTGGGAGCACAGCTATGGGATATCGACGGTCCGCGGGACGCTTACAATCCAGAGCACAACTGGGTTTCACCAATTTACATGGGGCTCAACCAGGCGCCCATCGTCGTGATGGTGGAGAATTACCGAACTGGCCTGCTGTGGAAAACCTTCATGGCGAATCCGGAGATCGGCGGGATGCTGCATAAACTGGATGCGATTACGGGGAAATAGCGCCGCGACCTCTTGTGCTTTTCTCGATTGACGTTCGGGTCAATTTCTTTGTGCACTGAAGAAAGCGACCGGGAACTCCTGAAATAGATCCTTGACCATGAAATGCTGTTCGCCGGCTTCGTTTCTTGATGTCAACTCGGAGCGCGTGAGAATGTTGTTCCATTCTGCGGGCACATCGGCGGGCAAGATGAGCCGGGTATCCCCCCAGTCGAACTTCCCTTCGCTTTTCGCCGCCGCTTGCTCTGGAACCCCTTGCTCCGGAACCCCTTGCCCCGGAACCCGCGCCGGAACCTGCGAAAGCCATCGGGGAATCGCCGCCAGCACGTAGGAATTTTCGCGTCTGCGAACAAATGCAGCAACGTTGCGAGCATTTGCTCCAGCCGATTGGAGTGGGACAAATTCTCCTTCGCGGAACAGATCCGCGTGATCGCGGCGAAAACGGATGGCTTTCCAGATCAGATAGAGCTTGACGCATCCATCGCGCCAGTTTTCGCGAAGATGATGCAAGGCCTGGACGGAATCGGCATGGGCAATGCTCTCGAGCGCGGCCGCTCGTTTGTCGAAGTCGATGGGGCCGCGGTTGTCGGGATCGACCAGCCGCAAGTCCCATAGTTCCGAGCCTTGGTAGAAATCCGGGACGCCGGGCGAGGCGATCTTCAGCAGCGTTTGAGAAAGACCGTTGACCATGCCGAAGTATGCGACCTTGGTCTGAAACTGACGAAAATCTTCCAGGAACTCCCGATTGTCTTGCTCAGAAAGAATTCTATCGACGAATTTCAGAAGAGCATCTTCATGCGGTTGATTCGGCCGCGTCCAGCGCGTGTGGACCATGGCTTCGCGCGTCGCCTTAATGATGTGATCCTGCACTCTTTTGCGCAGGGTTGCGCCATCCTCCTGATCGAGTGGCCATACGCCCAGCAGCGTCTGATACAGAAAATATTCTTCATTGCGATCGGGCACGGCCTCACTCTTGACGACTTCCTTGTGGTGGGCGTTTTGCCTCGACCACAGATCCAGGTGATCCTTCCACTCGGACGGCATTTCGGAAACCGTGTTGAGCCGGGCGCGGACATCTTCGCTCCGCTTGGTGTCGTGAGTCGAACTGGCATCGAGACTGCCGGGCCAGTTTTTTTGTCGGTCTTCGAGAAAGGCATAGAATTCCTCAATCGAAGTTGCGTGCGATGGGCACGGGTCTCCGCCGACCTCATTCAACGACAGCAGAGGATGGTAGACGTAGAGCGAAGTGTCCTCCAATCCCTTGGCTACGATGGGACCGGTGAATTGCTGCCACCGGGTGACGAAAGCCAGGCGGGCTTCGCGCTGATCGACCAGCACGTGCGGAAGGTTCAGGATTAGCAACACCTCGCGAACGAAATCAAAATAAGCGGAGCTGATATGTTTCGCCCGGGCACGCGCCGCCGTCAGGGCGTCTTCAATAAATCTTGCGCACTGAGCCGGTATCTCCATGTTCCGGATATAAGTTCGGTAAATCGAGAGGCAGGCAGTGACTTCGATCAGAGCCTCGATTAACTGTCCGCGGTTCAACTCCCGCGCGTAACGATCCTGAGCAGCAAGTTCGGCCAATTGTCGCCCCAGAGTTCGCATCTCGACTCCGAGCAGGGTATTCATGACCAGCTTTTTCTTCTGGTACACGACATCCGCAAAGTTCTGCCGGCGACCGATGAAAGTGGAATAGATTTCCTCCATCCGGCGCGCGCCCTCCGGCTCCACGAACAGACCATTGGCTTCATTCAGATAGTCATAGCCGGTGGTTCCGCTCACGGGCCAGTCGCTGGGCAGACATTCCTGACGGGAAAGAATTTTTTCCACCAGCAGATACGACGAGGCTTCCTTGCGGACCTCCTCGGAAGCGAGCCGCTCTTGCAGCCGGTTCAGATACGCCAGAGGGTCGCGAAGCCCGTCAATGTGATCGATGCGCAATCCCGCGAGCTGGTTCCTTGAGACCAAGCGCAGAATATAGCCGTGCGTGGCTTCGAAAACGACCGGATCCTCGACGCGGACGCCGACCAGATCAGTAATCGTAAAAAAGCGGCGATAATTGATGCTCTCATTCAGGTTCTGCCAGAATGCGAGCTTATAATTTTGTTCCGCAAGCAGCCGCTGGAGGAACGCAACACTGCCGGCATCGCCTTCTTTGCCATTGATTTCGGCCACATTTTCCCCGACAAACGTGGCCACCTCCGGGCTGCTACTCATAAGGGAGCGGAGGCGATCGCGCGCCGATTCAAATCGCAAACGCCGATCGGCGGAGGTTTCCGCCGACCGTCGATCCGCGCCCGGAAGCTCCGATAGCGACGCGATAATCCCGGAGTATTCGTGGAATGCGGGAGCATCTTCCCCCAAAAGCTGTTTCAGTCGATCGTAACGATGATTGAGAATCGCGTGATAGGAACGCGTGGTGAGGGGAAATAAAGAATCGAAATATTGAAAAAAGAAACGACTCTCCTGGAATATAAGTTTAATCTCGCCAGAGTCGAGCGCCTCGCCGAACGGACGTCCCAGGACGGGAAGGAGGATTCTACCGTCAAGGCTGCGGGAGTGAGGATGCCATTCGATATCGAAGAACGCGGCGAAGGCGGACTGCGCACCGTTTTCCAGCACATCCATCCACCAAGGATTCTCCGGGCTGGCCGCCATGTGATTGGGCACGACGTCGAGCAGCAAACCCATTCCGCGATTTTGCAGTTCGGTTTGCAGGGTCGCAAAGTCTTCTTCACTGCCCAGCTCTGGGTTGATGCGCGTGGGATCGGTGACATCGTATCCGTGGTCGCTTCCCTTACGGCTGGCCAGAACTGGCGACAGGTACAGATCCGAAATTCCCAGCTCGTGAAGGTAATCGAGAATCCTCGTCGCGTCCGCGAAACGGAAGTTCTGGTTGAGTTGCACCCGATACGTCGCCGATGGCAAGCGTTTAGGCGGCATTTTCCAGGCTGCCCTCGGGCAACAGAATGTGGAGTTGCGAAGCCAGGCGGTTCAAATCCTCGTGGCGTCGCACCGCAACCGGGTCTGCGCCTGGAGAGTGCCACCCGTTTTGCTGGAAGGCGGTGACCAGCGGTCGATAGCAGACATTCTGTGCTTCCCAAAGTACCACAGGAAATGGAAACACCGGGATCAGATCGAGCAGCTTGATCAACCTCTCGGCCGCAGTGAGATCGGAAGGATTCGCGGCAAAGTCGGCGGCATCTTTTTCCAGGCGCTTGCGGACCTTAAATTCGAGAGTCGTCGAGTCCAACTCGATCTTGCTGGCAGCCGCTTCTCGCAGCAGGCCCTGAATGCTGTCGGAATCAAGATCTGGACGCTCGAGATGGTGCTCCAGTTGGCTGTTCAGAGCGAACTGGGCAGCCGACTTCAGGGCGTTCGGCACGGGGATGTCCAGCCCATTCAGGAAACGAATGAGAGGAGCCTGGCCCTCGAATACGGTGCGGTAGACGGCCGCCGCCGAATTCAGGCTCTCGTTCAGAATCAGATTCGTGATCTTCCGTTGTTCGTCGCGGAAAAGCTGACGTAGGGAAAATGTCTGGTTGCCGTAGACCTGATCAAGCAATCGGATCACTTCGGCGGTATCGGCTTGGGCGAAGGCTGCGACCAGTTTCTTTTGATCTTCTTCGGATCCGTTGTCCGCGGTGCGGATGCCCGCAGTCACGTTGTGGTCGCCGAGATGGAGAACCGTGAAGTCCAATGCAGCCGATTCCTCGGTAATGGCGGAACGAAATCGCGCGCACCCGGTGGCCAGGCGTATCTTGCCCTCCGCTTCCACGAAATACCGTTCCCGTTCCACCTCATAGCAGTATATGCGCGTCTTTTCCGGGTAGCTCTCGAACAGAGAACTGATCGCGTAGTGGCCGCCGACACGTTCGATGTCGATGACCGCAGGCTTGACCCATTTTTCGTAGATTTTGGCGCCATCCCCGGGTTCGGGCAGATTGCTCTTTGCCATTGCCAGGTGTTGCAGAAATTCCGACTCGAGTTTTTCGCGGCAGCATTCTTCGGCGAGTTGCAGGGCGCGTCCCGCGTAGTGAATGACCTGGACCGTTTCCAGGCCGGAGAGTTCGTCGAAGAACCATCCGCAACTGGTGTACATGAGCATCGCGTGACGCTGCATCTCGAGAAGCTTGAGGGCAATCACCTGCTCCTGGGGTTGGAGCGGGCGGATGGCGTGGTCGGCGAAAAATGCTTTGCGGGATTCGTCAGAGCGGTCGAGAATCAAGCGGATGTAGTCGTCGCGAGTGGCCCAGGGATCGCGGACAAATTCCTTCAGTCGCGACTCGAAGATGACCGCCAGCTTATCGCGTAACCCATCCAGCGCGGAGCGGAGCGGAGCACGCCACTGCTGGTTCCACGCATGTCCGCCGGAATTGCAGCCACAATCGCTGCGCCAGCGTTCGACGCCGTGAACACAGCTCCACGAACTGTTGTTGACGATCTCCACGAAGTGTTTGGGAGGGTGTTTCTCCAGAAATTCACCGTAGTTGGTAAGCTTGGCTACGTTCTGTCTTTCGATCTCGTCCAAGGCATAACTGAGCGCCATTTCGCCACGGTGGTGATGGTGGCCGTAGCTTTCTCCGTCGGTGGCGATGTGCACCAGTTGAGGTCCTTGACGGGAATCGGAGAAGCCGCTCATCAGCCGGTCGGCAAATCGTTTGCCGTCATTCAACAGTCCTTCGAAGGCAACGCCTTGCGAGATAGGGCCGTCGTAAAAGAAAAGATTGATGCGCTTTTTCGATGGAAGTTCGGCAAGGTAGGCTCGCGCCGGGTCAATGCGGGCTCCGCTCACGTCTTCGAACTTGGAGCTGTTCTTGGACCGGATCCGTTGGGCTTGGCGCGGCGCCAGAATCGTGAACTGAATCCCGTTTTCCGCAAGGACTTCGAGAGTTTCGGTATCCACGGCGGTTTCCGGCAGCCACATTCCTTCCGGCTTTCTTCCGAAACGGCTTTCAAAATCGCGCATTCCCCACTTGACCTGAGTTACTTTGTCCCGTCGGTTGGCGAGAGGAAGGATCATGTGATTGTAACCCTGCGCGATGGCGGAACCGTGTCCGGAAAACCGTTGGGCGCTCTGCTGGTCGGCGTCAAGAATCGCCTGATAGACGGAAGGAGACTGTTCTTTCAACCACGACAGCAGGGTGGGTCCGAAGTTGAAACTGATCTCCGCGTAATTGTTGAGCAGTTTCGTGATGCGATTCTCGGAGTCAAGAATTCGCGAGGCCGCATTGGGAGCATAGCATTCGGCCGTGATGCGCTCATTCCAGTCGTGATAAGGATAGGCGGAATCCTGCAGCTCGACCGCTTCAAGATAAGGGTTTTCGCGCGGGGGCTGATAAAAATGCCCATGGATGCAAACGTATTTCACAGCGCCTCCGTGTTCGGTTGGATTCGTTCGACGACCAGGAAAGACTGCGGCGAGAGGCGCAGTTCACCCGCAGTCAGAAGCGTTATCTCCCGCGCGGGATTTGATTCTGGCCCATTCCAGGACGCATCGGCCGAGTCAATGACCATCTTCCATCGGCCTACCATGTCGGGAAGGTTCAGGCTGACCGGACACTCCGCAAAGTTCGACACCACCGCCAATTGTCGAGAACGCTCTTGCTCTTCGCGCATGACCAAGAGCGCGTAGCTTCCCAGTTCGCGAACCGTCTGCGGGCCCGGTTTGCCCAATGCATACTCTTCGCGAATGCGGATCAGCTGCTGGTAGAAGCGCAAGAGCGTGCGGTGGGGCTCTTTTTCTTTCAGGGAATGATCGAGGTGGGAGCGCGAGAATGTTTGTTCGTCCTGGGGATCGGGCACGCTGTTTTCCCAGCCAAACGCGGAGAACTCTTCGCGCCGTCCGCGACGCACGGCTTCGACCAGTTCGCGATCTCCATGGCTGGTGAAGTATTGAAAGGGGGCGGTCTCGCCATACTCTTCGCCCATGAACAACATAGGCACAAAAGGGGAAAGCAGGGTGATTCCGGCGGCCAGCTTGAGCGCTTCGAAACTCACCAGGCCGGTAAGGCGTTCGCCGGCAGCGCGGTTTCCTACCTGGTCATGATTCTGACTGCATACAACAAATTTTTCCGGCGAGATACCGCGGGTGGAGTTGCCGTGACGGCGCTGGCGGTAGTTGGAGTGTTGTCCGCTGTAATACCAGCCATCTTCGAGCGTCGTCACCAGGGGCGTCATGCCCTGGAAATCCGAGTAGTATCCGAGATTTTCCCGGGTCAGCAAAGTATGCAGAGAGTGATGAAAGTCATCGCTCCACTGGGCGTCGATACCGTACCCACCATGCTCGGGATCGCGCAGGATACGAGAATCATTCAAATCGCTTTCGGCGATCAAATGAAGTGGCCGGCCGAGTCGCTCGGACAGCTCCGCGACCGCAGACTTGAGCTCGGCGAGAAAGTGGCGGGCGCCGAAATCGTAGATTCCATGAATCGCATCCAGGCGCAGCGCGTCGAAGTGATAGTCCTCGAGCCAATATAATGCGTTTTCGATGAAGAATCTCCTTACTTGGTCGCTTCCTACGCCGTCAAAGTTGATGGCCTGGCCCCAAGGAGTTTGATAGCGGTCCGTAAAGTAGGGTCCGTAAGCACTAAGGTAGTTGCCTTCCGGCCCGAGATGGTTGTAAACCACGTCGAGCGCAACTGAGAGGCCGTAGTGGTGGGCCGCGTTTACCAGGCGCTGGAGCGACTCTGGCCCGCCGTAGGTGTTCTGGGGAGCGAACAGATAGACGCCGTCATAGCCCCAATTGCGGGGCCCGGGAAACTGCGCGACGGGCATCAGTTCAATCGTCGTAACTCCCAGGGCAGCGAGCTCGGGAAGATGGGGGACCACGGCATCGAAGGTTCCTTCCGCGGTATAAGTTCCGACATGGAGTTCGTAAAAGACGGTGCGATCCAGCGTCGTGCCTTTCCAGCCGTGATCGGTCCAGGCGAAGGCATTCAGGTCGACCACTTGCGAGGGACCGTGCACTCCTCGCGGTTGGAAGCGGGAGGCTGGATCGGGCAACTCCCGGTCCCCCTCGCGCTGGTAGAAATATTCAGAGCCGGGATCGAGAGTCTCGACGATACCCGAATGGTATCCATCTGCGAGTGGCTCCATGGGAACGAGGGGACTCTGCCCCGGCCGCCCGCGGGCAAAGCGCAGGCTCACTGCGCGCGCCCCCGGAGCCCACAATTGAAATTCCCAGCTGCCGTCTGGCAGCCGGTTGGCGCCCACTCGTGTCTGTTTGGTCTGAACTTTGGTGGATAGCATGCATCGACTTTCGGGCGTGGCAAGGACTCGTAATCGGCGACGTACTGCCCCGCCTGTAGTTTGCGCCAAGATCAAGGCAGCCGGGTATCCGGCTTAGCCAGTAGATGCGCTGGAAATATCTCGGTTACAGATTCTGGCGTACTGGGAAGTGGAAGCGTCTGCCGCGCTGCCTAAATGTCGAACACTCGATAGACGGCGGAAGGGGTTTGAGCCTGTAATAAGGTGATGGCAACGTTATACACGGGGCTTCCGCCAATCGTTTTTCCTTCCAATTGCCCGTGGTGAGCATGGCCGTGCAGCACCAGATCAGCGCCGTGGCGATCCACAACCTCAGCCAGACGCGTGGTGCCGAGAAAGGGCAAAATCTCGGGCGCTTCGCCCTGAACGGTGGCGCTAATGGGCGCGTAGTGGAGCACTACCACCCGTTTCGGAGTACGCAGTTGCGCCATCGCACGCTCTAACTTCAGGGCTTCATCGATGGAAGCCTGTACAAACTGCTTGACCTCTGGTTCGCCGAAGGCGGTTAACAAGCCGCGCCCAAAACCTCCGATGAAGCCCTTGGTGCCGGCGAATCCCACGCCGTCACGCTCATAGGCAGTTCCATCCAGCACCTTGAGTCCGGCGGCGGTCATCATGCGCATCAATTCTGCCTGCTTCCCGCTTTCATAGTCGTGGTTTCCCAGCACGGCAATGGTCGGAACTCGCGAGCGGACCACCAAATTCAACAGCGGTTCCATTTCTTCCGGCAGGCCATAATTGGTCAAGTCTCCCGCCAGCACCAGGACATCAGCTTCGTCCCGCGCCCGGCTGAGTTGATCGTGCAGTATGTTGTGCAGGGACGGGGAGAAGTGGATATCAGCGGTGGCTGCGATTCTCATCGCGTTATATCCATCGCCGGAAGGCTCTTCAAACGGCGGTTGCGATATTCCTGAATCAGGTTGTCCAGACCCCACTCGTTCACATCGATGGCGAACTGTTTGTCGTCGATCAAGCTGCCGCGAAATTTTGCTTTCGGATCGGGATGGGAAACCGCGTCCTCGAAACGTGACAGCAGCTCGCGCCATACCTGTTTGGGAACGTAATCGGTCTGTGCGGGATAGCAATAGCGGAACAATACGAGCGCCCACAAAAGCATTTCCCAATGCTCTCCCACCCGCCGTAGAACCCGCTGCCAATCGAGTTTCCCTCCAGTTCCATAGATCACGTGGGCAATGTCGACGCCATCGAAACGCTCGCGGCGGTCGACAAATATTTTTGAGGCCACCAGTTCTTCCGCCGCAAGCACCCGCGTCGGCACACCTTGCACCAAGGCGGGCTGCGCGAGTTCAATCCACGAGTCATCGACCAGGATCGTGGCATTGCTCATCCCCGTGATGAGATCGACAAAGAACCCATCGCGATGAGCCTTGAACAACCACACGGGGTCACAAACTTCACACTCGAAACCCTTTTCGCGGAGGTGCCGAAGGGCTAAAGCTGCGCTCGGCGGGGTCAGAAACAGATCGAGATCCTTGGTGTCGCGGCAAATGCCGGTGTGTTCGCGAAGAGCAAAGGCTCCGGCAACGACAAAGGAAACGCCGTTGTTCTCCAGGAGTTCAAGGATTTCGCGAAATAGAGCCTGTTGTTCCCGGGGAATTTCTATCGGTCCCGATGAGGTTTCCGGTACGAGATGCTCCTGCGGCGGCTCTTGCATGAGACCTTGGATGTGAAACCAGTATCGACGGTTGTCGCTTACACCATCTCTCGAACTTTGTCGGAGAGCACAGTCAGGGCGATCTTGACACGCAGGGATAACGCTACTGGCCTGAGAATTGGCAAGTCTATCCGGTATTGCCTGTAACTGGAGCTCGAAATCGAGGCGGAAAATCGATGCGATGGCCGACTCCTCATCCCTCCAATCCTATCCCATCACTTCAAAGTTGTACGATGTTGGAACGCAAAATGGCGCTCAGACCGGATGGGAAAGCGGGGTAGATATGAAGGCCGGCGTAGCTCAGAGCAAATTCGCAGTCCTTATTATGATCATCCTTATGATCATCGTGGCTCTCGGGACCTGGTTTGTGCAGGCCTCCGTAGCCGCCGCTCAGCTGGACGGAAGCCTGAGCGCTTTGGAGCAGTCGTTTGCGAATCCTCCGGATGATTGCCGAATCATGGTGCGGTGGTGGTGGTTTGGCCCGGCAGTGACCAAGCCCGAATTACAGCGGGAACTGGACGAGATGAAAGCCGAGGGTATTGGCGGAGTGGAAATCGCGACGCTATATCCGCTTGCGCTGGATGATCCGAAAACCGGCTTCCACAATCAACGATTTCTTTCGGATGAACATCTCGATGCGATTCGATTCGCCGCGACCGCAGCCCGGAAACTTGGGTTACGAGTCGACATAACCCTGGGAAGCGGCTGGCCGTTTGGAGGTCCGCATATACCAGTGACAGAAGCTGCCGGTGAGTTACGGGTCGAAAGTGTTCCAGTTCCGGCGGGCACACATTCGATCGTTGTGCCCGACATTGAAACCGGGGAGCAACTGATCGCTGTCTTTCTCGCTCCGGCGAGAGATGGCCGGGTTTCGTTGCAGAATGCGAAGCAAGTTTCGACTCGTGAAAACGGGCATCTCGAAATATCTCCTTCACCCGAGGTCGCGAGCTTCGCATTCTTCTTTATAAGCAGTCGCACCGGGATGACCGTGAAACGCCCGGCGGTGGGCGCGGAGGGTTTCGTACTGGATCACTATGATCGGGCCGCCATTCGAACTCATCTTCACGCAGTCGGAGATCGGTTGCTGGAGGCATTTGGCAATCAGCCTCCGTACGCAGTCTTTAGCGACAGCCTGGAGGATTATGGATCGAACTGGACGGGCGATCTTATGGAGCAGTTTCGCGCGCGACGTGGCTACGATCTCACTCCTTATTTGCCGGCGCTGATCGGCGATGCGGGTCCGCTGACGGCCGCCATTCGGCATGATTGGGGACGAACGCTCACCGAACTGGCAAATGAGCGATTTCTTGCTCCCCTCCATGATTGGGCGCGCCAGCATCACACATTGTTTCGATCGCAGACCTATGGATACCCACCGGTCACGCTCTCGAGCAACCGGTATGCGGATCTTCCCGAAGGTGAGGGCAAAGGACAGTTGATGATGTGGCGAGAATTCTCCGATCTGCGTTGGGCGGCGTCGGCAGGACATCTGTTTGGCAGCCCGGTGATCTCGTCGGAAACCTGGACGTGGTTGCATTCTCCAGCGTTTCGCGCCACGCCTTTGGACCTGAAGGCAGAAGCCGATCTGCACTTCCTGCAGGGCATTAACCAGTTAGTCGGGCATGGGTGGCCGTATTCCCCCAAAGAAGAACCCGAGCCGGGATGGCGAATGTATGCTGCAACGGCTCTCAATGCGCACAATCCGTGGTCGTTTGCCATGCCGGATCTGGCTCGTTATCTGCAGCGGGTCAGCTTCGCGCTGCGGCAAGGAAAGCCGGCCAATGACGTGGTATTGCTGCTGCCGAATGACGATATCTGGTCCACGTTTTCGGCGAAAAGTAATTCCACGAATCCGGTGATCAGCCAGGGAGGCTTCAACATTGCCGGTTCGAATTTCAGCATGGATGAATCGCTAGACAAGAATTCCTTGGTAAGCCGGCTGATTCCCCAAGTTCTCGACTCTGGATTCAATTTGGACTTTATTGACGCCGACACAATTGACACTGTGGGCATTCCCTACGCAGCTTTAATTCTGCCCGGGATCGAGCGGCTGCCGCTGGCGACCTATCAGAAAATAGAAGCCTATGCGCGGCGCGGGGGAATCGTAATTGCTGCCCACCGCTTGCCTTCGACGGCACCGGGTTTCGTTGAGGCGGAAGCTGACGGTCGACGGATTCGGGAGATCTCGCAACATCTGTTCGAGGAAAAGGATGGGGTGGGACATTTCATTCCCGACGAGAAGCAACTGGGGCCTGCGCTCGCAACTCTTCTGACTCCGGATGTCGTTTTTTCTCCACCGACTCCACGAATCGGGTTCCTCCATCGCAAGCTCGCAGCTGGAGATCTGTATTTCATCGCCAACACCAGCAATCGATCACACCACATTCAGGCAACATTTCGTCATTCTGAAAAAGCTGCTGAATGGTGGAATCCGTTTACCGGCGCAGTATCTCCCCTGGAGGCTCCTTCGGCCGTGGATCTAGACCTGCAGCCTTATGAGTCACGACTGATCCTGTTCACGGATTCGGCGAGTCGGATTAAAAAAGGAAAACCGGTCGCGCCCGCTGCTCCCTCGCGAACGATCGACCTCACCACGAACTGGAAGATTACGTTCAGCGAGACCAAGCAAACAATCGGCATGCCCAAGCTTCATTCCTGGAGCGAGGATCCGGATTTCAAATACTATTCAGGTCCGGTGAGCTATCTCGGAACTTTCGATCTTTCGGCCCAGGACCTCAGTTCCGGAATCGTTGGTGAGCTTGATTTCGGAACGGGCACGCCGATTGAGGAACCGGACCCGCTGCCGCAATTCAGCATGAAGGCATATTGGGAAGGACCGGTTCGAGAAGCGGCGGAGGTTTATGTCAACGGAGAGCGCGCAGGATTTGTTTGGCACCCGCCCTATACGCTTGACGTAAGCCGGTTCCTGACGGTGGGGAAAAACAGCCTCCATATTATTGTCGGGAATACGGCAGTCAACTCGTTGGCGGCGGGTGCGCTCCCTGCTTACCGGCTGCTCAAGGAGCGATATGGGGAACGATTCACTCCGCAAGATATGGGGAACTTGCAGGCCTTGCCGTCCGGAATCATGGGAGAACTCAAACTGAGGTTGGCCGTGCGAGTTCAGCCCCAGTGAAGGCAAGCATGATGATGATTCGACTCCTCGGGCCGGGAGTGCAACGATTTGGCTTCCAGATGGTTTTCGCCTCAGGCAAAATGATCGTACTCGGAAACCTCAAAACGAGCTCAGCGCTTGCGACCGAGTTCGGATTGGCCGGGATCGCGAGCAAGGTTCAGGCCAACGAGCTTCAAGACGGACTTCAAGACGAACTTCAAGACGAACTTCAGGCGGAAAGATGCGGAAAAGGCGGAACTCCATGTTGATTGCAAGGCCGGTGCGAGCGTTCTCTTTATGGATCGCGGCACTCTACTTCGTTGCCGCCCCGTCTCGGACATTCGCGCAAGCCCTTGATGCTCCCACCGCCGCCGAAGACCCTCGTGCCCTTGACCAGACGTGGCAAAAAGCGAGCGCAAAATATGACACCGCCCGCACCGCCATCCTCCATAACGTCGATCGCGTCAATGCCGGAGGTCCCTTTCGTCCTGATTGGGAGTCGCTCCGAAACTACGAAGTTCCCGAGTGGTATAAGGACGCAAAATTTGGAATCTTCATTCACTGGGGCGTGTATTCAGTTCCTGCCTTTGGCAGCGAGTGGTACCCGCGGCTCATGTATATCGCGGGCTCGGAGGAGTACAAGCATCATCTTGTCACTTACGGGACTCAGGATAAGTTCGGATATAAGGACTTCATCCCCTCGTTCAAGGCGGAGAGATTCGATCCGGCGGCGTGGGCTCGCCTGTTCAAAGAGGCTGGCGCAAAATATGTAGTTCCAGTGTTTGAGCATCACGACGGCTTCGCCATGTACGCGTGCAGCCTCTCCGATTGGACCGCCGTCAAAATGGGGCCGCATCGCGATCTTTGGGGTGATCTCGCCCAGGCGGTTCGGGCCGAAGGACTGCATCTCGGGGCTTCCTCCCATCGCGTGGAACATAACTTTTTTCTGGGCGTAGGACGCACTCTGGCCTCCGACGTCAACGATCCAAAATACGCCGCGTTTTATGGGCCTGCGCACCGCTGGATGGAAGCCAACGAACATACCCCACTGGCCAACGACTTCACTTTCGTCTCCCCGGCCTGGACCGACGACTGGCTTGCGCGGTCGGCGGAAATTGTCGAGAAATACCACCCCGACATCATGTATTTCGATTGGTGGATCGGACAACCTTCGGTTCGCGAGAACCTCGCCCGCTTCGCGTCGTTCTATTACAACGTGTCGCTGCAGAATGGCGGACCCATGGGCGTGATCAACTACAAGGAGTTCGCGATGCAGGAGCACTCTGCCGTGCTCGACGTGGAACGAGGCCAACTGGCGGGCATTCGGCCGCTCTACTGGCAAACCGATACCTCGGTCAGCAACCAATCCTGGGGCTACATTCAGAACGATACCTTCAAGTCGCCGGAGTTTGTGATCCACCAACTCATCGACATCGTGAGCAAGAACGGCAATCTTCTCCTGAACATCGGTCCACGCTCCGACGGCACCATACCCGAAGAGGTTCAGCAGGTGCTGCGCGAGGTCGGTTCCTGGCTCGAAATCAGCGGCGACGCGATCTACGGCACGCGAACCTGGAAAATATTCGGCGAGGGCCCGACCAAAGTGAGCGAAGGCGCATTTCACGATACCGACACCCATCCCTATACTGCGGAAGATTTTCGCTTCACCCAGAAGGGCGATACGCTTTTTGCGATCGAACTTGGTTGGCCGTCGAGTCGGGAGGCAGTCATACGCTCGTTGGGCAGCGGCGTAGAGGGTCATCCAAAGATTCGATCCGTCGCCTTGCTCGGCTCCGACAGGAAGCTGGAGTTTGAACAGCGCGAAGATGGCTTGCACATTCATCTGCCGGAACAGCCCGCGGGAAAGTACGCGTATGCCTTCCGCATTCAGATGAATTGAAGGCGCTCATGCGGCGTTAGCGCCGGGGCAAGATCGAGCGCCGGCGCTGCTAGATGGTTTCTTCCGCGCTGGCGACAATCTGGATTTCGACCTGCTGCGCTCCTAACCCGGGGTGGACGGCCTTGAGCCGCACCGTTCCCGGCTTCTCCCGCGCGCGAATCCATACCGCCCCGGTACCGCCGATCAGCGAAAATGGATTGTCTCCGATGATGTCGGCCGGACCTTCGACTTCGAGTGCGATCGCGTCGTTGGCAAATGGCCGAATCGCGCCGAACTCGTCGGTGACGCGCAGCACGACTCGGGTGGCGTCCGCGCCGTCGGCCATCAACTCACGGTCGTCGGGTAGAAGCAGGAACTTTCGATCGACACCGGTTCCTGAGAGGCGCTTGGAGATCACCTGCTTTCCTTGGAGATAGCCGTCGAGGCGCAGATCTCCCCATTTGTGGAACAGGTTCCCCATTTCCAGGACGAAGGGTGCATAGCGGAGAGATGCAAACTGCTTCCGGTCGGGGTCAACCTCGGCAATCAGCTTGTCGTCGATGTAGAACTTGATGTGGTCGCAGTTGGAGCAGACGACCGCTTTCGAGAATCCGATCGATGCGTCGCCTCGCGCCCAATGAAACGCAGGTTCGAGCACAATTTCCTCAGCCGGATCGCACTGCGATTTGTAGAACCCCGCTGCCGGCTTGGGTTCGCGGAATATATCAGTGACCCCGTGATAACAGATGCGGTCGCCGGACCCGAAATTTCCATGCGTGTTGTAATCGAAAGCGCACCAGCCAATGCCGCCGGCATATTGCGGATTTGACGCAAGCTGGTCGTGGATGCGGGCGTGACGCAGGGTGTGCTCGGTGAGGCGTTCCACCTGGTCGATGGTCTTGGTGGGATAGGTGTGTCCTACAAATTCCGTGTTTAAGTATCGAGAATGGTTCGGCGATTTTAGGGGAAAACCAAAATCGTTCACGGTGAAGACGTCTTCCAGGAATTCCGATGCCTGGAAGTTCCGGATGCCGCCGGTCTGCCGGGTTGGGTCGAACTGATGAGCCACGGCATTCGTGCGCGTATAGAAATCATGATCGTCTTTGGATTCGTTGATGCGTACTCCCCACAGGATGATAGACGGATGGTTCCAGTCGCGACGAATCATGCGCCGAACGTTATCGACGGCGATGTCCTGCCAGGCGTGGTCCCCGATGTGCTGCCAGCCCGGGATCTCTTCCAAAACCAGAAGTCCGACTTCGTCGCAGGCGTCAAGGAAATGACGCGACTGCGGATAATGCGAAGTGCGGGCGATGTTGCACTTGAGCTGGTTACGCAGGATCAACGCGTCGCGTCGCTGCACGCGGCCGGGCATCGCCTGGCCAACAAATGGGAACGTCTGATGACGATCGAGCCCCCGTAGTTTGATGACTTTGCCGTTTAATTCGAAGCCGTGATCGGTAAATTGGGCCTCGCGGAAAGCGAAACGGCGAGAGTCTTGATCGAGCAACTGGGTTCCGCGACGTAAGCGCACGCGAGTGGAATAAAGGTTGCGCTCTTCCAAGCTCCACAATTTGATTCCGCTCAGCCGGTCGAGGCGAAGCGTATGCGGCAGCGGGTCGCTCGGCGCCCCCGCAGACGCCACTGGTTGCGAGGCTTTCGCGATCACGCGGTCGCCGTCGAGCAATTCGACCTCAATCGTCAAGACCTCCTTAGACGCTTGCAGATGCTCGACGTAGCAGTCGAGATCGACGCTGGGATTGGCCGAGAGAACATCTTTCGGCCGAGCGAAAATGTTTTCGATAAATGTCGATGGCACGATGCGCAACGCAACTTCGCGATAGATGCCGCCGAAGGTGAGGTAGTCGATTTCATATCCGAAGGGTGGAATGTCGGAACGCTCCGACGAGTCGACGTCGACAGCCAGGACATTTTCCCCATCAAAGTCGATGTGCGGGGTTAAATCGAATGAGAATGGAGTGTAGCCGCCTTTGTATTCTCCGAGACGCTCTCCGTTGATCCAGACCGTGGAAGCGGTCATCACGCCTTCGAAGTCGACGAAAACATGCTTTCCGCGCGCTTCCGCTGGAAGCCTGAAGCGACGGCGGTAGAGCGACACAAACTCGTAGGTCTTCTCGTCAAACCCGTGCCACGGGAGCCGGACATTGGTATGCGGAATGACGACCCGGTCGAATCCGGAATCGTCGAATTCTTTTGTATGCCCACCTTCTACAACAGTTCGGCTGTAACGCCACTTGCGATTGATGGGAAGGATGATGCGCCCACTCGCCGGCGAGGCGCCAGATTGCGCGGCACCCTCCGGAATCGCATAGGGCCCGAGAGCGGCTCCAGCGAGAAGTGTTCCTGTCTGTTGTAAGAATTTGCGTCGGTCCATTCGTTCCCTTTCCCCCTCGGTCCTTTCTTGATCATCGACTTCGAGCTCAGGAATGCGTTCATGCAGCAATGCGATTTACGCCGCCCAAGCGAGCAACTGGCCGAGGTCGGCTGCCGACGTGGACTCGGTTCCACGGGGCATACTCGGGCCAATGACCAGCGCCCGGTTGTGCCCTTCAAACCAAACCAAGAATGAAGACTGTTCGGCTCCGGGAAGCCGCTGTTGATTCAGCCAGTTGTAGTAAGCACCCATGTCGGCATCGACGAGGGACCCGACCGGATCGAGTTCCGGACCGGGCGCGACGGCGGTGATGAGTTCGTTCATCGGCCGCTGCCGCTGCCGCGGGGCGAACCGCACCAGTAAGGTCAGCGGCTGAGCGCGACGCAGCGCTTCGCGGGCAGCCCACTGAGCAAAAATCGTGCTAAAGATTTGCGTTCCCGAGCCCTCGGTCAAAAGTTTGATATCGAAACGTTCGAGGACTTCGTCGCCAGCGGTTCCATGATTCTTAGCCCCCACTCCCAGATCCCACGGTCGCAGCTGCGCCAGGACCGTGCGCAACGCTTCCGGCCCCATACCGGGACGAGCCAGCTCCGTTTGTATTCGGCCCAACAGAGCGGCTCGGGCCGGTTCGAGAGCCCTATAAGAAACCGTCGTAAGCTCTGCGGCGTGATCTGCTTCTTCGCCACCATCGATATACCAGTGGCCATAGGGAGCGGGATGCTTCTGCGCTCTGGCCGCAGCGGCATCGAGCAACAAACGCAGCCCATTCTCTGGATTGACGCGGGTGAAATAGGCGCCGTGGGGACGCAGCTTGCGAAATAACGGATCATCGTAAGAAGCGACTCCTTTTCCGATGACGGTGATGCCTAGCCTCGGGAACGGAGGGGGCTGGGGCGGCACCGCCACGCGTAAACGCTCGGCGTAGTCATTCGACGCCGTGCGAAATGCATCGAGCTGGTGCGTGCTCCAGAGATGAGCGGACAGTTGTTCCACGAACTGAGCTGGAAACTTTACCCAATCGAAGGCTTCCAGCTGCGCGGAAACATTGATTTCCTCGAATTCGTGGAACCATTCCTTCCGTTGATCGTTCGAGAGCGATCCGACTTTCGCCAGTTCCCTTTCATGTGCGGTTTGCTCGGCGGGAAACTTGAAATCGTAATCAATCAATTCGCGGAGCAATCCCGGCACAAAGCTGAGGGGTAACTTCTTGAGCGTGCCGAGATAGTCGGTGACCAGCTTCCGCGCTTCGAGCGGATACACAGCGAACTGCTCCGGTTTGAGATCCCGTGGCAACATGAAAGTTACAATAGCTCCTCGATGGGCTTGCCCTGAGCCAACGACGGAGAAAAGCCGAGCATCGCTCCGAGCGTGGGCACCAGATCGGTCGATTCCGTGGGTCGATCCAGAGCGACTCCCTGGCGAATGCCCGGCCCGGCTACCAGCATCCACGTAGTCCTGGAGAGCGCGTCGCCGGTGCGATGATGCTGGAAACCGTTCCCTCCGGCATCGTCGTCAGAGTCGCGTCCGAAGTCGGGAAGGATAAAGAGCGTAGTCTTGCCCGCGTATTCGGGCTCGCTCTCGATTGCCTTCCATAAGTCGGAGCACAGGCGGTCGGTGCGGCGAATACCGTCGACATAGAGCGAGTACGCTCCGGCGTGCGCGATGTCGATGTCGTGCATCGTGATCCACAAAAGGCTGGGCGCCACCTGCTGCATCAGCCTGTGCGCGATGTAGACGGAAAGCTCATCCGGGCTGGACAGGGTCTGCGCATGCGCTTTGAAATCGTTGACCGAGAGCTTCAGAATCATTTCCAACTGCTGCAGTTCGAACTCGCTGCCCGCCAGCTCCGGCGCATAGAAAGGCGCTTCGTAATTGTCACGCAGCAGGTGCTGGTAGTCGTCGCGGCGGCCGGAGGTCGCTGCGGTCAGTAGATGCTTCGGCAAAATCACGCGCGCGCCCAGGCCGGGCCCATAGGATCGATGGCTGCTTTCGCCAATCCGATTGAAACCGTTGCTGGGAGCCACTACCCAGGCGTCCGAGGACGGACGCTTCAGATCTTTACGGAAGTATTCGAATACCGTAGGAGATTGCGGCGGGAGCGACGCAAAATTGTTGATCGTCTCGTAGACTCCCGTTGCCAGGCTCGCGGTGGCGACGTAGTGGCCCAGAATTCCGCGATTCACAACTTGGGTAAAGAAAGTGGCCTGCGGGATGAGCTCGCGCATCATATGGGGAATATTTTCCTGGCCTTCCAGGGCAAATGTTTCCTGGTCGCGGGCTCCCCCGCCGAAGGTGACAACCACGACTTTTCTCTTTGCGGAAGAGGCTGTAGCTCGCGCCCAGGAGGCGCGGCGCAAGGTGCTGCCCAGGGCCACTCCTGCAGCGCTGCGCAGGAAGTCGCGGCGGGTGCGGGCCACGGTTGCGCCATCTCGGACGCTGTCGCCTCTGATTCCACTTCGATTCTGCGATGCATCGATCATCTGTCGGGGCCAACCCTGGGAAGAAGTGAATGTTGAGGCGCAGCGGTCATCGCTCAACCGTCATGGCTTCGCCGGGTTTCCTTCCTTTTCCGAGTACACGAACTGCCGAATGTCCGCGATCTGCTTATCGAGATCGGCCATATGTTGCGCGCGCAGCTGCTGGTAGAGCTGGAACTGCTCCTGGGCTTTGTCTTTTTGGCCAGTATGGACGTACGCTTGCCCCAGCCGATAGTGTGCATCCGCGATGCGAGAATCGATGTCCAACTCGGTCACGTATTCCGGGATGGCGTCGGCGTAGCGAGCTTGGTCCGAGTAAAGATTTCCCAGCTGCAGACGCGCCTCGGAAAGTTTGGGATCGAGAGTAACCGCCTTGCGGAGTAAGGATTCGATCCGGCGAAGATCCAGACTGGGATCCTGAGCTCGCTTTCCCTTCCATAAACTCATCGCATAATAATAGTTGGCCCGCGCGTTGTCCGGTTCGAGTGCAGCAAAGCGTCGAAATCGCTCGATGACCTGATCGGCTTGGCTCGGCGAGCTGTCGTACGCCTTCGAGAGAAAAGCGTAGCCCCGCGGATCGGAGGGGCTGAGATCCGTCGCCCGGAGCAGCGCTTTGATCGAGTCGTCGTAGTTGCCGCGCGAGTAAAGCGCGATGCCGAGGCCGATCGCCATGCGCGGTGAATTGGGATAGCGCTCCGCGGACTGCCGAAAAATCTCTATGGCGGGTTCCAGCGTCCGGTGGAGGAGAAGCTCGCTGGCCCAGTCGAACAGATTGCTCTCGCTCGGATCCTGGTGCGCTGCGGTTTCGAATTCATTGGCGGCAGCGACGAACTTTCCGTCTTTTTCCTCGATTTCGCCGAGCAGGTTGTGCAGCTCCGCCGTATTCTTTTCCTGGAGAAGCTGTTCGACCAGCGTCCGCGCAGGCTCTGGTTTTCCTGTGAGCACATAGGCGAGTGCCAAGTCGTAGCCGTTGTCGTACGAGGAGGGAGTGATCTCGTGCGCCTGTTTGAGAAATGGGATGGCTTCCGGAAGCTTTCCCATACGGACGTAGAGCTCTCCCAGATTGTGGTTGGCATCGAAGCTGCGGGGTTCGAGCGCGACCGCTTTCTTCAATTGTTCCTGCGCGGTTTCCAATTTTCCCAGACGAACTAAATTGGCGGCCAGGTTGGTGCGCGCCGCAGCCGAACCGGGTTTCAGGCGCACTGCCGCCTCAAGCTGCTGGTTCGCCAGAGTGTCTTGGGATTCTCCCGCATAGACCATTCCCAGCAGTTCGTGCACTTCGAAACTCTGCGGCACTTCGTCGAGCAGCCTCTCGAGTTCGGCCGCCGCCTCCGGATAATGCCCCGCGTCATATTGCGCCACGGCCGCCTGGAACTCCTGATTGAGCCGCTTGGTTTGGTTCTCGTCCGACGCCGTCGCCCCTGCCGACAGCAAGAGAATCAGGCCAGCACACTCCAGAAAGCGTGGTCGGATATGCACGGTCAGCATGCTATCACCTGCCCTGCGGCAAGCGGTGCATGGCGAGGAGGATTGTCGCCGAGCAGGCGCTTCTCATGCGCCTTCTCGGGACAACAATGCCACTTTCCTTAGTAGTACAACTTCAGAGCGAACTGGATCTGCCGTGGATCGTACGGAGCATCGCGCGTCGACCCCATCTCGCCAAAGTTCGAACTTGTGAAATTGCCCGAGTTTGTGACCGCAACCACGCCATTGCCGCCGAAATTCGGAGCATTGAAGTTCGGGTGGTTGAAAAGGTTGAAAAACTCAGCCCGGAACTGCAGGGAGAAGCGCTCGCTGAGTCGCACATCCTTGAAGGTCGAAAAGTCCATTCGTTTAAAGGTCGGTCCGGCAATCTGGCCCGGGGGCCCGCCTAAGGCGGACAGAGGGCAGGGCAGGGCCGTACAGGGCGTCGGCTGGCTGAAGGCGTTAGGATTCCCGAAGAAACTCACTTTCCCGTTGGAGTCGATGTGGACGCCTCTGTCCAAAGACTGCCCCGGAACGATGAAGTCATAACACCCACTCCCGGAACTCGTACCCGAAGGGCAGCTCAAAGTAATCGGTTGGCCACCCTCCAGCACGATGCTGGTATTGATGCTCCAACCTCCGAACACCTTGCTGGCCGCCCCGTCCGAGGCCAGGAAGTGTTTCCCCTTGCCGAATGGAAGTTCATACCCGCCGCTGAGATGAACAACGTTCCGAATATCAAAGTCAGCCAAGCCGTAATCATAGTGAATGCCGACCCCGGGAACATTCGGAGCACGGAAGCCCGCCAGGCTCCCGCCGTTCAGCAAATCACCCGCGTCGGTGCGGGATTGAGACCAGGTGTAGGTACCCAGGAAATTCAGCCCGTTCCCCAATCGCTTTTCCACTTTGGTCTGAAGCGAGTTGTAGTAACTGAGGCCAATGGTGGCGGCGTAGCTATTGTTCTCGCCAAAATCCGGCCACGGAATTCCACCCTGAGCGGCAGCCCAAGCACCGCTGCCGACCGTACCATTGGACCCGGCAGTATTGGTGAGCGGCGTACCCGTAGGCAAGATTGCCGTGGGAATGTTGGATCCGGGAAACGACTCCAAGTGACGCCCCAAGGAGGTCACGTACGCTGCCTGCACCGTCAATGTGGGGGTCAGCTGATATTGCAAAGTAAAGTTCCCGCTCATGGTGTAGGGAGTTTGGTAGTTAAACTGAATTCCGCGCAATGCCAAACCATTGGCCTGGACCGCGGTCGGTGAGAGCGGAGTGCAGGAAAATCCCGCCTCAAATGTGGCGGTGCCACCGGGACCCGCGGTGGAGCAACCCGGATAGGTATGCGGGATGCCATCATTGGGGGGAGTAAAGTTGAAATCGAACTGGAAGGGATAGCTTTCGCCCAGGTTCGGTGAATACCCCCGATTCTCAAACCCGTTGTAGAAAATGCCAAACCCGCCTCGAGCTACCAGCTTCGGACTCACTTGGTAGGCGAAACCAACACGAGGGGCAAAATTTCCCTTTTGCGAATTGCCCAGCCCTTTGCCGTACTTGTTCGTGATGTCGAGCGTGATGCCATCGGCCGCGAGCAAGCTGGTGAAGCTCGCGGAAAGATCGGCAGGGTTGGTACCTCCCGGGAGTATGTACAGGGGAGCGCCGGTGGGTGCGCCGCCGGGAACGAAGTTGGCTTGCGCCCCGTGGTGCTCATATACGAGCGTGAAGAAATCCCAGCGCAAACCCAGGTTGAGGGTCAGCTTGGGAGTGACTTTCCAGTCGTCGTTGATGTAGGCGCCGTAATAATTCTTTCCGTCGTCGGTGAGGTAGATGTTGGAGGCATATATATTCGTCGATCCTCCCACGTCATAAGGCACGCCGCCGGCGACAGTCGACGCGATCGGCGTCAGCAGGAATGAGGCCCGCCCAGTGCTGCCCTGGTCGCTGCTGGCGAGACCGCTTGGTATTTCCGTGAAATCGCCGTCATAGTCGAATTCTCCGTGGGACCACGATGGTTGCAGCGTAGAAAACTTGACGTGCTGCCACTCGAAACCCATCTTGAAGGTGTGCTTGCTGTAAATCCTGGTAAGGTCGTCCGTCAGCTGGAATGTAGAACTGACCTCGTCCGAAGGCAGGAAGGAGTTACTGCCCAAAGTTGACAGTCCGTTAATTCCGAAGGCGGGAAGGCCGCCGTTCTTGGAAACCTGCGGAATATCCTGGATGCCGAATTGGGCAGGAAGACCAAGGTTAGAAGCCTCGGGACTTTCGCGAGTGGTATTCAGGTAATTGAACCCCACACGCGCGACGTTCACCAAGGTCGGAGAAAAAACATGGGTGTAGGCTAAAGCACTCTGTTGCGCAGTCGCCGTTTGTGGTCCCTGTTGGAAGGCTCCGCCGTCGGCCACGCCTCCGAAAATTCCAGGAATAAACTGCGGGTCATCCTTGTAGCTGAAGCGGTAGTACACCTGGTCCTTGTCGCTGATATTAAGGTCGAGTCGGGCGTCAAAGGCGTCGCTATGTTCATCCAGTTTGGGAGAATTGGCGAAGTTCGAGAAAAGAGAACCGTTGGTCGGATTGGGATACAGATTCAGCAACTTGATGGCGTTCGGATCCAAGCGGCCAGCCGGAATCTGGTTCAGGCCGCAACTGGAACTAAAGGCGAGGGTACCGGGCCCGCAAGTGCCGAAGGGATCGCGAACATAGCCTGTCGCACTGGACAGGAGACCAGACACGGGATCGACAACCCCGGACGTAACCGGCCGCGTCGTAGCCGGATCCAGAATCGTGCCGGTAGGCATGGTTCGACCCAACTGGTCCGTCATCGTCCCCGTCTGCCCGGCAATCAGGTCGGACAAATCCGTGTAACCGCTGGTGCGCTCCGCCGTGGTTGGCACGGAACCAGTCAGAATCGTTCCCTGAATCCTTCTCAGCCCTTCATAGTCGCCGAAGAAGAAGAGCTTGTTCTTGATCACCGGGCCGCCCAAGGTGGCTCCGAACTGGTTCTGCCGCAATTCGCCTTTGGGTACGCCACCGGCGTCCTCAAAGTAGTCCGGGGCGTCGAGCTTATCGTTGCGGAAAAACTCCCACGCCGCGCCGTGAAACTGATTGGTGCCGGACTTGATCGTAGCATTGAGAACCGCGGCTCCCGAGCGGCCATATTCTGCGCTGAAGTCCGAGGTCTGGACCTTGAATTCCTGAATCGCGTCGACTGGAGGAAGAACGACAAAGTTGGTGCCGTTGAGGAAATCGACCGTGTCAGAATTGTTATCGATGCCATCCAGCATGTAATTGTTCTGCGCCGGCCGATTCCCATTGGCCGTAAAGGCGCCGGACGCGGCGTTGCCCCGGGTGTCCGATTCGGGGGTGTTCACGCCGGCGGCCAGTTGGGCCAGGAAGGTGAAGTTCCGGCCGTTCAGGGGAAGGTTATTCACGCTGCGCTGGTCGATGACTTGGCCCACGGAGGCATCTTCGGCTTGCAGCACCGGAGCGGCCGAAGTGACTTCGACGGTCTCCGCTACGGATCCGGGTTGGAGCTTGAAATTGATCAGAACCCTGGCGCTCACGTCGACCGCGACGTGCACTTGAGATTCCCTCTTGAAGCCCTGCGCGGAAACCTCAAGCTTGTAACTTCCAATTCTCACCGGGCTGAAATTGTAGATTCCTTCCGCTTCGGTCGTCGTCGACAGGCTGGCGCCAGTGCCTTCGTTGGTGATCGTGACCTTCGCGCCGCTGACGACGGCGCCCGAAGCGTCTGTGACGGTGCCGGTAATGGACCCGGTGTCAACTTGAGCACGGAGAGGAAGAATGAGAGAAGCGAAGACTCCAGCCACCAGCAAACTGCGCAGACTACAGCTAGCTGCGTATCGGTTCATGAGCTCTCCTTCGAGCCGTGCGACTCGCATCCCGGCAAGCCGCTGACCATGAAAACAACTCAGAACTGTTTGATTCCCCGAGAACAGTGCGAGCGCCACATCCTCGCCTGCCTGCCTTCCCGTGAAAAAGCGAATTAACCGCTTAACCTAAAAATACTAGTGGGTCGGGAATATCACGGTAACTGCTTTATTGTCAAGATTTTTTTCTTGATTTACACTCCGCGAGGTTCACGCTGCGAGCGCGACGAGCAGATTCCACGCAAAGAAACATGCCGAATGATTGTGCGTCTAACTACCACGAACCATGAGTGTCACTATTCGTGATGTTGCCAAGGCAACCGGTGTTTCCACGGCGACCGTTTCCAACGTCCTGAACAAGACGGGAAAGGTTGGCGCGCACACACGCCGGGTTGTGCTCGGTGCCGTGAAGCGCATGGGATACATTCCCGACGTTCACGCTCGCCATCTGGCTTCGCGTCATCGCCGCACGCTGGGAATCATCGTCTCCGATATTGAAAATCCCTTCTTCCCCGAAGTCGTCAAAGGATTCGAGGCGCGCGCCCGGCAACTCGGATACGACATCATTCTCAGCGACACCAACTACGATCCGCGCCGGATGCGCGCAGCCGCCGACCGGATGATGGAACACAAGGTTCGCGGCGTGGCCGTGATGACCTCCGAGATCAGCCTCAAATTGATTCATCAGCTGGCGCGCAGAAGGATCGCCGTAACTTTCCTCGATCTGGCGCCGATTCGAAAATACATCAGCAACTTGCGCATCGATTACTTCTCCGGCATCCAGCAGATCGTGCAGCACCTGCACGCCCAAGGACACCGCCGCATCGCCTTCGTCGCTGGCAGGCAAGGGCTCAAATCAAACGTCGCGCGCCTCGAGGCTTACGAGCAATGCATGCGAGATTTAGGGCTCGAGCCCGGGCCGGTGCTCGCCGGCGATCTCCGATTTGAGGGCGGTCTCGCGGCTGGCCTCAGCATCGCAAAACTGGCTTCGCGCCCTACCGCCGTGGTGGCGGTGAACGATCTCACCGCCGTAGGAGTCGTCAAAGGACTCTTGAATTCCGGATGCCGCGTGCCCCAGGATATTTCCGTGACCGGCTTCGACAAAACACGATTGGCGGAATACAGCAACCCTTCCATCACCACCGTCGATGTTCATCGCGAGACCCTGGGCCACATGGCGGCCGACGCTCTTCATGAACTGTCGAGTTCGGACGATCCCCAGGGCCGCGAATATCGCATCGGCGCGGACCTGGTGTTGGGAGATTCTTCTGGACCGGCTGCCCGTTGAATCAGCGCTCCGATTGGTAAACTGCCTGAAGCGAGCCCGACGGGACGCGCCAGCATGCCTGGAAACGATAAAGACCCATCGATTTCACGCCGGTTATTTCTGCAGCAGATGGGTTGGGCGCCCGTGCTTCTTCTTCCCGCGCCGGTGGTCAGTCCTTTCTTTCGTTCGGCCCGGTCAAGCCCCGCATCAACCCATGCAACCCACTTCCCTTTTGCCGATGTCCGGCTTCGTCCTCACTATCCTTCAAGTTCACCACTGGACAATCTTCTAGCTCTGGCTGCTCCCGGCACGGATGAATACCTTACGGAAGGATATGTTGCCGAGATCATGGTGCTGCTCGAGCGATGGGGACAGCAACTGAGGGTGAATTCTTCCGCCACGACTATTCTGAACAGTCTCGCGGATGATTCCATGCAAGCGAACGCACTCACTCCCATTCGCGAAATTCCGCTGCGGTCGGGCAATCCGATCCAGGTGGTTCGCAGGGAATTTGCCTCGCAGTCTCTGGCCGGCCGCGAACGCTTCGTTGAGGATATGCGAACTTGCCTGGCCCCATTGCAGAAGGTGGAAGTCGCGGACTTTGAAATCTATGACTGCACGCCGGCAGCCGGCTCCTCGCTGACGCTCGACGCGAAGATTCGCTATGACTTTGTGGGCACGCGAGAGAACCGCGTCCGGGAAGAACGAATCGGGACCTGGCTCACGCGCTGGTCTCGCGATGAATCCGGCGGGTTGCGAGTCTTGCGATGGAACACACTCGAGGAAACCATCAGCCGCGCCGCGGGACCAATCTTTGTCGATATTAGCTCCCGGGTTCTCGGACAAACCGATTCTTACAAACAGCAACTTCTTCGCGGCGCTGACTATTGGCGGACGGTTCTCGACGGCGCGGTCGGGGTCGATGTTTACGGAAACAACGGAGTGGCCGTCGGGGACTTCGACAACGATGGGCTGGATGATTTGTATGTATGCCAACCCGCCGGTCTGCCCAACCGCCTCTATCGCAATCGGGGCGATGGAACATTCGAAGATGTGACCGAACAGTCAGGGGTCGGATTGCTGGATTTCACGGCGTGCGCGCTGTTTGCCGACTTCGACAATCGAGGCAGACAGGATCTCGTGGTGGTCTCATCGACCGGGCCCATGCTGTTGGTGAATGATGGCAAGGGCAAATTTTCTTTAAAGAAGGACGCGTTCCGGTTTGCGCATCCGCCGCAAGGCGCGTTCACGCATGCGGCAGCTGCCGACTACGATCACGACGGGCGTCTCGACATCTATTTTTGCCTTTACAACTACTATCAGGGACTCGATCAGTATCGCTATCCGGTGCCGTATTTCGACGCGCGCAACGGGCCTCCAAACTATCTTTTTCACAACGAAGGCAATGGGGTTTTCGACGACCGCACCGAAGCTGCAGGTTTGAACCTGGAGAATGACCGCTACAGTTTTGCCTGCTCCTGGGGAGACGCGAACGGCGATGGTTGGCCGGATCTGTACGTGGTCAACGATTTCGGCCGCAACAGTCTTTATCGCAATCGGGGCGACGGCACCTTTGCCGCCGTTTCCAACGAAGCCCGAGTGAATGAAGCCGGCGCCGGGATGAGCGGGTGCTGGCTGGATTTCGACAACGATGGCAAGCAGGACATCTACGCCGCCGGAATGTGGGTCGCGGCCGGCATGCGGGTGTTTGAAGATTTTCATTTTCACAACGGAGAACCGGAATCGATTCGCAGTCTTTACCGGCGGCACATGGCGGGCAACTCGCTCTACCGAAATCAGGGGGATGGCACCTTTGGAAACGTGGCCGTGAAAGCTGGCGTCGAAATGGGTCGCTGGTCGTGGTCGACCGATGCCTGGGACTTCGATCACGACGGCTATCCAGACCTGTACGTCGCCAATGGCTACATCTCCGGCGCCGAGCAGCGGGATGTCTCCAGTTTCTTCTGGCGGCAGGTCGTCGCCAAGTCGCCGCAGGATTCGACTCCTGCTCCCGCATATGAACAGGGGTGGAGTGCGATGAATGAACTCATTCGTTCCGACTCGACCTGGAACGGACGCGAGAGAAATGTTTTCTTTGCCAATAATCGCGATGGCACGTTTTCCGACGTTTCTGGGGTCGTCGGCATGGATTTTCGCGACGATAGCCGCGCCTTCGCGCTCGCCGACCTCGATGGCGATGGACGGCTCGAAATTCTGCTAAAGAACCGGAATGCGCCGCAAATTCGTGTCCTGCGTCTCGCCATGGATGGCCTCGGGAATTCGATCGTCATCCGTCTTCGAGGAAGCAAAAGCAACCGTGACGCGATTGGGGCTTGTGTAACCGTGGAAGCGGGATCGCTGCGACAGAGCAAGTATCTGCAGGCTGGCTCCGGATTTCTGTCGCAACACACGAAGGAACTTTGTTTCGGCGTGGGAAAACATCAGGAGCCGATTCGAGTGACGGTCCGATGGCCGAGCGGCCTTACTCAGACCTGCGCCGCGCTGCCGATCAATCACCGAATTCAAATCGAAGAGGGCTCGGGGGATTTCAAGGTGAAGCCATTCGCGCTTTCTCCGCGATCCTGGGCGCAAGCGGGCGATCCAGCGAGAGAGGAAACGCTGCCGCAGTCCTCGGCAACCTGGCTGATCGAACCCATCCCGGCCCTTGATTTCTCGTTGCCCGACACGGCCGGCAATCGGATCGATCTGCACTCGCTGCGAGACCGCTTCGTGCTACTTACTTTCTGGACTACCGATTCTGCCGCATGCCGCGATCAGTTGCAGCGACTTCGCCGGGCACAGAGGACCCTGGCGGACACCGCTCTTCGACTCGCCGCCGTCAACCTCGATTCGCCGCCCGATCCTGCTGCCATAAAATCATTCGCCCGCAAAGCAGGGCTCGCGTTCCTCATTCTTTTAGGCACTGAAGACGTGGCGGGCCTGTACAACATCGTCTATCGCTACCTGTTCGACCGTCATCGAGATCTTCCCTTGCCGACATCGTTCCTGATTGATCCCGACGGAAGTATCGTGAGGGTGTACCAGGGATCTGTGACCGCCGAAGAACTGGTGCGAGACTTAGCTTCCATCCCAAAAACTCGGGAGGAGCGCGTTGCCCAGGCACTGCCGTTCGCCGGGATCCCTCCTCAAAGTGCATTTCAACGCAACCAGTTCAGTTATGGCGTCGCTTTCTTCCAACATGGATTCCTCGATGAGGCGACGCGATCGTTCCAGCAAGTCATCGCGCAGAATCCGGCTGATCCGGATGCTCATTACAACTTGGGGACCCTCTATCTCCGCCGCAACTCTTTGGTCGAAGCACAGCGGTCGCTGGAGGAGGCGGTCCGATTGCGCCCGGACTATCCCGAGGCCTGGAACAATCTCGGAATGCTGGCCGCGCAAAAAGGAAACAACGACGAAGCCATTCGAGATTTTCAGCAATCCTTGCAGTTCAGGCCTGCCTATGCGATCGCGGCGCTGAATCTCGGAAATGTTTACCGCCGCCAGGAAAACCTCGACGAAGCAGAAAGATTCCTGAAACAGGCCTATGCTGCCGAGCCCACAAATCCCGAGGTCAACTACAGCATCGGAATGCTCGATGCCCATCGAGGTCAGACCGATCTCGCCGTCGAGAGTCTGGAGCAAGCAATCCGCTTTCGCCCTGACTATTCTGAAGCGCTCAACAACCTCGGAGTTCTTTTTGTGCAGAACCGGCGATATCCCGAGGCGGAAGAGGAATTCAAGACGTGCATCCAGCGTACCCCAGATTTTGATCAGGCTTATCTGAACCTTGCGCAGCTATACATGCTGTCGCAGGAAAAAGAAAAAGCACGAACCATCCTCGAAGCTCTGTTGGAAAAACAACCGCAACACAAGATGGCCCGGCAGATGCTGCAGATGCTATATTGAGCCCGCGGAAGGGCCTTAGAGATGTTTGGTCGTGCCTCGATCCTAATCCCAAAAACAAACCGCCGTTTCGCGAAGATCGGCAGGGCTGGCTTTGCCGGGGTCGCCGTACTCGTTGCCGTGTGTGCTGCCAAGCAGGCGTCCCCGGACAAACAACAGCCGTCATCGCTTCGCCAAGCCGAAGGATTCATTCAGAAAGGATCTTTCGACCAGGCACGGAGACTTCTCGAAGATCAGCTCAAGCTCAATCCCTCCAGCGTGGAGGCTTACAATCTGCTGGGAATTGTCTACACCAACGAGAAGAATTACCCCGACGCGCTCGATTCCTTTCAGCAGGCGTTGAAGCTGGCCCCGAATTCCACCAAAACCCACAACAACCTAGGGGATCTCTACGTGGCGGAGCAACGGCTCGACCTCGCCGAAAAGGAATTCACCGCAGTCTTGCGTGTCGCTCCTCGCAATCGGGATGCGAACTACAACCTAGGTATGCTGCAACTGGCGAAGGGAGCGCCCGCCGCCGCGATCCAGCATTTCCAGCTTGTGCGGCCTCGGACGGTTGAAGTGCGGTTCAATCTGGTTCGCGCTTACCTTCAGGCCGGAAAGATCACCGAGGCGCTCGAGGCTGCTCGCGAACTTTCGGCAACCCACAAGCAGGATATTCAGTTGCACTTCAGTCTTGGGGTTCTTCTGGCTTCGGCGAAACAATATAAGTCCGCGCAAATCGAGTTGGAGCAGGCCGACACGCTGCAACCGGAGACGTTTGAGATTCTCCACAATCTGGGGGAGGCAGATCTCAAGAGCCACGATTACGCGAAAGCCGAACTCGCTCTGGATCGCGCATTGAAGTTAAAGCCGGATTCCGCCGAAACACTCTACCTGTTAGCCCAGGCTGATTTCGAACAGTCGCGGCCGGTCGACGCTCTGGACCGGTTGGTGCGCGCTCATAAGCTCGCTCCGCAGAATACCGATGTGATCTTCCTGCTGGCCCGCGTCAGCATGACCCAGAATTTCTTTGAGGACGCGATTCCCCTTCTCGAATCCGGCATCCAGCTTGCGCCGCAACGCCCCGATCTTCACGCTGCCTTGGGCGAAAGCTATTTCATGGCAGGCAAAACAGAAAGCGCAGTCGAAGAGTTCAAGAAACTCATTGAACTGGATCCTTCCGCGCGCTCGTACGCGTTTATGGGATTGTCGTACCGCCATCTGGGAAGGTTCGATCAAGCTCTGACCTTCTTCGAGCAAGGACTGAAACAAGATCCGCGCAACGTTTCCTGCCTATTCAATGTCGGCTACATCGAGGAGCGCCAAGGAAATTACGCGAAAGCGGAAGACATGTTTCAGCGGTCTCTGCGTTCCAATCCGGATTTTGCCGACTCGCTTCTCGAGCTGGCGAATCTACGCATCAAGGACAAGAAGTTCACCGCAGCCGCGGAATATCTTCGCCGATTCGTCAAAATAAGCCGCAATCCTGCGGACGGCTATTACAAACTCGCGATGGCGGAACGGAGCCTGCATCAGACTGCCGCAGCCCAGCGAGATCTCAGCGTCTTTCAGACTCTCTCAAAAAATGCGTCCACCGGACCCTATCCGTATCAACACCTTTTCGACTATCTCGACAACCGGTCCACGCTTTCTCCCCAGGAACGGACCGAACTCGATGTCTCGGAAGTAACGGCGCAAATCGAGAAGCATCCTGGGCAGCCTCAAGATTTGTATCTCCTGGCCGAGGCTTATCTGAAGCTTCGAGAGATCGACGTTGCACGGAAGACCGTCGCACAGCTTGATCAAATGAGTGCGAACGACTATCGCACGCAGACCGGGATTGGGGTCTTGTTTGCGCGATATCGTTGGTACGACGACGCGATTCAACACTTCCAGGCAGCTTTGCAGGCAAATCCGGATTCCGATGACGTGAAGTTCGACCTCGCCGATGCATATTTTCGCAAAGGACGTTATCCCGAGGCTCTCCACGCTGCCCAGACGGTTTCCGCGGCCGGGCAGACCGATGACGCTTTTCTCGCTTTGCTGGGAGACATCGAGGCCCATTCGGGCGACACCAGCAAGGCCATCGAGATTTTTCGCGACGCCATCGGCCGGAATCCGGACAACGACCAGTACTACCTGTCGCTGGCTCTGGTCCAACTTCGTGACCATGATCTCGCCAGCGCGGAGCAGACCCTGCAAAAGGGGCTGGCGCGTATTCCTGCCTCCGGAAAACTGGCGTGGGGCCTGGGGTTGGCCTCGGTGCTACGAGGGAATGCTCCGCAAGCCGCCGAGCACCTGGAGCATGCCGTCGACTTGCTGCCGGAGTGGGCCGGCAGTTACTCCACTCTCGGTGTCTTCTACTACCAGACGGGACAACTGGAAAAGGCCCGCGAGGTGCTTGACCGCTTCAAAGGAAGCAACACCGGCGGCTTGGATGTTTCTCGCATCGAGCAAGCTCTCTCCCAGGCTCCGCCGAACGCCGCAACGGCCGGACCAACCATCCCGATGGCCGCCCGCCAACAAATGCTCCAGTTCGCGCTGCTGATTGCGGATCGCAGTTTGTGAGAATCTCAGGGCACGGGAAAGCGTCTGATCCAGTCTGGTCCATTGCGTTTGAACCGCGTCCCATTACACTGGTTCAGAATGGCAAAGCACAGAGTGGCGCCGAGGGGAAGACTTCTTCGCGGTTTCCAGTGCGGCGCGATTCTTGCGCTCGCCGTTGCCATGGACGCTTCCGTCCTCGGCAAACTCTTCGCCGCACAGACTTCAACCAAGGCCGAGCCCGCCATTCCCGTCCGCTACACCGACGTCCGGGAAAGCTCGAAAATCACTTTCCAGCAAGATTCCACGCAGACCGACGAAAAGTATTACCTGGAAACCATGGGCACCGGCGTCGCATGGATCGACTACGATCAGGATGGCCTGATGGATCTTTATTTTGTCCAATCCGGCGCGACTGACGCGTACAAACCGCCGCATCCTTTGCGCAGCGCTCTCTATCACAATAACGGCGACGGAACCTTCACCGACGTCACGGAGAAGGCCGGTGTAGGAGGCGAGGGCCACTACGGCCAAGGCGTAGCCGTCGGCGACTTCGATAACGACGGCTACCCCGACTTATATGTGACCGGGTACGGTCGCGCGATTCTCTATCACAACAATGGCAACGGAACGTTCACGGATGTGACGGCAAAGTCCGGCGTCGCAGACGAAGGTGGATGGTCGACCAGTGCAGGATGGTTTGATTACGACAAAGACGGCTGGCTCGATCTGTTGGTGACCAATTATATTGAGTGGTCTCCGAAGAATAATCTGTGGTGTGGCGAACGCCGGCCGGGTTACCGCTCCTACTGCAATCCCGGTAATTACAAAGGGCAAAAAACCAAGCTGTACCACAACAATCACGATGGAACGTTTACCGACGTCACCACCAAAGCCGGTGTCGCGGATGAAGGCGGATGGTCGACCAGCGCGGGATGGTTTGATTACGACAAAGACGG
>DATBYA010000014.1:0-66002 GCA_036514015.1 Candidatus Sulfotelmatobacter sp.
CTGCTTCTCAATCGCCGCGGTCACTTCCTTGGAGTCCGGCGTGACTGCTGGCTCGAAGCGCTGAATTACTTTGCCCTCGCGATCCACCAGGAATTTGGTGAAGTTCCATTTGATGTCACCGGCAATGCCCGTGCCGGTTTCCTTGGTCAGGTAGGTGTAGAGCGGTGCCTGGTCGGCTCCCTTGACTGAAATCTTGGAATACATGGGGAAAGTCACGCTGTACTTGCGCGTGCAGAAGGTCTTGATTTCCTCGTTTGTACCCGGTTCCTGTGCCCCGAAATTGTTGGCCGGGAAGCCGAGAATCACGAAGCCCTGATCCTTGTACTTCTCGTAGATGGCTTCGAGCGCGCTGTATTGCGGAGTATAGCCGCATTGGCTGGCCACGTTCACGAGAAGGACGACCTTGCCCTGGTAGGCGGCCAGTGGGGCCGGCGTACCATCGATGGAGTTAAGCGTGAAGTTGTAGACACCCGAGCCGGCAAACAGCGATGAGGCCATGATCAACAGTACTCCGAAAGCCAGTATTCTGAAAGAAAGACGACGAAAGGTTCCCATTTTGGCCAGATTTGTGGCGGACGATCTCATTCCGGACTCCTCGATTGCGAACATTTTGCGAATATGTCGCGAATTCACGAAAAGATGAGGTGAAGATACAGAAGAATAATACTGAATGCAACGGGAGGGATTGTAAATTCTATGTCTCCGGCTGGATCGCCGCACTTAGACGGCAGTTCGCACCGAGCTTTCCTTGACCATGCGCTCCACCAGACGCATGCGTTTGCCGGGAAGGGAGGAATCGGCCATCTGCGGTCGGGCCACTTCACAAGTGCTCACCGAAAGGAGCGCGTCTCCCATGGAGTCCAAAGCGGTGGCGGAGCGCCCCAGCACCAGCAATAAGTATTTCTGGGCGATGGGCCGGTCGGCCGGATGAATCAAGGACCACCAGCGGCGAATCGACTCCTGCACTTCCGATTCGCTCTTTTCACCGACCACGAGGGAATCGATCAGCCGGTAGACTTTGCTCTTGATTGCTTGGTACGAGACAGAAATTTCTTGTGGCATAGAGTTTCCCAGTTTCCGCAGTGCTTATCTTTGTGCAATCTTCCCACCAAACGGAAACCCCTGTTTTGGCGTGGGTTATGGCGATTCGGTTGTGTGAACGTACTATGAATGGAATAAACCGCGTATGGGATATGAATTCTGGAAGCCGCAGTGGGGGAACCTGGAAGCTGGGAGCGAAGTGGGCATAAGCGCCACCGAGTTTTCGCCAAAAGCCAATTTCGGCAAAAAGCAAACTGTCGGGCCAAACCAGCCGGCGGGGGGAAGCGCGCTCTGCGGGTTACAATGTGGCGCTCCACTCAGCCGGAGTTTCGCATCCTGTTATCTCTCCGCCAAGCATGCAGGCATATCGGAAGTCTGGCATCGGTAAGCGGCACCAACTGAACTTATTTCGGAGGCTCAATGAAGAGGTGGTCCTGGCTGTTCGCGGTTCCTGTACTCCTCTCGGTGGCGACAGCGCAAATTGCCTCGCCCCTCGATTCGCAGACAAACTCCTCGCAGGGAAACGCCTCTCAAGGAACCGGTTCGGAGGGTAGTCGTTCCCAAAGCCGCGGTTCACAGCCCGGGTGGCACGAGGCAGATTCCGGGGAGCGCATGTTCTTCCCGCGGGACATGTTGTGGGGCTGGGCTCAGTTTGACCTCGCGCCTCCGCACAATGAGATTGATCCCAATCTCTGTGCGGGCAATGCTGGGCAGTACGGCGGGGTCAATGCGCCCTGCAGTCTGTTCGCGCGCTACATGCTATCGGGAATTCTGGAGGTTCGTCCGTTTGGCCGCGGTCCGCTGCGCAGGTTTATGGTGTACGGAGCGCCCACTTTTCTGTTCGGCAAGACCATACCGAAGACGCTCTATACCTGGTCGCCGGATGCGATTGGGATCGAGCACTCCTGGGGAGTCGGGATCTATATCGACAAGGGATTCGAGTTTCGCGTGACGCAACACTTCCTGTTCGATCGACTGGGAGCGCGCGATAGAAACCTGGGCGTCGCCGATCTGGGCAACAACGGACCGTGGGGCCGCTACGCGGCGGTGGGCGTGCGCAAGACTTTCGGGACGCGCCGCTGGTAGGCAGAGCCGAATCCGTCAACCCGCGTCTCATGCGGCGGCCGAGACCGAGGGTCGCAGCATTCGCCGGATCAGCCAGAAGATCAGCGCCAGGAAAAGTCCGAGGAAGATCAGCGGGGTGAGGAAGATCAGAAAGATCCAGCCGTGGCCTCCCATATTGGTGACATCGCCCCCCACCGTGGCCGCGGGGTCGCGGCGAATCTGGCCGCCGAATACCGTGACATCGCCACCGATCTTCACTTGCTTGTCGATCCGGATGTCACCGCCAAAAACGGTGGCGTCACCGCCGACCTGTCCCTGATCCTCAACCACGATGCTGCCGCCAAACGCGGTCGCGTCGCCGGAAACGTGTCCGCGCACGCGAATGCTACAGCCAAAGCAAGTCACCTCGCCCACTTCTTCATCGGGCCCGATCGTGAGGTTGTGTCCAACCTGGGTGCGATCACGATCGGCAAATGCGATGCTCGACCAGGTGACGAGGAAAAGCAAGACTGCGAATCGTAATCGGAGACGGCGAACCTCGTGAGTCATGAATCATCCCTCGGTGGTCCCGGAAAGCGAATTATGGCATAGGGAGACGATCCGGGCGGCGGTTTGGATCAATTTGATCAACCCATCAATTTGATCAAACCTAGGAAACAACCATCTGCGTTGAATCTAAGGCATTATAATTGGAGGTTTTCCACCAGCAGTCTGGAAACTCCAGTCGCGGAGGCTGTGCATGGCAAGCTCTTATAACGGAGTAGCAGTACCCGGGGACGGAAAGAAAATCGGTTATGCGAACGGAAAGTATAGCGTTCCGGAGAATCCAATCATCCCATTCATTGAAGGCGATGGCACCGGGCGTGACATCTGGAAAGCTTCGCAGCGCGTATTCAATGCAGCGGTGGAGAAGGCTTATCAGGGCAAGCGGCGCGTCGCCTGGTACGAGATTTTCGCCGGAGAAAAGGCCAAGGCCAAGTTCGATACCTGGCTGCCGGATGACTCCGTTGAGGCCGTTCGTGAATTTCGAGTTGCGATCAAAGGCCCGCTAACCACGCCCGTGGGCGGAGGCATCCGATCACTCAACGTTGCCTTGCGGCAAATTCTCGATCTCTACTGCTGCGTGCGTCCCGTGAAGTATTACAAAGGCGTGCCCTCGCCGGTGAAACATCCCGAGCGCATGGACGTCGTCATCTTTCGCGAAAATACCGAAGACGTCTATGCCGGGATTGAGTGGGAGCAGGGAACTGCGGAGTGCGCCAAGCTGATCGAGTTCCTCAATAAAGACATGTTGAAAGGCGGCAAGAAACAAATCCGCCTCGATTCCGGCGTTGGTATCAAGCCGATCTCGGTGACCGGAACGAAGCGCCTGGTACGCATGGCGATCCAGCACGCTTTGGAGGCGGGCCGCAAATCCGTCACTCTGGTCCACAAAGGCAACATTCAGAAGTTTACCGAAGGCGCGTTCCGCCAGTGGGGATACGAGGTGGCCACCGAGGAATTTCGCGACCGAGTCGTGACCGAACGCGAGAGCTGGATTGTCGACAACAAAGACAAGAATCCGAGCTGGACGGTAGCCCAGAATGCGGACGCGATTGAGCCCGGCATGGAGTTCGCCCCTCCCAGCTTTCGCCAGGCCGTCGAAAAAGAGGTGAAGGAAGTGCTTGACCGCATTTATGCCAGGCATGGCAACGGCGCGTGGAAGAAGAAAGTCATGATCAATGACCGCATTGCCGACTCGATCTTTCAGCAAGTCGTAACCCGGGCCGATGAATACGCGGTGCTGGCATGCCCCAATCTGAATGGCGACTACATCTCCGACGCCTGCGCCGCGCAGGTGGGAGGACTCGGCATCGCGCCGGGGGCGAACATCGGCGACGGCTACGCCATCTTCGAAGCCACCCACGGCACCGCGCCGAAATACGCGGATAAAGATGTGATCAATCCTGGCTCTGTGATTCTGTCGGGGGTCATGATGTTCCGCCATCTGGGCTGGAACGAAGCCGCAGATCTCATCGAACAGAGCCTGGAACGGACCATCGAGCAGAAGAAAGTCACCTACGACTTCGAACGCCTGATGCCAGGCGCCACCAAAGTCAAGACCAGCGAATTCGCCGGACACATCATCGAGAACATGGGCGCGGGAGTATTGGCGGGAGCGAGAGAAAGCTTTTGACCGCAGTGGTCACACAGCATCCCGGAATCACTCCGGGAGTTTCAAATTCTCTCGGTGAAACCCTGTGCCCGGTGTGTTTTAAGCTTTAATTCTTTTCTTACGAGGAAATCATGCGAAAGAAAGTAACGATCGTCGGTTCGGGCAATGTGGGGGCGACGGCGGCTCATTGGATCGCATCCAAAGAACTGGCCGATGTGGTGCTGATTGACATCATCGAAGGCGTGCCGCAGGGCAAAGGACTTGACTTGCTCGAGGCCATGCCCATCGAGAAGCGCGACTGCTATGTCAGTGGCACGAACGACTATAAAGACACTGCGAACTCCGACATCGTCGTCATCACGGCGGGCATTCCGCGCAAGCCGGGCATGAGTCGCGACGACTTACTCAACACCAATTACGGCATCATGAAAGCGGTGGTCGGCGAAGTGGTAAAGAATTCGCCGAATTGCATTCTGATCATCGTATCGAACCCGCTGGATGCCATGGCGCAAGCCGCCTACAAGCTGAGTGGCTTCCCGCGCGAGCGCGTGATTGGCATGGCCGGAGTGCTCGATTCGGCGCGCTTCCGCGCCTTCATCGCCGATGAGCTGAAAGTCAGCGTGGAGAACGTGACCGCCTTCGTGCTCGGAGGGCACGGCGACACCATGGTGCCCTTGCCGCGCTATTCAACGGTCGCGGGAATTCCGATTACGGAGTTGATCGAAAAGACGAAGCTCGAAGCCCTGGTGCAGCGCACCCGCGATGGCGGCGCCGAAATTGTGAAATATCTCAAGACCGGCTCAGCTTATTACGCGCCGTCCGCCGCCGCCACCGAAATGGTGGAGGCGATTCTCAAAGACAAAAAGAAAATCCTACCCTGCGCTGCGTACCTCGAAGGCGAGTACGGGATCAGCGGCCTTTTTGTCGGAGTTCCCGTAAAGCTGGGAGCCAAGGGAATCGAGCAGATCATCGAAATCAAACTGACCCCAGAAGAAAAAGCCGGCCTCGACAAGAGTGCCGCCGCAGTGAAGGAATTAGTTGCAGTGATCGGAGTTTAATTCTTGTCATCCTGGGCGTTGGTTACGGCCGGGTAACGCTCGGTTTGACCATGGTCATTGACCACGGCGTAACTGACCCATGAAAGAAGTTGCCATCTCCGAGTTCAAAGCCAAGTGCCTCGCCATCCTGGAAGAGGTTCAGAAGACGCGCAAGCCGATTCGCGTGACCCGCTTCGGCAAGCCCGTCGCTGAGGTCATTCCTCGATCTCCCGGAGGCGCCACCGGAAGGCGGCTCGGCTCCATGGTCGGAACGGGAAAAATCATTGGGATGGTTCAGCGCCGACGCAGCCTGGGCCTCGCGTTGGAAACGAGCCCGAGCTTGCGGGTCCTTGCCGCCTGAAGCTCCGCCGTTTCGTGTGGCGCTGAAATCCCTTCCCCGACGACCTCCTCCGCCTTATACACCACGCCCATGTCGCCGCCTAGCTTCTCGACCCGGCGATAGTGAGAAATAGTCTGCCCGCTCATGCTTTGCCCGCTCATGGTCTGCCCGATCGATGGACGAGAATCCTAGGGGCGAGGGTTGGGCAAGTCAATGAGGCGAACCGGCGGGACACGATCATGCGTGCTCGATCGTCACCTTCTTCAGCACCACATCCTTGTTCGGACGATTCTGGCGATTCTGCGGGACTCCAGTGATCTTTACCGCGATGTCCTGCCCCTCCACAACTTCGCCAAAAATCGTGTGTTTGCCGGTCAGCCACGCGGTCGGTACGGTCGTAATGAAGAACTGGGATCCATTCGTATTCGGCCCGGAATTCGCCATCGCCAATTTGCCCGGCTTGTCGAATTTATGCGGAGATCCCTTGGTCTCGTCCTCGAACTGATATCCGGGTCCACCCATGCCCGTACCCTGCGGATCTCCGCCCTGAATCATGAAGTCGGGGATGACTCGGTGAAAAATCGTTCCATCGTAGAGGCGATCCTTTGATTTTTTGCGCGTCGAAGGATGCGTCCATTCGCGCTTGCCCTCGGCAAGATCAACGAAGTTGGCGACGGTCTTAGGCGCGTCTTTTTCAAACAGGCGGCAAACGATGGTTCCTTCCGAGGTCTCAAAGATGGCATAGGTTCCCGCGGGACGGCTCATGGATTCTTATTCTCCTTTAGGGGGCAACTTCTGATTTTAACAGGACGTACGAAAAGCCGGCTGCCGACCGCTGGGTGCAGGAAGAACGGCGCTCCCGTCTGCACCTATTTCGAATTGCCCGGGCGAAGGTATTGCATAAAAAAAATAAGAGTTTCGAGAGCCATGCGTTTGCGCGCTTCCGGCGTCCGGAAAGTATGGACATCGTCGACGGTCACAAACTTCACGGCAACTCCGGCCTGCTTCAGTTTGTCGGCGAGTTCCTGAGATTGCGCCATGGGCACCTCCGCGTCTTGCGTTCCGTGGACGATCAGGAACGGCGGATCATTTCTGTCGACATGAAATGCGGGCGATGCCTCCTGCCAGACTTTCGAATGCTGCGCATAATCTCCGCCGAAGAAGTTGGAGAGAAAGGCGTCGTAATCGGGATCGTGATGCTGAGTGAAGTCGGTGGGCCCGCTGACATCGACAACGGCCTGCACTCGGCTGGAATAGCTGGCCAGGGCCGGATCGGAATTGTCGCGCGTATCTTCCAATCCCAGTAGAGCAGCTAACTGCGCGCCTGCAGAGTGCCCGAATGCGCCGATATGATCAGGATCGACTCGATATTTTGCGGCGTTGGCGCGAATCCAGCGAACTGCGCGCTGCACGTCATCCAGTTGTGCCGGCCAGCGATTTTCGCTTCCGTGCAGAAGGCGGTAGTCGACCGCGAACGCGACAAAACCGGAGCGAGCCAGAAACCTGCCCATGGTGCGCATCGTCGATTTATCAAGACTTGTCCAGCTACCGCCATGGATCAGCACCACCGCCGGGAGCAGGCCGGAAGCGGGTTCCTCCGGCTGGTAAATATCCAACAGCAGTGCATGTCCGCCCGCCGTGCCATAAGCAACTTCCGGCGGCAGGGAAGCCTGCGGACTCTCCGGCGAAGCTGCAGGCGACTGGGCGACGGTTGGAGGGGGTTGAACCTGGAGCGCTTGCGCTCGATGCACCGAGGTGGTGCCGAGCATCACAAGGGTCAAAACAAAAGTGCACTTGGTCATGATGAAAGATCCTTGCGTTCCGCCCCGTCGGCCAGCTTAATTCGGACTGGGAGGTGCCACGGGCTTTGCGCTTGCCGGTTTCTTCGCGGGGGATCCAGCCCCGGGTTTAAGACCTGTTCCCGTACTGCGCACGATGCTGATGTGGATGATCTTGACCGGGCGAAATGGCTTGTCGTTCGTGGGATCGGTGGCCATGTGCGCGATTTGCTTTACCAGCGTCACGCTGGCTGCGTCGCATTGCCCAAATATGGTATAGCCGCCGTTCAGATGCGGCGTGGCCACTTCAGTGATAAAAAACTGTGAGCCGTTGGTATTGGGGCCGGAGTTGGCGTAGGCCAGCCTACCCGGTTGATCGAACAGCAGATCGGGGGACGCTTCGTTTTTGAATTCGTAGCCGGGATCTCCCGTTCCGTTGCCCGCGGGATCGCCGCCCTGAATCATGAAGCCGGGAATCACCCGATGAAAGATGGTTCCGTCGTAGAGCGGAACGCCGTGTTTTTTTGCGCCGCTGACCGGATTCTTCCAGTCTTTGGTCCCGCTCGCCAGGCCAATAAAGTTTTCCACGCCCATCGGCGCTTTGTCGGGGAATAGGGTGCACGTCATTTTGCCTACCGTGGTATTGATGATGGCGGTCGGCTGGGTCGCGGTGTGGACGCCGGGCTTGGCTACGCTGTGGGCTTGGCCAGCGGTTGCGGGCTTGGCTGCGGGCGTGTCTTGGGTGGTGGCACTGGGCGGCGTCAAAGCGGCAGAGGTGCCCACCGTCATAATTACTAGAATCATGATCGTCAGGAAGATCGCGAAGGCCTTATGCATGGAGACTCCTTGCAAAGTGAAAGGTTGCGGGTGGGTACGCGTGCAACGTTGCATTGTACGACAGCGGCGTCCATCATTGCCTGCCATCGAGTGGGAGAGAGTCGTCCGAGGCAGCCTAGTTTGATGGCGTCGCCACCTTGGCCCGCATTTCGTGGCTCACGCGTTCCACTTCGCGAAACACACGCATGAGATTGCCGCCCAGAATCTTCCTGATGTCTTCTGCGCTGTAGCCGCGGTCGAGCAGCGCCTGAGTAATTTTGGGCAGATCGGCGGCCGAGTCAATCCCTTGCGGAGTAGCGCCGCTCACGCCGTCAAAATCGGAGCCCAGGCCTACGTGATCAATCCCCGCAACTTTGGCGATGTGATCGATATGATCGATCAGCGATTTGAAGGGGGGACGCGGAATCTTCGCCATCCACTCCCGCTCGATGCGGTCGACTTCCACATAATTGACGGGCTTGCCATCGGCCTTTAATTGGTCCATATATTTCTGGATGGCGGCGGCCTGATCCTTGGCTTGAGCTTCCATGGCTTTGCGAAAATTCGCGTCATCAAAGCCACTATAAAAATTGACTTGAACCACGCCGCCGTTTTTGCTTACCGCCCGCAGCATCTCGTCCGTCATATTGCGCGGCGCGTCGACCAGCGCGCGCGCCGACGAATGCGATGCAATGATCGGAGCTTTGCTGGTCGCAATCGCATCCCAGAACGTCTTGTCCGCGACGTGCGAGATGTCGACCATCATGCCCAGCCGGTTCATCTCCAGCACAACTTCTTTGCCGAAATCGCTGAGGCCGTTGTGATGCTGCACCTTCGCATCATCGATATCCCCAGAAGAATCGGCCCACTCGTTGGTGTTCGACCAGGACAGCGTCATGTAACGCACGCCGAGACGATAGTAATCGCGCAGCAGGTGCAGGTCGTTCTCTATCGAGTGTCCGCCCTCGATTCCCATCAGCGCGGCCAGTTTGTGCTCACGGTGAGCCCGTTCGATATCCGCAGGGGAAAACGCCATCATCATCCGGGCGGGGTGCCGCGCAGCCTGCTCGTAGACGGAATCGATCAGATCGAAGGTGTGGCGTGCAAAACGGCCCTGGTTTGTTTCCGGGTCGACCCAGATGGAAAAGAATTCCGCCCCGAGATTTCCCCGGCGGGCCTTGTCCAGGCTGATGTGCCCCGCATCTGCAGGATCGGTTGAGCCGATGTCGAAGCCTTCATCAAGAAATCGCTGCGGTGTGTCGGCATGCGTGTCAACAACGATGGCGGAATCGTGGATTCGCCGAGCCCGGGCGCTGATCACCATGTCGGGTGCGGTCGCCGATGTTTCCGGAACCTGGGCCGCAGCGAGAGCAGGGATCAGCGGAGCAGAGATGAGCAGAGCGGAGATCAGCAAAGCAAAGATCAGCACGAAGACGAAAAACAGCTTCTTTGTCATGGTTGTCGATCGCGTAGACGGAAACTGCGGATCGGACCACGATTGTATAAGCAGAGTGGCGGCTCCACCAAACCTAGACGGTCTTTCCTTATGAGCGTGCTATAATCTGTGTTCGCCTGCATACGAATCGAGGCAATCCGGTGATCTCCTCTGAAGGCGAATCCTGCGCCATCCATAGCTCTTTAAGGCATAGCTCTTTAAAGAAGGATCTTTAAATACGAGGTCTAACCATGTCCGGCCATTCAAAATGGGCGACAATCAAGCACAAGAAGGGCGCGCTCGATGCGAAGCGCGGCAAGATTTTCACCCGGCTGATCAAGGAAATCAGCATTGCGGCGAAAAACGGCGGCGGCGATCCTGACTCCAACCCGCGCCTGCGCGGCGCAATTGTCGCGGCTAAGGCCGAGAACATGCCCGCCGACAACATCAAGCGGGCCATCCAGCGCGGTACGGGCGAATTGCCGGGCGCTACCTATGAAGAATTTTCGCTCGAAGGATACGGCCCCGGCGGTGTCGCCGTGCTGCTCGACATCAATACCGACAATCGCAACCGCACCGTCAGCGAGATTCGTCACGTTTTTGGCAAGAACGGCGGCAACATGGCCGATGCCGGCGCCGTGTCGTGGATGTTCCACAAGAAAGGCGACATTCTCATCGCCAAGGCGGCTGCGAAAGAGGACGACCTGATGAACATTGTCCTCGAATCCGGGGGAGAAGATTTGAATGACGACGGCGACAACTGGGAGATTCTCACCGAAACTTCCGCCTATGAAGCCGTGCTAGAGGCGGTCAAGAAAGCCGGCATTGAGCCGATATCTGCCAGCGTTGCCATGATTCCGCAGAACTACATCAAAGTGGAAGGCGCGGCGGCCAACACCATGATCCGTCTGATGGAAGCGCTCGAAGAGCACGACGATGTGCAGAATGTGCACTCCAACTTCGACATCGATCAGAAATTGTTGGAAGAGGTCGCGGGATAGGTTTGAAATTGAGCGAGGATCGAACAGCCGCCCTCCTTCGGGCGGCTTTTGTTCTTGCCCGATCAGGTTTAAGCACATCGAGGCACTCTGAGGACCAAAGTTTTCAACATGTTCGTGGAAAATGCTGTGGAAAAGAATCAAAGTGACTGCGTAAGTGATTCACCACAGAGATGCTTCAACACTTTGCACTGAAGCGGTTGCTGGCACTTAGGTGGTAGAACTAGCCGGCCAGAAATTTCTTGAAAACCAGAATCGACAAGCTTCTTGTAGACCGTGGATTGGCGGCCTCGCGTGAGCGGGCGCAGGCTCTTATTCTTGCGGGCAAGGTACTGGTGGATGATCAAAAATTTGAGAAAGCGGGCGCGCAGGTTTCAGCGGACTCCGTGGTCCGCCTGCTCGGCGAAGATCTCAAGTATGTCAGCCGCGGCGGGTTGAAACTTGAGGGCGCACTCGAACATTGGAACATTTCTGTCGTGGGAAAGATTTGTCTCGATGTGGGCGCGTCCACCGGCGGGTTTACGGATTGTCTTCTCCAGCGTGGCGCATCGCAAGTGATCGCCATCGACACCGGCTACGGGCAGATGGACTTCGGACTTCGCCAGGATGCGCGGGTCCGGCTCCGAGAAAAAACCAACGCTCGCTATTTAAAGCGTGAAGATCTACAGCCCGAAGATCGTTCCCCTGCAGCGGTTGGCGTCACCGTGGACTTCGTCGCGATGGACGTTTCTTTCATCTCCGCGGCCTTAGTTCTTCCTGCCGTGATTGGCGCCGCCTTTCCCGAGTCGATGCCCGGGCGCCGGGGGCGACAAATCGTGGTGCTGGTGAAGCCTCAGTTCGAGGCGGGCAGGGAACATGTGGGCAAGGGAGGCATTGTGCGCGACCAGGCCGCACAACTCGCAGCCGTGGAAAAGGTGAGGACCGCTCTCGGAAGTCTGGGGGCAGTCGAGACCGATACGATCGATTCTCCCATCCGGGGTGCGGAAGGCAATCGCGAGTTCCTTCTTTACGGCGTTTTTTAGTTTCCCGCGCTTTCTGTCTCTGCTGTGGTGAACGGCTCGAGATTCTGTACAATCTTTCTTTCGTCCCTCATGCTCATGGCCAGCCCGCAAGCATCTTTCCCTAAAACCGCAGCGATCATTTCGCGGCCCAACCGTCCTCAAGTCGCGCAGATTGTTCCCGGGCTTCTCGCTTGGCTTGCGGACCACGGCTATAAAGTCATCATCGACACGGAAACCGAGACTTACATATCCGGGCAGGAAGTGGTGCCGCGGGTGCAAATGGCATCGCGGTCGCTCGATCTGGTGGTGGTGCTGGGCGGCGATGGTACCCTTTTGTCGGCCGCGAGAGTTACGGCCGCTATCGATGTTCCCCTGCTTGGCGTCAACCTGGGGTCGCTCGGATTTTTGACGGAGGTGCCACTGCAATCGCTTTACTCCATGCTCGAAGCGATTGGGCAGGAGCGCGCCGCAGTCGAACAGCGCTCCCTGATGCAGGTCGAGTTGTTGCGCGGAGACGAGGTTCGTGGCACTTACCTGGTCTTTAACGATGCGGTCGTGAATAAGACCGCACTCGCCCGGCTCAACACCTACGACCTCTACATCGACAACGTATTGGTTTCCGGCTATCGGGCGGACGGTATGATCGTGGCCACTCCGACCGGTTCCACCGCCTACTCTCTATCGGCGGGCGGGCCTGTGCTGATGCCGACGGTCAAGGCCTTCGTAGTCACCCCGGTTGCGCCGCATTCTTTGACGCATCGCCCGCTGGTGGTGCCGGATTCGGTGGAAATTGAAATCCTACTGCACAGCGAAGAGGAGGTCGCCTACCTCAGCCTGGACGGACAACCGGGCCTCGACCTGCGCGATGGCGATCGCGTGCGCTGCCGCCGCTCCGCGCATCAGGTAAATCTGTTTCGCACCGGGACAGATTTTTTCCAGGTGCTCCGCACCAAGCTGAACTGGGGAGAACGACAAAAGTAAGCGCGAGCACCAAGACGTGAGGCGACGAGACCCCAAATTCAGCATCACAATTCGGCGCGCCACAAATCCGAGAGCTTTTCCCGGCGCCGGATCAGCTTGGCCGACTTGCCTGAAATCAGCACCTCCGCCGCCCGCGGACGAGTGTTGTAGTTCGACCCCAGTACCATTCCGTAAGCACCGGCATCCAGAATGGCCAGCAGATCCCCTTCGTCGACCACCGGCAACTCGCGGTCACGGGCGAAGAAATCTCCGGTCTCGCAGATGGGGCCGACTATATCGGTGACTTCCGATTCTCCCGACGAACCCGCGCTCTGTGTGACCGGAACGATCTCGTGATAGGCGCCGTAGAGTGCAGGCCGGATCAAATCATTCATGGCGGCATCGACCACGAGAAATCGTTTGCCGTCGTTGGTTTTGCGGTAGATCACCGAGGTCAGCAAAACTCCCGCGGGACCGATGATGGCGCGTCCGGGTTCGAGAAGCAGCCGGATGTTCAACCCGCGCAAAGGTGTGGCCAGCGCCCGCGCGTAGGCCGCGACGTCCGCCGAAAAATTATCTGCGTTCGACCTTTCGTAGGCGATACCCAGGCCGCCACCGGCATCGATGTAATCGATGCGGTGACCGTCTCGGCGCAGCTCGCGGACCAGATCAGCGACTCGTCCCATGGCCTCGCCGAAGGGGGCGACCGCGGTGATCTGTGAGCCGATGTGAACGCTCACCCCCCTCACCTTGAGGGAGCGCGCGCCCGACGCTTTGGCGTAGAGCGCCCGGGCGCTGCGAAGGGGCACTCCGAACTTATGCTTGCGCAAGCCCGTAGAAATGTAGGGATGCGTCTCGGCCGCGACATCGGGATTCACGCGCATCGCCAGGGGAGCAGTCTTGCGCAGGCGAGCGGCGCACTCTGCCAGCACCCACAATTCCGACTCGCTCTCGACGTTGAACAGCATGATGCCCGCCTGCAACGCCGCGGTCAGTTCCTCGCGCGTCTTGCCCACTCCGGAAAACACCACCTCCCGGGCAGCTTTGCGGTCGGCGATGAGGACGCGTTCGAGTTCTCCTCCTGAAACCACATCGAATCCACATCCCATCCTGGCTAGCAGGCGAAGAATGGTCAGGTTCGAATTCGCTTTCACGGAGTAGCAGATCGTATGCGGTAAGCTAGCGAACGCGTCGTCGAAGGCGTCATAGCGCTCGCGGATCGAGGCCGCCGAGTATACGTAAAGAGGCGTACCGTGCCGCTCGGCCAGCTTTGGCAGGGATATGTGCTCGCAGTGAAGAACAAACCGTCCGCCTCGTCGAAAGAGACCACGCTTTGTCTCGCGATAGACAAAGCCGGGGGAACGCGCGACTCGGTTCTCCTTGCGCGAGGTCATTTTTTCTTATGGGGGGCGGGCGCGCCGCTGCGCACCCGGATGGCGACGACGGTCTGATCATCGAAAGTTTCCACACCCGCTGAGTGTTCGGCTGCTGCCTTGAAAAGCGCATCCACGACGCAGTTGGCGGATTTTCCGTGACACTCGGCGATGATTGTTTCGACTCGGCCCCGTCCGAACAGTTCGCCTTTGCGATTGCGGGCGTCAAGAATGCCGTCACTGAAGAATACAAACATATCTCCCGGCTTCATGCGGAACCTGAATTCATCGTACTCGGCTTCATCAAACAGGCCCAGAGGCAAGCCGGTGGCTTCGACAGCTTCGAGCACTTCTTCCTTGCCGTGCACATAGATCGGGCGCGGAAGCCCGGAGTTCGCGACCGTGAGGATGCGATGCTCGTCATCCCACAGGGCGTAAATGATAGAAACGAATTGCGCCTCGATGCGGCGCTCGGCCAGGGATAGATTCACCGCGGAAAGCATTTCCGCCGGACCGGGTTCAATGGGAGCGTGGGAGCGAATAATTCCGCTGACCAGGGCGGCATAGATGGCCGCCGGCGCACCTTTTCCGCTGACGTCGCCAATGACGATGCCAAGCCGCGACATCGAATACGGAATGAAGTCATACAAGTCGCCGCCGATGGCGCGGGCGGGAACGAACTTTGCGGCAACGTCGAGGTTCGTTAGTTTCGGATTGGTTTGCGGCAGCAGGCGTCCCTGTAACTCCCGCGCCAGAGCCAAATCGCGTTCCAGTCGCCGTTCTTGCCGCTCGATTTCTTCGTAGAGGCGAGCATTCTCGATGGCGATCGCGATCTGCGCGGCCAGCGTCGTCATGGTGAGGCGGTGTTCTTCGGTAAAGAATCCGCGCCGAGTGTGCTCCAGGTCGAGCACGCCAATCACTTTGTCTTTATAGACGAGGGGGACCGCCAGTTCAGATCGCGTCTCGGGGTTGGCCTCGACGTAGCGAGGCTCGCTGGTGACGTCGGTCACCAGGATGGCCTGCTTGCTCTCAGCCGCGGAGCCCACCAAACCGTGGCCCAGTGGAATGTCATGTTTCAGGTGGATATTTTCGTTGAAGCGCAAGGAGAAACGGTGTTGCAGTTTCTCGCCGGAGGCATCGAGCAGAAGGATGCTGAACATCTGGTAGTCAATCAAACGCCGCACCAGTTCCGCGATCCGGCCGAGCAGCTCGTCCAGATTCAGAATCGAGGTTAGTTCGCGCGCAATCTCGTTCAACAGCAGCAGAATACGCGCCTGCTTCGTCGTCTTGGTGTAGAGCTGGGCGTTTTCGATGCCCGCAGCCATGCGCGAGGCCACCAGGGTCAGCACGCGGACGTGCTCTTCGTTGAAATAGCCGGGCGCTCGCGCTTCGATATCAATGACGCCGATGACGCGGTTCTTGGTGATCAGCGGGATCGCAAGTTCGGAGCGCACGTTGGGAACCGCTTCGATATAGCGCGGGTCCTCGATGACATCGTCAATCAGAACCGCCTGCCGCAGTTGGGCCGCCTGCCCCGTGACTCCCTCGCCCAATTTGATCCGGCTGCGCTCGATAAATTCCGGCGGATAGCCCACCTGAAAGCGGAAGCGTAGTTCCTGAGTTTTTTCGTTGAGCAACAAGATCGCAAAAATCTCGTAATCGATGACTTTGCGGACGACCTCGGCCACCCGGCTCAGGGTCGTGTCCAGATCGAGCGAGGTGGCCAATACATCGGCGACATCGAGCAGCAGCGACTCGACCGGCAAACGATCCGGTTTGGAAATGACCGAACTCATCGCTCGTATGATAGCAGCCGCATTCGGTTTCCCTTGAAGGATCCGCAGATCTACCCAGATCTACCAGATCAACAGGCCAGCTGCGATGGTCGGCATCCTGCAGGGCGAAGCTATGGTCGGGGCACAATGCAGATGTCGGCCAGGTTGCGATACTTCTCCGCGTAATCCAGGCCGTAGCCGACGACAAATTCGTCGGGAATCTTGAAGCCAACGTAGTCGCCTTCGAGCGGAAGCTTGCGTCGCGAGGGCTTGTCGAGTAACGAGGCGACCCTCAAGCTCCGAGGTTGACGCGCCAACAGCATCTTTTTCAAGTAGGTCATCGTCAGGCCAGTGTCGAGAATGTCTTCGACCAGAATCACATTCTTGTCTTTCATGGACTGGTCCACATCCTTGGTCAATTTCACTTCGCCGGTTGAGTCCCATCCGTTCTTGAGTTCTTGCGTGGGGCTGGGGCGGTTGCCGTAGCTGGATACTCCGATGAAATCGAAGGTGGAGTCCAGATCGATATTCCGCGCCAGATCGGAGAGAAAAATAGCCGCGCCTTTGAGCACGCCGACGAGAATGATCGATTCACCGGCAAAGTCTTTCGTGATCTGCGCGCCCAATTCGCGCACCCGCTCGGCAATGTCCTGCCGCGAAATCAGCACCTTAAGTTCTGCCATGGCGTTTCATATTAAACTAGGAACGTAAGTTAGGGAAAAAGCGAGAAGCTAGGAGTGGAACGCATTCATGAATCTGAAAGGCATAAGACTCACCTGGTTGGGACACTCGACTTTCCGGATCGAGACCGCGGCCGGTAAAACCATCCTCATCGATCCCTGGGTCATGGGAAATCCCATGTGTCCCGAAGCCGAAAAGAAAGTTAAGAAAGCCGACATCCTGCTCTGCACCCACGGCCATTTCGACCACATCGGGGACGCAGTTGAGATCGTGAAGCAGCACAATCCCCTCGTGGTCGGAATCTTCGAGCTCTGTGGCTGGATGGAGAAAAAAGGCGCCAAGCAGACTTCTCCCATGAACAAAGGCGGAACCCAGACGGTGGGAGATATAAAAGTCACTATGGTTCACGCCGATCACTCGTGCGGCATCTCCGATGGCGACCAGATTGTCTACGGGGGCGAAGCCTGCGGTTATGTGATTGAGTTTCCCGAAGGCCTGAAGATTTATCACGCGGGCGATACCGCGGTATTTGGCGATATGGCGATCATTCGTGAGTTGTACGCGCCAGAAACTGTCCTGCTGCCCATTGGTGACCGCTTTGTGATGTCGCCGCGGGAAGCCGCCTACGCCTGCAAGCTGCTGCAGCCGAAGACCGTCATTCCCATGCACTTTGGCACATTCCCGCAGCTTACCGGAACTCCCGGCGAATTTAGGAGCCTCGTGCCGGACATCGAGGTTGTCGAGATGAAGCCGGGTGTAACACTCGGCAAGCTGACGGCAAATTGAAAGGGAAGCGCGTGACCCAAATGAAGAAGACTCAGAGCAAGAAGAAAGACGCGAGGGCCAGCTGGCGGCATCACAACTTCACCACCGCGGGGCCAGTCGATGATTATCTGTATTCCATGCTGCCCAAACGTGACGCGGTGCTGGCCGAGATGGAAGATTATGCCACCCAGCACAACGTGCCCATCGTAGGGCCAGCCGTGGCGCGGGTTTTGCAGCAACTGGCAATGATGATCAACGCTCGTGCGGTATTCGAGCTCGGATCGGCCATCGGATATTCGACGATCTGGTGGGCTCAGGCGGTGGGCGACCAAGGACGGGTGATTTACACGGACGGCGATTCGAAGAACGGGGAACGCGCCCGCGGCTACTTTGCGCGCGCCGGCGTCGCCAACCGCATCACGTTGCACACCGGCGACGCATTGGAATTCCTGTCGGAACAGAAGCAGGAGTTCGACATCATCTTTAACGACGTCGACAAGGAAGACTACCCGCGGGTGCTGCGCTTAGTCGCGCCACGCCTGCGCACAGGCGGATTGTTCATTACCGACAATGTGCTGTGGAGCGGACGCGTCGCCCAAAAAAGTCCCGCGGATGCGACCACCCAGGCGATCCTCGAGTTCAATCGCAAACTCTACGACGCGACCGAGTTCTACACGACAATTCTGCCCCTTCGGGACGGCCTGGCGGTGGCCGTAAAGAAATAGCGGCAAATCGCCAAACCTTCCGCAAAACATCATCGTCTCCTGCGAGAAACCTGCCGAACAACACCCTTATTCTTTAGTCGGTGGTTGGGAGTCAACTTTTAACACTGCCGTAACATGCCTCCACTATAGTTCGGCAATCTTATTGGGTTCAAAATCCTGACCTCGCAACTGCTGCGCAAGAAAAAGGATCAACATGGCCACTGCTTCCCCAGTCCTCGATGCCAAGTTAGGGCGTTCACCGGGCAGGATCGGTATGATCATCTTCGGCGTCGTGCTGGCCATCGGCTTTGCCTACGCTGGAACACACCTGCTGCGCGACCTTTCCGCGATGCACAGCTCCTCCGTGCTTCCCTACATCCTACTCGGGATCGCCCTGCTGGTAGCGCTCGGCTTTGAGTTTGTGAACGGATTCCACGATACCGCCAACGCCGTGGCTACTGTGATTTACACGCATTCGCTGGAACCTCACGTTGCCGTAGTTTGGTCGGGCTTCTGGAACTTTCTGGGAGTGATGGTCTCGTCCGGGTTGGTCGCGTTCACCATCATTTCGCTGCTGCCCGTGGAATTGATTTTGCAGGTGGGCAGCAAGGCTGGATTTGCCATGGTGTTCGCTTTGCTCGTCGCCGCGATCATCTGGAATCTGGGAACCTGGTACTTCGGGCTGCCCGCGTCCAGTTCCCACACTCTGATTGGTTCGGTCATCGGCGTAGGCATCGCCAATCAAATGATGTCAGGCAAGAGCGGCACTTCGGGAGTCGACTGGGCTCAGGCGGCCAACATCGGCAAGTCTCTGCTGCTTTCGCCCATCGTGGGATTCGGCGTGGCCGCGCTCTTATTGTTGCTGGCAAAGGCGCTCATTAAAGACGAAAAACTTTACCGCGCTCCAGAAGGCAATGAACCGCCGCCGTTCTATATCCGCTGCCTGCTCATTCTCACCTGCACCGGCGTGAGCTTTTTCCACGGTTCCAACGACGGACAGAAAGGCATGGGACTGATCATGCTCATACTGATCGGAACCGTGCCCACCGCTTATGCGCTGAACCATGCAGTGACTTTTCAGGACTCACAGGACTTCATCGCCATCTCCCGGCAAGCCGCCGAAGCGCTCGACCATTATGTTGAGCCCAACGCCGTGATCGGAGACGCCCGTGACGACATCACCGACTACATCCGCAGCAAACAATTCAACGCCAACACCATGCTGGCCATGCGTACCCTGGTCAACGACATCGGCAACGAAACCACCGTCTACAAGGAACTGAAGAACGTTCCCAATGATCGCGTTCGCAACTTTCGCAATGATCTTTACCTGATCAGTGAAGCCTTGCGGCTCACCGCCAAAAGCGGTCAGCCTCAATTTGCACCCGCCGATGCCGCGGTGCTCGCAAACTACAAAAAGCACGTCGATTATTCCACGCGGTTTATTCCGACTTGGGTGAAGGTGGCAGTGGCCATGGCGCTCGGTCTGGGAACGATGGTTGGCTGGAAGCGGATTGTCGTGACCGTGGGCGAAAAAATCGGCAAACAACACCTGACCTATGCGCAAGGCGCTGTCGCTGAAATCACTGCCATGGCCACGATTGGCGCGGCCGACGGATTTGGTCTGCCGGTCAGCACCACGCATGTGCTGTCGTCGGGCGTGGCTGGAACCATGGCTGCCAACCGGTCAGGCATTCAACTGAGCACAGTGCGCAATCTGGCATTGGCCTGGGTGCTCACGCTGCCGGTCGCAATGATTTTATCCGGATCGTTGTTCTGGTTATTCAGCAGAGTCTTCTGATCGGATTTTCGAACCGATTTCGAAGCAACGATTCAGGCTCCCGCAGGGCTCTCTACTTTGCCGGCGCTTGGATCAATTCTGCATCAATCGTGATGGTGATTTCGTCCCCGATGGCGCCCGGCAGGGCAGCTACACCGAAGTCCTGGCGGTTGATTTTGGTGGTTGCTGACACGCCGATTCGCTGCCCTTTGCCCATCGGATCTTTGATGGGGGCGGACGGCCCATCCACGTCGAGCACAACTTGTTTGCTTATGCCATGGATCGCAAGATCACCCGTGATCTGTAGTTTCCCTGGCCCGGCCACTTTGGTCTGCCGGGAATGAAAAGTGATGCTGGGATAGTTCTGCACATCGAAAAAGCGCGCACTGCGCAAATCGTTGTCGCGCATCTGCACGCGCGTGTCAATCGAATTCGCGTCGATCGTGGCCTCGATGGAATCCTTGGACGGGTCTGCCGGGTCGTGCGTCGCCGTGCCGCTGACCTTGGTGAATGCGCCCCGCACCGTGGAGACTCCCAGGTGGCGCACGGAAAACTGCGCAGCGGAGTGATTGGGATCGATCTGCCAGGTTCCAGCTTGTGCTCGAGCGGTGGCTGCCATCGCCAGTGTGGTAACGAGAAGGAAAACCATGCGCAACATATCGCGACTCCTCTGCGAGGAATTGAGTGTAGCAATGCTAAATGGATTTGACCGGAATCGCCAATAAATCGTCGACCAGGCCGACCTCTTTCTGCAGGAACGGTTCGGCATAGGTTACGCCGCCGAGCATGCCGTAGAAGCGCGCCATAGCCTCGATGCGGGCCCGGATCTGGTGGTGGGCGGGGAACAGATCTTTCCCCGCATCCTGATCGCTGAATTGCGATTGGTAAGCCAGGATGGAAGCAAACTTTCCTTCAAACTGTTCGCCGATATCGATCACAAACGAAGGCCGGATGTCGTAATAAAGCGTCGCGTAAATGATTTTGAAGGGACGATGAGGTGCAAGGTGCGAAGTCCGAGACCTGAGCTCCGACGTGGGATCGCTGACCGATGACAACGGAGAGCCGAGAGCTTTCTGCGGATCAAGTTTCGCCAACCCCGCCAGAAAGCAAGCTTCATATCCCAGCACCGAAGCGGTGTAGTGATCGGGATGCCGCCCCTTCCAATAAGGAAGAATAATCACTCGCGCCCGGGTCTCGCGAATCACGCTGGCGACCTTCAGCCGATTCTCCCAAGTATTTTCGACCCGACCGTCGGGAAGATCGAGCGCTCTTCGCCAACCAACCCCGAGAAGCTTGGCGGCATCCTCGGCTTCGCGCGCCCGGTCTTCCGCCGTACCCCGCGTGCCCATTTCGCCTTGCGTCAGGTCGAGGATGCCGGTCTGCTGCCCGCGCTGCGCGGCCTTCAGCAGAGTGCCGCCGCAGGTTTGCTCTACATCGTCGCGATGCGCGGCGATCGCCAGAATATCGAGAGCTGGATTCAACAGAACTGAAGACATGTCAGTCGAGATTCCCTTGTTCGAGCACAACGTTCTCCCGCACCATCAACCGGTGCGCCGCCATTTCCTTCAACCGAGGAAGGACACGGCTAATGTGCTCGTCGGTATCGACGAAAATGATGATCACCGGCAATTTACCTCCGGCCTCGACCAGATGCGCGGTCTCCACGCGATTCCTACCCAGGAATCCCGCCACGCAGTGGATCGCGGTTGCCGCATAAACATTTTCCTGGCGCAGGTAGTTAAGAATCTCCATGTGCAGCGGCCGGTGATGCCATTGGTCCGCCTCGTTCAGATAGATGGTGACTTGAACCGCCATGGCTTCAGGCATTTTACTCGCGCTCCTTCCATTCCTGCCGCAACACGCCGTACAACTCCGAGTCCACGAACTGATCCCCCTTGCGCAAGTGTTCGCGCTGGCAGCCTTCGTAGCGCATGCCCAGCTTCACCAGAATGCGGCCGGACGCTGGATTGTGCCGGAAGTGCGAGGCGAAGATGCGATGCAGACCAAGGTCAACGAATCCGTAGCGCAACATTTCCCACGCAGCCTCGGTCGCATATCCCTGTCGCCAATAGGGCACGCCCAGCCAGTAGCCAAGTTCGGCATGCTGGTGTGGGTCCTCGACGCGGAGGCCTACCCCGCCAATCTGACGGCCATCACTGCGCAGGGTGGTCGCCAGCCAGATCTTGCCGGGCTCCTGCGCGAGGGCGAGGAATGCCCTTGCGTCCTGCTCGGTGTACGGATGCGCAATGCGCAACGTGGTCGCCGCCACCTCCCGCGCACCGATCAGGGGCACCAGTTCAGCGATGTCGGCCTCACTGTACGGGCGCAATTTCAGCCGCGCGGTTTCGAGCGTAGGAAGCGTGGTCATCTTAGATTAGAGAGCCCGCGCCAGCGCCATGCCGGCGAGCGCGCCGCCCAGGCAGAGCAGATTATTGCTGAAAATGTTGGTCAGCATCAGTCCCCATTGACCTTGCTCGAAATATGCCATGGTTTCGAACGCATAGCTGGAAAACGTCGTGAACGAGCCGCAGAAACCCACCACGACCAGCAGCCGCCAGCGCGGGTCGAGCAAGACGCGCTCGCTGGTCCAGACGATGAAGAAGCCCACGATGAAGCTGCCCAGGAGGTTGATGATGAGGGTTCCTGCAGGGAAGACCGGCCCAAATTCTCGGACCGCCAGCCGACTCAAAAGGAACCTTAGATTGGCGCCGACCACTGCAGCGATGGATATAGCGAGGAAATCTTTCACGATGGAATTTCTCCTACAAAAGTCGTTCAATTCTGTAGGAGTTATCAGCCCGGGAAACCCAGGCGGTTGTGGCGAACTCCATCGCCGTTTCTAATTCTTACACAGGGATGCGGGCAGAGGCCACCAGCATTTAGCAATTGGCGGTTCGCATTTGGGCACTCGAGTGCGGCGGGGCTAAGTCCCAAGTGGTCATTGCGAATTGCGGATTCACTTCTTTCTTTCCACCAAAAACCGTGCCAGTTCCTTCAGGGTCTCTGCCGGCTCGCCGAAAAGGTCGAGTTGCGCGAAGGCTTCGTTCACCAGCGAATCGGCCTTGCGCTCCGACGCTTCAATTCCAAACAGGGCGGGGTAGGTTGCCTTTTCAGACGCTGTATCTTTCCCCGCAGTCTTTCCCAGTTGTTCCGAGGTCTGGGTCACATCGAGCACGTCGTCCACAATCTGAAAAGCCAAGCCGATTGCCAATCCGAAGGCACGCAACTTCGACACCTGGCTGTCCTTTGCTCCCGCGTACAAACCGCCTGTCACCAGGCTTGCCGTGATCAGCGCGGCCGTCTTCGAGCGGTGAATGTACTCCAGCATCTCTTTGGTGGGCTGGGTGTGTTCCGCCTCGAGGTCCACGACCTGCCCGCCAATCATGCCGTCGATCGTGCCCGTGCCGCGAGCAATCTCTTCGATGATCCGAACGCGCGATTCGGCCGGACACTTCAACCGCGCCAGAACTTCGTAGGCCTTGGTCTGCAGCGCATCCCCGGCCAGAATCGCGAGAGCCTCGCCAAATACTTTGTGGCAGGTGGGACGCCCGCGACGCAAATCGTCGTTGTCGAGGGCGGGAAGATCGTCATGAATCAGCGAGTAGGTGTGCAGCATCTCCAGCGCCGCGCCAAGGTCTTCGATACGCGGCGGGAGCGACCCGGCCACCATGCGTCCGGCCTCAATGCAGAGCACGGGCCGAAGGCGCTTGCCGCCGGCAAACACGCTGTGCCGCATCGCCTTGTGGATGGAGACCGGATGCTCGGTTTCCAGCGGAATGAGCCGGTCGAGTGCGGCGTCGGTCAGCAGCCGTCCTTGTTCGAGGGTCTCGGTGAGCATGAAGCAGTGAGTATAACAAGGCTACGGATAGGCAATGCCGGCCGCGAAAGGGTTCGGAAAACCAAAAAAGAGGACGCCCCCTCGGGCGTCCCATAGACGACAAAAACGAAACTAAGCGACGGCGTCTCGCGAAAGCGCCGTACTTCGCAGAACCGAAGTCAGCACGTTGGCCACGTCATCGGCGGGGCATACATCGCTGGCGCCGGCTGCCATTGCGGCCATCCACATTTCTTCGTCAGGAATGCGATGGGTGCAAACGATGGGGAGGGACGGAAAGTCGCGGTGCAGACTCGCCACGTCCGTCAGTCGCCAGTACTCGATGTTGAGAACCACGGCTTTGGGACGGTTCCGGACTACATTGTCGCGCAATTCCTCGCGCGATCGGGTTACGTGAACGGAGAAATGAGGGCGAAGTCCACCGGCCAGGGACCGCGCAACTCCAGGATCCTGCTCGAGCACAACGATACTTGTTTGAGCCATTCAACCCCTTTCCAACCTTCGTCAACGGCGGACGTCGACATTCGACTAGGGCTGCGGGGTGGCCTGAAATACCACAACTCCACAGACATCTAAAGCTCTCGAATCGCGGGGAGAAATCCGCACCCTTACCGGCGTGCAGGCGACTTTTCTGTCAGCGGTTCGAATGGTTCGGCCTGGAGCTTTCCGTTCTTTTTCAGCAGGATCTCGACTTTGCCTTCCGCCTGTTCCAGTTCTTTGCGGCAGGCAGAAGAAAGCTGCATCCCTTCGTCAAACAGTGTCAGAGATTTCTCTAGAGGGACTTCTCCCTTTTCCAGTTCCTGAACAATTTTCTCGAGCCGCTGGAGGCACTCTTCAAACTTGGGCAACGGGGTTTCGCTCCATGCCTTATTGTAATGCAAGTTTTTGCAACCGGTGTCCAGTCTTTTCGCTGGGAAGCATCCAAAAAGTTACAGAGTTTAGAGAATCCCGCCGTGGGAACCGTCCCAGAACCGGATCCTGGGTGACCTCAAGAGGACGTAGCGGGGGGGTTGGTTCCGAGCGCCTCCAGCACATCCACCGCCGAGCTGTAGCGCCCCTGGGGCGCGCTGATCTGCGCGCCTTGCGCCATTTGCCGGGCGGCAATCAGCATTTCCCGTGCAATGGCGACTCCCTCCGCCCGCGCCGCCTCCGGAGTCTGTGTCCGCGCCATGCGCTCCAGAATCGCGTCCGGCACGGAAACTCGCAGCTCATTCTTCATGAATTCCGCATTGCGCACGCTGACCAGCGGCCAGATTCCGGCTACCACCGGGATGCGGCAATGTTCGATCCGCTTGAGGAAGTTTTCCAGCAGACGCAAGTCGAAGACTGGCTGGGTTACGGCGTACTCGGCCCCGGCCTGAACTTTGTACTCGAACCGCCTGATCTCCTCGTCCATGTCCGTCAGCCCGGGGTTTGCTCCCACGCCAATCACGAAGCCGGTTCCGGTTCCGATCGGATTTCCACCCAGATCCAGCCCGCCGTTCAGGTTGTGGACGATATTGACTAAGCCGATGGCGTCCACGTCAAATACGGCGGTCGCGTCGGGATAATTGCCCATCTTCGGAGGATCGCCGGTAATGCAGATGAGGTTCCGGATGCCCACCGCAGCCGCTCCCAGTAGATCACTCTGAATGCACAGCACATTGCGATCGCGGCAGGTGTAGTGCAGAATCGCGTCAATGCCAATTTCCCGCTGAATGAGCAGCGAGAGTGCCTGGTTGCTCATGCGCGCCGACGCTCGCGGGCTGTCCGGGATGTTGACAGCATCGACGCCCACCGACTTCAGAAACCGCGCCCCCTCGACCTCCTTCTTAATGTCGATCCCTTTCGGCGGGACAATCTCGACCATGGTGACGAACTCGCCGCGAGCCAGCTTCTTGCCGAGCAGGGACCGATCTTCGAGCGGCACAGCCGGAACCGCCATCGGCGCGGACTGGCCGGGAGCCAATTTTGTGGAAGTGGTCCTTCCCCGGGCCTCGCCCACCCGCAGCGCCGACTTCATGACCCGAATGTGCTCCGGAGTGGTCCCGCAGCACCCGCCCACCAGTCGAACGCCCGCCGCCACAAATTTGCGGGCGTAGCTGGCCATGTATTCCGGCGAACACAAGTAAATATTCCTACCGTCCACCGATCGCGGAATCCCGGCGTTGGGCTGGGCTGCCAGAGGCAGGGAAGTGGCGGCGCGTACTCGCTCCATGGCGTCCAGCATGGCGACCGGACCGACGCTGCAGTTGCAGCCAAGCACGTCCGCTCCCCACTCCACCAGTTTTGGAACGAAGGTCTGCGGGTCGGAGCCGTCGAGGCAATTGCCGTCTTCGTCGATGGTGACTTGCGCCACGATGGGCACCGTGGCGCTCACGTCCCTGGCGGCGAGCATGGCCTGATGGATCTCTTCCAGGTATCCGAATGTCTCGAACATCAGCAGATCAATGCCACCCTCGACCAGCACCGCAATCTGCTGTCGGAAAGCATCGCGAGCTTCCTGGAACGATGTTTTCCCCAGGGGTTCGATTCTGGTTCCCAGCGGGCCAACCGATCCTGCCACCCATACATCGAAGCTTTTAGCGGCCTCACGGGCGATGCGCACGCCGGCCCGATTGATGTCGCTTATCTTGTCCGCCAAACTATGCCGTCCCAGGCGAAACGAGTTGGCTCCGAAAGTATTGGTTTCAATAATTTCGGCGCCGGCTTGCAGATACTCGTGGTGAATTCCGCGAATCAAGTCGGGCTGGGAAAGATTCAGTTCGTCATAGGAACGATTGATGAAAATGCCCTTGGCGTAGAGCAGGGTTCCCATGGCGCCATCACACAACACCGGGGTCTGCTTGAGCCGCGTAAGAAAGTCAGGCGTCATGATAGCTTCTCAGAATACAGGATAGGGAGCGGTTCGTGTATCTCCATGAATCTGATTTGGAACGCCCCCAGACTCCCCGGCATTACTTTCATCCGCGCGCGGCATGAGAGCAAGTTGCCGGTCTGTTATAATCCACCGTTTCACAAGTAAATCTTCCTTTTTCATGTCGTTAGGAGCATGCCGTTTGAAGAGATGCATCCTCGTACTCGTGATCGGACTGTGGGCCAGCCTGAGTTTCATTTCCTGTGGTGGTAGTGGGGCCAAGAGTGGACCCAGCGGTATTCCAGATCGTGTTCTGGCTTCGCAGGGGGTGAGTTCGACCTCCGTTTCCGGTGGCCTAGTCCTGATCAATGGGTTTTACGACATCATCCCGCGCATCCCGCCTATCGGCGCCGGAACGAACCCGGGTCTGATGGCAATTTCGCCTTCGCGGAATATTGTGACGGCATTCGACTCGAGCAGTAATGCCGTTTATGCGGTGGACACGATTAAAGAGGCTGACATTGGAAACGTACACCTTGCGGGGCCGACTTCCAGCATGGTGGTTCCGACTTCCACGCAGATGGGATATGCCGCAGTTCCCGCGGCCACATTCCAGGGGTTTTCGTTCACCGGCGCAGTGCAAGTGATGAATTTCGCCAGCTCCGGGCTCACCACCTCGATTGCCGTCACCAATGCTCAAACCGTGGTCTCGAACGCGAGCGGTACTCAACTGCTGGTCTTCAGCAACGATTCCAACTCGGTTACCGTGCTCTCGCCCGGCGCAGCCGTGCCACCGGTGGACACCAGCTGTATAAACAATCCGCCGAATGCAGTCTGCACCATCGTTGCCGGCTTCGACCGGCCAGTCTATGCCGTCATCAACGGGAACACGGCCTACATTTTGAACTGTGGTCCGCAGTGCGGCGGGACGCAGGCCAGCGTGGCGGTCTTCGACCTGCCGAGTCTCACCATCACCAATACGATTCCAGTCGACGCCGCCACCTGGGCCTTACTCAACGGGTCGACCCTCTACGTTGCCGGCTCTTCGCCAACCAATAACGCCTGCACCGGGCAGCAAACGGCGGCGACCACCTGCGGACGCCTCGATATTGTCGATCTGAATTCGGGAACGGTGACCGGCAGCGCCGTCATCACCGATGGCTACCATTGGCGCATGGACCTGACCAACAACGGCCAAATCTTCATCGGATCGTATAACTGCACCAATATCGGCGATGTCAACAATCCGAGCGGCGAAGTTCGCGGTTGCTTATCCATCTACCGGACCGCAGACAACTCGGTGTTGATCCCGCCGGACAATGGCAATGTCAACGGCCTGCAGGGCTTCACCAGCCGCTATATTGAGTACGTGGCCCAGGGAGGACTGCTGCGCGTGTACGACACGACGCAAGATATCCTCTACATCAATGAGGATTTGCTGCCGCAGGGTACGATCAACATTATCGGTTACGTGGGAGACGTGAAGGCGATCGATTTCTTCTAGCAGCTGGGGACGTTGCTGATCTTGCGAGGCGCGCCGTCCCGGCGGAGAGCGAGAAATCAATTGAACTCGTAATGCGCTTGGAACGAATCCGGGCGCTTGGGATCACGCGAGCTTGACTCCGCCATGAAGCGATCGAGAGCCCGGTGATCCCAATCCGTACCGGCTACTGCTTGTCGTAGAACGCGACGTTATGCGTCTTCTTGCCCGCTGGGTCGGTTAGATTTGTAGTGACGGTGCGGCTTTTGCCATCGGCAGCGACAACGATACGACTGACGCCAGTAACCTTGCCGTCTTTTTTGGTAGTTCCTTCCATGGTGCGCTCGTTGATTTTTTTGTATGCCCGCACATCGCCACTGGGATCCCCGGTAAGGGGATAGTCTTTGCCGTCGAACTTGCCGGTCCATTCAATGTGCAATGGCTTACCCTGACCATCGACACCGTCTATCGCACACTGAATGCTGTCGCCGGCCACTTGGTACACCACCGTGCTATTTTTCTCGGATCCAGAGCTAAGCTGCGACTTGGCTTCGTTGAGCTTCCAGGTGCCAATCATCGGGTTCTCGGCGAAGCATAGCGTCAGGCCGACAAAGCACATCACGAGCGTTAACATCACCGTTCTTGTCTTCATCTTGGCTCCTTTTCTTGGTTCCTTTGGGGAATAGACGCAGAGAAATCTCTCCCTACGGTGGCGAACTATATTGAGGATTCGCGGTTTCCTTGTCAAGATCAGAAATGAGGGCAAGATCAAAAAGAGAAAGGGGTGTCGATGATCCGCGGAAAGGTCGATGGCACAAGTAAAGTTTCGCCGAAAACTAACCTTAAGAACTTAATCGATGGCGATGAGCCGGGAACGAGTGCACTTCTTGAGAGCAACCAGCAGAGGGCGGCGCGTGCACGGTGGCCCGCTCCCAACATTGACCGGTAGCCGCGCCCACCTGCTTTGAGGTTCAGCCGTCTTGCCTTACTTGGTCGGCTCCAACACGAGCCGATGTACTTTCGCCAACTCCACCGCTTTCGCGCTAAACGGCAAGGTAAAAGTGGTTCCCCCATACCATGCCTTCCATTGATCCATGTAGTACGGGCTCAGAAAATTTCCCCCCTGGCCCGTCACAACGTTGAGCGTCGACTGGTCCAGATCGGCCAAGTTCGCGGTAAAACGCTCCGATGGCCCATGGTGCCCGGTCACCGCCTTCACCGTGTACAGACTGCCCGACTGCTCCTGCACTCCGGGTCCGGCCCAGCGACGGAGGATCGGAATCTTTCCCAGCACCGGATGTTCGATTTCGACCGCATTGAACGCGCCCCAGCGCCACGACGCCAAGTCCAGAGGCACGGTCGGACCATTGACGGCCGCATCTACGGCGGCGGTGAGCAGTTCGTCGTAGTTTGGAAATGCATCGGGCAGCCAGCGCTTCGGACGATGCAGCAAAACGTTCTCCAGCCACACCGACCGCATCTCCCACGAATAGGTCTTCCAATTCAAAACTGCATCTTCTTTCGAAGGATCGGCGGGCGCTCCTCCCAGTTTCGGTTCGAGCAGCAATCGCCTCAGCTCACGAAGCGAATTCTCGGCGATGGTGGGAGCCGCCTCCGAGGCCTGCATGCGTCCATCCCAGCTGCGCATGAGGTCGGCAGCTTGTTTCACGCGCGCCGAGGGCTTGGATGCGTGATCCACCGCATATACAAGCCGTTCCGCTGCGAACAGATCGGCCTCGGAGTGGATGTCGGTCTGCAGCGCGAGCATGTCCGCCGACGAAAACTGCCGCCCCGATTCCAGCACGTGGTAAATGCGCTCCGTGCGCCACGGAGCTTCCCACTCCATGCTGATCGAATTCGGATATTTATCCGGTGTGATTCTTCCGTTCGCCGTGCCTATAATTCCTGACGGCGGGTTGTAGATGCTGGGCAGCTTCTCAAACGGAATGTAGCTTGTCCACTCGTGCGCGTTGTCCGCGCCGTTTACCGGAAGGCTGCCATCGCCGGCCGCGCGAATCGGAATCTTTCCTGTCGTCTGATATCCGATGTTCCCGTCCACGTCGGCATAGACCACGTTTTGCCCGGGCGCGTCCAACTGCGAAAACGCGCGCCGGAACTCCTGCCAGTTTTGCGCCCCATTGACGTCGAAAAAAGGAATGTGCAAGGCATCGTAAAGCGTCCAACGCAATGCCAGCGGCCGGGTCTCGCCCGCAACCAATTCCGTGATGACCGGCCCGTGTCGGGTAGTGGTCACCTCGACGCTCACGTCGGGCTTGCCTTTAACGTGAATGACTTCCGTGCGATGCTCCGGTTGCACCCATCCACTGGGAGTCTGATAGGCACCCTGCTGGTTGAAATTCTCAATGTAAACGTCGGTCACGGTTGGGCCGACGTTGGTGAACCCCCACGCGATCCGCTGATTGTGGCCCACGATGACATAGGGCATACCCGGCAGCGTAACCCCGGCAACATCCAGGGGGCCGGCGTGCAGGTGCGCCTCGTACCAGAGATTCGGCATCTGGTGGCCGAGGTGCATATCATTCGAGAGCAGCGGCTTGCCCGTAACTGTGTGCGCCCCGGAAACGACCCAATCGTTCGATCCATTTACCGGCAAACCTTCGTCGGAGAGATCTTCTCCGGACCGAGCATCGGCGGGCAAACCGTGGGGTTGAGAAATTCTTTGTCGGGTAACGGAATTATCGGGCGAATCCTCGTCGTCATCGTCATCGGAATCGCCCGCGTTGCTGTCCGGTTGGTTCAAATCCTCCCGCATGACGGTCGGGGGACGATCGTGCCAGGAGCGGTTTACGTACAAATCCCCGGTCAGGTCCGGCCCCAGCTTGGCCAGGATTTTTTCTCGAGCCAGCGCATCGAAAAAATAGTGATAGTTCAAATCCTTAACCATCTCGTTGGCAATGACCAGCGAGTCTTCCGACTGCCACGGCCTGGGTCGATACCCGAGGATGCGAAACTCAATTGGCAGCTTGTGACCATGCGTCCCAAGGTAGGCATTCACCCCGCGCGCGTACGCTTCAAAGAAGCTCCGATCCCGTGGGCTGGCTAGCTGGAGCGCTTTAGTCGCCGCGGCCCGCAAGCCGAGAATCCTCTGCTCCCGATCCAGCTTGAGCAGGTCCTCGCCCAGAATCTCGGAGAGTTCTCCACCGCCGAAGCGCCGCATTACGTCCATCTGCCACAGGCGGTCCTGCGCCGTGACATAGCCCTGGGCAAAGAAAAGATCGTCGAGACTGGCCGCTTCAATCGTGGGCACGCCGTGACTGTCACGGGTCACCGTGACCGGCGCTCCGAGCCCCGTGATCTGCAACTGGCCGTCGAGCTGCGGAAGCGCGGAGTGCGCGACGTGGTAGGCATACCCCACGACTCCAGCCCCAACCATCAGAACGGCCACCACCAGCCAGAACAGAATGCGGGAAATGGACGTGCGGGGGGACCTAACTGCGCCGATCTCTGCCACGCTACTCATGCCGGTATGCCCTGCCAGGAGGTCCTCGAGAATTCTGATTGTATTCCACTTCTGCGCGGCCGGGCCTGGCCTCGCGCTGAAAATGAATTTCATTTTCAAGATGGCGGATGGTATCCTGACCTCAGTTTCGGCCGCCATGCTGCAGAAGCGCATCGATGATCAGCCCACCATCTCCCGCCAGATGGTCCGCGAAGCCCAGGAGATTCTTCACCGCCATCTGAAGGGTGTCGGGCTGAAGCAGACCGAGCAGCGCGACGCCATTCTGCATACCTTCCTCGAAACCCGCGACCATCTCTCCACCGACGAACTGCACCGCCTGGTGCAGAGAAAAGATGCGCGGATCGGCTACACCACCGTCTATCGCACGCTGAAGCTGTTGGCGGAGTGCGGCTTGGCCAGCGAAGTCGCCTTCCATGACGGCATCGCGCGCTACGAGCACCAGTACAACCGCCGCAGTCATCACCACATGGTCTGCACCGATTGCGGCAGTTCCGTCGAATTTTTTTCCCAGGAAGTCGGCCAACTCGAGCAGGAAATCGGCCGCAAATACCATTACCTTACGACCCGGCACACGTTTCAGATATATGGAGTCTGCGAAGACTGCCGCAAAAAAAACCACGGGCTTCGCCCACTTTGATGCTTGGGCCTTTCCGCAAGGGGGCGTCATCCAGAGCGGAGCCCCTTCTGCCGGCGAAGGAAAGGATCGCGCCTGGAGCCGTTACCAGTGCAGCCACGTCCCCGGCGCCAGCAAATCAAACGGATACAAGGGAAGATTTCGCGCGATTCCAAACAGAATAATCGCCGCGCCCAGCGCGCGTATCCAGAACGCGCGCAGGAATGGTTGCGGTAATCCCTGCCCGCGAATTTCGAAAAGGGCAGACGATGCCAAACCGTAGGTCAGAAATGGCAGCAGAATCATGGTCAGCGGATTCAAAGCCCACGCCGCGCGCAGGTTCCCGCGCAGCAGTTGGTGGATCGCCCGCAGCGAGCCGCATCCCGGACAATACCAACCGGTGAAGTAGCGCACCGGGCAGGGCGGAAAAACCCCGGACCGAGCGGGATCGAAAACCGCCAGCATCACCACGCCCGCGGCAAAAGCCGCGAGCGTCGCCACTAGTCGGCGATTCTTACTGATTTCCACCATCGGGCAATCTCCCATCTCAATGCTGATGAAAGCCGCTCAGAATCCCCAGCATGATCATCATCGCGTACAGCGCCACGATCCCGAGTCCCAATCCCAGCGAGATCAGGCACCACATTTTCGCATTGTTGGAAGCGACTTGCGCTCCCGCCAAATCTCCCGCTTGCAATTTTCCATTCACCTGCGCGGCATAGATGATGGCCGGAATACCTGCCGGAAGACAGCAGAAAACCGTTGCCAGAATCGCGAACACCAGGTAATTCTGCACCGTCGTGCCGGGAGGAAGCGCTACCGCGGTGGTCTGCAATGGAACTAACGGAGTGCCCGGTTGCAGGTTCCTGCCGCACTGCACGCATACCGCCGCGGAGTCCGCATTATTCGCGCCGCATTGAGTACAAAACATTCGCTTCCTCCTCTAGAAAGAATCGGGAAAACTTACCGCAAGTCGCCGCCGTTTTCCAGACGACGCCGCGCCGAGCCGCTGGCATCAACTTTGATCACGCCGGACTGGTCTGAGCAAAAGGCGCGCACTCCAGTTTGGTGGACCCGCAGCGGATAGGCCACCACCTGATATTTGGCATTGGCTCCGCCCTCGGTGCCCGCGGCACACCCAGTGAACTCGAAAACATATCCATTCTTCTGGCCTGTTGCCAAGGGATTGGCAATCAACTGGGCCCCGGTCAGATCGGAAACCGAGCAGGTATAACCCTGGCCAGGATGGAACTTCGTGTAGGTAATCTCCGCGATATCCAACGTCCGCATCGGCGCGATGGCCGAGGACTCGTTGGCCGCCATCCGTGCCCGCAGTAGGTTAGGGATCGCGATCGCCGCGATCATCAGAATGATGGGAATTCCTGCAATCCACAGAGAACCCAGCACCAGCCCCGCCATGGCAAGCCCATGGCCTTTCAGACGTCCTGCACTGTTCCCAATCTCCGATAAGGCCAGGTGGCCAAACACAATGGCTGCGACAAAGAGAAAAGGAACGAAGAACAACAGCCCGCAAATCAGGCTGACCATTGCTTTTCCGCTGGTCTGGCCACCAACCGCAGGTGCAGGCAGCGGAGCCGTTAAGGCAGAACCCGCGGCAGGCTGGCGCCCGCAGACCCGGCAGAATCTGTCGTCCGCGGTGATGCTGTTCCCGCAACCTGCACAGAACGATGCCATGCATCCTCCGAGCACGCGAAACCTTCGCTTGAAATTTGCACGAAACATACTATTCGCGCGCCTCGGAGTCAATGCGCTCGATCGATTCTGGCCGAGCGTGATTCTGCCGGGGACAGAATCTGCTCATTTGCCCGCTGCTTCCTGTTTTGATATGGTCCCGACAATGGAACCCACGACTGTCAGGCTGAGGGCATGCCCGGACTGCGCGGCCCAAATGCCCGAGACTGCCGCGTTCTGCCCCAGTTGCGGCCGTTCCATCGAAACCGAAGAGCGCGCACGTGGCAAGGTCGGCGCTCTGTCCGAACCCATCGCAGGAGCACTGGCCTACTTCACATTCGTTCCCGCGATCGTTTTCCTCGTAGTTGAGCCGTATAAGAAGAATCGCTTTGTGCGCTTCCATTCCATCCAGTGCCTGTTGCTCTGGGCCGCCGGAATTCTACTCGCGATCGCCCTCAAATTGGCGGGACTCCTTCTGTTCATTATTCCCGTGCTCGGCCCGCTCCTGGTGTTGCTGCTTTCGATCGTGGTCGGACTGGCTTACGTCGTGATCTGGCTGGTTTTGGTGGTGAAAGCTTTTCAGGGAGTAATGTTTCGACTCCCACTGCTCGGCGACTTCGCCGCGCAGCCCGCGGGCGAGCGGAGATAGTGCTTCTGGCCCGAAATTGTTGATTGCTTTGCGCCGGGCTTTTTGATACCTTGCCGCAGCGTCGCTTGGCGGCGGTCTCGTGCCGGCTGCGGGGCGCATCCTTTCAATTTCAAACGACTCCAGGAGGACACCGCTATGGCCTTTTGCAATATGTGCGGCGCACAAATCGCGGACGGCACCACCACCTGTTCAGTTTGTGCCGGCAGGGCTGCAACCGTACCGGCTACGTCGACCACCGCCACCGTTGGAGGAATGACGGACAATGTAGCGGGAATGTTGGCTTATATCACCATCATCCCAGCCATCATTTTCCTGGTGATGGAACCCTACAACAAGAATCGCTTTATCCGCTTCCACTCCTGGCAGTGCCTGTTTTTCGCTGGGGTACTATTTGTTCTACACGTCGGACTTTCGATATTCGCCTTCGTGCCCTTTTTGGCTCTGATCACGCTCCCCCTGCACCTGCTGGTTAGCCTTGGAGGCTTCATATTCTGGATTGTGCTGCTCATGAAGGCGAATCAGGGCCAGATGTACAAGCTGCCCGTGATCGGCGATCTTGCCGAGAAGCAGGCGAACGCCATGTAGGGCGAGGCCGGTTTTGCTGGCGCGGCCGTTTGTCGTGGGAGTCATTCGGGGCAGCCGCATTCAGGCGGATGGAAGAGCCTGCCCGCAGAGAAGTGGAAAGGGTCTCGCGCCGAAACCGACGAGACCGTGCGGGACAGCCGCCCTCGGCTGTCCCTCGAGCGCAGCTCAACCGCCGGTCAAGGCCAGCAAAATGAAACACAATTCCTACCATTCCTTCCTCCCGCCCTTGACTTTCTTGCTGCAAGCTGTCAATCCTATTAGCTTTTACCCGCGTCCCAATCCCGCGCCGGCAGCGTGGTTTTCGGCCAGCGGGAATTTGCGAGCGATTGGGGTATTCCTTGCGAGTACGGGTTTTCTATCACGACAAATGCTTTGACGGAGCCTCCTCCGCCGCGTTGTTTTCCCGCTTCTATCGCGAGCGCATTCGCGGCGACGCCGAGTTCGTTTTTAGCGGCCTGGTTCACCGCGCCGGGGCGTTGTTCGATGACAAGGAATTCGACGGCGACGAGAACGTCATCGTCGACTTCAAATACTCCAGTTCTCCCAAGATTACCTGGTGGTTCGATCATCACGAGAGCGCATTCCTCTCGCCCGCCGATGCCGAGCATTTCGAGCAGGATCAGAGCAATCGCAAGTTCTACGACCCCGATTTCAAATCCTGCACCAGTTTCATCGCCATGATCGCGCAGCAGCGCTTCGGCTTCGATCCCTGCTCCGTGGCCGATCTGGTGCACTGGACCGACATCATCGACGGCGCACTGTATCCCGATGCCAAGACTGCGGTGGAAATGAAAGCTCCGGCCATGAAACTCACCATGGTCATCGAATCGGCGCCGGACCATGGCTTCGTTCCTACCCTGATTCCGCTGCTGGCCTCGAAATCGTTGGCCGAGATTCTCGAAGAACCGTTCGTGGCCCCGCTGCTTCCTCCGCTGCTCAAACGCCACGAACTTTCCATCGGAATTCTCGAGCAGCGCACCGAATGCCAAGACGGCACAATTTTCTTCGACGTGAGCGACCACGATCTCGAAGGCTATAACAAATTCGTTCCTTATTATCTGCACCCCGAATCGGTCTATAGCGTAGGTCTCAGCAAGAGTAGTTTTCGGGTGAAAGTTTCGGTGGGATCAAACCCCTGGGCTCCGCAGGAGCCGGAGGTGAACCTGGCCCGCATTTGCGAGCGCTACGGCGGCGGCGGCCACGCCCGCGTGGGGGCAATCTCGTTCAACGTGAACCAGCACGCTGAGGCCATCAAAGCCTCTCGGGAAATCGTAGCCGAATTGCGAGCCGCCATCCGCAAGACGAAAAGCTGAAGCTGACGCCGATCTCGCGGGGGCTGGCATCCTGCCGCGGCTCGCCGCGTGGTCTCGCTGAGGCTTCCGATCGCACCGCGCTCTGGCAAGTCGTCGGCAGGAGTCAGGAGCTACTGCACCGGCGCCCCGGCCGCCACGCAGGATGCCGGATTGCCGTCGCTAGAAGATCGAATCACTCCCGACTGATCCGCACAAAACGACTTTCTTCCAAGACTATTTCCATTGGGCGCAGCCGTCAGATGAAAGCTGGTGGCCGGCGCCCCACCGCATCCGGAGAGCGTAAACACGAAACCGTACCGCTTCCCGCTTGCCAGGCCGCTCGTGATCAGCATGGCCTGATGCTGATTTGGTTGGCCCTCACCGAATCCATCCAGACTGGAAAGCGTGCAGGTGAATCCCACAGTAGGATAAGTGTTGGCATAGGTGATTTCGGCCGTGAGAATCGTTCGCATTGACGCCAGAACCATCGCGTCGCTGCCCGTGCCCGGCGCCGTAATATCGCTGCCTGGCGTGAACGCTCCCCTGGCGGCGGATTGCGGCTTCATGTTTTCCGTGATCGCCTGCAGAAGGTCGGGATCCGCCAAGGGCAGGTGAATGGCCAGGGAAATTTCATTCACCGTCCAGACCTCCCCCTCTTGCTTCATCGAGAATGTCATCTGCGGCATGAATGGCGTCCGTTGCGCCTGTCCAGCCTTGTAGACCCGGAACGACAACTCAATGTCTTCTCGCTCGTCGCGCAGCGCGTCTTTCTCCACCATCACTTCGACTTTCTGGTTAAGCTTTGCATTTTCCGCATTCAGCAACACCGGCCCGGTCTCGAACGTCTTTACATTTAGTCCCTGGGTTTGCACTTGACCGACCAGCAGAGAATACTGTTGAAATATCGACAACGTCCCTGCTTTCTCCAAGGCCTCACGGGTCGCCGCAGGCAAGTGCTTTACCAAGGTTCCTGAAGTCTTGCTGAAAAACATTTCAATCAGCGCCTGCCGTGCAGTTTGTCGCACCGCCTCTGGAGCGGCCGCAGTTTGTTGAGCCCGGGCACCGGCCACCCACAGGCAGGCAACCGATACGGCCAGGACAGTTTTTCGCATGGGCTTAATCTCCCCAGGCCTGATGGTTACACTCTTCCGGGATGGCCTCTAGTTACGGAGGTAAGACGCAAAGGCCGCGGAAGCGGCGCGCAGATTGAGTCTTGCTTGCTTGTTTCCCTTCCTTCCGGGGAGCCATCCTGAACGGAGTCGTTTTTTCCGACGGAGTGACGGATTTTGCGGCGCAGACCATCGCACCTCCAGCCAGTTCTCTCGTCCAGCCCGACTGTGCCGGAACGGAATTGGGCTTCAAGAAGAAAGTTTCAATATCCACTCTGCCCCCCGCCACGGAGGTTCTGGGATTGCGATCTCCCGTGTTACTCTGCCTGAAGTCATCGCCGGCATTCATGCAGCAGCCCGCAACCACGTTTCATCCACACCGTCGTCAGCGGCGAGTGCTCCAGGCCGTAGCAGCGTTCGAGTTCTTTAAGGGCATCTTTGTGATGTTGATGGGATTTTGCGCGCTTGCGCTGGTGCACAAAGATGTATGGCTCTACGCCGAGAGTCTCCTCGCCCTGTTTCACGTCAACACCGACCGCCGCTCCGCCCAGCTCTTTCTCGACTTTGCCGACAACGTGACCGACGCGCGACTGTGGGCGGCGGCGCGTATCGCCTTCGCCTATGCAGCGCTGCGTTTCACCGAAGCCTTCGGCTTGTGGAGGTGTCGCACCTGGGCCGAATGGGTAGCCCTGGTATCCGGTGCTCTGTTGCTGCCGCTTGAAGTCCGCGAACTATTTCGGGGAGTGACGGCTCTGCGCTGCGCTCTGTTTCTGGGAAACCTGGCCGTGGTTTTGTTCATGCTCTACGTGATTCGGACCAACCGCCGAGAACGCCGAATGGCGGCCGCCGGAAGCACCTGCGACTGAAATTAGGTTGCAGAGGAGTCGAGCCGCTACCGCAGGTCATTCCCACGGGTACGAAAGCCCGCTTGCTTCGAATACAGTAAAACCAGTGCCTGGAGCCGGAAGTGAGCTCTGGTGGCTGGCAATTCACCCCCTTTCGGTGCATAATCACCAAGGAAACCGGAGGACCGGTATGCGTCTCGCTAGGGTTTGTTTCTGGCTGTTTGTCCTGGCTGGCATCAGCGCCGCCCAGGACATGAATTTTGCCGTGGGTCCCCAATACCGGATGACCTCCGGTTCGCCGATGTTCGCTCGGCCCATCGCTACTCCGACTCTTTCACTGGACGCCCCACTCCCCCCCATCCCGAGCCTTCCCGAAGTAGGACCTCCGGTCGCCGATCAGCCCTTTGTCTCCAATCCTGGAATCCAGGGCCCTGATCTGCTCCCCATTTACTACGGATATCCGACGCCCAGCGTCGTCGAACTGACCTCGACCGGGTCTCCCAGCGAAGTGCCCCAAAGCATCCTCGATGCCGGCGTCGTGGGAATGACAAATGTGCAGTCCCTGCGAGAACGCGGATACGGAGTGACGCTGGGAGAATCTGCCTCGTTCTGGAAGTCTCACAAGCACCATGCCTCTCGCCTCTACACCAATGCCGACGTCGAGCGCCTGCATGGCGGATAGCCTCTCAGAGAGGCTGCGATTTCCACAAGAGTAAAGACCATTGGAGACGGTTCACTCGCCCGCACCTCCCGCTTCCTCTCGGCCTCGCGTGATAGGCTGAATCCATCTCATTTCCACCACGGGGAGTTCATGCACCTCGCCAACTCTCAGCATCCCGACTTGCAAGCCACGGCAAAAGAAATCATGCAGCGGCGCGGCTTCGAGCCGGATTTTCCGCCACAAGTTCCGCAGCAACTAGCGGACCTCGAAGCTCATCTCCCCCAAGTCAGCGCCGCAGGCAATATCCGCGACCTGCGCAATCTGCTGTGGTCGTCCATTGACAACGACACCTCTCGCGACCTCGATCAGATTGAGGTGGCCGAACGCCTCGCGAATGGTGATGTCAAAATCATGGTTGGCATCGCCGACGTCGATGCCTTCGTCGCCAAGGACACTCCCATCGATCAGCACGCTGCACGCGAGACGACTACGGTCTATGCCGGAGTCCGCAACTTCCCCATGCTGCCGGAAGAACTTTCCACCGGGCTGACTTCGCTGCTGGAAAATCAGGATCGTCTGAGCGTGGTGATTGAATTCGTGGTCGATTCCAGCGGAGGGCTGAAGTCTCCCACGGTCTATCGCGCGGTGGTCCGCAATCAGGCTCAACTGCAATACAATAGCACCGGCGCATGGCTGAAAGGTGCATCACCGGCGCCTCCCAAAATCTCTGCTTCCAGCGAGTTACAGGAACAACTTAAATTACAAGATGAAGTTGCTCAGACGCTGAAACAGCAGCGCTTCCAGCACGGAGCGCTGACCTTGCAGAGCGACGAACTTCAGCCTCTGATGCTTGACGATCAGGTCGTCGAGGTCGTGAAACAACAGAAAAACCGCGCCACCGAGTTAATCGAAGACTTTATGGTTGCAGCCAACGGCGTGGTCGCTCGCATGCTCGAAAAAGTTTCATCGCTGCGCCGGATTGTGCGCACTCCGCGGCGCTGGGACCGCATCGTGCAACTGGCGGCCACGAAGGGTGAAAAACTTCCCGCGCAGCCCGACTCCAAGGCGCTGAACGATTTCCTGCTTAAGCGTAAGGCCGCCGATCCCGATCACTTCGCGGATCTTTCTCTCGCCGTGATTAAACTGATCGGCCCCGGTGAATACATTTTGGAGAAGCCCGGCGAAGTTGCCCCAGGACACTTCGGTCTTGCCGTCCAGGATTACACTCACTCCACCGCGCCCAACCGGCGATTCGTCGATGTCGTCAACCAGCGTCTGCTGAAAGCCATGCTGGCCGGGCAGAAAAATCCCTACTCCGATGCTGAGCTGAGCGTCATCGCGGCCAATTGTACTGCGAAAGAAAGCGCCGCCAAGAAAGTCGAGCGCGACATGTCGAAGCGGCTTGCGGCTGTGGCCATCGAGCACCGCATCGGCGAAGTCTTCGATGCACTTGTGACCGGCGTGACCGCGCATGGAACTTTCGTGCGTGTTTCCCAACCCTACATCGAAGGAATGCTTGCGCAAGGCGCGCAGGGATTGGACGTGGGCGACAAGTTGCGCGTCCGGCTTATCCGCACGGACGTGCAAAAAGGATATATTGATTTCGCGCGTGCCTGAGGTCCGAGCGCGCCACGTCTCGTGTGGTGGCGATTATTCCGTGACCACCGCCTTCACCAGGTTTCTGGGATGGTCCACGTCGTATCCTTTGTTTACGGCGACGTGATAGGCGAACAGTTGCAGGGGAATCACTTCAACAATGGGTAACAGCAACTCGGGAGCGGCGGGAACGTAGAAGACGTGCTCCGCAATGGACGCAACTTCCTTATCGCCTTCGGTCGCAACGGTCACCAGCGGGCCGCGGCGCGATCTTACTTCCTTCATCACTTCGAGGGTTCGACGATAGCGCAACTCGGAATCCGGATCCTGGTGGTCGCAAGTGGCGAGCACCACGACGGGAAGCGTCTCGTCGACCAGTGCGTTGGGTCCATGCTTGAGTTCGCCTGCGGGATATCCTTCCGCATGCGCATAGGAAATCTCCTTGAGCTTCAGCGCGCCTTCGCGCGCGATGGCGTAATGCACGCCGCGACCGAGATAGAGAAACTTTTCCGCTTTGAAGTGCACGGCGCCGAATTCTTCGGCGAGAGTGTCCCAATCAGGCAGTTGTTGTTCGATCGCGTCGGGAAGTCGCATGAGCCGCTGCAGATACGAGCGCGTCACTTCCGACGTCATTCTTCCGCGTTTGCGCGCGAAGAACAGCGCCATGAGGTAAAGAATGGTAAGTTGCGTGGTAAAACTTTTCGTCGCCGGGATCGACAGTTCCGGTCCAGCCCCTGAGATCAACGCGGCGCTGGCTTCGCGGACGATGGTGGTCTCCGGGACGTTCGAGATCGCTATGGTCTTTACTCCTCGGGTCAGGGCTTCGCGTTGCGCGGCGATCGTATCCGCAGTCTCGCCTGATTGCGTAATGACCATCACGATGGGATCGACGGCCGCGTGGGTCGAGCGATAGCAATATTCGCTGGCATATTCCACGTCGACGGCCACCCCGGAAAGATCTTCGATCATGATTTCGCCCGCCAAACCGGCATGGCGGCTCGATCCGCTCGCGGCGATGATCAGCTTCTCGAAAGTAAGAAGCGCGCTTTCGATGGTGTGCAGTTCTCCGGGAAAGATAATGTCGTCCTTGAGGTGCTTTTCGACGGTCTTGGCGATGGCAGTCGGTTGCTCGTAAATTTCCCGCCGCATGGCAGGGGAAGGTTTCTGGTTAGGAATACTTTTGGTCTGTTGTTGTCTGGCAGGAGTCATCTGGAGCTGAGACTAAATCATTTTCCGTATAACCGGCAAACCGCTTGGCAGGCTCTAAGACCCAACGGTTGCGCCTTCGAAGTGCGCTTCAATTTCTTCCAGAGTCTTTCCCTTGGTCTCGGGCAAGAACCAGGTCGCCGTGATGAAATAGATCAGGGTGCAGGCGGCAAAGCCGAAGAACATGGTTGAGTAGCCATACTTGCCCACCGTGGGCAGAAAAACCGCCGCAATCATAGTGGCAACCGCCTGGTTGAGCAGCAACGCAATGCTCATCCCGTTCGAGCGGATCCGAGTCGGCATCAACTCCGAGAGGGCCAGCCAAACGCATACCCCCGGACCGACCGCATAGAACGCCATGAACACAAATAGGGTGATGGCCACCATCCAGCCATTCCGCGGAAGCGGGACTGGGTTGATCAGCGCATTCTCGATGATGAGTGGCGCTTGGCGCGACGCCTCCAGGTTGCCGAAGGGATTCGAGAAAAACGCCACAACCTTGTTGGCGGGTACGCAACTCTCTCGCGTGATTTCGATGGGCTTCGCGGCCAGATCGTTGGAGCGGACCACCTGGCTTGCCGCCCGAAAATCTCCGTAGGAGTAAATGACAACCAGCGATGTCGGACCATTGGCCTCGGGATGGCTCGCGGCCGTCGGTGCATTCAAGAGCCTGGCAGCTAAACCTTCGTTGTAGACGAGGGTGAGCTGCTGGTCGGGACTGACCATGGACTGAACCGTGTTCCTTGAATCTGTGCGCTGACTCTCCGTACCCAGAAAAAGTATGCCGGTCGAGACCAGCGACACGATAATTCCTGCCGTGCCGATGCCTAAGAGAAACTTACGGCCCTTGCGGTCAACCAGCACGACGCCGCCGAAGGTCACGGCGAAGTTGATGATGGTGAATACGACGTAACCCCAGTGCGCGGCGACGTCGGAAAGTCCGCTCTGCAAAAGAATGTTGGTGTTGTAGGCGATGATCGAGTTAACGCCCGTGGCCTGATTGCAGGCGAGAATGATGCACGCCAGCACGAAAGGGATTACATACTTGCGCCGCAGGAGTGACTCTTTGGCCTGGGTTGCGCCCGAGGTTTTTCCTTTTTCGGCGGCTGTAACTTCCTGCATTTCCCGAAGTTCCAGATCCGCTTGCTCCCGACTGCGTGAGCGAAGCAGCGCCGTATACGCAGCGTCGGTCCTGCCACGACGCAACAGCCAGCGGGGCGACTCCGCGACCATGAAACTGCCGATGACGAACAAAATGCCTGGCGGCAACGAGACCCAGAAAATGCCCCGCCACGCTGTATCTTTGAAGGCTAATAGTCTGGCTGCGTCGCCGAGTTTGGCGACCTGATCCACGCGGAAACTGAAGTAAACGCCGACCAACGCAGCGGTCACAATGCCCAACGTCAGCAGCCATTGGAAGATGCCGGTGCCTTTACCGCGGCTGGATGCCGTTAAACACTCAGCCAAATACAGGGGAACGACAACGCCGATCAAGCCCGCGCTGACGCCCTGCAACACACGGCCGAAGACGAGCGGTCCGTAGCCGTGAGACAGGGCGATCATCGGTATGCTGATGACGAACAGGACGCCGCTCAGCGCCATCAGGGACTTGCGGCCCATCCAATCTGCCAGCAATCCCGCGAACAGGGTTGAGATGACGCTGCCGAGCAAAACCGCAGCCACCACGATGGACAGCTGACCGGCGTTCAGCCCCGACGTCGCCTCCAGATAAGGCAGCGCGCCGGCAATGATCCCGACGTCGACGCCGTAGAGCAGACCACCCAGCCCAGCTACGATTAATAGGAAGCGGTTATAGAAAATCTTTTTATCGTCGAGCACGGAAGCAGTGCCGTTTGCCCTCTCAGCATTCATAGACGTTGTTTGCACCGATGATTGTGAAATGCATCTGAATTGTAGCTTAGCGGCACCAAGAGGCTGGCAATATCGCTGCGCTCGGCGTCGGTACCGTGGGGATCCTGAACCCTTTTTCAGCGGCGTCATCCCGGAGTCGGGCGAAGTCCGGCGCACTGGCGGGCGGCGGCCGGATCTTAAGTGCGTGAACCTATCGGGAGGGCGCGGCCGGTGCGGGCGAGATCCTTTTGCTGCCTGAACGACGGCGACGTCAGGATGACGCCCGGGAAAATGGAGACTGCGAAAACCCCAACTCCGGTGGCCGAAGTGTGAGCCTTTATCCCGTTACCAAAGCGAGCCCAGGTGTCAGCTACAATACCCAAGCCGCGCGCCCGGTCTAGGTTGCGCGTCCGAAAAAGAACTCCGGATGAGATATGGATTCATCATCGACAACCGCAAGTGCATCGGCTGTCATGCCTGCACCGTGGCCTGCAAGACGGAGAATCATGTTCCCCTCAGCGTGAACCGCACTTGGGTGAAGTATGTGGAGAAAGGAACATTTCCCAACACTCGGCGCGTCTTTCAGGTGACGCGCTGCAATCATTGCGAGAATCCGCCGTGCGTGACCATCTGTCCGGTCACGGCGATGTACCAGCGCAAAGACGGCATCGTCGATTTCAGTTCGGAACGCTGCATTGGATGCAAAGCCTGCATGCAGGCCTGTCCTTACGATTCCATTTATATTGATCCCGACCAAGGTACGGCGGCGAAGTGCCACTTCTGCGCGCATCGCACAGAGGTGGGACTGGAGCCGTCGTGCGTGGTGGTTTGTCCGGAGCACGCCATCATTGCCGGAGATCTTGACGACTGCGATGGAGAGATCGCACAACTTCTCGCGCGTGAACCGGTGCGCGTGCGCAAGCCCGAGCAGGGCACGCGGCCCAAGCTCTATTACATCGATGGAGACGAGAGCGCAATCGTGCCTACGGCAGCGCGGCATGAATCGATCTACATGTGGTCTGAGCGCAATGAGCGCGTGCCGGGGGGAGGAGCTCTGTATCCGCCGGACAGTCCGCTACTCCAGAAGAATGCTTTGGCGGCATATGACGTTTCGCACGCGCGACCGTGGGGCTGGCAGGTTCCAGCGTATTGCTGGACCAAGTCGATCGGTTCGGGCGCGCTGGCCGTCCCGGCGATTGCCATGCTGCTGGGGCGGTTGGGGGCGGACCGCTGGCGCGATGTGGCGCTGTCGAGCGTCGCGCTGCTCTTTACGGCGCTTACGACAGTGCTTTTAGTTTGGGATCTTGAACACAAGACGCGCTTTTTGCGGGTAGTGTTCACACCGCAGAGCAAGTCCTGGCTGGCACGCGGAGCTTTTGTCCTGCTTGCCTACAGCGGGCTAAGCGGCGGGTTCTGGCTGGCATCGGTGCTTGGGCTGGGTGCGGTCACGACGATTCTGTTGTGGCCTACGGTGCTGGTCGGGTTCTTCGCTGCCATGTATACCGCATTTCTTTTTGGCCAATGTGAAGGCCGCGATTTGTGGCAGACTCCGCTGCTGCCAGTGCATTTGATCGTGCAGGCGCTGATGGGTGGGGCGGCTGTGCTGGCATTGTTGCCGCCCTCGGGAGGAGGTTCGGCGCAGGTTCTGGCGGTCGCTAAAGAGGCGCTTGGATTCACTGTGGTTTTGCATCTATTGATCGTGGCGGCTGAATTCATGATGCCGCATGCCACGGATAACTCCGCCTACGCGGCCCGATTGATCACCCACGGACCTTTCCGGAACTGGTTCTGGGGGGGCGTGGTAGGGATTGGTGGAATTCTCCCGATCTGCCTTTTGTGGTTGCTGCCTTGCGAGTTTTACAACGTCGCGTTTGCCGGAGTGTTGGCGATGGCGGGATTGTTGATCTTTGAGTGGTGTTTCGTGATGGCTGGGCAGAGCGTGCCCAACAGCTAGAGATATATGGGAAGCCGAGCTTTGCTCGGCCGACAGCCGAGGGGCTGTGCTTCGGTGACGGGAGATTCCGAATGAGTCATGAGTTCAAAAGGGATGGCAGCCATCTGGCGTATTGTCCGCCGGTGGAGAAGTGGGATGACTGGGTTGAACTCGATCCCGAGGCCTGGCCGCGGCGCGCCGAGAAGCACTATTCATTGGTTCCAACAGTTTGTTTCAATTGCGAATCGGCTTGCGGGCTGCTGGCCTATGTCGACAAAGAAACCGGGGAGGTCGCCAAGTTCGAGGGCAATCCGATGCATCCGGCCAGCCGCGGGCGGCTGTGCGCCAAGGGGCCGGCCACGATCAATCAGATTCACGATCCCGATCGCGTGCTTTATCCGATGAAGCGTAGCGGGGCGCGCGGAGCGGGGAAGTGGACTCGCACTTCGTGGGAAGAGGTGCTGGAGACGTTCGGGAGCAGGATTCGCAAGGCGTTTCTGGAAGGCCGCGGCGAAGAGGTGATGTATCACGTCGGACGTCCCGGGCACGACTTCATCATGGAGCGGACGCTACAAGCCTGGGGTATCGACGGTCACAACTCGCACACCAATGTCTGTTCGTCGTCGGCGCGTCTCGGTTATTTGTTGTGGCATTATGCTGACCGGCCGTCGCCCGATCATGCGAACGCTCGCTTCATACTTTTGCTTTCGGCGCATTTGGAGTCGGGGCATTATTTCAATCCCCATGCGCAGCGCATCATCGACGGAAAGATGGCCGGGGCGAAGTTGGCGGTCATGGACCCCCGGCTCTCCAACACGGCGAGCATGGCCGATTACTGGATGCCGACTTATCCGGGGACCGAAGCCGCGGTTCTGCTGGCGATGGCCAAGGTGATTCTTGAGGAAAACCGTTTCGATGCCAAGTTCGTAAAGAACTGGACCAATTGGGAAGAGCTGGAAGTCGATGGTTTCAAGGCGAAAGGCCAGAGCTTTGAAGCCCTCATCGAGGCGTTAAAGACCCATTATGCGCAGTTCACGCCCCAGTTCGCCGAGAAGGAAAGTGGAGTCAAGGCGGAGGTCATCGTCAAGACTGCGCGGGAGATTGCGATTGCGGGGAGCCGCTTCGCGTCGCACCTGTGGCGCGGCAGCGCTTCGGGAAATCTAGGGGGATGGCAGCCCGCGCGTGCCTTGATGCTGCTGCACGTGTTGACCGGTTCGGTTGGCACCGAAGGCGGACACAATCTGAATGCGTGGAATAAATTCGTGCCCAAGACGTTCCGAACTCCTCCCCCGCAGAAGCGCTGGAACGAATTGCTCTATCCGCAGGAATGGCCGCTGTGTACGCACGAGATGTCATTTTTACTGCCCCACTTTTTGAAAGAAGGGCGAGGACGCATCGAAGCTTACTTCACGCGCGTATTTAATCCGGTGTGGACGTTTCCCGACGGCTTTTCCTGGATCGAGATGCTGCGCGATGAGGACAAGCTGGGGCTCCACGCGGCCTTGACGCCGACCTGGAGCGAGACCGCGTGGTTTGCGGACTACGTATTGCCCATGGGATTCAGTTCCGAGCGTCATGACCTGATGAGCCAGGAATCCTACGCGGGGAAATGGATTGGATTTCGCCAGCCGGTGAATCGTGTGCTGCGGGAACGAAGCGGCGAGAGGTTCGAATATACCTATCAGGCGAATCCCGGCGAGGTTTGGGAAGAAGATGAGTTCTGGATCAACCTGTCCTGGGCGATTGATCCCGACGGAGCGATGGGAATTCGTCAATATTTCGAGTCCCCCTATCGGCCGGGGCAGAAGCTTACGGTGGACGAATACTATGGCTGGATCTTCGAGAACTCGGTTCCGGGTCTGCCGGAGACGGCGAGCAAAGAAGGACTCACGCCCTTAGAATACATGCGCAAGTACGGCGCGTTCGAAGTGACGCGTGATGTTTACAAACAGAATGAGAAGCCAGTGGCGGCGGCCGATCTGGCGCACTCCAACGTCGAAGCAAACGGTGTGGTCACGCAGGACGGGAAGCCGGTGGGGGTGATGGTCGAAGACCGGGCGGTCGTCGGCTACAACACTCCGTCGCGCAAGCTGGAGCTGTTTTCGAAAACCATGGCCGACTGGAAGTGGCCGGAGTTTACCCTGCCGGAATACTACCGCAGCCACATCCATCGCTCGGCGCAGGCCGCTTCGTTGGGACAACCGCCGGAGGGTTTTGATCGGAAGTACCTGCCGGTGGTGGAGTGGCCGAAGGATGCGCGCGGCGAGGTGTACACGCTGCTGCCGATTTTTCGCCTGCCGAATCTGATTCACACGCGATCGGGCAACGCCAAGTTCTTGTACGAAATTTCACACAAGAATCCGTTGTGGGTGAATCCCGTGGACGCGAACAGACTTGGCGGGGTGCGAACCGGCGACCTCATGAAAGTCCACACCGAGATTGGCTACTTCGTGCTCCACGCCTGGGTTACGGAGGGACTGACGCCGGGGGTCGTCGCCTGTTCTCATCATCTGGGACGCTGGCGGATCAATAAAGAGGATCAAGTGGAACGGATGTCGAGCGCATGGGTCGATCTGAAGGAAGTCGGTAAGGGGCAGTGGAAGATGCGACAACTGGAAAGTGTCTCGCCCTATGAGAGCACCGATCCGGACACCCAGCGGGTGTGGTGGAGCGATGCCGGCGTGCACCAGGACATTACTTTCCCCGTGCACCCGGATCCGATCAGTGGCATGCACTGCTGGCATCAGATGGTGCGCGTGGAAAGAGCTGCGGCGGACGACCGCTACGGCGATATTTTCGTGGACACGAATCTTTCGTTTGCGGTGTATCAGAGGTGGAAGGCACTGGCTCGTCCCGCGCCGGGGCCGGGCGGGCTGCGGCGGCCGTTGTGGATTCCGCGGGTCGTGCGACCGGAGGAAGCGGCTTACTACATCAAGAAGCCGTGAAGGGTCGTTCCCCACAGGTTATTCCTCCGTGGCGAAGCCGCAGGGCGAGAGCCTCAGCGGCTAAAACCGGCTGTGGTGGTGCAGCCCTACCTGAAGTCGGGCCCTTTCCGATCCGCGAATTACCTGCGTTTGTCCCCGGGCAAGCTGAACCAGAATACCGAACCGCTGCCTAACTGGCTGACTACGCCAATCGTGCCGCCGTGGGCCTCCACGATTACTTTCGCGATGGCCAGGCCCATGCCCGTTCCGGGCGCGGTGTAGCGCTGATGCTGTCCGCGATAGAACTTTTCGAAGATCAGCGACTGCTCGAAGGAATCGATGCCCGGCCCTCGATCGGCAACACTGGTCACGAGGCGGTCGTCGTTCATCTCGCTGGTCACTTTGATAGGAACTCCCGGGTCGGAGTACTTACCGGCATTTTCCAGAAGGTGCATGAGCACTTCGCGAATGCGCTGCACATCCATCGGCACTCTTGGCAAGGTCGGAGAAGCCACCACCTCTACCGGATGATTTTCAAGCGAGGCCTTTGCGTCCTCGAGGGCCAGTTCAAGAGGCTCCGCCATCGAATGCGGCTGTAAATCGAGTTTAAACATCCCCGAATCCAGTTGCGCCATCTCGGCGGCCTCGCCTACCAGACGATTCAGCCGGTCGGCCTCTTCGTCGATGACGGTCAGCAGCTCGCGCCTGCCCTGGTCGTCGAGCGGGCCGGATAACAAAGTTGTAACGCTGGCTTTGATGGAAGTCAGCGGAGTACGGAACTCGTGCGTGACCGAATCGAGCAAGGCGGTTCGCAGGCGCTCATGTTCCTGCTCAGCGCGATTCTTGCTAAGCGCTTCCAGAGCGCGGGCGCGCTCGATCGCGAGCCCCGCCAGGCTTCCCAGAGCGTCAAGAGTTTCCCTCGAGAGTTCATCTCCCGCGACGCCCAACGCACCCACGGTACGCATGCCAAGGCGCAGAGGTACGTAAGAAACGCCGCCTTGCGTGATGGGCTCACCCCGCAAGAGCGTGGAGCGCAATACCGTTTCTTCGAACTTGGCATCGAGCGATGAGCGATACACCGTCGGATGGTCCGCGGCCATGACGGCGACACTGCCCACAGAAAATGTCTCTTGCACATAGAGCGGAAGCGCATTCAGCAGTTCGAGAACGTTCTCTGACGCCAGCAACCGCTGGCTTAGTCCGAAAAGCCGCTCCACTTCGCGGCGGCGTTGTTTGGCTCCTTCGGCTTCGCGGCGGGCGCGTTCGGCAAGATTGCTGGCTACGAGCGCGGTGACCAGGAAAGCGAACAACGCCACCCAATTCTGAGGATCGGCAATGGTGAAGGTTCCGATCGGGGGAAGGAAAAAAAAATTGAAAGCCGCGGTGGCTCCCACCGCCATCACCACCGCATAGCGCAATCCCCAGTAGGCCGACGTAAGGAGCACGGTCACCAGGAACATCAACGCGACGGTCGTGTGATTTACGTGCAGTTTGAAATCGACTGCCGTGATCGCGACGATGGCGGCGATTACAAGAGCGTAGCGCGCAGCCTGAGTCCGAGGCCCGGTTTTCACCTCCGCATTGTACGATGGACGTGACAATTCCGAGGCGGAGAAAGAGAATAGCTGCAATGACCAAGACGCCCGAGGACTGGTTGAGCGAGGTGTCGCCGGAAAAGGCGCGGGGAATCTTCAAACTCTTCCTGGGTTATGCCCCCGGAGTGGGGAAGACGTACAACATGCTGAGCGAGGCGATCCGCCGGGCCAGCCGCGGGGAAGACGTCGTGGCGGGAGTGGTGGAGAGTCATGGTCGCAAGGCTACCGCGGAGTTGGCCGCGAAACTGGACCGCATCTCGCCTCGCAAACTCGAGTACAAGGGCACAATGTTTGAAGAGATGGACGTGGATGCGATCCTTGCGCGCAAACCGGCGGTCGTTGTGATCGACGAACTGGCCCATACCAACATCGAGGGAAGCAAGCACGCCAAGCGGTACGAAGATGTCATGGAACTGCTGGAGGCCAAGATCGATGTGCTCTCGACGATGAATGTGCAGCACGTCGAGAGTCTTGGCCCAACCGTGCAGCAAATTACCGGCGTGCAGGTGCGAGAGACGGTTCCGGATTGGGTAATGCAGCGGGTGGACGAAATCGTGCTCGCCGATCTAACGCCCCAGGCTCTGCAAAAACGCATGCAGCGTGGCGATATTTATCCGGTAGACCGGGCGCAACGCGCGCTTTCGCATTTTTTCCGTCCGGGCAACCTGATCGCGTTGCGCGAGCTCGCGTTGCGTCAGGTCACCGGGGTTGTCGACCGCAGTCTCGACGCTTTTCTGGACAAGCAGGGGACGCAGCCGGCGCACACGGTGCGTGAGCGCATCGGCGTCTGCGTCAGTTCGAATCCTGTGGCTCAATACTTGATCGCACGCGGATCGCGCATGACTCAGGCCATGGGTGGTGAGTTCTATGTTTTCTACGTCGATGTGGGCCGCGATTCGCGTCCGGAAGATCAGAAGACCTTGGCGGAAAACATCCGATTCGCCGAAAACCTGGGCGCCCATGTGGTGCGTGGCTCGGGTAGAAGCATCGCAGATGGTCTTGCCCAACTGGTGCGCGAGCATCACATCACGCAGGTGATTTTTGGAAGATCGGCACGCACCGGCTGGCAGCGATATCTTTATCTGTCGGCTATTCAACGGTTTCTGCGCGACTCGCCTTCGGTCGATGTACATATTATTAGTCAGGAGGCTCGCTGATGGTGGACCGGCCGCGCATTTTAGTCGTAGATGACGAACCGCAGATCACGCGCGTGCTGCGCACCAGCCTGTCCGCGCAAGGCTACGACATCCGCATCGCCAATAGCGGCGAAATGGCGCTGGAGATTATGAAGGACTGGTCTCCTAACTTGATCATCACCGATCTGTCGATGCCGTCGGTCGACGGTGTCCAACTCTGCCGCACGGTACGCGCCGTCTCTCAGGTTCCCATTGTGGTCCTCTCGGTTCGCGACAAGGAGCAACAGAAAGTAGAGGCGCTCGACGCTGGGGCGGATGACTACGTCACCAAGCCGTTCGGTATGAATGAACTCCTGGCGCGAGTGCGGGCCAATCTTCGCCGCGTGCCCAGCGAAAGCGAAGCGGCTGACGCCGTAATTGAAATTGGTGATTTTCGCATCGATACAGACGCGCACAAAGTTACGGTTCGCCGCAACGAGGTGCGGCTCACTCCCAAAGAGTTCGAACTGCTTGTCTTCCTGGCCCGCCGTGCCGGCAAGGTCGTTAACCACCGCACTCTGTTAGGCGCAATCTGGGGCGGACAAAGTACCGAACAGGTGGAGTATCTCCGAGTGTTCGTCGGTCAGTTACGCAAGAAACTCGAGCCGGATGCTTCCTCGCCTCGCTACATCATCACCGAGCCTTGGGTTGGATATCGGTTTGAACCCGGGGAATAGAACCGTCGCTCCTGCCGAATATTTCCCTCCACAAAACCCCAGCCTTACGAACATTCTACGAAGCATTTATTCAATCTTTACGCGTTTCCGAATCAAATGGAGTGAAGGCGGAAGGAATCAAGGCCGCGCTGCCCCGCGAAATTAGAACGGAGAACATTCTTCCGATTTGATCGTGAAGTGGTTCGCCCGGGGGCCGAAGAAAGGTAGGACCATATGTCGACGATTCAGGATGTCTCTGCAGAACATTTGGCGAAGCTTTTCCAGCATTATCGGGAAGCTCTGGCGCATGATCGTGACGGTCACGACGGCGAAGACGAACCCTCTTCGTGGGAACGCACGCCGCAAAACGAACGCTCATTGATGGTGGCGGCGGCCCGTTTGGCGCTGCTGGAATTGGCCTCGGCAACCCCCGAACCCCGCAGCCGGAAGTATTATGCCGAGCCAGGCGAGGCAGAGTGGGGCTGCTGACTCAGGGGCCGGACTTTGGGCTGAAATCTTCGCAATGACTCGCCCCATTCCCTTTACGAATTCTTTATGAACTCTTGAGTTCCCTCTTACGCGCGGAGTTGTCCAATGAGGTTGAGAGGCTTCGAGGTGCGGGAGCGGTTATGAAAGGTGCACTGGCAATACTGTGTATCGGCGCGGTGATATTTCTCCTGCGCGTCCTGGCGGCTCTGGCAAAGGAGTGGATGAATTTGCGTCGCAGCGAGATAGGAAGTTCACTTTGCGAAGTTCAATCCACCCCGAACGCGGGGAGAACTCATAGAAATGAATTCTGAAGTCGGCAAGCGCACAAATTGATGCAGAACTGGCGAAGCAATGGCCCTCTAACGTTGGTCGAGAGGAATCAAGTAATTGGCCGAGGAGTTTTCCCATGCAGGATATTCTTTGGATCGCTGTCGCAATCGTGTTCTTCACCGTATCCATTGCGTACGTGCGTTTCTGTGATCGCATGAAGTAGGAGGATGTTATGGACATGCAATCTCTCATCATGCTCATCATCAGCGCGTTGGTGACCGTGTACCTGTTCTACGCGCTGCTGCGTCCGGAGAAGTTCTGAGTCGAAGGGTTCTGAAATGACCATCAATGGCTGGCTGCAGATCTTCGTGTTTCTGGGATTGATCTTCGCGGTGACGAAGCCGCTGGGCGTCTTCATGGCGCGCGTGTTTGCCGGGGAGCGCACCTTTGCCGATCCCGTGCTGCGCCCCATCGAACGACTGCTCTATCGAGTTACCGGCGTGGATCCATCGCACGAGATGCACTGGACCGAGTACGCGACCACCATGCTGGTGTTCAGCGCCGTATCGATGCTCGTCCTCTATCTCATCGAGCGGATTCAGGGAGTGCTGCCATTCAATCCGCAGCACTTCGCGGCCGTGATGCCCGAACACCTGGCCTTCAATACCGCGGCCTCGTTTACCACCAACACCAACTGGCAGGCCTATGCGGGGGAGACGACCATGAGCTACTTCACGCAAATGGTTGGCCTCGCCTATCACAACTTTGCCTCGGCGGCGACCGGGATCGTCCTGGCGATCGCCTTCATTCGCGGAATTGCCCGGCGGCAGATGAATACTCTGGGAAATTTCTGGGTCGACTTTGTCCGCTGCTGCTTGTGGGTGCTGCTGCCGGTTTGCGTGTTGGGATCTTTGCTACTGGTTTCGCAGGGCGTCGTGCAGAACCTGAAGCCCTACGATACCGTGAAGCTGGTTGAGCCGCAACAGGTGCAACGGGTGGGGGCAGACGGCAAGGCCGTGGTCGATGCTGCCGGCAAGCCGGTCATGGACCCGGTCACAACGCAGACCATCGCGCAGGGGCCGGTGGCTTCGCAGGAGATCATCAAAGAATGGGGCACGAACGGTGGCGGATTTTTTAACGCGAACAGTGCACACCCCTTTGAGAACCCCACGCCGCTGACGAATTTGATCGAAATGTTTTGCATTTTCGCCATTGGCGCCGGCCTGACCTACACCCTGGGTCGTATGACGGGATCTCCGGCCCACGGATGGGCGGTGTGGTCGGCGATGGCGATCTTGTTTCTGGTGGGCGTTACCACCGTCTACTGGGCGGAAGCGAAAGGGAATCCGTTGTATCCCCCCACGGTTGCGCAGCGCGCCACGAATTTGCAGCCGGGCGGCAATATGGAGGGCAAGGAGACGCGTTTCGGCATCGCCAACTCCGCCTTATTTGCAACGGTGACAACCGACGCAAGCTGCGGCGCCGTCAATGGCTGGCATGATTCGTTCACGCCCTTGGGAGGCATGGTGCCGCTGGTCAACATCATGCTGAGCGAAGTTATTTTTGGCGGGGTCGGCTCAGGGATGTACGGCATATTGATCTATATCGTGTTAGCCGTTTTTATCGCTGGTCTGATGGTCGGGCGCACGCCGGAATATTTGGGCAAGAAGATCGAGGCCTACGACGTCAAGATGGCGATGCTGGTCTCGCTGGTTTTCCCCCTGATCATTCTTACCCTGACCGGACTTTCGGTGGTCAAGGGCTTCGGGACAGCGGGCATCTCGAATCCCGGTCCCCACGGCCTCAGCCAGATTCTTTACGCCTTCACCTCCTCCGCCGGAAACAACGGCTCCGCTTTTGGCGGACTCACCGTCAACACGCCGTGGTATGACGCCGCCACCGGCATTACCACGCTGGTGGGCCGCTTTTTCATGATCATTCCGATGCTGGCCGTCGCCGGCAACCTGGCGCAGAAAAAGTACGTGCCGCCATCTCTGGGCACATTTCCGGTGACGACACCCCTGTTTACGTTGCTCCTGATCAGCGTCATCCTGATTCTCGGCGCACTTACTTTCTTTCCGGCTCTGAGCCTGGGGCCGATCCTTGAGCACCTTCTCCTACAGGTTGGAAAGACTTTCTAAAAAACGTCGACAAACATATGGCTAGCCATCACAAATCGATTTGGGATTTGAAACTCGTTCGCAGCGCGGCCTGGAGTTCGCTGCTCAAGTTGAACCCGCGCAATATGATGGGGAACCCCGTCATGTTCGTGGTCGAGATCGGCAGCCTGATCACGACCGTGCTTTTGATTCTTCGTCCGCACGAGGACTTTCGCTTCAATCTTCAGATCACGTTGTGGTTGTGGTTCACCGTTCTATTTGCCAACTTCGCCGAAGCCATGGCGGAAGGCCGAGGAAAGGCGCAAGCGGAAACATTGCGGCGTGCCCGCTCGGAAACGGTCGCGAAGCGCATTGCCTCCGACGGCAGGATCGAAGAGATTCCGAGCGCCAAGTTGCGAGCCGGCGATCTGGTTTCCGTCGATGCCGGAGAACTCATTCCCGGGGACGGTGAGATTGTCGAGGGCGTGGCATCGGTCGATGAATCGGCGATTACCGGCGAGTCCGCGCCAGTGATTCGCGAAGCCGGTGGCGACCGCTCGGCGGTTACCGGTGGAACTCGCGTCCTGAGCGATTACATCAAGGTGAAGATCACATCGAACCCCGGCGAAACCTTTCTGGACCGCATGATCGCGCTGGTGGAAGGGGCCTCACGCCAGAAGACGCCCAATGAAATCGCGCTCAATATACTACTCGCCGGACTGACCATCATCTTCCTGTTGGCGGTGGTCACGCTGCAGCCGTTTGCCATCTATTCCGGCTCGCCGCAGACGGTGTTCGTTCTGGTCTCATTGCTGGTCTGCCTCATTCCCACGACCATCGGTGGCTTGTTGTCGGCCATCGGCATTGCCGGCATGGACCGGTTGGTGCAGCACAACGTGCTCGCCATGTCGGGACGGGCGGTGGAGGCGGCGGGGGACGTGAACACGCTGCTGCTCGACAAGACCGGTACGATTACCTTCGGCAACCGCCAGGCCACGGAGTTCCTGCCTGCACCGGGAGTGAGCGAGGCTGATATGGCGGATGCGGCGCAGCTTTCTTCGCTGGCCGACGAAACTCCGGAGGGGCGCTCGATCGTGGTGTTGGCCAAGGAGAAATATAAGCTGCGCGGCCGCGACTTTGCGGACCACGAGGCGGAATTCATTCCCTTCACCGCGCAGACGCGCATGTCAGGAGTCAATCTGGATGGCCGGCAGATCCGAAAAGGCGCTGCCGATTCCATTGCCCATTATCTCGAACAGAATAATGCCGCCATGCCTCAGGAGGTCCGGGCTGCGGTAGAGCGCATTGCGTCTTCCGGGGGCACTCCTCTGGTGGTTTCGGAAAATCGGCGTGCCATGGGCGTCATTCACCTGAAAGATGTGGTCAAGGGAGGCATCCGCGACCGCTTCGCGCAGTTGCGCTCGATGGGGATTCGCACCGTGATGATTACCGGCGACAATCCGCTCACCGCGGCCGCCATCGCGCGAGAGGCGGGCGTCGACGACTTTCTTGCGCAAGCCACCCCCGAGGATAAACTGAAGCTCATCCGCAGCGAGCAGGCGGGCGGCAAACTGGTGGCCATGACCGGCGACGGCACCAACGATGCTCCCGCGCTGGCCCAGGCCGATGTGGGCGTTGCCATGAACACGGGCACGCAAGCCGCGAAAGAAGCCGGGAACATGGTCGATCTCGACTCCAATCCTACCAAGCTCATTGAGGTCGTCGAAATCGGAAAACAGCTGCTGATGACGCGGGGCGCGCTTACCACGTTCTCGATTGCGAACGATGTGGCCAAGTATTTCGCGATCATCCCCGCCATGTTTGCCGTTACTTTCCCCGTGCTCAATGCGTTAAACATCATGCATCTCAAGACGCCGGAGTCGGCGGTGCTGTCGGCGGTAATTTTCAACGCCCTGATCATCGTCGCCCTTATCCCGCTGGCGCTGCGGGGCGTGAAATATCGCGCCATGAATGCCGAATCTTTGCTGCGGCGCAATTTGTTTATTTACGGAGTGGGTGGACTGATCGCGCCCTTCGTGGGCATCAAGATCATCGACCTGCTGATTACGGCAGCTCACCTGGCCTGAGGATTTCATGAAAAAACATCTGATCACCGCATTTCTGATGACCATTGCGACCACGATTCTGCTGGGCGTGATTTATCCGCTGCTCGTCACCGCGCTGGCGCAACTGGTCTTCAAAGACAAAGCCAACGGCCAGATCCGCTATCGCAACGGAGAAGCCGTCGGTTCGCGCATCATTGGCCAGCCGTTTGTCTCCGCGAAATATTTCCACTCCCGTCCCTCGAACGCCGGCAATGGATATGATGCCGCCAACTCCGGTGGCACGAACTACGCTTCTACCAACCAGAAATTAATTGACCGTGTTCGTGCGGATGCCAGCAGCCTGCATCAAGAGAATCCCGGTCAACCCATTCCTGTCGATCTCATCACGACCTCCGCGTCGGGCCTGGACCCTGAAATTTCTCCTGCGGCTGCGGAGTTTCAGATTCCACGCATCGCCCGGGAGCGTGCTGTGACTGAAACGACGATTCGCGATTTGGTTCAGAAATATACCTATCAACGGGATCTCGGTCTGCTCGGCGAACCACGGGTGAATGTGCTGGAGCTGAACCTAGCCCTGGACGATCTGGCAGGGAAACATAGCGGATCGGAGTAAGTGCTCTAGGAGCAGGTCGCCTCGACCGCCCCCTCGTGGCGGCGCTTCGATTATCCGGCAGTCCCTAGCCCCAGCGGCGCGCGCCCGGTCACCCGCCCCCCGCCATCGCCCAGAATAATTCTGTCCAGGTGAGCTATTCCGGTCTACGATTGCGCGTTATAGAGTGGACAGCCCCAAAGGCTGCCAAGGAATCGCCCAGGCCACCAGGAAGATAACCTGCGATGCGATGATCTGAGGAGGAGTTTATGTCCACACAGTCAACCGGCATACCGCCAACCACGCCCAGTCCGACACTCATGCCAAATCAGCGCAGAAGCTGGCTGGGAAGAAATTGGGGAAAACTACTGGCCGCCACGTTCCTATGCGTGGTGTTGTTCGTGGCAGCCATTCTCTCCTTAGTGGTGGGCGCGATCCGAGGCTCTGACGTCGCCAAAGAGTCCGTGGCGAAAGCGCAATCGAATGCGCTGCTGGCGCAGCGTCTGGGAAATCCGATTAGCGAAGGCTGGTTCGTGGGTGGGTCCATGAGCGTCCAACCCGGTTCGGGCGATGCCGATCTCTCCGTTCCGATCTCCGGACCGAAGGGCAAGGGCACGGTTTACGTTAAGGCCCAGAAGAGCGCCGGAGTGTGGGACTACAGCTTGATGGTGGCTACCATTGAAGGAAGCGCCGACAAAATTGACCTGCTCGATCGCGGGACGGCGGCGCAAGCCAATGCGCCGGTTCCAGCTCCGCAACCGGTTTCAGACGTCCAAAGACAACCTGCCCAGGTTGATCCGTCCGCTGACACCGCAGCCGCCCCAGAACCTGCTGCAGCAGACCCAGCGCCGGCTCCTGCTCCGGTGGCCAGCCCGGCGTCCGCGTCCGGGGTGATCGCCAGCGGGCAATATTCAAACGATCCCAACCTGCGGTGCGACCTGCTCGAGTTGAAGCGGGTCAGCGGAAACGCTCTACTGGCCAGATGGCGCATCGTTAACACCGGCGCCAAGCCTATCTCTTACGACTTTGGCTGGGACGATATTTATTACATCGATCCGGCAGGAAACAAGAAATTCAATAACCTCGCCATCGACGGTAAGCGGATTCTGGACATGTGGTGGGGTACGTTGCAGCCCGGCGAGCAGCATATGATGTGGGCGAAGTACCCGGCCCCACCGCCAACCTCCAAGCGCGTGAGTCTTAATGTGCCAAAATTCGCGCCGTTTGAAGACGCTCCAGTCTCCGAGTGAGTTCGAAATTGTTTCGCGAAAGAACGCTAGAATTGGCATTGCTCAGGGCGGGTCGCTGGTAGGGAGGACGAGCTATGAATGATATCCGGCCCGAAGATAAAGACGTTTTCGCGGCTGCAGCGCTGGAGATTGGCGTCTACATTCTGGTGCGCGGAACCAACGAAGCCTCGCTCAAATATATTTCCGATCCGCTTTGTGTTCCGAAACCCATCGATTGCAAAGCGAAAACTGCCGACCAGGGGCCTCTGGCCGGCTTGGTGGTTGATCCCCGCGAGAATGGAAGTGCTTTCTCGAGTAAGAGGCGAGCCAAGGCAGATGAATGGATTCGCACGTTATCTCCCAGATATACCGTGGTGAAGGACGCAGCTTCTCCTTACCACGGTTGTGTGCAGCTCGGTGGGAAGCGCGTGCACGGCGACTACGACCTGAAGGGGATCGTGCTGCCCGGTCAGGAACAGCGCATCTTAACCTTAGTAACAGAGACGCTAGGGCAAGATGCGCGTCGGGGGCCGAAATTTTATGCCGTCCAGGAATTTGTGAATGATGCCATCGGAAAACCCATGGTTCAGCACGGCGCCGAGGATGAATACCTCGATCACAGCACAGACCAGGACGAAACCATATTCGTGTTCTTCCCCGAAGAGAGAGAGCCGAAGCTATTGCGCGGGCCAGCGGAAACAAGAGCCTGGTACCAAAAAGAGCTGAAGGGCCGTTCTCCACTCATTCACGATGCCGCTCCCACGGCTGTTCCGCCGCCCGGAGCAGCGCCCATCCGCGGCGTGATCAGCAGCGATGCTATATTCCGGCCCGTAGACGTTTCCCAGATCAGAAGGCGGACGAAAAGACGTCCTAACCCGTAGGGATCACGCGCTAAATCACGACCCAGAGGCTCTCGGCGGATGCTCATGGGACATTTTGGCGAGGGCGCCCAGAACATAGATCTTTCCCCACTAGTCAAAGTGGCTCGCCATTTCCGTCATGATCTGATCGACGGCCAGAGTGTTGGGATCATTTTTGCCCATCGCCGGGAAGGCGACTTGGAACGCTTCCTTCCTTCCTTTCTTCTGCTCCACCATCGCGTCGAGGTCCTGCACCGCTTTATCACGATTTTCGATCCAGGCTTTTTGTATCTGCGCAGCGTGAGATTGGTCGCCCATTGCCGCTGGTTGAACCCAGAGTCCGTATTCCAGGCTGCCAGCTTGCGCGACCGCTTGGGTCGCTTGCTGTGTGACCGACGAGCCTAGCCACTGTGGCGGCCTGGGAGCAGGATCATCGAAAGGCTATGCCGTGACAGCCTGCACGGCCTGCACAGCCTGCACCGAACTTGTTGCGGTTGCCGAAGCGGCGATATATACTTCGCAGCCACAACGGTTCGCGTTGCTGAAAACTGCTGTTTGCTTTGTCGCGATACCCTCCCCGAGCTAACCCGCGCGTCGAGCAATTTGCTAGGGCCAGGAGGCTGGCTTGGACATACCGCAACAAGACGGTTCAGGACCGCCCGGCCCACCCAGCGGAAGCGAACAAGGTCTCTCGGAGAGCACGGCCTTGCTCTATTCGGAGTTGCGGCGCCTCGCTTCCTATTACTTGCGGCGTGAACGCGGGAATCATACGTTGCAGGCGACGGCTTTGGTGCACGAAGCTTATCTTCGCTTAGTCGACCAGAGAGACATTCAGTGGGGGAACCGCAATCAGGTTATGGGAATTGCGGCCCAACTGATGCGACGCATCCTGCTGGACTATAGCCGTAGCCATCAGGCCGCCAAGCGAGGTGGAAATGTAGAAAAAGTATATCTGCAAGAAGCCGCGATTGTTTCGACGGCGCGGGCAGCCGATGTAGTGGCGCTGGATGAGGCGCTGATCCGGTTGGCCGAACTCGATCCCCAGCAAGCGCGGCTGGTGGAGTTGCGATTCTTCGGTGGCCTGAGCATCGAGGAGACAGCCGACGTCCTCGAAGTTTCGCCAGCCACCGTGAAACGTAGCTGGAACGTAGCCAAAGCATGGCTTGCCCGAGAACTGGGGCACGGGGCGAAGAATGCCTAAGACCTGGGACCAAGTGAAAGAGATTCTGGCGCTGGCCCTGGAACTGAGTCCGGAGGAGCGAACCGGATTTATTCGCAATGCCTGCGGAGATGATGCGGCGGTGCGGGCCGAAGTGGAATCGCTGCTCCTGCACTACGCCGGCGCGGACAGTCTTCTAGAAAACTCTCCTACCACGGAAGCGCTTTCGTTTTCTCCAGTCATGGAAGGCAAGAGAATTGGCGCGTACCGCATCGTCCGCGAAATCGGGCGAGGCGGGATGGCGGTGGTGTATTTGGGCGAGCGCGACGATCAGAATTACCGCAAGCGCGTCGCCATCAAGATGGTCATGCCGGGAACTGGCACGGAGCAAATCCTGCAACGATTTCGCAATGAGCGTCAGACGCTGGCCGCGCTGGACCATCCTAACATCGTGAAACTGCTGGACGGAGGAAGCACCGAAGATGGCTCTCCGTATCTGGTGATGGAGTATGTGGAAGGTCTGCCGATCGATCAATATTGCGATCAAAAGCAACTCACGATTGACGACCGGCTGCGACTGTTTCGCGTGGTCTGTGCGGCGGTGCAATACGCGCACCAGAATCTGGTGATTCATCGCGACCTCAAGCCGGGCAACATTCTGATCACCGGGGATGGTCTTCCCCGGTTGCTGGACTTTGGCATCGCGAAATTGCTGAATCCGGAATGCTTTCAAAGTCCATTGACGACGCAAACGAACTGGCATCCTATGACTCCCGGTTATGCCAGCCCGGAGCAGGTGCGCGGCGATGCGGTGACCAGCGCAACCGACGTGTATTCGCTCGGAGTGTTGCTCTACGAAATTCTGACGGGCTGTCTCCCGTATAAAGTGGTCGCCGATAACTGGCGGAAGATCGAACGCCAGATCTGCGAGGAAGAACCGGTACAGCCAAGTACAAGGGTTAGCACAGAGCAGCTAACGGCAACAGCCGGGACACGCCGAGCGGAGCCGCAACAACTGGTGAGGTTACTGCGCGGCGATCTCGATTGGATCACGATGAAGGCGCTGGAGAAAGAGCCAGTGCGCCGCTACGCAATACCGTCCGAGTTGTCCGCTGATATCGGCAGACATCTTTCTCACGAAGCGGTGCTGGCGCGTCCCACCAGTGTCCTCTATCGGACGCAAAAATATGTGCGCCGCCATCCGCTGGGCGTGGCCGTGGCTGCGGGATTGGTGTTGCTGCTGGCGGGGTTCGCGGTTAACCAATCGATCCAGTTACGCCGCATCACCCGCGAGCGCGACCGAGCGAATCGCGTAACGGAATTCATGGAAGGAATGTTCAAAGTTTCCGACCCGGGTGAAGCCCGAGGCAACAGCATTACGGCGCGGGAAATTCTGGACAAGGCGTCGAACGATATTGACAAGGGGCTGGCGCAGGATCCCGAACTCCAGGCGCAGATGATGTACGTCATGGGAAATGTTTATAAGGAGCTGGGACTCTTTCCTCGCGCGCAGTCGCTTTTTCAGCGCTCCGCCGAAATCCGGCGTAGCGTTCTCGGAGCTCAGAATTTAGAAACACTGCGTTCGCTGGACGATCTGGGCTGGATTCTGAATCAGCAAGGCCATGCTGCGGAGGCCGAAAGGTTGCAACGCGAGACTGTCGCAACCAGAAAGCGAGTTTTCGGCGAACGAAATTTGGACACGCTGAAATCCATGAGCAATCTTGCATGGACTCTGGATCGAGAAGGAAACTACGCTGAGGCCGAAAAACTGGAACGTGAAGTTCTCGAAACTCGGCGGCGCATCGGGAAAACCGATGACAAAGAGACCCTGGCAGCGATGAATAATCTGGCGGCTACGCTGGGTCACGAAGGCCATTACGCACAGGCGGAAAGTTTAAAGCGCACGACTCTGGAGGTCCGCCAGCGTTTGTTTGGGCCGGACCATCCCGACACGTTGCTGGCAATGAATAACCTGGGCACTACGCTTCAACAGGAAGGGCGTTACGCCGAAGCGGAGAAGTTGCAGCGCGAGACGCTAAGCCTGCAGCACCGTGTTCTTGGGCCGGAACACCCGGATACGCTGCGGTCAATGAATAATCTCGCCAATTCGCTTTTCCACGAAAATCAATTCGCCGAGGCTCTGCCGCTGCAGCGAGAGGCTCTGGCGATCAAGCAGCGCGTCCTAGGACCGCAGCATCAGGACACCTTGTGGGCAATGAAAGAGCTGGCGATAACCCTGGGAGGACAGGGTCAATATTCACAAGCTGAGAATCTGCTTCGGCAAACGCTCGAGATTCAGCGCCGCGTGCTCGGGCCGGAGCGTCCCAACACGCTGTCGACCATGTCGAATCTGGCCGATACCCTGAATAAGGAAGGCCGTTATGGCGATGCGGAAGGGTTGCTGCGGCAAACCGTCGAGCTCATGCAGCGCGTGCTTGGACCAGAGCACCCCTACACCCTGGGGACGACCGACCAATTGGCGGAGACTCTGGATCGCGAAGGCCGGTACGACGAGGCAGAGAAGCTGGCGCGCGATACGCTGGGAACGCAGCGTCGCGTCCTCGGACCGGAGCATCCAGACACTGCAAGCACAACCTACGACCTGGGCTGCATCCTGGCACACAACGGACATAACGACGAGGCATTCGCGCTATTGCGCGAAGCGATTGGCCATGGGCTGGACGCAACAACCGTGCGTGCCATAGCAACGACTCCCGACCTCAAACAATTGCACAAAGACATACGTTTTCGAGCGCTTGCGGCTTATGCGCAGCAACGGGCCACGACTGAAAAGTTCAACTAGGTTTATTGGTTCAGACTCACGACCGCGACTGTATTCACTCCGCTGCATGCCAGATACAGCCGCCGGTCGGGCGTTGCCACGATGTTGCGGACCACGCCGCCGGATGGGATCGGCTTGCACTGAAGCTTTCCGATTTGGCATCGAAGTGAACCAGAGCCTTTCTTGCCTGGAATTTCTTGCTCGCCTCGCTGCCAAAGCGGGCACCAGCCAAGTCGTCTCAATTTGCGTAACTCTCTGTCACAGTCGGGTTTGCGTGCTTTCACTTGATTGGTCACCGAATTGCAACCTTACATTTCGCGTTTCTCGCCTGTTTATCCCGTAGTCCGCAAGGAGGACCATGTATGACAGGCTCTATCCGATCTAGGTCGCAACGCGACATTACATGCTGTATCTGCGCTGGACCCATCGCGCTCGAAACGAGCAATACCGATGAGCGTGGAGAGACTGTGCATGAGGAATGCTACGTCCGTAAAACGATTTCGAAATTCAAAACAGCCAGCGTGGTTCAGCTCTCAGAGAATTGGTTCAGTTCAATCGTTGTGCGCTGCCAACGTACACTCCGCCTGACCGATAGCTACTGACAGATTGCGATTGCCTTTCCACTCGTAGCTAGTCTGCGCTGGATGGTCGTGCGCCCAATTTGTCTTCTAGAGGTTTCATCACAAGAGTGCGGCGGGAAAACGCATGCGCAGTGTTAAATCGTTTACTCACTGGCCCGTGGCTCAGATGGATAGAGCAGCGGTTTCCTAATTCTTCTGAGACAAACCAGGCGACGTGACTTCATTTGTTTTCAACCCCATGAACCGACGCTTCAGCATGTGAATGCATCTCATTTGTTCTTCCTTGCAGGAGAGTGATCAACCGAACCGCACTGCTCGCCGACCGATGCGGTTTCAAATGCGGTCTCAGACTTCAGGGCGTCAACACCACAAAGCTTCCCCCGCTGAGTACATATCGGTTCCGAGATTGGTAAATCTGTTCTCGCCAGCGTCGGGGGCTTTGAGGCTGTTTTCGATCGGAAATCGTGCGCGTGTCGCACGACTTCTTTTTGGGGCAAAAGGGGGCCACAGGCGTGCTGCACTGATGTGTAACCGTACTAGAAAGCGATCCACCCATGGCGGTCTGGGTGGTCCACCGTCGGTGCCGTTCGCGGAGTTCCAAAAAGATCGGCGCCATCGGGCCAACCATCAACCAGATGTTTTCGGGTTCATTGCTGAGACCGATGATGTAACAATCATGGGGCTGTTCTTCGACCGCTATCTGATTATTCAGGCATTCGTCGACAAGTCGAGATGTCTCCACTGCGTCAAGAGGGCGGGGCTCCGCAGGCTGGAGAGTATGCTTGGGATCACCGTGGTATCCGGAATCGTCTTGACCAGGTTCTTAAGATCGGCCTTCTCGATTACGAAGCCACCGGACCGACCGTTGGGCATTGTCCACTCCTGAAGTCAGGATGCTGCACTACTGGGCCACCGTATTGGATGAGCATGCGAGAGGCCGCCATCGGTGTTTTCTCGCCGAGATGGCCTGAAATGCCGTCTAGTTAGTTCCCGTGCCCGTAAGCGAAACAGTCTGCGGAGTGTTCGAAGCGTTATCTACGAAGGTCAGGGTGCCAGTTTTCGTCCCAATTCCTTGGGGAGTGAACGTGACGTAAACATTGCAGTGCGTCTGGGGTTTGACCCCGTTTTCGCAGTAGTTTACGGTGATGGAGAAATCCCCGCTGATTGAAATGTCGGAGAACGTGAGTTCCGACTCCCCGGTGTTCTTCAAGCTTACCGATCGCGAGGAACTTGTTTGACCAACTACTTCTTGGCCGAAGTTCACATTGGTAGGAGACGCTACGCCCTCCGGGGCTTGTGTTTCCATTACTACTTGGCTCACTGACTTCGAGGTGCTGCTGTCGAAGTTGACATCGCCCCCGTACTCGGCCGCGATTACGTCAGTCCCTACCGGTAGCGTCGAGGTGCTTAACTGCGCCACGCCGCCGCTGATCGAGGCCGTCCCCAGCGCGGTTGTTCCCTGCATGAAGGTGACGCTCTCACCGTTCGGCGGGGGCACGTCAAAGGCGGAGTTGACCGTCGCGGTCAAGGTCACTGGTTCTCCACTCGTGGACGGGTTAGGAGATGACGAAAGCTTGACCGTGGTTAACACGCCCTCGGCAGTGGTGTTTAGGCAGGCAGGACCGTCACCTGACTGAGGGTTCCACACGCAAAGTTGTATGGTATCACCCTTACGGAACGTCCCTCCGAGCACGGGCCAAGCTCCGAGGAACCCTCCTAGTACGACCGCCGTGTTCTGCCACGAGTCCACTATGAGGGTGGTGAGGTTTTGGGTGCAGCCGTGAAAATAGCAGCCATCATAGCCGGCCTCCCAATTTCCCGTGACGTCCTGAAAGGAAATGTAAACGGAGTCTCCGTTATAGAACTGACTTTCGCCAAAGTTGCTGCCTATTATGTAAATCGTCTGAAACTGCTGAGTCGTAATGGCACTAATCGATTTTATTTGAGGTGTCTGCGCCGCCGCGGCTGTCGAGAAGACAGCCGTAAGTGACAGACAGAAAAGCGCTGGCCAACTGGCTGCGTTAAAGTTCTTAAAAACCCGGCGGACGATGCTTTTATTCACTTCGCTCATCACGTCCTCCTTGCAATACGCTCACAGACTTCCGCAGTCCGGTTGCCTGTGTGAGTTTCGGATCGCCCTTGGATGAGGTTCGCCTCGGC